>CALIAF010000029.1 GCA_938041335.1 uncultured Ulvibacter sp. | reverse complement strand
ACTTGTTGTTCTGTGTTGTCATTTTCTATACTTTCTGGCGTGCAAGACGCGAAAATACCCATACTAAATAATGCTGCGAAAAAAATGTACTTTGCCTTCATAATAATGTTCTTTTTGTGAGGTTAATAGTACAAACCTATCACAAAAAGTCACATGTATTGAAAATAACATTGACGTATCTTTAGTGGTTATTCTTTTTTTATAAGAATTTGTCAATAATTCCTACAATAAACTGATTATTTTTCAATTTATCGCGATAAAATGCATTTAGTCGATCATTTAATTAATTTGGGTTGATTTTTAAAGTTCTACTTCCGTTCTTATTATTGCTTAAATAAATCCTATCTGCCTTTTCTGGCAGTATTGTGGCTATCCTTTCCGGCCATTCAACGAAAACCCATTTTCCAGAATCAAAATATTCTTCCACTCCTATATCTAACGCCTCTTCTTCATTCTCTATTCTATAAAAATCGAAGTGATATAAAAGATCATCCGCAGCCTCATACTCGTTTACGATAGAAAAGGTAGGACTGCTTATCGTGTCTTTTACCTGGAGCTTTTGCGCTAAAGCTTTAATTAGAGTGGTTTTGCCTACGCCCATTGCACCATAAAACAAAACACTTTTGGTTTCCACATTATTTAAAATAAATGTGGCAACCTCGGGTAAGTCTTCTAATATGTAGGTATGTTTTATCATATTAATGGTGGTCAAATATAACAATAAAACCGATATACCCGCTTGTTTAATCGATAAAATGCACTATTGAAGAATATTCTTACAAAATTATCTAGGAGTAAGTACACAGAAAGGGATAATCATTTCTTCTAATGAAACTCCCCCGTGTTGATAGGTGTTTCTGTAATAGCTTACATAATGATTATAGTTGTTAGGATAGGCAAAGAACAGGTCACCCTTAGCAAACACAAAGCTGCTACTCATATTAATAGATGGCAAGTGTATGCTCTTTGGATTTTTTGCAGCAAGGACATCTCTGTCTTCATAAGTAAGACTTCGTCCAGTTTTGTAACGCAAATTACTACTGGTATTTTTATCACCAATAATTTTTGTTGGATTCTTCACATTAATGGTTCCGTGGTCTGTTGTTATGATTAATTTAAAGCCTAATTTACTCGCTTGCTGGATAATCTCCATTAGTGGCGAATTTTTAAACCAACTTTGGGTTAACGATCTGTAAGACTTGTCTGTGGAGGCTAATTCTTTAATAACCTCCATCTCTGTCTTAGAGTGTGAGAGCATATCTACAAAATTGTATACCACCGCCACAAGATCATCGTCTTTGTATTTTTTAAAATTATCTGAGAGTTTTTTACCTTGCTTTAAGCTAGATATTTTATGGTAACTCCATTTGTAGTCTAGCCCCAGTCGCTTTAATTGAGCTTCCAGAAATTTATCCTCATACATGTTTTTTCCACCTTCATCGGTATCATTTAACCAGTAGTTAGGATGCAGTTTTTCCATATCACTTGGCATTAAGCCAGAGAAAATTGCATTTCTAGCATACTGAGTTGCTGTAGGTAGAATACTGCAAAAGAGTTTCTCTTCTGTTTTTTTGTATGCGTTTTGTACAAAGGGTTCAAATGCTTTCCATTGATCATACCTTAAATTATCTACTACCACTAATAGCGTAGGTTGCTTCTGGCTTAAATGAGGTTTTACCCAATCTCTAAATAAGGTATGCGACATTACAGGAGCATCTTCTTCTCCATTAAACCAGTCTGGATAATTTTTATCTATAAATTTACAAAACTGACTATTTGCTTCTGTTTTTTGAGATTCTAAAATCTCAAACATCCCACTATCTTCTATATTCTCCAACTCCAACTCCCAGTATACGAGTTTTTGATAGAGCTCTACCCAGCCCTCATACGTGTTAATCATGGCCATATCCATCGCAATCTTCCTAAACTCTTGCTGGTAATTAGCGGTTGTTTTCTCACTAATTAAACGGGAATGATCCAGATTCTTTTTTAAACTCAATAAAATCTGGTTTGGATTGACAGGTTTAATCAAGTAATCTGCAATCTTAGACCCAATAGCCTCCTCCATGATGTATTCTTCTTCACTTTTTGTGATCATCACCACAGGAACATCTGCGCGTTTCTCTTTAATTTCGGCTAAAGTTTCTAGACCGGTAAGCCCAGGCATGTTCTCATCCAGAAAAATAATATCAAAAGTTTGCTCTTCAACAATCTCAAGTGCTTCTGTACCACTTTGTGCTGTGGTCACATTATAATCCTTCTTTTCAAGAAAAAGAATGTGAGGCTTTAATGATGCAATTTCGTCGTCAACCCATAAAATTTTAATCTCACTCATATATGTATCTTTGTCTTAGAGCTCCGCCGCTTTTTGCCAAGGAGTATGTTTAATTGATAGACTGGTTTCCTAGTAGAACATTTCAGTAGTTTTAATGCCGAAATACCATAAATTCAATCACTGTACTAGAAATGAATTATTGTTATAACTTCAAAATTAATTATGAAGTATCTGTGATGGCCTTTTGAAACCATAAATAAACGTTAAAATTTGAAAGAACGAAATACCTTAAAAATAATTAATGACCCCATTTATGGGTTTATTACCATCCCTAGCTCGCTCATTTTTAATCTAATTGAGCATCGGTATTTTCAGCGATTGCGTAGAATCTCACAAATGGGGATGAGCTACCTCGTCTATCCTGGAGCGCATCATACCCGTTTTCATCATACCCTAGGGGCTATGTTTTTAATGCAAAAAGCAGTACAAGTACTTCGTTTCAAAGGGGTAGCGATAAGTGATGAAGAGGCAGAGGCATTATATATAGGTATACTATTACATGATATAGGTCACGGGCCGTTTTCACATGCCATGGAGCACAGTATTGTTAATGGTATAAGCCATGAAGACATTTCTTTACAATTTATGGAAGCCCTTAATACCGAAATGTCAAACAAATTAGCTCTTG
Organism: uncultured Ulvibacter sp.; assembly: GCA_938041335.1. Taxonomy (GTDB): domain Bacteria; phylum Bacteroidota; class Bacteroidia; order Flavobacteriales; family Flavobacteriaceae; genus Patiriisocius. Next base: position 53,995 of record CALIAF010000029.1, on the reverse strand, counting down.
CTATTTCTATTTTTAAGAATGAATACACTAGAAAGTTTTTACATCAGCTAATTAGTAGTCAGTTAGATATGGATCGCTTAGACTATTTGAGACGGGATAGCTTTTACACGGGTGTGGCAGAAGGTACCGTGAATAGCGAACGTCTTATCTCTATGCTTCATGTAAAGGATGATAAACTAGTGGTAGAAGAAAAGGGAATCTATTCTGTAGAAAAATTTATTGTCGCGCGCAGACTAATGTACTGGCAGGTATACTTACACAAAACAGGATTTGTAGCAGAAAATCTCCTAATGCGTGTATTAAGACGTGCTAAGGAGTTAAGCCAAAAAGGAATTTCATTAAGGTGTAGTGATGCATTACAGTACTTTTTGGAACATAAAATAGAGAAAAAGAGTTTTAGTACAGCAGTGCTTGAGACCTTTGCTAAACTCGATGATACAGATATAATTTCTGCCATGAAGTTTTGGTCATCAAATGATGATTTTGTTTTGTCAGAATTGTCAAAAATGATCTTAAACAGAACCTTACTTAAAATTAAAATAAAGAAGAAGGCCATTCCAGTGGCCAAAGTTTTAGAAAAAAGAAAACAGCTCATGGATAGACACATGCTCACAGAAGCAGAGGCGGACTACTTTGTGTTTACAGGTACGATGACCAACCAAGCATATAATATGAGCCATGATACTATTAATATTCTGACCAAAAAAGGAAAGGTAGTTGATGTAGCAAAAGCCAGTGATCTTCTTAATATAGAGGCTTTATCACAAAAAGTAGTAAAGCATTATTTTTGCTTTCCTAAAGGATTGGGGGAGTAACGGTAATTGGCAGATTTACTTGATAGTTGTTTCTGTGTTTGATACATGAACAGTTCGCTGCAGGAAAAAAGAAGGTAGAAGAGCGCATCAAATACTAAGAACAAAGACCGTTTTACCAAAGAACAGAGTCGCACTGAGCGCAGTCGAAGTGCAGCCTAAGGACTAAATATAATTCAATAACAAAGAATGAATAAAGAAACCATAATACAAGACCGCTTCACTGCGGGAGCCAAGAACCAAGATGCAAGAATCTTTTTTCTTTGTTCTTTTCTCTTTGTCCTTTTTTGAAACATTTCCGAAGCCATCTAAACCTCTTAAAATCACCTACTAACATAGGTCTATTATTTTCCTTATTTTTGTGTGCACTTGATGTAACATTTTGACAAAGTGCACAACCTATTGTCTATGAAATTTACAGCAGCGCAAATTGCAGGCATTCTAGAAGGAGAAGTTGAAGGAGATGAAGCGATAGAAGTGTCTAAATTAGCTAAAATAGAAGAAGGAGTCTCTGGCTCGTTGACATTTTTAGCAAACCCAAAATACACCTCTTATATATATGATACACAGGCCTCTGTAACAATTGTAAATAAGGACTTTCAAGCAGAAAATCCAATTAAAACAACATTGATTAGAGTTGATGATGCTTATAAGGCATTTTCAAAATTACTGGAGTATTATAATATGGTTAAGATGAATAAAACAGGTATTGAACAGCCGGTTTTTATTTCAGAGTCTGCGACGTATGGAGCCGATCCGTATATAGGTGCTTTTGCCTATATAGGAGACAATGTAACTATTGGTGATCATGTAAAACTATATCCTAATGTATATATAGGTGATAATGCTAGCATTGGAGATAACGTAGTTGTCTTTGCAGGTGCTAAAATCTATTCTGAATCTGTTATTGGAAATAACTGTGTGATTAATGGCGGCGTTATTATTGGTGCCGATGGTTTTGGATTTACGCCTAATGAAGATGGAATTTATAGTAAAGTGCCTCAAACAGGAAATGTAATTTTAGAGGACCATGTAGATGTCGGTGCGGCAACTACAATAGATAGAGCTACTTTAGGTTCTACCATTATTAGAAAAGGTGTAAAGCTTGATAACCAAATCCAGATTGCACATAATGTAGAGATAGGGGAGAACACGGTTATCGCTGCACAAACAGGCATCGCGGGCTCTACAAAGATTGGTAAGAACTGTTTGATAGGAGGACAAGTGGGTATCGCTGGTCATCTAACTATTGGCGATAATGTTAAAATACAAGCACAAAGTGGAATAGGACGCAATATAAAAGACAATGCGGTGTTACAAGGGTCACCAGCATTTAATTATGGAGATTGGAACAAAAGCTATGTTCACTTTAAAAATCTGCCAGATATCATGAAGCGATTTAATACCTTTGAAAAAAATAACCAATAATGACTACGAGTACAAGTAAACAAACAACCATAGCGAAAGAAGTTTCGTTAACAGGTGTTGGTCTGCACACCGGAGCAGAAGTAACACTCACTTTTAAGCCTGCTCCTGTTAATTACGGGTACAAGTTTATACGTGTAGATCTAGAGGATAATCCTGTTGTAGAAGCAGATGCAAATTATGTAGTGAATACGCAACGAGGTACTAATCTTGACAAGAATGGAGTAAATATTCAAACTAGCGAACACGTGCTTGCAGCTCTTGTAGGTATGGAGGTTGATAATTGTATATTAGAACTCAATGCCAGTGAACCTCCTATTATGGATGGCTCTTCTAAGTTTTTTGTCGAGGCTATAGAGAAAGCTGGAATCTTAGAATTAGATGCATTTAGAGAAGAATATGTAGTTACAGAAGTAATTACTTATAAAGATGAAGAAACAGGTAGTGAGATTATATTGATGCCAAGTGATGAGTACCAAGTGACTACTATGGTTGACTTTGGGACAAAAATATTAGGAACTCAGAATGCCTCTTTAGAACGAATATCAGAATTTAAAAAAGAAATTTCAGACTCAAGAACATTTAGCTTTCTACACGAGATAGAAATGTTATTAGAACATGGTCTTATTAAAGGTGGTGATTTAAATAATGCCATCGTTTATGTAGATAAAGAGCTTTCTCCAGAAACAATGACCAAACTCAGAAAGGCCTTTGGTAAAGAGTCCATTTCTGTAAAACCTAATGGAATTCTTGATAACCTAACATTACATCACGCTAATGAGGCGGCCAGACACAAGCTATTAGACGTGATAGGGGATCTTGCATTAGTTGGAACACGCATTCGCGGAAAAGTCATAGCCAACAAACCTGGTCATGGCGTAAATACGCAGTTTGCAAAGAAACTTTCAAAACAAATTAAACTAGAACAGCGTAGTAAGGTTCCTAAGGTAGATGTGAATGCAAAGCCTGTTAAAGATGTTAACCAGATAATGGAAATGCTGCCTCATAGGCCGCCATTCTTATTTGTAGATAAAATATTAGAGCTTTCTAGTGAACATGTAATTGGTCTTAAAAATGTGACTATGAATGAGCCCTTTTTTGTGGGTCATTTTCCTGGTGCTCCAGTAATGCCAGGTGTTCTTATAGTAGAAGCAATGGCACAAACAGGAGGTATCTTGGCATTAAGTACCGTACCAGATCCTGAAAATTATTTAACATTTTTTATGAAAATAAATAATGTGAAATTTAAACAACAAGTAAACCCAGGGGATACTTTAGTGTTTAGTCTAGAATTAATCACGCCTATAAGAAGAGGGATTGTCCATATGCAAGGAAATGCCTTTGTAGGTGACAAGTTGGTGACAGAAGCAGAATTAATGGCGCAAATAGTTAAAACAAAAAATCTATAATGAATCAACCTTTAGCATACGTACATCCAGGAGCGAAGATTGCAAAAAACGTTGTGATTGAACCATTTACAACCATACATAATAATGTAATCATAGGTGAAGGTACTTGGATTGGTTCTAACGTAACCATCATGGAAGGTGCCAGAATAGGAAAAAACTGTAATATTTTTCCAGGTGCTGTAATTTCAGCAATACCACAGGATCTAAAGTTTCAAGATGAAGATACAACTGCTGTAATAGGTGATAATGTAACCATTAGGGAGTATGTAACCGTAAATAGAGGTACTGTAGATAGAGGTAAAACGGTAATTGGTGATAATTGTCTTATTATGGCCTATTGCCACATTGCGCACGATTGCATCGTAGGTAATAATTGTATTTTTTCTAATAATAGCACACTGGCAGGACACTGTACGGTGGGTGATTATGTGATACTAGCTGGGATGACCGCTGTACATCAATTTTGTATGATAGGTAATCACGCCTTTGTTACAGGAGGATCTTTGGTACGTAAAGATGTACCGCCATTTGTAAAAGCAGCAAGAGAGCCTTTAAGTTACGTAGGGATAAACTCTATTGGGTTAAGGCGTCGTGGTTATGAGGCAGATAAGATTAAAGAAATTCAAAATGTGTATCGTATTTTGTACCAAAAAAGTTATAATAACTCGCAAGCGGCTCAAATTATTGAAGCAGAAATGGAAGCAACTCCAGAGCGTGATGAGATTTTACAATTTATCAAAAATTCTAAGCGAGGTATAATGAAAGGGTATTTCAGTAATTAATACGTTTTTATTTAATTTGGAAATTGTAAAGATTTTGTATTTCCGAAGAAAATGAGAATAGTTAAAGAATAAACAAATTTTAAAATAATTGCGCTAGGGGATTTAGATTTCCGCCTTCGCGGAAAAGACATAAAAAATATAATATGGCATCAACATCAGACATTAGAAACGGATTGTGCATTAGGTATAACCACGATATTTACAAAGTAATCGAGTTTTTACACGTAAAGCCAGGAAAAGGGCCAGCCTTTGTGCGAACCAAACTAAAAAGTGTGACAAACGGGAAAGTAGTAGATAATACATTTTCTGCAGGGCATAAATTAGACGATGTTCGTGTGGAGACCCACAAGTTTCAGTATTTGTATAATGATGGCGAATTTTATCATTTTATGAACGAAGCAGATTACACGCAAATTCGTTTGTTAGAGGCAGCATTAGACAACCCAGGATTAATGAAAGAAGGAGAAGTGGTGACGGTGATAATGAATTCTGAAGATAGCTCCCCATTATCGGTGGAGTTGCCTGCAAGTGTTGTCCTAGAAGTGACGGCAACAGAGCCTGGTGTAAAAGGAAATACGGCTACAAATGCTTTAAAGCCAGCAACGGTAGAAACCGGAGCGACCGTAAATGTGCCTTTGTTTATTAATGAAGGTGACAAGATTAAAGTAGAAACAGAAAAAGGCACGTATAAAGAGAGAGTGAAGGAGTAGTATCGCTTTCTGCCCAAAAATAAATCCCTCCTGTATCAAATACAGTGAGGGATTTTTTTATATTTGACTCATGAAGTTTTCTGCACCCCAAACGTTAAAAGACATTGCTCAGCTTATAGGCTGTTCATTTGTGGGTAAAGATGACTTTCCTGTTTTGGGTATGAACGAGATTCACGTAGTCACTCCCGGAGATATTGTGTTTGTAGATCACCCAAAGTATTATAGCAAAGCACTAGAGTCTGCTGCGACTATTGTGTTGATTAACAAAGAGGTAGATTGCCCAGAAGGCAAAGCCTTATTGATCTCTGATGATCCTTTTAGAGATTTTAATAAAATCTCTAGCCATTTTAATCCATTTGTACCTGCAAGAGCCGTAATTTCAGATTCTTCAGAAATAGGATTACATACGGTAATACAGCCTAATGTTTTTATAGGTAACCATGTGAAAATTGGTAAAGATTGTTTAATACATCCCAATGTTTGTATTTATGATAATACGGTAATAGGCGATAATGTGACTATTCATGCTGGTGCTGTTATAGGAGCAGATGCTTTTTATTATAAAACAAGACCAGAAAAATTTGATAAATTATTGAGTTGCGGTAATGTAGTGATAGAAGATCATGTTGATATTGGCGCTTCTTGTACTATAGACAAAGGTGTAACCGGGTCTACTACTATTGGTAAAGGGACAAAACTTGATAATCAAGTACACATAGGTCACGACACTATAATAGGTGAACGCTGTCTATTTGCTGCACAGGTAGTGGTAGCAGGTTGTGTAGTGATAGAAGATTTTGTAACCATATGGGGGCAAGCCGCTATAACTAGCGGTGTGACCATAGGTGAAAAAGCAGTGATCTCTGCGCAAAGCGGAGTGAGTAAGTCACTAGCGGGACATAAGAGTTATTTTGGGTCACCGGCAGATGAATTTAGAAAAAAATATAAGGAAATAGCTTCCATCAGGTTAATACCAGATATAATTGAAAAACTAGATAAATTAACATGAGTGTAAACGCTAAACAGATTGTAAAAGATTTTTACAATTCAGATTTTTTAAATGATGATACCGTATTAAGTAAGTACATGCATCCAGATGTAGAATTAATATGGAATAGCACAGAAGGGCTCACTATTTTTAAATTAAAAGAAATTGTAGAGACTTTTCAAGAAATAGCGCGCACTTATGCGGATCTCCGTATCGAGGTGAGTCATGTACTTGCAGATGATAATTATGTAACAACACGTTATAAGTATTATGTACGTACTATTGAGAATCCAGATGAAGAGCTAGGTATTGCTCATTTTATATCTATTTGGGAAGTAAAAGACGGCAAGTTATATAGAGGGCATCAAGTAAGCCAGCCTGCCATGAATCAAGATGATACTAATGGTTCTTATCATAAAGTAAAAGTGTAAAATCTTAAGAACAAGTTTCTTTAAAAACAGAGATATATTGTATCTTTGCCATCTCAAAAAACAGCATATTTCCGTAGAAGTCACGGAAAATTAATCACATAAAAAGAATAATAGCCCATGAGTGTTTTAGTTAACAAGGATTCTAAAATAATTGTACAAGGTTTTACCGGTAGTGAAGGTACTTTTCACGCAGGTCAAATGATCGAGTATGGAACAAATGTAGTAGGTGGTGTAACTCCAGGTAAAGGTGGGCAAACACATCTTGATAGACCTGTTTTTAATACGGTCGAAGAAGCTGTAAAAGAAGTTGGAGCAGACACAACCATTATTTTTGTACCGCCAGCTTTTGCTGCAGATGCGATAATGGAAGCTGCAGATGCTGGTATTAAAGTAATAATAACTATTACCGAAGGAATTCCTGTTGCAGATATGATTAAAGCAGCAAACTATATTGAGCATAAAGCGTGCAGACTTGTTGGTCCTAACTGTCCAGGAGTGATTACTCCAGGAGAGGCAAAAGTAGGTATTATGCCTGGGTTTGTTTTTAAGAAAGGGAAGGTTGGTATTGTTTCAAAATCTGGAACATTAACCTATGAGGCCGCAGATCAAGTGGTAAAACAAGGTCTTGGTATCACAACAGCTATTGGTATTGGTGGAGATCCTATTATTGGAACTACAACTAAAGAAGCCGTAGAGCTTTTAATTAATGACCCAGAGACAGAAGCGGTAGTTATGATTGGTGAAATAGGTGGCCAGCTTGAAGCAGATGCAGCCTACTGGTACAGAGATAGTGGAAGTAAAAAACCAGTTGTTGGTTTTATTGCTGGTGAGACGGCTCCTGCAGGACGTACTATGGGGCACGCAGGTGCGATAGTAGGCGGAAGTGATGATACAGCACAAGCAAAAAAGAAAATTATGCGTGAGTGTGGTATTCACGTGGTAGACTCACCTGCTCAAATAGGATTAAAAGTAGCAGAATTGATGGCTTAATCATTTCTACATAATATAATAATAGCCCTGCAAATATGTAGGGCTTTTTTATGTAAAAGCGTGAAGCTTTTGGTATATTTGAGTCCGTGTAATTTCTGAAAATCTAAAGATTCACCAGAATTTATATGTATTCAATATTCGTTAAACTTAATACATCGATCTCGGGTCGAGCCAGCAACCATATGAAACTATTAGAAGGAAAAACAGCTATCATTACAGGAGGTAGCAGAGGAATAGGAAAAGGAATTGTAGAAGTTTTTGCAAGTCACGGTTGTAACGTAGCGTTTACCTACAACTCATCTGCAGCACCTGCAGATGAATTAGCTGCAGCCCTTAGCAAAACAGGTGTTAAAGTAAAAGCTTACAAAAGCAATGCGGCCAATTTTGACGAATCTCAGACGCTTGCAGCAGCAGTGATAGAAGACTTTGGTGGTATTGACATCTTGATTAATAACGCGGGTATCACAAAAGACAACTTGCTTATGCGCATGTCTGAAGAAGATTTTGATAACGTAATTGAAGTAAACCTGAAGTCTGTCTTCAATATGACCAAAGCAGTACAACGTACGATGCTTAAGCAACGTAAAGGCTCTATTATTAATATGAGCTCTGTAGTAGGAGTAAAGGGTAACGCGGGCCAGACTAATTATGCGGCTTCTAAAGCTGGAATCATAGGCTTTTCAAAATCAGTTGCACTAGAACTTGGCTCTCGTACGATTAGATGTAATGTTATCGCACCAGGCTTTATAGAAACTGAGATGACAGGTAAACTAGACGAAGCTACCGTGCAATCTTGGAGAGAAGCTATACCATTAAAACGCGGTGGAACGCCAGAAGATATTGCAAATACATGCGTGTATCTTGCTAGTGATTTATCTGCATATGTTACCGGACAAGTACTTAACGTGGATGGAGGGATGCTAACTTAAAGTTTCAGTGTTAAAGATTTAAGGTGTAAAATTTGTAAACCGTAAGTCGTAAATCTACTCCCAATATCTACTAGGACATACATTGCAAATCATTCATGACTCCAGAAACTATTTTATATATATGTATTGCGGCCCTTGTATCGCTTGGGCTTGCTATTTTCATGTATGGGTATAAAGCCAAGTATAATGGTAAGTTTAAGTGGCTGTTTGGGGCACTTCGATTTTTAACTTTGTTCTTTATATTGATGTTGGTGATCAATCCGAAATTGACAACAGATAACTATTATTCAGTTAAACCGAAACTTCCTATACTTGTAGATAACTCACTATCAATAAGTGAATTAGATAAAAATGGAAGTGTCGTAGGTCTTATTGAGGCACTTAAAGCAGACGTGGCATTAAACGATGCTTTTGATATTAACTACTTTGATTTTGGTGAAGATATTAATAGCCTAGATTCGCTGTCTTTTACAGCTAAAAATACAAACATTTCAAAGTCGCTTTCTTCTATTACAGAATTGTATCAAGATGAAACAGCACCGATACTATTAATAACAGATGGTAATCAAACCATAGGGAGAGATTATCAATATTTAGGGAGTTCAGTTAAAAATCCTGTGTTTCCTGTTACCGTTGGAGATTCTACAAAATATACAGATTTAAAAATCTCACAACTGAACACCAATAAATATGCATTTCTTAAGAATCAATTTCCGGTAGAGGTTATTTTATCGTATTCTGGTAAAGGAGCTGTAAACAGTCGCTTTTTAGTGAGTAAAGGAGGGAATACAGTCTATTCGAAAAATGTGAGCTTTAATGAAAGTAAAACATCAGAAACCATTGCATTTACACTACCTGCCACTGCTGTAGGATTTCAAAAATACAAAGCACAAGTGGTTCCTATAACGGGCGAGAAGAACACCTCTAATAATGCCAAGTACTTTGCTGTAGAGGTTATTGATCAATCTACTAATGTTTTGGTAGTAAGCAACATCATTCATCCAGATTTAGGAGCATTAAAAAAAGCAATCACGAGTAATGAACAAAGAAAGTTTCAGCTAAAGAAACCTTCTGAAGCCGTGTCATTACTAAATGATTCTCAACTGGTTATTTTATATCAGCCAGACAGAACCTTTGCTGGTGTGTTCTCTGAGTTAGATCGTTTAAAGAAAAACAGTTTCATTATTTCTGGTTTAGAGACCGATTGGAATTTCTTAAACACAGCGCAAACAAATTTTAACAAAAACGCTACCAATCAATCTGAAGAAGTTACGGGCGCTTTGAATATAAATTACGGTACGTTTGCTATTGAAGATATTGGATTTTCACGAATGCCACCTATGCGCACTCTTTTTGGAGAATTAGAGATTACGGTCCCACACGAGGTGATATTAGAGCAGCAAGTAGATGGTTTTTCTTCTGAAACATCTATGCTTGCCACTATGGAGTTAAATGGAAATCGCCATGCCATATGGGATGGAGAAAATCTTTGGCGATGGAGAGCAGAGAGTTATGTGCGTGAGAAAAACTTTGAAACCTTTGATAACTTTGTCGGTAAGATGGTGCAGTATTTAGCCTCTAATAAGCGCAGAAGCAGGTTAGAAGTTAGTAGTGAGTCTTTTTACTATAATAATAATGCCATTAAAATTTCGGCACAATACTTTGATAAAAACTTTGTATTTGACCCTCGAGTACCGCTAAGCATCACTGTAGTTAATGCAGAAAACCAGGATCGTACTGTTTATCCAATGCTTTTGCGTAATAACTTCTTTGAAGTAGATCTAAGTTCGCTGCAAGCCGGCAATTATAAGTATACGGTATCTGCTCAAGATCAAAGTGTTGCCAGAAGTGGTAACTTTACTGTAATTGGATATGATGCAGAAAAACAATTTAATAGTGCTAATGTAACGAAGTTACGTACCTTAGCGACTAATACAAAAGGAAGATTATTTACTACTAGTCAATATGAAGCGTTATCTGCGGCACTTATTAGTGATGTTCGTTTTGCGACCGTCCAGAAGAGTGAACAAAAAATAGTACCGCTCATAGATTGGAAGTATTTATTAGGATTAATTGCATTAACCCTCGCATTAGAGTGGTTTATTAGAAAATATAACGGACTCATTTAATTTAAAACAAACGGCATGGAAAAATTACCAAAAATAGGCATACCAGTAATCATCATATTAGTAATACTCATCATTGTTATGATGAAATCATTTGTCAGAATAGGATCTGGGGAAGCTGGGGTATTATATAAGTTAACAGATGGAGTTGTTACAGATGTACCACCACTAGGCGAGGGATTACATTTTATTGCACCTTGGAACGATGTGATTAAGTACGAGGTAAGACAACAAGAACTTTTTGAAAAGATGAAAGTACTTTCATCTAATGGTCTTGAAATACAAATTGACGCTTCTGCTTGGTACCAACCTGTACCAGAAAAAGTAGGGTTTTTACACCAAACACTTGGGGAGAACTATCTGCAACGTGTAATACAGCCGGCCATACGTAGTGCGGCAAGAAGCGTGGTAGGTAGGTATACACCTGAACAACTGTACAGTAGTAAACGTGATGTTATTCAAGACGAGATTTTTGAAGAAACTAAACTAATACTTGACAAGCAATACGTGCAATTAAATGAAGTGTTAGTTCGTGATGTTACTTTGCCTGCTACTATAAAAACGGCCATTGAACGAAAATTAAAGCAGGAACAAGAATCATTAGAATATGAATTTAGACTTGTAACGGCAAAGAAAGAAGCGGAGAAAGTAACGATTGAGGCAAAGGGTAAGGCGGATGCAAATAGAATTTTAAGTGCTTCACTTACAGATAAAATTCTTTTAGATAAAGGAATTGATGCCACTTTAAAATTAGCAGAATCCCCGAATTCTAAAGTAGTAATCGTGGGATCTGGAGATAGTGGTCTTCCATTAATTTTAGGTGATAACTAATTGCTCCAAATTTGATCTATTGATTCACTTTGCATTAAATTAAAAGAAAACCCCCAAAGACTAAGTCTTTGGGGGTTTTCTTTTACGTCTACAGGTAATAGCTTAAGGGATAATGGCAATGAAGGTTGTTACTGTTATAGTTATTACTAATAGCTGCTAAGGGATGTTTCGGCAAGTAAAGAAAAACTTAGAGGGTATTTTTTTCTTCTTTTTTAGAGATGTAGAATCCAATGAAAAGAAAGTGCAATAAGGAGTCCAATGACAACTACTCCAAGTGTGGTTGGTTTAATAAAATAACCATTAGAAGCGAAATAAAATTTTCGAATTTATAACTTTGAACGATATATCATTAACGATTTTGCTTGACCCACCCAGTTATCTCTTTCTATTCTTCCCGGGAAAAATTCAATAAGTTCAGTGATTACCCGTATATCGCTTATGTTGAGCTTACAAATTTGCTCAAAATTATATATGCCAATAATATTTAGACGCTCTTCAATATACGGACCTATGCCGTCAATCTTGGTAAGATCATCTGGTATATCTGGATTACCCAAGCCTATGGTGTCCATGTTGAGTACTACTGCTTTTTTTGAATAGGAGACATAAGTAGATTTAGCTTTTTCTGCAACGGTCATTTTTGCTTCTGGTGCTTTGATAGCCGCGGTTTGTTTTTGTGTCTCTTTTACAATATCAATAATCTTTGGTTTGATTTCTGTAAAGATGGTCTCAATATCTTTAATATTTTGAATATTGTGCAATGACTCTATCTCTTCTTTCTGAACTTTCATTGCAGTAGTGGTTTTTATTTTAGAAAACCAGGTGGCAAGACCATAGCCCAAAATAAAGGTGCTTAGCATAAGTAAAAATATTCCGCCGTAGGCAGACCATAGCGTTTGTATGTCTATAGTTTCTATCATTTTTTTTCTGAAAACTGTATTTCTATCCGTGCATTTTCTTTTCTACTGGCCGGTCTTCCGTCACGAAGTAATGGCTCGGTTTCGCCTCTTGATAAGGCTATAATATTTTTTCTGTCTATTCCTCCTTTGGTCACAAGGTACCATCTTATTTGTCTCGCAGATTTTAATCCACGGATATAATTTTCTGAACTCGCTCCTATATGATCTGTATGTCCAATAACCTTTATTGTTAACTCTGGATGCGCCTCGTGCAATGAGACAACAGAATCAGAAAATGCTGTTAGTTTTTTATTAGCGATAACTTCATCAAAGTTGTAAGTAGGGTAGAACGTAATCAAATCTGGAATCGCACTTTTATGATTTTCAATACGATTTCTATCTAGCAGTTTAAAGGAGAATGTCATTGCATTTTGTAGCGAATCATCAGTCTCAAAATTAGCGGTAGTAAGTACCGGCTTTATCACTATTTGATTTACATCAGCGCCTTCATCTAATAATAATTTTTTAAAACTATTCCCTCTTTGTTCTCCTATGTTGGGCGTTTGGAGTTTCGCAGATGGACTATAATTAGAAGTAATGTGTATTTCTTGCCCAGGATGTTCAAACAAATAGGATGCTAATAGTGATGGTAAAACAGACAACTCAGTGGGCAAATTCACTTGAGAACTATCCTTTTTGATTGCGATAGTTTGATTTGATTCAAATAGAATTTGCTCATCAATTGAAAAGATCTGGAACTCTTTTGGTACTGGTGTTTTTTCTATGTTGACTATTTCAGAAGCAATTGAAATAGTGTCTTTTTGAGCAATAGGGGATGCGGTCTCCATTGCTGAAATATCTTGCACCGCATCATTCTTTGCAAAATTTGAAGTATGACCAAATGAATATATCCATAACCCAATGACAGACCAAACAAGGAAAACCAATAAGGCGACCAAAAAATTTTTCATCAATTGTTATTCTTCTAGATTAATTAAATTTGATGTACTAGCGAATTTAACATTTATATAGCTTATAATAAAGCGTATAGGTTGGAGTTTTTTACAATTAATTAACATTATCAAGGTGTAGATTTTTACAACCAATAATTACTGCTATATTTAGCTTAAATAACAACACCATGAGTGCGAGAAAAAATAGAAATAAAGAAATTCATGTTAAGACAAAAAAAACGGAAAACTATGCTGCAGGTGCAGTAAAATATACAGGAGTTAAAACCGGATTATCTACGTCTTTAGAAATTATTGATTATTCTAAAGAACGCTATGAGCGCATAGATACAGAAGATATCGAAATGGCTTTTAAGTTTAAAGGCACGGATCACGTGACTTGGATAAATGTAAATGGTCTTAATAACACTCGCGAAATAGAACGACTAGGAGATCATTATAAGTTGCATCCGCTTATTCAAGAGGATATTGTTTCCGTAAATCAACGCCCAAAGATGGACGAGTATAATGACTATCTTTTTATCGTTTTTAAAATGCTCCATTATAATGAAAATAACGAATTTGTCAATGAACACGTTAGTTTAGTTTTGGGTGATGACTACGTTTTAACTTTTCAAGAAGCAGATGGGGATGTCTTTGACGGACTCAGAGAACGGCTCGAAAACTCAAAAGGTCGTATACGCAATGGCGGAGCAGATTATCTTATGTTTGCCATATTAGATGCTGTAATTGACAATTACTTTAATGTGATAGAAGTAATGAGTGATAAAATCGAATTACTTGAAGATCAATTGTTTGGAGATGAAGTGGAAGATGATATCACGAAGGACATACAAGATCTTAAAAAAGAGATTTTAAAAATAAGAAGAGCTGTTTTTCCTTTAAGAGAAGTCATCAATCGTCTCGAAAAGACAGATACAGCACTTATAGAAGAACGTACTAATAATTATATTAGAGATCTATACGACCATATTATTCAGGTTTCTGAAAGTGTAGATATATATCGAGAGATGATATGGGGGTTGATGGATATGTACATGACTACCATTAGTAATAAAATGAACGAAGTTATGAAGGTGCTTACCATAATGGCGTCCATTTTTATTCCGCTTACTTTTATGGCTGGTATTTATGGGATGAACTTTGAGTTTATACCAGAACTTAAATTTAAATACGGTTACTTTGTACTCTGGGGAGCTATGATTGCCGTGTTTTTTGGGATGTTATTTTATTTTAAAAGAAAGAAATGGTTATAAAAAAAAGGCTGCAAATTTCGCAGCCTTTTTGAGTTTGATAGCTTAAGACAACCATCCTTTTCTTGCAACAGTTTTGCTGTAAAACAAGAGTACAATAGCCGTTATAACTACAATTAGAGGCATAGTAATGGCATCTAAAGTGCCATATACCTCAATAACATTAGTGCCTAAAATCCAGTATCCCATCTGGATGATAACTGCAACTGCAGATATTGTAAAAAGTAGTATGGCTAACTTCTTCCGCAGTAAAAGAAACAAGCTACCCAATACACCCGTAACTACTGCAATACCAAAAACTACTGCGTACCAAGTGGGCGTGTTATCAATTAAAGCAAATTCAGCATCTGTTAATACCTCACGTTGCATATCTTTTAGTACTGTTGCAGATTAGAACTGAATAGTCCCCATAAGATTCCATAATAATGCAATGACTGCTATAATCCAGAAGCCTTTTGTCGGTTTGTTGTACGTATTCATTTGAGTTGGTTTTAAGGTTATTGCCGTTCAATATAAGGAAAAGCAATTATATTTACATTTTACACCGAAATATTATGAGCGTAACCATTCCTAAATCTTCCTTTAAATTTCTTGAAAAATTAGGCAAAAACAATCATCGCGATTGGATGCAGGAACATAAAAAAGAATATTTAGCGAGTGAAAAAGAGCTAAAGCTTTTCTATACCGAAATACAAAACGGGCTCGAAAAAACAGACGAGATTGCCAAGCAGAAAATTTTCAGAATTAATAGAGATATTCGTTTTAGTAAAGATAAAACGCCTTACAATGTACACCGCAGTGTGAGTTGGAGTAGATCAGGAGCGCAGCGCAGAGGAGGCTATTACCTTCGACTAGAACCTGGGAACAATTTTATGGCTGGAGGCTTTTTTGCTCCAGAACCTGCAGATTTATTAAGAATCCGTAAAGAGTTTGAAATGGATGCTACAGAGATTAGAGAGATACTAGCAAAACCAGATTTTAATACTGCCTTTGGAGGCTTTAATCAATCGAATGCCGTAAAAACCGCCCCAAAAGGTTTCAGTAAAGAAGATCCAAACATTGATTTAATACGACTGAAGAGTTACTTTGTGCAACACGAATTTACAGATGCAGAAGTTCATGCTTCCGATTTTTTAGAGAATTTACTATATCATTTTCAATTGCTTAGACCTTATTACAATTATATGAGTGCTGTGCTAACCACCGATTTAAACGGAGTTTCTTTGATAGAATAAAAAATAAACTGGAGTAGACTATTGTGTTAATGCTGTACACTGCTAAAGTGCTTTGTTTTCAAATTGCAGCAAGTTGTTTTTCAATCTTTCCTTAACAATATTCATCATCCTTTTATTAAGCGCAGATGAGTTTTGTATATATAATTCGTATTCAAGGACAGTAAACTGGCCAATTATAATTCCTTTTAAAGCGTTTCTAAACTTGATGTCTTTCTGTATCGTATTATCAATGTAATCAAGACGACCATCTATTGTAAGGTCTTGAAATACATTTTTATGTTTATTGATATAATTATTAAATACGGCTACTAAAAGATCATTTTGTAGTTTTATAATAGGGCGTAATGTTTTATTCTGAAATGATTCTTCGGAAGACATGGAGCTATCTAGACGTACATTAGGGAGCTTTGGTCTTAGGGCAATTAATTGTGTGTCTCTAGTTTCCATACTAATTGTGTTTTATTAAAGATACACGTATACCGTTTAGGGTGTGATAATCTTTACTTTAAGTTATCGACATTATGTCAACAATCAGAAGTTAATATAAAAAGCACCTTTTGAATTTTTTCAGAAGGTGCCTTTTAAGTTTCACGAGATTCTATGTTAATCTTCTAAAAACTCTTGTAAAGTAGGTAGGGTTGGATATGTAACTCCGGCTTTCTCAACAGCGTCTTTAAACTTCTTCCCATCCTTATTTTTAATGCTGTCATATCGCTTTTTTGCTGCGGCCATTTCTTCCTTAATTAAGATGTAGTTATCTTTTCGTGATGGACTCACAGCATCATATGCGCTAGCTACATTTCCATACAAATCTGCCATACGTTCACGAAGTTCAGGTTCTGCAGTTTCAACATAATTGTCTCCAGTGGTAATCACTAGATCTTTGCGCAACGCTTCTAAGGCATCTTGAAATTTTTGAGCGGACTTTAAAACTGCAGGTTGATCGGTTATCATCTTTGCTGTAAATTTTTGAGTCTCTTCAATTTCATTTACTAAAAAAGCAAGTTCTTCAACCATATCAAATAATTCTCCTGATAACTGTTCTTGTTCTTTACGAGCAGCTAGTGTGGTTGGTGTTTTTTCATCATAGACAACCTCAATAGTACTTTCAAAGACTTCTTTTTTCTTTGTCATCACTATTTTATAGGTACCCGCTGGGACTCTTTTAGGAGTAAATCCTCCTCTTGCCATGGTCTTAGACCGCGCTAATTTTGGAGTTTTGCTAATGTAATTCCAAGTAACGATATTAATCCCTTTTGATTTACCAGGATCTAAAGTTGCTACTTTATTTCCTTGCATATCCTGTACTTCCATTTTCATTTTACCAAAGGTGTGCCGTTTTTTAAGGTAGTAAACTACTCTTGCAGCTGTAGGCTTGTTATTCCCTACAAACTGTGTTTCTGCCCCAAAATTACCAGAAAAGCCACTTTCTTCTACCATAGTAAATGGTGTTGTTTTAAAGAAATGTACTTCCTTTTCTAAAATACTATTATTTAGTTCTCGTAAAGGGCTAATGTCGTCTATAATAATTACACCACGACCGTGAGTGCCCATTACAATATCATTTGTTTGCTTTTGCATGTCAATAAAATGAACGGCTACAGGAGGCATGTTATTTGTAAAATGGGACCAGTTACTTCCTCCATCAATGGTAACGTATAATCCAAATTCTGTACCCAGAAATAGCAGGTTTTCGTTCTCGTAATCTTCCTGAATATTACGCACAAAAGCATTTTCTTGAATATCTGGGCTAATTATGTTTTTCCAGGTGTTTCCGAAGTCTGTTGTTTTCATAGCGTAAGGTTTCATATCTCCGCTAGAATGTCCATCAAATACGGCATAGGCGGTTCCTTTATTATGTACACTTGCTTCAATGTGGTACACCCAAGTATTAGCTGGGATTCCAGTAAGATTTTTAGTCACATTATTCCATTTTTTACCGCCATTTGTGGTGACTTGTACGTTCCCGTCATCTGTACCAACCCATATTATGTTTTGATCTAATGGTGACTCTGCGATAGTAAATATGGTGGTGTGGTTTTCAGCACCACTATTATCAACAGATAATCCTCCAGATTTAGATTGGTCTTGCTTTGCAGGATCATTAGTAGTTAAGTCAGGCGAAATAATTTTCCACGTTTCCCCCATATCTTCGCTTTTATGGACAAATTGACTTCCCATATAAAAACGATCTGGCTGGTGTGAACTTACTGCCATAGGTGCATTCCAGTTAAACCGTAGTTCTGCATCTCCCTTTTTTGCAAGCGGTTGTATTGTTTTTGTTCTGTTAAGAGCTACATCATAACGCCAAACGTTTTCGGCCCCTTGCATTTCAGAATACACAATATTTTTTGTTGGATGTTTTAGTACTCTAAATCCATCTCCATAACCCACACTATTCCAATCACGAGCGTTTACACCGCCAGGAGAAGAAGAGGGACCATACCAAGAACCATTGTCCTGCAATCCTCCATACACATTGTAGGGTGTTGCGTCATCTACGCTAATGTGATAAAATTGAGATAAGGGTAAATTTTCTACTATTTCAAAAGTAACACCACCATCCCAAGAGCGATATACCCCACCATCTGTTCCACTAAACATTTGATCTGAGTAATCAATATGAAAAGCGATGTCGTGAATGTCACTGTGCATGTTCCCTAGGTTCTGGAAGGTTTTACCGCCATCTCTACTTATTGAACCGCTTAAACCACCCTTGACCACTACATCTGGATCTTTAGGGTCTATTGTGATTCTAGAAAAATAGAATGGACGAACTACAAGGCCAAAATCGTTATTTAGGTGTTCCCAAGTTTGCCCTGCATTTGTAGATTTCCAAAGTCCGTTTTTAGATTTATCTTCTGTTTCTAATACTGAATATAAAATATTCCCATCACTTGGAGCAACTGCTACTGCAATCCTACCAAGGTCTCCAGCAGGAAAGCCACTATGAATTTTATTCCAAGAAGTACCGCCATCTGTAGATTTATATAAAGCGCTATTTGCTCCTCCAGAACTAAAACCCCATCCGCTTCTTCTAAACTCCCACATAGATGCATAGAGAATGTTAGGGTTTTTAGGATCCATAATCACATCTGCCGCGCCCGTACTATTATCAACGTATAGTATCTTTTTCCAAGTGGCTCCGCCATCTAGAGTTTTATAAACTCCTCTATCTTCACTGGCGCTCCATAAGGCACCTAGTACACCTACATAAACTTCATTGGAATTATTTGGATTCACGATAACAGAGGCAATACGCTCACTATTCTCAAATCCAGGAATTTCTTTAAAATTTGCTCCTCCGTCTGTTGATTTAAATAATCCATCCCCTACAGAAACGGAGTTACGGGTCCAGGTTTCTCCAGTTCCCACCCATATCGTTTGATCCGGATTAGAAGGATCCAATTC
Organism: uncultured Ulvibacter sp.; assembly: GCA_938041335.1. Lineage (GTDB taxonomy): Bacteria > Bacteroidota > Bacteroidia > Flavobacteriales > Flavobacteriaceae > Patiriisocius. Next base: position 34,793 of record CALIAF010000029.1, on the reverse strand, counting down.
TACTGCGCCTATAGATTGAACGTGATCATCAAAGATAGGAGAGAAGGTGGCTCCACCATCATTAGAACGCCATACGCCACCACCAGCAGTTCCGGCGTATATAACACGAGAATTAGTAGGGTGCATCTCTAGATCATTAATACGACCACTCATTAATGCTGGACCAATGTGTCTAGCGCGCATATCGCCAAAAAGTTCTTTTCCTTTTAATGCTGTTGATTCTTGTGCGCTGGTAGCAAAAGGAGCTAAAATTAGCACTATCAATAGGGTTATTAGTTTTTTCATGTGGGTTGGTTTTTAGTATTTGGTTAAAAATGATGTAAAAAAAATCCCCAACAAAGGGGATTTAATACTATTGATACATTGTTATTCTTTCACTACAGCCTTTGCAGGAAAAGTAAATATTTTTGGATCGATATCTGGATTCACTTCTACACTTTTTATTTCAAGTGGCATTCCACCCATCATGGTCATTGCAAAAGGAAAATATAAGCCATCTACCTCTTCATAATCACTCATGGTATCTTTCATGGTTTGACCAGATACGGAAACCTCGGTAGCTATTGGCACATTGTTTTCTGCTTCAAAATAGTAATACGTGATGCTTTCTTCTTGCACACCATTAACCATCATTGGCTCTTGTACCATTTTGATTTTATGTGTTTTTGTACCTTCCATTGTTTCTTCACCAACATACTCAACTGTATATCCTTTAGACTGATAATCCATAAATGGGCTTGGAAAATCATTTGCCTGTAGCTTCATATTATCTGTTTGCTCTTGCGTCATTTTTTCTGGCGCCATAGTCATTTGATTGGTATTCCAAGCTGTCTCTCCATCATATGCCATAAAAGTCATATTCATACCTTGAAAGTTTGCAATAATAGCAAGCTTACCCTCTTTAGTACTATAGATGTCGATTGGAATTTCCATTCCTCCTTGATTTACCGTGGCACTTATCTTTGTAGCCTCTAAGCTTTTCCAGGCATCCATACCACCTGTGTTTTCAAAATAAGAATTTACGATTTCGTCTGCTGTCTGTGCAACTACTGCTGGAGCGATAGCAAGCATCAATGCTGCTACAAAAAAAGTTTTAATGTTTTTCATGATTCAATTTAGTTATTGATATAAAGATAGGACGCATGGGTTAATTAATTGTTACAAAAACAATAATTTTTAATTCTGAAATGTAAATCAAGTGTATAAGTTGCCTTCAAATGGGCAGTACTGCAGTAATTACTATTTCCGAAAAGAAATAAAAAATAGTTACTTGCTACTTATCTTTTGTAGAATTCACTCCAAATTTGGAAAAATCTGTCCCAGAAGGGCTTTCAAAAATCTCCAAATCAAAGTAAGGAACTGCCGCAATAAGATGATCAAAAATATCTGCCTGTATGCGTTCATAGTTTTCCCAACTCTTGTCATAGCTAAAGCAGAAAACCTCAATTGGAATCCCTTTATCTGTGGGAGGAAGATGGCGTACCATTAAAAACAAATCTGGATTGATCAACTCGTTTTCTGTTATAAAAGATTCTGCATACGTTCTAAATATCCCTAAATTGGTTTGATTACGACCATTTATTAACGAAGTTTTCTCTACAGATCTATTTCTATTAAATGTTTGAACTTCCTTCTCACGATGTTCTATATAAGGAGCGATAAGTTTTATCTGTTTTAATCTAGTCAGATCATCATCAGTCATAAACTTAACAGTACCTTGTTTAATGAAAATAGATCTTTTTATACGTCTACCTTTACTTTCTTGCATACCACGCCAGTTCTGGAAAGAGTCTGCAATTAAATTATAGGTAGGGACTGTAGTAAATGTATTGTCAAAGTTTTGAACCTTTACTGTGGCAAGGTTAATCTCAGTAACATACCCATCTGCACCATATTTACTAAAGGTAATCCAATCGCCTATGCGAACAATATCATTTACAGAGACTTGTATGCTTGCAACAAAACCTAAAATAGTATCCTTAAAAATAAGAAGAACAACCGCAGACACGGCACCTAAGGTGGCTACACTTTTAATATCATAATGTGTGAGTAAATTTATGATAAAGAAAATACTAGTTCCCCATGCAAAAATCATTAATACCTGAACATAGCTCTGCAGCGGCTTATCTTGATATTTAGGTTTGGTCTCGGCATAGTTTTTTGTAGTTCTTAAAATACTTCTAAAAACCAATACGCTTAGAACAACGACATACAATAATACAACAGTAAATAATGAAGAAAGTATCTCGGGGTACTCTTGAAATACAAAAGGTAAGGTATACCATACTATGAGCACAGGGATAAAATGCGCAACATATCTAGGGAAATTACTTTCTACCAAAAAATCATCGAAAGTACTTTTTGATTTATCGCTAAAGGCCTTGAAAATTTGGACAATTACTTTTCTGAAAATAATATCTAAAATGGTCGCGACAATCGCTACAATCACCAAACAAACAATAATATTGAGAATAATAGCAAGCGTTTTGTTTAAACCAAGCTCAATAAAATAATCTTTTAAAAAAGAACCATATGTAAACCATTTATCTTGATTCATGGGAGGTATTTTTTATCCGCGTAAAACGGTCCAAAAGGAATTATTGAGCAAAAAATTACAATGGCGAGTGTTTTAAAATTCCATTTTAAAAGCGTGGATACATATATCGCCATTGCAATATAGGCTATAAACAACCCACCATGTGCTCTACCTACAACGCTAACCATTTCAGGCATTCTATGTATGTAAGCAACAAATAATAACACTAAGAACGAAACGGCCTCTAGTACACTAATTACCTTAAAAGCTTTTATTGCTTTATTCATGGTTTATATTTTTATGCAAAGATACATTGCTATGAATTGTCAATCCATTATTTATGATTTTTTTAGTACCCTCTTACTTTAAAGTAACTATCTTTCTTGCTGAAATTTTTTAAACGTACTATTATTATGAAATTAACCAACTTCTTAATGGCTATAGCAGTAACCACTGCAATTCTATCTTGTGAATCTGATAAAAATAGGGATGCAAATAAAGACGCCGAATTTACCTTAGACTATGAAAAATTTACACTCGATAATGGTCTTGATGTCATATTACATGTGGACAAAAGTGATCCGATTGTGGCAGTAGCCACAGTGATGCACGTAGGTTCTAATCGTGAAGTGCCGGGTAAAACAGGATTTGCTCACTTTTTTGAGCATATGGCTTTTAATGACTCTGAAAATGTTCCAGTAGGAGCAAATAGAAAAATGATACCAGAGTGGGGAGGAAGCCGTAATGGTGGTACTTGGAGTGATGGTACTATTTATTATGAAGTGGTCCCTAAAGATGCTTTCGAGAAAATTTTATGGATTGATAGTGACCGTTTTGGTTATATGATTAATACAGTGACTACTGCAGCATTAGAGCGTGAAAAACAAGTAGTAAAGAATGAAAAGCGACAGCGTGTAGATAATGCACCTTATGGATATACTGATGAAATTATTAGAAAAAATCTGTATCCAGAGGGACATCCTTATAGCTGGACCGTAATAGGCGCATTGCCTGATTTACAAGCTGCTACATTAGATGATGTAAAGGAATTTTACAATCAATATTACGGCGCAGCAAATGGATCTTTGGTAATAGCAGGAGATATTGATATCGAAGAAACAAAGAAGCAAGTGCAAAAATGGTTTGGTGAAATACCAAGTGGGCCAGAAGTAGCTCCATTAAGTCCAATGCCGGTTACTTTAGCCGAAACAAAGTCATTATCATTTAAAGACAATTTTGCAAAACTACCCGAATTAAGAATGGTTTTTCCAACTGTTGAGAATTACAATAAAGATAGTTACGCACTACAAGTCTTGGGACAATTATTAAGCGGAAGTAAAAAATCTGCATTATATAAAACCATTGTAGAAGAGAAAAAACTAGCGCCAAATGCTGGTTCATACCAAAGTAGTAATGAATTAGCTGGAGAGTTTATAATACGAGTTCGCGCCAATGAAGGTGTTGATCTTGATGAAGTAAAAGCCGCTGTTGAAGAAGGGCTAGCAAATTTTGAAACTAACGGATTTACAGATAATGAGCTAGAACGCATTAAAGCAGAGCTAGAAACACAAGCCTATTCTGGTATTGCGACGGTATTAAATAAAGCATTCCAGTTAGTGCAAGACAATGAGTTTGCAGGAGATCCAGAACAAACTATTAAGGACACAGAAATTATTAAAAATATGACTCGTGCAGAGGTAATGGCTGTCTATGATACATATATTAAAGGGCAAAACTACATTATGACAAGTGTGGTACCTAAGGATAGTCCAGATTTAGCGGTAAGTGGAGCAGAAGAAGCAACAGTGTGGATAGAAGAAGTAGGAGCAATGGCTGCTAGTGAAGAGGTAAGCCAAGGAGAAGAAGCAGTGTATGAAAAGACAGCTTCTGCCTATGATCGTTCTGAGCCAGATTTTGGCGATGCACCATTATTAAAAATGCCAGAAGTCTGGACGGGAAAACTAGAAAATGGGTTGGGGCTTTATGGAATAGAAAACAACGAACTTCCTTTGGTAAATTTCAATATTATTATACCAGGTGGTCATAAGTTAGATCCAATAGGCAAAGCAGGTGTAGCGTCATTAATGGCAGACCTGATGAATGAAGGTACAGTGGCTAAGACTGCTGCAGAATTAGAAGAAGCAATAGGTCTATTAGGATCTAGCATCTACATAGGTTCTGGGTCTGAAGATATCGTGATTAGTGGGAGTAGTTTATCTAGAAATTTTGACAAGACTATGGCATATGTAGAAGAGATGCTATTACAACCTCGCTGGGATGAGAAAGAATTTGACCGCCTTAAAAAAGAGTTAGAAACTTCATTAAAAGGCAGAGAGGCCAACCCAACAGCGATTGCGGCTATCAACTTTAATAAATTGATTTATGGTGAAGATCACAGTTACGGGATTCCTACTAATGGTACTTTAGAAACTATTAAAGAGATCACATTACAAGATGTAAAAGACTTCTACAAAAACCTATCTCCAAAAGGGGCAAATTTTCACGTAGTAGGAAATGTAAATAAATCTTTAGTGAATGATGCATTGAAAAGTATTTCAGACAAATGGAATGGTGATGCGATTGCTATAGAAGATCAAACCCTGCAAGTACAAGAAAAAGCTGGAAATTTATACTTTATTGATGTCCCTAACTCTAAGCAATCTGTCTTATATATTGGTAAACTCGCGGTAAATGCTAACGATCCAGATGCAAAGAAATTAGATTATGCTAACGAAATTTTAGGTGGTGGTTCAAGTGGTCGTTTATTTCAAACACTCAGAATAAGTAAAGGATATACCTATGGTGCCTATTCTAGAATACCAGAACGTGCAGAAAAGGCGGCATTCACCATTAACTCTAGTGTGAGAGCAAATGCCACTTTGCCGTCATTAAAAATTATTGAAGAGATGCTACAAACCTACGGTACTGGCTTTACAGATGCAGATGTAGATCTTACAAAAAACAAAATAATTAAAGCAAATACAAGAGCTTTTGAATCTTTTGGTGCAAAGCTAGGAATGCTTAATCGTATTAGTAAATACGGAAGATCTTTAGATTATGTAGATCAAGATCAGGCCTTATTAACGAGTATGAAATTAGAAGATTTTAAAGACGCTATTACAACCTATATTGACGAAAAAGATATGGTATATCTAGTTGTTGGAGATAAAGCAACACAATTAAAAGAAGTGAAAAAACTAGGTAAAAATGTGATTGAATTAGACATCTACGGAAATCCGCTATAATTTTATGAGCTTACAGACAAATAAAACTATTGCCGTAGTTACAGATGCAATGGCATATTATTACGATTCAATAGTTACAGCTTTACCACGTATTATCCTTGGTATATTTATTATCGTTGCAGGTGTATTAATAGCCCAATTGATTACAAATTTTTATAGAAAAAGATTTATAAAAAAATCTAATGATCCTTTAATGGCGCGATTTTTAGCGCAAGCCTTAAAATTAATACTCATATCAATAGCGGCATATCTAGCCTTAAAAGCAGCGGGGCTTGATGGCGTGGCCACGGGTATTCTTACCGCTGTTGGTGGTGGAGCAATAATACTTGGTTTTGCATTTCAGGATATAGGGAAAAATTTTCTGGCAGGTATCATATTAGCTTTTAATAGACCATTTAATATTAATGATACGATTAAAATTGATGCTCACTTCGGAAACGTTAAAGCTTTAAATTTTAGATACACACACATAAAAACAAGTGATGGTCGTGATATTTATATACCTAATAGCGATGTACTTACTAAACCTGTTGCCAACTATACTGCAGATGGATTTTTTAGAATTGACTTTTTAATAGGTATTGGTTATGAAGATAACCTTTTACAAGCAAAAGCCATTATCGAGAATATTCTAGCAACCACCGATGGTATAGTACAGAATGATACCCATAAAAACTTTGTGATGGAACAGGAATTAGCAGCAAGTACGATTAACTTAAAGGTTTTTTTCTGGGTATATACTAAAGATTATAAAGTAGCAGCAAATGTTTTAAAGGGACGTATTATTAATAAAGTACTTACTGAGCTTAACGAGGCTGGATTCTTATTGCCAGGTAATATTACAGAGCTGAAAATGTACGGTGGCCAGTATGACCTCCCGTTGCGAATGGTTAATAATGAGAATGATATTGGAGAATTGCTTACCTAAATTTATTCGCAAGGTAAATCATCATTTAGAATAGAAAAGCCGTAATTTTTTCTGAAACTATAATGCCACCATTCTGTGCGTACCGTTTGAAACCCGTGTTTTTGCATTCCTTCTATTAGCAGTTGTCGATGCGCTAATATTTCCGAAGAAAAGTTGAGATTGTCAATGTGAGATGCACGACCAAAAAAATCGTAATCACTGCCCATCTCTACAAAGCAACCTTCTAAAGTTACTAGGGTAATATCTACTGCTGCTGCTCTATTATGTATACTGCCTTTACCATAAGGATTTGCAACATAGTTAGGTCTTGGTACTTTTGACCACATAAATTTTTGTACATCAAGTGGGCGGTAACAGTCGTAAAATTTAATCTTATAACCTAATTCACAAAAATATTGATTGGCGTCCCAGACAGCAATTGCCACTTGGGGTTGTAATAGACATTTATCGCAATCATAAAGTGTTTCTCCAATAAAGTTGTCTGGTGTGGCGTAGCGTATTTCATAATCAAATTCTGTCCCGTAGAAGGCCATATCCATCAAATCATTAGAATCAACTGGTTTAAAAGGGATTAATAAAAGTAGGGAAGCCACAAAAAATTTCATTATCTAAAATTAAGGAAATCTTAATAAAAGAGTAGTACAGTCTTTGTAACTTTATCAAAAACTTATATATGAAAGATTTAAAAGGCAAAACGGCCTTCATTACTGGTGGTTCAAAGGGAATAGGATATGGGATAGCACATTCATTACTAGCTAATGGGGTGAACGTAGTTATTACAAGTAGATCTCAAAAAAAAGCTGATGAGGCGGCGGGTAATCTTAATAAGGACAATACTGGCGAAGCAAAAGCATTTGGAGTAGCTGCAGATGTGCGTAACTACCAAGAACAAGTATCTGCGATTGAAAAAGCAGTGCAAGAATTTGGTGGTCTAGATGTGATGGTAGCAAATGCTGGTTTAGGGCATTTTGGTCACATAGAAGATATTTCTATTGAACAATGGAACCAAGTGATTGACACCAATTTAACTGGAGCATTTTATAGCTTTAAAGCTGCATTAACTGCATTAAAAAAGAGTCAAGGATATTATATTTCTATCTCTAGTTTGGCAGGAACTAACTTCTTTGCGGGAGGTACGGCGTATAATGCCAGTAAATTTGGGGTAACTGGTTTTACTCAGGCTGCCATGTTAGATGTTAGGCAGAGCGGAATAAAAGTAAGTACGATTATGCCTGGTAGCGTTTCTACACATTTTAACGGTAATGAACCTAGCGATAAAGACGCTTGGAAAATACAGAGTGAAGATATTGGTGAATTAGTAGTTGATTTGTTAAAAATGAACCCGAGAACATTGCCTAGTAAGATTGAAGTAAGACCTACAATGCCTCCTGTTAAATAGAGGATTAGTGTTAATTAAAGGAAGTAGATTAAAACTTTAAAAGTAGATAGCGGTATATGAATTTTCTGACGAATGTGATTTCTATTACTATTTCTGTATAAAAAAAGCACCTTATTTATAGGTGCTTTTCTCATTCTAAACTTAACTTAATCAATTACCCTTTGTCAGCTAATAGTGCTAGAAACTTGTCAAGGTTAGGCAGAATTACAATACGTGTTCTTCTGTTTTTAGATCTACCTTCTTTTGTCTCATTTTCTGTAAGTGGCTGATAACTGCTACGTCCAGCTGCAATTAATTTTTCGGGAGCCACATTATACACGTCTTGTAATTTTCTAATTACAGCCGTAGAGCGCTCAACACTCAAGTCCCAGTTATCTTTTATACTTGCACCTTTTTTTACGGTTTGCGAGTCGGTGTGACCTTCTACCATTACTTCTAATGCCGGTTCGCTGTTAATTAGTGCTGCTAGTTTTTCTAAGAGTGGATTTGCCTTAGAACTGATCTTATAACTACCAGAGTTAAATAACATCTTATCTGAGATTGTAATCATTACGACAGTTTCATCTATTGTAATGTCAATATCATCATTATTGGTCATCATATCTTCACTCAATCCAGCTTTTAGGTTGTGAGATACGATAAGGTTCATAGAGTCTTGAAGTGTTTTGGCATTGCGTAGCTTGTTTTGATCTACACGAGCTAATGCGGCTTTCATTTTATCCCTATCATTTTCAGAAAGGACAACGTTGCCCATCTTTTGGTAACGACTTCTGCTTATCTGTTCTAGCGAGGTATTGCTATCTGATAGTGATTGAATCCTATTATAGTAGGTGTCTACTTTTTCATCAATATCGCTAAGCCTTGATTCTAGGCGTTCATTTTCTAACTGGCTTTTGCTCAGTGTAGATACGGTTTCATTGTACTGGCTTTCTAGTTCCACGTACTTTTTTTTTGACACACAAGAAGCGGTCAAAATTGCTAAGGATAGTACAGATAGTACTGCAAATTTTTTCATAATTCTAAGTTTTATGGTTTGTTAGTATTAATAGTTCAAAGTTCTTCTATTTATTTTAGCGTATCTATTATAGTTATGTTAAATGATAGCTAATAATATCACAATTAACTTTTTAACACATTGGCATATCTATGACTAAAACGGTGCATAAAAAAACGGAAACAATTGCTTGCTTCCGTTTTAATAGTTTTTAAAGAACTAAATGTTATCCTAGATATTTCATCAAGATATGACTTTTAGACTCGTGACGTAATCTACGAATCGCTTTTTCACGTATTTGACGAACCCTTTCTCTAGATAAATCAAAGGTGTCACCTATTTCTTGCAATGTCATCACTGGATTTCCAGAGAGACCAAAATTAAGTTTTACCACATCTGCTTCTCTTTGAGATAGCGTATCAAGTGCCCTGTCAATTTCTGTCTTTAATGATTCTTGCATTAATCCATTATCTGGATTAGGAGATTCACCAGAACTAATTACATCATATAAGTTATTATCGTTTTCACCTTCTTGAAATGGTGCATCCATAGAAATACTACGGTTACTATTTTTCATAGAAGACTTCACGCTTGATACTGTAATGTCAAGTTCGTTTGCAATCTCTTGTGCTGTAGGCACGCGCTCGTACACTTGTTGTAAGTGTATGCTCGCTTTCTTTACTTTATTTATGTCTCCAATCTTGTTAAGTGGTAAACGTACAATTCTAGATTGCTCTGCGATTGCTTGTAATATAGATTGTCTAATCCACCAAACTGCGTAAGAAATAAATTTAAAACCACGAGTTTCATCAAAACGCTTTGCAGCTTTAACAAGACCAACGTTTCCTTCATTAATTAAATCTGGAAGACTTAGCCCTTGGTTTTGGTATTGTTTAGCCACCGAAATCACAAAACGTAGATTTGCTCTAGTCAACTTATCAAGGGCTCTTTTATCTCCCTCACGAATACGTTGTGCCAATTCTACTTCTTCCTCGGCAGTAATCATATCAATTTTACTTACATCTTGTAGGTAACTATTTAAAGATTTAGTCTCTCTGTTTGTTACCTGCTTGGTGATTTTAAGTTGTCTCATAGGATATTTTTATATTTAACTGAGCCCATTATATGGTGTAGCATTGACAATTCCAAATTTATTAACATATTTTTATTAATTGAAGTATCTTATAGCTTTACTTTTGCAACATTATTGCTATTTTATGGTCTCTATTGTTGTACATAGAGTTTGGTTCAATTATTGATTTGAACCTTATACATACAAATTACTGAAATGAGACATCTTATTATCTTCTTCCTCTTAGTATCATCAACCGCTTTGTTTGCGCAAATAGAGCGACCTAATAGGGTTATTAAAATTGAGGCAGATCCCGAAGTGCCTACACCGGATAAAGCGGCACCACCAACGACTTCGTCATTCCCTAAAATAAATCTACCTAAATTAACCGAAGAGAAAGACCCCAAGTTTAGTATGAAAAGCATTGGTGAGTTAGACCCTAAACCATTGGATATAACAAAAGGTGACGGCTTACTAGATTATAAAACAAATGATGCACCTAAGTATTTTTCTAAAGAGAAAAAGGCATCAAATGAATATGCTCGAGATCAAAATCTTGGCGAAATAAGAGTGACTAGAGCTTATGTTAATGTGGTTTATAGAGACCATCAAGCAGTAGATGGCGATCAAATAATGGTGTTGGTAAATGATGATATCGTTCGGGCAAATGTGAGCTTGTACGGGAGTTTTCAGGGTTTTGATTTACCCCTAGATAAAGGTCCAAATAAAGTTGAGTTTGTAGCATTAAATCAAGGAAATTCCGGGCCTAACACGGCAGAGTTGCATATTTATGATGATACAGGGAAACTCATTTCTGCTAAAGAATGGAATCTACTCACCGGGTATCGAGCAACTTTTATCATTATTAAAGAGTAATATGAAAAATATAGCTTTTGTACTTATACTCTTAAGCTGCACGATGGCTTCTAGCCAGAAAACCCTAAAAGATCAGCCGCTACCACACAGCTATGTCATTGATAATACAAATGGCATCATCGTATGGAATACTTCTGAAATATCAAAAACCCGAGAGTGGTCAGAAATTACATTTGGTGATTCTTTTACATTAGATATACCTACTTCAGAAATTTCAAGAAAGAAAACCTATAAAGTGACACATCACGATGTCCCTTATACCGTCTATTCTACTTCTTTTCCAATACTTCATATTTCAGTATTAGACAGTATAGTTAATCATCCTAAAATAGCCGCGGAGTTTCGTTATTATGACAAGGACACCACTTTTGTGAGTACTATTGGTATTGAGCAAAGAGGTAATATTTCATTAACATTTCCGAAGAAATCATACGACATTGAATTCTGGACTGACGCCACTTCAAAAGAGTCAAAAGACCTAAAGTTTAACGGTTTACGAAGCGATGATGACTTTGTACTAGATGCCATGTACAATGAGCCATTAAGAATGAGAGCCAATTTTTCTCAACAGTTATGGCGAAAAATACATGCACCACATTATGCCGATTTAGAGCCAAATGCAAAAAGTGGAATAGGGGAGCAGTTTGTAGAAGTTTTCTTGAATAACACCTATCAAGGTGTTTATCTTATGATTGATCAAGTAGATAGGAAGCTACTTAAATTAAAGAAAAAGGAGCAAGACTTAGTGCGTGGCGAACTTTATAAGGCTGCCCAATATAAAGGTGCGACAGAGTTTAAAGAAGCTCCAGAGTTTAAGTCTTCATTGCCACATTGGGGAGGCTTTAGAGCAGAATACCCAGGAGAAGATGCCTATGTATATTACTTTGATAACCTGCAGAAAACTACTGCTTTTGTGGTCCATGCCACTAAAGCTGAGTTTGCCGCTAATTATACCAAGCATTTTAACGAACAAAATCTTATAGATTATTACCTTTTTATTAATCTTTTAAGAGGTACTGATAACTTAGGAAAGAATTATTACCTCGCTAAATATGATGCGGATAGTCCATATTTTATCGTTCCATGGGACCTTGATGGAGTCTTAGGTACAGTTATAGATGGGCGCGAGATGAATATTACCACAGATATTCTTACTAATAATCTGTTCTCTAGATTATGGGAGGAGAACCCTAATGCCTATAGAAATAGCGTCATTACGCGATGGCGAGATTTACGAGAATCCTATTTTAGTGATGAAGCCTTGTTTGGTGCTATTGATGCGCATATTAACCAGTTTAATGAGCGGCTTATTTTTGAGCGAGAAGTGCTCGTCTGGCAACAAGAGCATAGTGATGAAGACCTTCTGTTTATGACTACTTGGCTTCAAAAGCGGCTCATTTTTCTTGACCGGCATTTTTCAGAATAGAGGTTATTTCCTTTTAACTTTCACCTATTCTATTTTGCGTATTATTTCTTCGGGCATTTTATATTTGTTTTAACATTTTGAAATATAGAAGCTTCTTAATATTGGTTATTTTCGATGCTTCAATTCAAAAATCAAAACTATGAAGTTTAAATTACTTTCAATGCTTGCTATATGCTTTGTGATTACCGCTTGTTCTTCTCAAAAAGGAATGAAAAAAGGTAAAGAAGAAGCTACAGAAGCTTCTAAGAAAAAAGATAAAGATGCCATGAAGGTATACAGTAAAGTAATCACTAAAGATGCGGTTACAGATTCTGGTCTCTTTGCGGTACACAAAGTTAAAAAGGACTACTTCTATGAGATTCCAGATAGTCTTTTTAATAAAGAAATGCTTATGGTGTCACGTATTGCAAAAACTGCTTCTAACCTTGGTTTTGGTGGTGGTAAAGCAAATACGCAGGTATTACGTTGGGATCGCAAAGATGATAAAGTATTACTTCGTATCATTTCACATCAAGTTTTTGCTGCAGATTCATTGGCTATTCATGAAGCGGTTAAAAATTCTAATTTCGAACCCATTTTATATGCTTTTGATATAGAAACAATAAGTAAAGACTCTACATCTACGGTGATTAAAGTAAATGAATTTCTAGAAGGCGATGTAAAAGCATTAGGAATTCCGTCATTTTATAGAACGCGTTATAAGGTTTCTAATGTAGATAAAAATAGATCTTATGTAGAAAGTATAAAAAGCTACCCAGAAAACATAGAGATGAGACACGTTAAAACGTACAATGCTAAAGAACCACCTAGCAACGGAACATTGGGCTCTATAACTGTAGAGATGAATACGTCTATGATTTTACTGCCAGAAACACCAATGAAGCGTCGTTATTTTGATGAACGTGTAGGTTGGTTTGCAAGAGGACAAACAGATTATGGATTGGATGCGCAAGAAAGTAAAACAGTACGTTACTTAGACAGATGGAGATTAGAGGTAAAGCCAGAAGATCGTGGTGCTTATATGCGTGGTGAACTTGTAGAACCTAAAAAGCAAATTGTATATTATGTAGATAGAGCGACTCCAGAACAATGGAAAAAATACATTAAGCAAGGTATAAATGATTGGCAAGTCGCTTTTGAAGCCGCAGGTTTTAAAAACGCTATTATTGCCAAAGACCCTCCAACAGTGGAAGAAGATCCAGAATGGTCTCCAGAAGATGTGCGCTATTCTGTGGTAAGATATTTAGCATCTCCCATCCCCAATGCTAATGGACCTCACGTGAGTGATCCAAGAAGTGGAGAGATTTTAGAGTCTGATATCAACTGGTATCATAATGTAATGACTTTATTGCGTAACTGGTATTTTGTGCAAACTGCAGCAATTAATCCAGAAGCAAGAGGTGTTAAATTTAAAGACGAGATTATGGGACGTTTGGTACGTTTTGTATCTTCTCACGAGGTTGGACATACTTTAGGATTACCTCATAATATGGGGAGTTCTGTAGCGTATCCAGTAGATTCTCTGCGGGACCCAGAATTTACTGCAAAAAATAGTACGGCACCTTCTATTATGGATTATGCTCGCTTTAATTATGTGGCACAACCTGGAGATGGTGATGTAGCATTAATGCCTAATATTGGTGTTTATGATAAATATGCGATCAATTGGGGCTACAGAGAAATTCTTAACAAAAGTGCAGAAGATGAAAAACCAATCTTAGACCAATGGATTCTAGAACATGCGGGTGATCCTATGTACCGTTTTGGGAGACAGCAACGTGGTGTTATTGATCCAAGTTCGCAAACAGAAGATTTAGGTGATGATGCGGTAAAAGCAAGTAGATATGGAATAATGAATCTCAAGCGAATTGTACCTAAACTTATAGAGTACACTGCAGAAGATGGTAAAAACTATAGCGATTTAGGAACAATGTACGATCAAGTTGTGGGTCAATTTAATAGATATATGGGGCACGTCGCTGCAAATGTAGGCGGTGTTTATGAGTATTATAAAACCTATGATCAGTCTGGAGCCGTTTATACCGCTGTTGATAGAAATAAGCAACGAGAGAGTTTACTTTTTATAAACGAGCAACTTTTTACAACGCCGAGATGGTTATTAGATCAAAACATTTTTAATAAAATCCAGTTTGACGGTAGTGTAAATGATTTAAGAGGTGTACAGGTTAGAACCCTAAATAACCTTTTAGATTTTGGTAGAATGGCGCGTATGAGTGAGAATGAAGCCGTTCAAGGTGCTCAGAGTTATTCTTTATTAAATATGATGGATGACCTTCGTAATGGCATCTTCTCTGAACTTTCTAACGGAAATAGTATAGATACATACAGAAGAAATTTACAACGCGCATATGTAGATAGACTGGCATATTTAATGACACAAAACCAAGGTAATTCGAGTCGTGGAACTCGAGTTAATGTAAGTCAGAGTGATATTCGCTCTGTTGCTAGGGCTGAGCTAAAAAGGTTGCAGAATACTACTATGTCTGCTGCCAGAAGTACTAGCGATACTATGAGTAAAATACATCTTGAAGATTTGAGTGAAAGAATAAAAGTGATTCTTGATCCTTCAAAATAGGTCCATTTTAACTTCGGAAATTTTAAAACCTTGAGCATCGTCTCAAGGTTTTTTTATGGGTTAATGGCAAATGCATCACCTGGCTGCATGGCTTCTATTGTAAAGTTATCAATACGCACCCGCACTAGTCTTAGCGTTGGAAACCCTACGGCTGCAGTCATTTTACGTATTTGCCTAAACTTACCTTCAGTGACAGTTATTGAAACCCAAGATGTGGGACCATGGCGATCGTCTCTAATTTTTTGTCTTGTTGGAGGTAGGAGAGGAGTCGTAATAATACGTGCTTTACATGGTTTTGTTTGATATAAAGATCCATTGATGCTTATAGAAAGTCCTTTTGCTAAAAGTTGAATTTCATTAGCTGTGATTAAACCATCTACTTGGGCATAGTACTCTTTTTCAATATTACTGTTGTTTACATGATAGCTATAAGCTCCATCTGTAGTCAATAATAACAACCCTTCAGAGGTTTCATCTAGTCTCCCTATAGCCATAGTTCCTGCTGGGAAATCGCCTAAGGTTCCTAAGAATTTTTTATTTTTCGCATGCCTATCGTTAGTCATAAACTGACTCACATAGCCATAGGGTTTGTAAATTTTAAAATGAGAGTGTACTGGCATGTTTAAATATCTGTCTGTAAAAATACACTGTTTATGCTAATGGTTGATGCCATTAATATTTTAGAAGTCCTAAAAAATTCTTCTTCATATAAAACAAAACTTTTGTTATAGAACCTTTAATTCATCGTATATTTGCAGCCTTATTTTAGACATTATACATGGAGAAAATTGATATTTCAGTACTAGATAAACGCAGCGATAAAGAGCTGTACAGCTATCAAAAAGGCGCAATTGATAAGATCTTCAAGCTATTTGATGAAGAGCGTGAGGATTATCATTTATTATATCAGCTACCTACAGGTGGAGGTAAGACCGTAATTTTTTCTGAAATTGTCAGGCAATACCTTAAAAATCATAAAAAGAAAGTATTAGTGATGACACACCGTATTGAGCTTTGTAAGCAGACCTCTGGTATGTTAACTGAGTTTGGTGTAGTGAATAAGGTAGTGAATAGTACGGCAAATCTCGATGATCAACAAGACTTTAGTTGTTTTGTTGCCATGGTAGAAACACTTAACAATCGACTACACGATGAGAAGCTTGATATATCTGATGTTGGTCTTGTGATTATTGATGAAGCACATTATAACTCGTTTACAAAGCTTTTTAAATTTTTCGAAAAATCATTTATTCTAGGGGTAACGGCGACGCCGTTAAGTTCTAATATTAAACTCCCTATGAATGATAACTATGATGAGCTAATTGTAGGAGAAACGATAGAAGCATTAATAGAAAATGAATTCTTAGCGCAGGCACAAACCTTTTCTTATAATGTAGGTCTTACGTCACTAGAAGTAGGTGCAAATGGAGATTATACGGTAAAATCTTCTGAAGATTTATACACGACAAGTGATATGCTAAGCAAGCTTATGCAAGCATATGAAGAGCGTAGTAAGGGCAAAAAAACCTTGATATTTAACAATGGTATAAACACATCTCTTTATGTTTATGATGCCTTTAAGCATGCCGGATACCCAGTAATGCACTTGGATAATACTGCGACTAAAAAACAGCGAAAACAAATATTAAAATGGTTTAAAGAAACACCAGATGCCATCTTAACTTCTGTAAGTATTTTAACTACTGGTTTTGATGAACCCACCGTTGGTTCAATAATATTAAATAGAGCGACAAAATCATTGACCTTATACTATCAAATGATTGGTCGTGGTTCCAGAATACTAAACAGCAAAAGTACCTTTGATGTTATTGATTTAGGAAACAATTTTCATCGTTTTGGTCCTTGGGGAGCAGATCTGGACTGGCAAGCTATCTTTAGGTCTCCTAATTATTATCTAGAAAACTTACTTGATGATAATGAGATTGAAAGCTACTTTAGATATGAAATGCCAGAAGCCTTACGTGCAGAATTTGCAAAAACTGAGGACGTCTCGTTTGATATCAAAAAGGCGTATACTGCATCTGTAAAGTCTGGAGAGTCTTCAAAGGTTATTCTAGAACGCTCTATACATCAACACGCTAGTATTTGTATTGAGAATAGTGAAGATATCTTTGACGCGCTAGGCTTGGCAAAAATGCTTGGTGATGATATTGATTTTAGGATAGAACGCTACTCAAAATGTATTAGTAAAAGCACACATAACTTTTTAACCTGGTTAAAAAACGACTATCGTTTAAAGCTACGCTCCTATCTTAGAGAAAACTTTGACACGATGTTTGAAGAAATACACGGGCATGCTCCTATTGAAGAAGATTCATAATAAGTGGAATGCAACAGTCTAAGTGGATAGATAAAGAAGTAAATAAAAACTCCTTAAACATTAATATTAAAATGTTTAAGGAGTTTTTTAATAAATTAAACTAAGGTTATTCCTGCTGTTTTATATCTTTAATCACATACGTGTTAGACAATTGATCGTGCCATCCTCTTTCAGATATTAGAAATGATAGCCCATCAAAAGGAATCAGTCTAGCTGCATTGCGCCCTAATAGATTACTAAAAGTCGGCTTATTGCCATCTTTATTTACCACTGTTGTTTTTGTCAAAAATTTTCCAGGTGTTTTACTGAAAAAATGCTCAAAACCGGTGTGGAATATAATATACAAGAACACAAAATATATTAAGAACCAACCCGAACCACCTTCTGGTACAATCCCTAACACTTCATCAAAGAGCATGGCGCTTAAAAAAATAAGGAAATAAAAGACGATGGTGTCTATGATATTATTTCCAAATCTAGTTCCTTTATCAGCCATGATAAATTGCTGAGTTTCGTTTTGATCTATTATTTGCATGTTCTATTTGGTAATACTTATAATTTACTCAACAACTCTTCTAACGTTTCAATATCTACAAATAACTTTCCTTTTAGGTTTACTATGGCATTACTAACAGTGTCTAGTTCTGGGATTGCTGCCTTTATTTGGTTTTTAATTTCTGGGTGATCTGCAAATCGCGTGATGCTATATCTGTAAGGGCTCTTATCTAGTGATGACACTAGCGAATCACAAGTCTGGCACGTTTCAGAAACATAAAAAATAATAGGGCTTTTAGGATCAATTTTTATAGGTGTTGCTGGTTTGCGTAAGGCCCTTCTACTTAAGCTGTCTGTTACAGCCAATTCATACGTGTAATTAGGCGTTTCTCCTTTATTTACCATCAACATTAAAAGGTTTACCCTCGAAGTTGCTGGTATTCTAAAAGCTCTTGGTTTACGGGTACTTTGCCTAAAACCAGTCCCTTCAACCGTCATCGTTACATCAAGATCTTGTAAGTTTTCGTTCACGCCATAAAGCATGAGCCTATTATTAACGCGTTCTTCCTCTATTTTTATTTCTTTTACCTGTGCGGAAACGTGCTGGATTGAAAAGAATAAAACGACCAGTACTATTAGTGATTTTTTCATATTTGGTTTTTAATGTAAATATATCACTTTATGTAATTGAACTTTAGATATCTTAAGAATAATAGTTCTTGTACCTTTGCCAAAATTCTACGGGTATGACCACTTTTTCAGATTTAAAACTAGGTAAACAGCTCCAGTTCGGGATAGATGATCTAGGTATTACAACGCCTACACCCATTCAAGAGCAGTCTTTTTCTGTCATAAAAGCAGGAAAAGATATGGTGGGTATCGCACAAACGGGTACAGGTAAAACTTTTGCCTATATGCTGCCAGTATTAGAAACGTTAAAATACTCTAGAGAGATCAACCCAAGAGTTTTAGTATTAGTACCTACACGAGAATTAGTAGTTCAAGTAGTAGAAGAAATTGAAAAAATAGGGAAGTATCTTTCTGTAAGAGTAACGGGAGTCTATGGCGGTGTTAATATAAACACCCACAAAGAAGCCGTGTCACAAGGTTGTGATATTGTTGTAGCAACCCCGGGAAGGTTATATGACCTAGCATTAAGCAGGGCGGTAAGTTTAAAGAATGTCAAAAAACTAATCATTGACGAAGTAGATGTCATGCTCGATTTAGGTTTCCGTTTTCAGATCACTAATATTTTTGAGCTGCTCCCAGATAAAAGACAGAATATTCTATTTTCTGCAACGATGACAGATGATGTGGAAGTTTTGATTGATGATTTTTTTAGAAGTCCGGTAAAAATATCTGTGGCAGTAAGCGGTACGCCTTTAGATAATATAGCACAAGAATCTTATGAGGCGCCAAATTTTTACACTAAAGCAAATCTATTAAACCATCTTTTACAAGAGGAAGACATCTACACAAAGGTGTTAGTTTTTGTACCGAATAAAAGACAAGCAGATACGCTTTACAGAGAGGTAGATGATTTTTTCCCTGGTCAAGCATCTGTTATTCACAGTAACAAAACGCAAAACTATCGTCTAAGGTCTATTGAGAATTTTAATAAAGGCGAAAAAAGAATATTAATCTCTACAGATATAATGGCTCGTGGATTAGACCTTGATCGAATCACGCATGTTTTTAATATGGATGTGCCGCGTTATGCAGAAAACTATATGCACCGCATAGGTAGAACTGGTAGGGCAGAGGCGCAGGGTCATTCCATTTTATTCTCAACAGAAAAGGAGGCCCAAGCAAAAGAAGCTATTGAAGCTTTAATGGATTATAAAATTCCATTATTGGAAATGCCGAGTGAAGTAGAAACGGCTACAAAGCTTTTACCAGAAGAAATGCCACAGGTTCACGAGCCTAATAATCCTCACAAAGCAAGTGATGAGCACGTGCCAGGACCTAGTTTTCATGAGAAGAGTGAAAAGAACTCCAAAGAAAATAGGGGAGGTTCTTATCAATATAAAATTGCCGCGAAGTACAAAAAGCCTAAAACCAAAGGAGACAAGAATTTCAATAGACGCAATAAGAGATGATACGCCTAGAACGGGTTTCGTCTACTCATTTAGATTTTATTGCTTTAGTAAAGCGATTGGATCAAAACCTAGCCATATCTGATGGTGCGGATCATGCCTTTTATGATCAGTTTAATAAATTAGATGCCATTAAACATACTATCGTAGGTTACCAGTATAAAATTCCAGTGACCTGTGGCGCTATAAAGACGTTTAACGACACTACGTTTGAAGTGAAACGAATGTATACCATAGATAAGGCAAGGGGCAATGGATTTGCTGTAGTTGTACTAAACGAACTCGAAGTTTGGGCAAAAGAATTAGGCGCTACTCGCTGCGTTTTAGAAACAGGAATCAATCAACAAGCTGCGATTGCATTGTATGAAAAATGTGGGTACCAGCGTATCCCGAATTACGGGCAGTATGAGGGGGTGGAAAATAGTTTTTGTTTTGGGAAGAACATATAAATGTAAAATGGCTTTACCCGAGGGATAAAGCCATTTACTTTTTTGACGAAAATCTAAAACTACTTAGACTTAATAATCTTTAATTGCCCTTTACCAGAGTCTGAATCTAATGAGATTACGTAAAGCCCACTAGCGAGAGCATCACTCAACTCAAAAGCGTGATCCGTTACCCCTGGCAAAATGTTGATCTTGCGTGATTGAACCGTAACACCGTTTGCATTATAAATAGTTAATGTGGCCGTAGAAGGTCTTCTAGCTTCTATCTGGATGTTAAAGTATTTCTGAACTGGGTTAGGGTAGGCCTTTAAATTCATATTCATCACACCAGAAAAAGGATAAAACTCTACATCAAGTTCTTCTCTTGGAACAGCGGTAAACACATCTTCTTGCAAAACTTCAATAGTGGTATTGCGTAAAATAATTTCTGAAAGTTTCGTTTTTTTAATTGCTGCTTTTTCTTCTGCAGTAAATGCTGGATCATTCTCATAATAATATCTATCACCATCTCTAAGCCCACCAAACTGCATTACAAATAGCGCGTTAAGTCCTTCGCCAATAATAGCGTCTTCTAAATGATCTTCACTCATAAAACCTATCCAAGGATCTATGTCATTGATATCTGTGTATACCGTAGCTAATTTAGATTGTAGTAAGGGATCACTGGTTAAGTCTGCTAATGAGGTTAAGGCCGATAAACCAAATTCTTGACGTATGGTATTGTAATCTGTAATACCGCGCTCTCGGGCTCTAGCAAAGTTAGTGGCTAGTAAGTCTATCCCTCCAGAACCAGGAGGTCCAAATAAGAAATTACGTAAATCATTCATAATTAATGGATCTACAAGTTGATGCTTTTGTGCGGCCATCCCTCTTAAAAAAGGTGCTATCCCACCTTCAGTTCTTAAAATATCTGGATTAAAAAATCCATCTCTAAGGTCAATGGCACCAAACTCAAAATCATCTCCGTTTTCTTCAAAACGAATTAAACGACCATTTACCATCGTATGGCCAAAACGATAGCCTGCAGCAGAAAAAACATTTGTAATGCTCGCATCTAAGTTAGGATTGTAGGCTGAAAAAGCAGGAAGTGTAACCCCTATTTTTGGTAAAAACTCTTCATAAGTAACAGCTTGAATTAAGCCACCTACTATTTTACGAGCTCTCTGGTAGAGTTCTTCATCTGTCCAACCCGGGTTTGCTGCCTTTAAAATATCACATTGGCTGTTATGCTCCAGTACCATTAAAGTGTGAAAACACATTAAACCGGGTTGCTCATTTATTCTTATATCTCCACCTACAAAAAACTTAACTGGTATTTCTGGCCCATCAAGCACCATAAATGGTGTAGTTGGGTCTATCGCGCTATCAAATTCACCATCTATAGTGTTGTAAGGCAATGCATTATTAGCAGAAACTTTAAGCTTGCCGTCAACATTAGAACGCAACCAATCTGCACGTACTTCGTCACTTCCATACACACCAGAGCCATCTATATACGATGTAATATCATTAATATGTCTTCTTGGGTTTGCAGTACTTGTTCCCGTAGTCTCATCATTTTTAGAACGGAACATGCGTATTTGTTTATCTCCCACACACATAGGGTCAAACATAGGGTCACAACTAGGCACATCAATATCAAAGGGCTCTAATGGCGCATCATCATTAAGATTAATGTCGTGGTCAATAAATTGTCCCCATCCCCAAATAAAATCACTAAGACCTAACTCGTTAGGCATAAACGCTTCTTGACTTCCAAGCGCATTACTCACCGTACGTGGGTTTGCTCTATCCAGTGCAGCCGGTTGACTAATACCATCTGTATAATCTACTGTTGTAAATGTCCTGAAGTGGGTGTCTGCCGCTCCCCACTCTGGGTTAGCAACATTATTATCAGTCCCATCATAGGATCTGTTTTCTTGTGCATGTACTAGCACAGTAGCACAAAGTGCCGTGAACAAAGGAATTAGGTAACTTTTTTTCATAATCTTAGCATTAAAATACGGTGTCAAAAATAAATAAAAAACGGGGTTAGTCACAATAAATAGTAAAACTTACAGATAAGCTATTAACATTTAAGACTTTATTGGTAGTAAAGCTTATACTGAGTTCTTAAATTTGTAAAAAAAATATGAAAAACATAATTGCGTCATTCGCTATACTACTGGCTATTGGGACTTCTAGTTGCCAAGAGCAAGTAGCTAAAAAGGAGCAAAAAAATGCTGGAGTCCCCGTGGAGGTTCTCATTTCGTTTCAGAAAAAATACCCGAAAGAAAATATACCAGAATTTAAAACGGATGCGCACGGATATTGGGAAGCTCATTTTAAGGAGAAAGGAGAGAAGTACAGAGCAGATTTTAATGCAGATGGTACTTGGCGAGAAACCGAAAATAGCATTAAAGTGAGTGAGCTGCCAAAGGTTATTCAAGAAAAACTTAATACGACATATGCTTTATATACCATCACTGAAGTAGAACATGTGATGAGTGCAAAGTATGGCGAATTTTATGATGTGGAGTTTAAACAGAAAGGTAAAAATCACGACATTATGTTTAAGAAAGACGGGACTATAATAGGGGAGGACTAAAGGATGGATGTAGGGCCGGCCAGAAAATTTATATAAAAATACAAGCATCACTATTGTGATGCTTTTTTATGCTTTAAATCGGTGCTTCGGAAATATGCCGTGTTGCTTTTTTGATATATAATAAGACACAAATAGCAATGAATGAGCAGGCTGAAAAGCCCATGAATAAGGGAAGCGTGCTATGCTCCACAAATCTTCCAATAAAGGTGCTAATAGGCACGGCCATCAATGTAGATATAAACCCAGTGACTGCAGCTGCAATGCCTGCAATATGACCTAAGGGCTGCATGGCAAGGGCTCTAACGTTTCCGAAGAGAAAACCAATACAGAAAAACTGCACGGCAAAGAATCCAAGTAATACGGCAATAGGAGGGTGGGCATTGTTATAAAATAAGATCACGTATAATAAAGAAACGGCAAAGAAGCCGTAGAGAGAATAGGTCACCATTTTTTGCATCCCAAAACGGATAACAAAGGTGGCGTTGAGAATAATGGCAGCACCAATGGCAATCGCCAGGCCAGCAAAAATATAAGGAAACTGATCTGCCATATTATATTGTACTTCAAAAATCTGCTGTGAGGCACTGAGATACACTAAAAATGAACCCACCACAAAACCTGAGATAAGTGTATATCCCATGGTCTCTTTTTGCCTTAAGGTTTCTACAAATCCCTTTGTGATTCTGTCTAATGAAAAAGGTATTTTATTTTCGGGATGGATCGTCTCTTTTTGCCGAAGCCAGAACCAGCCGGCCACCAGAATACTTATAATAATCTGAACATAGAATATCCCTTTCCAGTCGTAATGATTTAAAACAAACTTGCCCATTGCGGGAGCCACGATTGGTATTAATAGAAAAACAACAGTGACAAAAGACATAATACGCGCCATGTAATCCCCATCAAATAAATCTCTAATAATAGCGATACAAATAGTACGAGGTGCAGAGAGCCCTACGCCTTGAAGTATACGCCCAATAATCATGACTTGTAAACTATCTGCGTTTATGCAAATGATGCTCGCGATTATAAAAATAATAAAGCCTAGATATACGGAGGGTTTTCTTCCTGTTGCGTCAGACAATGGTCCAAAAACTAAGGGTCCAATACCCAAACCAACAAAAATCATAGTCACTAAAAGCTGATTATCTGCTGCTGTGACAGTACCAATCTCCTCGCCAATTACTCCAAGAGCTGGGAGTAAGGCATCAATAGACAATGCCGTGACAGACATTAATGCCGCCATTAAAGCGATAAATTCTAGTTGCGATTTTTTTGTGGTGTTTTTCAAGCCGCAGAAGTACACCTTCGATACAAGTATATAGCGCAGTTTTTCAATTTAAAAGCGACTAATGATAACTATGATCATTGGGTTTATGAAAAAAAGCTAAGCAAGAAAATGCCCCTTACAAAAAATTGAAAGGGGCACCCTATTAGCTATAAATAGTAGTTTTAAAATATTAACTATTTAATTCTTCTACTTCGTGTTTCACTTTGTCCTTTAATTGGCTATACTTTTCAGATAGTTTTTCTTCAACTTCGGTATAGGTATCAGAGATTTTTTTACTCGTTTTATCAATTTTAGACTTGATCTTTTCTTTGTCTTCTGTAGATAGGTTTTGGTATTTCCACATGGCAAAAACGCCTGCTCCAATACCTAATACTGCGGCTAATCCTGCTTTTTTGTTACTCGTACTCATAATTTATTATTGTATTAATTCATGACTGTAAGAGCAAATTGTGTTCCATGTTTTATAGGGATAGCGCATTTAATAAATTTTAACATTTTGGCGAAAGCCAGAAGAGTAAGCAAGTGCTAATAAAGTATCTTCGTGTGGTGAAAAGAAACCTACTTCTCATTATTCTTGCATTTTTTTCCATCTATGTCTTTTGGGGCAGTACCTATTTATGGAATAAAATTGCAGTAACACAGCTGGCACCATTCTATATCTCTGGAATACGAATGAGTATCGCAGCGTTCTTAGTTTTTGGTATCACCAAGATTTTGGGGCTATCACTGGCAATTACTAAACGCCAATTTATTAATTGTTTCATTGCTGGATTTCTGTTTTTAGCTTTTGGTAACGGGATGTTTGTGTGGGCGCTTAAATATATAGACAGTGGTTTTGGGTCTTTAATATCTTCTTTAAACCCCTTATTTGTGGTAGTGATACTAGCTGTAATGCATAAAAGAAGAATGAAACCTCTTACTATAGTTGGGATTCTATTTGGTATTGCTGGAATGGTTTTATTAATTAGCCAGAAAGAGTTGCGTCTAGAAACGGGGAGTGGCATTGGAATTCTAATGGCGCTGAGTGCTGTGGTGGCTTGGAGTATAGGTAGTGTCTTTGTGGCTAAGGCAGATTTCCCTAAAAATCATTTTGTGTCTACCGCCTACCAAATGGCCATTGCTAGTGTACTCTTAATTGCGACCAGTCTCATACTAGGAGAGGAGTGGATCTCACCAAAAAATTGGGAGCTAGATGTTTCTATTTCATTACTTTGTTTGGTGCTTTTTGGGAGTATAGCTGCTTTTACTTCGTTTAATTATTTGCTTAAAGTGGTTGACACAGAGAAGGTGACTACCTCTGCGTATATTAATCCTATTGTGGCTTTATTGCTAGGATGGTACTTTCTGGATGAGACGATTACCGGGCAGTCTATGCTTGCCGCTGGGATACTATTAATTGGAGTCTATTTTATAAATAGTAGAAAGCGACCGGTAGTCAATAATGATGATTGATCCAATCCATCTAATGGTAAACCGCTGCTTATTTAAAGATTTTAGTTAATTCACTTTTTAGCTTCGTGATAGAAATTTTATTTTCTATAATCCTGCCTTCACCATCTACTAAAACCATATGAGGTATGGCTCTAACACTATAGGAGTACGAAATATCTTTACTTTCATCATAAATATGATTCCAAGAAGACATCTGGTCTTCTAAAACACCTTGTTTCCAGGCTGCTCTATTTTTATCTAGTGAAACAGTAATCACATCAAATCCTAGATCTCTATATCGCTGGTGTATGGCACGAACTTGAGGTGTTATCATACGACAAGGTTTACACCAACTAGCCCAGAAGTCTATCAATACTGCTTTTTTACCTTTTAATACGTTTGCGAATGCCAAGTCTGAGCCATTAAGTGATTCTCCAGTAAAATATGGAGCAGGAGCTCGATACACTTTTTCTACTACATCTTTTACTTCTGCTTCTTTTGCTAGTGCCGTATTCCGGATATCTTCTTCTTTTTGTAGTGCCGTTAGATTTTCACTTATTGTATTTACTAAATGCGTGTTTTTTGCATCTTTTGTATTTTCAGATAAACTAAGTACGGCATCTAATTGTAAGTCTGTAGCCGCTAAGCCTATAGAAGAGAGCAGGTTATCTTGGTTCTCTTCAATAAAACGTATGGCAAATTGGGATTCCATTTTAGAAATAGAATCTAATGAGGTGTGAAGCGCCTTTTCGGTTATTAATTTTGTGGCAAAACTATTTAGAGCGGTGAGTCGATGCTCATTATGCATATCTTCGTTTTTTTGAAAAGCGGTCAACTTCGTATTTAAATCGCCACCAGCAATCATCATTTGGTCCTGATTGATAAACACCTTGAAGCTGGTGTTCTCAACAATAATAGCGTAGGGTTGGAGCTGATTCTTAAAAACCAAATTGTAAGAATCTGGTTGTACCACCGTTCCTTTTAAAACAAAGGAGGAGTTGGTAATTGCTGTAGAATCTACAATCTGCTCCTTACTATCCACTAAATAAAGCATAGCGGCATCTTGATTGATAATGGTCCCTGCAATGGTGTACCCTTTGTGAGTTTCTGAGCTAATTTCTTTAGCAATATCCTGTTGACAGCCTAGGCTCATAGATAAGCTAATACCTCCTAAAAGTAGGAGCTTTAAGTTCATTGCAATGCGATTCATAAACATTTTTTTTTGTGTAATACGTGTGGTCACAAAGATATGATTCTAGGTATGAAATCACAACTTGATAGATTGTCGTATCTTTAATAAAACACATTAGATAAAAAGGTGTCTTTTTCAGCATTGGTATATTGTATAAAGAGTATATGATTGTGGTGAGAAAATTATAGCACGTTTTTTGTGATTAAAATGTAAAAATGAGCCATATGAAATATATACTAATTGCATTAATAGGGATCTTGGTAAGTTGTAAAACTTCGGAAACATCGCAAACATCAACGCTTGTTGCTGCAAATGAAACCTGGCTAAACGAACCTTCTTTTGAAATTAATTGCACGGTTGCTTTTCCGTTTGTAACGAACGCATTGAGCCAGATCGCCAATAGTAATATGTTAGGAGCAGGAAATACCGTGAATAGAATCAATCTGCAGGGCCGTGGTGATTTTTTAAGGATTAGTGATAACAAAGTACTAGCAGATATATCCTATTATGGGGAGCAGCGATTTGGTAGTGCAAATGCAAACAATATTGGTATTGTTTTAAATGATGCGATAGAAGATTATGAAGTAAGCTACAACCAAAAGAAAAAACGCACCCATATTTATTTTAAAGCTACCCACGAAATGGAGCATTATGAATTTCATATTACGGTCTATCCCAGCGGTAATTGTGATATGAATGTAAATAGCTCTAAGCGTACTTTTATAAAGTATGAAGGCGATCTTAAGGAGTTTGTTATTAAGGAATAATGAATATTTAAATTGTTTTAAGGGATTCTGGCGGATTAGGAAGATGTGGGGGTTTATAGGGCTGTTGGAATTATCTATTTTACATAATGTAAATTATAGTACATTTTGATTATTATGTTAGTTTCATTAATGTGTAGTCTGTGTAGCTATAATTCTATATTATGTAAAATATCCCTGATTATATCGTCTGGCTCATTTTATGTTTGTCTGGTGGTCATTAAACTTTTTAGTTTGGTCTAACTCGAAGATTCATCGCAATGTCCCATAATTAGCCGTTATGTAAAATTGCCGCGCCCAACCGCTAGATTGCTTTGTAAATAAAAATGCTCAATGCATTTTTCTATACACACAATTGTCCAACGCTTGGCCACACCAAAAAAAAGCTTAACTTTTGCTTTATACCACAATTACGTTATTTGGGGAAAATCCTGCAAGATTTTTTTCTACGACATTCTCGTAAAACGTTCCGCAAAAGCTTAAAATTTCTCTGCGAGTAAATTTCTAAGCACTTGCTCAAATTCGGTCTCCTGTTGATTTTTTTTTAGATTGTGCTTGTCAATATTATGTAAAATAGAAATTTGGTGATCGTTATAGTCTATTATTCATTCTTATCTTTTTTGCTTGATCAAAAAAGAAACAAAAAAATCAAGGCTGCACAAACCCTTGGAAACAATTACGGCTCGTATCGCTATATTTTAGAAAGGTTTTGAATGTCTTAAGTGTGTTTAGAACTAGATTTAAACTTTAATAATGTCAATACTATATTTTGCTAGCTCTCTAAAATATGGCCACTCCTCTCACCTATTGTTTGAGCCAAGAGTTTCTGAGGCCGTTTAAACATACAATTTAACTAAAAACTCCGAAGGAACTGAAAATACTATTGGTTCCTCTCCTTTTTCTATGTCAATTGGCTGAAAAAGGACAAATTTTTTGCCATTCTCTCCAATGAACTCCTCTTCTAGTATAACTCCTTTTGGACAATTCCCATTAGAATAAGAAGGCAGTTCTAGCCTAACAAAATCACCTTTTTTCCAAGTTTGTGGATCCTCTTTTGATTTTAATTTATCTTCTAGTTCTTGTAAATGCTCAATTATATCTCCTTTTACAATTTTACTTTTTTTATTGAAAACTGGATCCAAAACTGGCTTCATTCCATCGCTAAAAAAAAATCTCATATACTCATCGAATTCAGCATCACTTTCGATTATTTTGAACTCAAGTTCATCTATGTTGATATCAAGTCCAAGATTCTTCCAAGATTCAAAAATATTTTCAAATGTTAATGGATCAGAAATTATTGGTACTAATCCTCCTAAATTTAATAAAGACTTGTCTTTTTTATCGAGTAATAAACACACAGGAGAATAAAAATTTACAAATTGATCATCTTTCTCCTGTAGTTTACTGTATTTATAAATTTCAACTGATTTTACTTCTAAAAACGTTTCGTCATCATCCATTAATTCAATTAATTGATTATAATTTCCATAAAGTAAATTTTTTGAGGTATAACCTAAGGGGTTATTGTCTTTTAGACTTTTTTCTAAACCAAGGTTAAATTCATTTTTTGTTTTTTCAGCGTCAGATTTTTTAAATCTATGTATCTTTCCTCTATCTCTAACGTATATTGTTGGTCCATCTATAAGAACATATTTGAGGCAATAGCCATAATCTCTTGAGCTCTTATCTTCACTGCTCCAAGCAATTACTTGTAATTTATTTTTTAATGAAGATGCACGAAGTTGATTTATAAGTCCTTGACCCTTCATCATAAATTTCGCCCAACTCTTAAAATCAAAATCATCTAAAATTGATATTGATTCTTCATTTGGTGATTTAGCTAGTCCTAATACTCTATCAACTTGTCGTGCACATTTACCATGTACTAGCCCTAAAGCTGGGTTTGTATCCAAATCATCGACTTCAATTAATAAGCTATTATTTCTGTTAACTGTCTTTTCACAATGCAAGCATTTCATTACATCTTTGTTCGAGTCTTGCAGACTTTGTAAATATTTTCGATGTAATTGTGCTGATACTGTATTTTCAACTTCATCAATATCATTAGCTGGTATTATTGCGATTTTTTTGTCCTTATATAAATCTTCATTTTCCATTAGATGTCTGGTCATTCCTTCAAAAGTTGCAGACCTATGTAAAACAGTAATTTCCTCTGATGCTCCATCTAGTTTTAATTTATTATCTTGGAAAGTATGTTTAATATTTCCTTCGTCATCAAACCTAAAAAGCTCTACTACTAAATAATCGCTTTCTTCAATATCTTTTATACCAAAATCTTTTGGCTCGATTAATAATACTTCTTTTGCAACAGAGAAACGACCATCTTCAATAATTTTCGTTTTAAACATTTCATCTAAATCGCTATCTCCCGTTTCATTTGAATTGATTTTAATATAACGATTTAAAAGACTGTCTAATGCTGGTTTATTTAATGATTGCCTATTTCTAGCGTATTCTAGTGAATTAGTTATTAAAGTGCCCCATAATAGATTTGGGTCAACTAGATTCATGCTTTTTAATAAAAGTAGAGCAACTTGTTCATTAGGTCTTCCTTTTTCTATATCAACTACACTTATAAAAACATTTTTTGAAAAGTCTATAAAATCGCGTTCAGTTGGCTTGCTTTTTGTCTTCTCTTCATAAATAAGATAAAATAAATCTTTGTATTTAATATAAGTTTCTTTTTCGGATTTATTCAAAGGATTATCTTTAAATGATTCATCGTTTAAACGAATCGATTCAATAATTTTATTAAAATCTTGGGTAATGGTTCTTGACGTCTGAGGTGATGTAACTAGTATATATGCTTCATTTCTTGATTTATTAATATATTGATTAATAAACTGCATTAGAGTTTTATAAAACTCACTATTTTCATCGGTTTGAAATGTTAATGACCTTTTTATTTGAAGTAATAACTTATAGTCAACACAAACTATTTTTAAGTCATCTATTGGTTCATCTGTCTCAAAATGGACAGTATTAATTTTTAACGAATTATTCATTCCAAATACTGGCGATAAATCAAAGTCAGAATATTGAGATACTAGTACTAAAGCGGCTATTCTTTGTTGATAGTTAATTCCTGAATTTGTTGCTGCTCCTCCCATAATTATTATTTTATCGTGTCATAACAAATCACATGAATTCTTTTATGATCTTTAAATTTTGCTCTCTTGTAAAATTGCCTTTTTCATATTCAAGAATAATATTATCAATTTCATTTAATGTTTTAATATAAGATATTTTCAAAGTTGTTTCGTTAAAAACATCTTCAATAATTAACTTAATAAAATCAAAAATATGATTCAACATTATAATTTTTGTACGCCTAAATTTCAAACTTCTTAATGTGGAATAATACGATGAAAATTTCTCTTTCGAAGAAAACTGTTCTCTATGATGCCATGATACTTTTTTCGTTGACCTTTTTAAAATTATATCTAGTTTATCTCTATGTTTCATCATATCATATCCATTAGCCTTATTTAAACTTGATGGATTCAAAAATGAATGAATAGGGTTTTTTGAATCTATTTCATGCATTTTTTTCAAAATATTTAGATACTCTTTTCTTGAGCAAATGCTTTTTGGGAAGTCAATTATAAAACACTTCTCTTTAGGTATTGAAATTCTATTCTTAGATTCATTTTTTAAGGCAATTGTATCAGGAATAATCTGCACTACGTTATTCCTTTTAATCTTAACTTCACCAATTACAATTTTTAATCTACTCAATTTACCTGCATCATATACTTTTTCAAAAACACAATGCCCTTTATTTGTTAGTTGATTTGAAATTGTTTCTATTAATTGCAATATTTCATCTTCAAGATTAGAACTATTCATCCAATATTGATTTCTATATTGAAATGTAGTCACTTTATTTGCTAAAAATTCACATATTTCTTCTTCCTTTTTTGAATCCAATGAAATGGATAAAAACTCGTCCTTTACAGAATATTTTGAAATAGATAAATCCTGAATAAACATGGATGAGTTAAACTTCAACAGAAAATCATTTCTGGAAGATTCATAATCTAGAGATAGCTGTCCTTCTTTAATTTCCCCCATACTTTTTCTCTATTATTCTGTTAATGTCAAAGAAAACTGACCTGCGACCCTGATTGATACCCTTTACACTATCTTTTGCGTCTATGTATGTAAATAAGTAAAACTCTAAGAAGATATCTTCATAATCTTTATACATATTTCTTTCAGATACGTACCTTCTAATTATTGTATCTTTATAATCATTAATATTTATATTTTTTCTTCTAATTAAATCCATTAATTTTCTTCCCCTATTAAAATTATCGGTAAAATTAATACCTGTTCCATGTTTATCATTTTTGTAATAATCATAAGAAGACATAATTAGCTCTATTTGATTTTTATTTAAGTTTAATTTATCCCAAGACCTAACAATTTCCTCCCAAAAAGGCGTTTCTAATAGTTCAGTGTAGATATAACCCAAGCCGGAAAGCTGAATTAATTCAATATGTACTTGATATATAATTTCTAAGTGATGATAGTATTTATCCTTATATCTTCTATATAAACTAAAAAAAGATGCCAATGAACTATCTAGAAAACTTGGATATAATTTTCTAAACTTCTCTAAATCATTATTAATATAACATTCATTTATTTCGTTGGAAATTATTGTAAATGAGTGAGCAAAAATATCAGGATTATCATCATCCCACGTCAAATTACATATCTCATGCATACTATCAGCAATATCAAAAACAAATTGACTATTTAATTTATCTAGTTTTAGATAAGCCTTCTCAGTATCAATTTTCGTCCATTTATGTGAGTCAATATGCATATTATTTGATTGAAACTCTTCAATAACTTGGTTTATTCGTGGAATCCTAAACTTTATTTTATCAATTAGCTCTAACGCACAATGGCAAGCAAAAGAAACGGCTAGATGATTTTTATTTTCTTTACAAATTTCAACTAGGGGAATTACAAAAATCTCTATTTGATCTATGATTTTTTGAAACTTTCTTTCTACTAACAATAAATACTCAGCTGAAATATGTTGAATCACGTACCACAATGGTGTAATTTGTTTATCCTCAACTAATTTCTCATTATTAATGAATTTAAAATAATCTTCGAAAAATGTATTTAACACATATGGCAATTTTAGCTTGTACAAAGAAGATTTTTCGTTCCAATTTATTTTTTCTATTTCTGCATTGAAGTTGTCTCTATCTAGGGATTCAATGGATTGAAAAAAACTAATTTGAAAGTCTCTTACACAAGAAGAAATCATTGCTTCAATTAAAATTAAATTTGTCTTAGAATTAGAGTAGGTATTGTTTTCATTATGAATTAATGAATTTGTCGTGATATTCAAATTTTCAGAAAGTAATCGATTTGCTAAATCAAATTCTAA
This sequence comes from uncultured Ulvibacter sp., assembly GCA_938041335.1. Classification (GTDB taxonomy): domain Bacteria; phylum Bacteroidota; class Bacteroidia; order Flavobacteriales; family Flavobacteriaceae; genus Patiriisocius. Next base: position 1,641 of record CALIAF010000029.1, on the reverse strand, counting down.
GGAATATCCAAAATATTGCAGTAATCTCACAGAATTAGAAAGATATTCATAACGTATTTCTTGATCCTCTAATAGGACTACTTTTTTTCCTATTTCACTATATATTTTAAAAATCTCCTCTTCTAACCAAAAATTGTTTGAAACTTCTTTTGGCATTATATAAGTTCTTGTACTTATCGCTAATTCCCTACCACTCATATCTGTTTCAAAATATGATTGATGAGTTCTTTTGTTTTTAAACCAGCTACTCTTTAATGGGATATTTCTTTTTTTATTTAAATAATACTCTAAGAGACCCAATGTTTGATTGACAGTATTCAGGAAGGATGTTTTATTAATTGGAACTCCTTCAATACTAATAATATTTAATAATCTTAAAATCTCTATATCTTTTTCAACTTGTCTTCTAAAAAACACTTGAAAATTTGAATTGTTCCAATATGCACTTTGTATTGTTACATTGTTGATGTTATCAACAATTTGTTTGTTTGCAATTCTAGCTAAAGTTTCTGGTTCAAAAAGACTATAAACTCCAGCACCTATTTTTAATAGATTAAATAAACTGATAAGACTTAAAATCGATAAAAAAATAAGAATTAGATTTCCAGGGTAATACCCGAAAGTTGCAAATAATAAAACACAAACGGAATATGCTGTTAAAAAAGCTAATCTTCTTAAATAGTTTTGAGTAATGGGTTCTAGGAATAATAAATTCCTAATACTAGAATTTACTTTTGCATATCCAGAACTAGCAATTGTAGCTAAAATTGGATAAAACAACGCTAGAAGGACACCTGAAATACTTGCCAATAATGATACAAAACCATTAACAGAATCCTTATTTTCAGGATAGCTGGGTTTAGGTATAATATCTGTAACAGTCTTAAACCAACTTGTTGAATTTTCTATATATTTTGTGTAAATTAATTGTGAAAAATACTCTACTAGAGATAATGAAATAACAACCAAAATAGCTATTAATATATTTTTCGATATTTCAAATAAATAGATTTTTCGTACTGAAAGTTTCTCACGTTCAAATAAATACTTCTTCCTCGCTTTAAACTTAAAAATATTAAACTTAAGTTTTAAATTTTCTATTTTATGTTTAAACTCCCATAGTAATTTAAAATCGTAAAGTTTGTGGTTAAGCAATTTATTATGTGGTTTTTAAAATTTAAATAGATAATAAAAGTACTGTCTTTTAGAGTTTTATGTTATATTAAAACAACCATTTTATTAGATATTATTAACAGTTAATATAAACCCATTCCACACACATTCCACTACGCTCCTATCGTCGCTTCGTAAAAAGAGTGTTGCATTAACTAAGTGAGAAACATTTAAGATGTAAAAAAACCAATGAAGCTTGGTTATAACTTCGCTTTTACCAAAGCACAGTGACATAACGCAAAACATTATAGTACAAATGTATTGTTTAGTTAATAAGAGTGGTTTATCCATTTGATAGCTATAATGTAGTATTGTAGGCTTCCCCCTTTTGTAGGCTTCCCTAAAAATAGGACAGTAATTAATTCGAATTTACTAACTTTAAATTCAAACTGTCACAATGAAACAAAGCAAATTTAGCGAGAGTCAAATTATCAAGGCTCTCAAGGAAAACGAACAAGGACGATCTGT
>CALIAF010000028.1 GCA_938041335.1 uncultured Ulvibacter sp. | reverse complement strand
TCTGGATCTGAAAGATCAAATACCGTAATCCCATCGTTATCCCCTTCTGCGTCACATAAAGTATATGGCTCTGCTGGTGCAGTTGCCGTGGCGCCTTCTCTTGTCTCTAACTCAAAGAACTGAATACCTCCTATATAACATCCTGTCTCTAGGTTTGTAATCCCAACATAAATGAAATATGGAACGTCTGGGTCAATAGTTGCAGGATACATATTTGCAGGAACAATAGGGTTGATCATCATCTCTGCATCTGCTGCTGTCTCATAATAGGTCACCTCATACTCAGACGGATCTTGATCTGGGCCTAAAGCTTGCTCATCTTTTAACGTGAGGTCAAACTCTGCAATCCCATCGCTTGGTGTTTCACAAATAATCAAACTGTCCATTATGGCACTATCGTCTGGCAATGGATTTACTATTAATTGTACCTCTACGATTTCAAAACATCCCGAAGTATTGTTTAAATTGGTTACACGTATGTAAACTACATCTGGGTTCATTTGATTCTCATACATAGTAGGGTCTGGAATCCCGTTCATCATATCAAAAGCATCCTGATACGTAGTATAATATTGCACCGTCCAATTAGCTCCTCCAATAATCAATGGTGCAGCTTCTGTAAGATCAAATATTTCTACTTCATCTCCTGGATCATTATAATCACATAATTCAAGTACAATATCTGTAGGTGGATTTGGGTTTGATACTACTGTTAATTTTATTGTTGTAAAATCTACACAAGAAGAATTACTGTCCATTATCCGTACAAATAATGTTTGTGGGTTAGTCGTATTAGTAAATTCATTTGCAGGCGAAATTGCATTCTCATTTGCTTGAGCATCCGTATCTGTGGTAAAATACTGAACGTTTACACCTGGAATTCCGCCGGTAATCGCATCATCATTTAAGGTAAGATCAAAAGTAAAAAAACCGTCACTAGGCTCTCCTAATGTATCACAAACTTCTATTTCTAAAGGTCCTAATGCCACAGGGCCATCCACAACTTCAATCGTAAAAAATCCTATAGATTTACAGAAATTATCAGCGTCGTCATTATCTAAACGATACCAAATGATTTGCGGATTACTGGTATTAGTAAACATAGTTGGGTCCGAAATCACGGGAGTGCCAGCTATAGCATCAACCTCTAATAAATGATAAGTAAGTGTGAAGTCATCTTCATCTTGAGTGCCATATATAGTAGAGCTCTGTTGCGTAAGATCAAAGATCTCTGTCATGTCTCCGTCATTTTCACAAGCCACTAATGGGTCTAACGCTAAAGGAATTACCGGGCTGTCTATTACAATAAGATCTAAGGCAACCGTGTTGTAGCATCCATTACCCATATTTGTAGCATCATATTCTACCCGAACATAAACTGTTTGCATAAATTGAATGATGTTACTATAATCTACTGTTGTGTCTATCGCATTAGTAGCGTTTTCTGCATCAAGTAGGGTTTCATAATAACTAATAAGAATGTTTGGTTCGCCACCAATTATCTCTGCATCTTTATCTGTAAGTGTGAAAAAAGCAAAACCATCATTATTATCATCGCAAACTACCAGTGGTGTTGGTGTTTCTGGGGAAGGTGCGTTTTCTACACGGAGCTCAAGTGCTACCGTAAGTGTTTGAATACATCCTGTAGTAGCATCTTCGGCCATAATGAATATGGCTTGGGGGTTTTCAATATTCTCGTATGCTTCTGGATTAGGAATAGGATTTGTTCCATTGTCTGCATCCATTTGCGTTTCATAAAACGTGATAATCAAGTTAAGATCTCCACCAGTAATTTCTCCAATAGTAGAGGTTAAGTCAAATATTTCTGTTTCATCACCTGGGTTATTTACATCGCACAACACATAGGGCATAGGAGCCGTAAGTACTGGTTGTAAATTTACTTGTAACTCCAAGGTAGTCTGACTTGAACAACTATTATTTGTATCTGTTACTACAATGAAAATGGTTTGAGGATTTCCTAATGGTGGTTGATTCGGGTATACCTCTGGATTTACAATTGCATTTGTACCTGTATCTGCATTGGCCTGTGTTTCATAGTAATTAACCAAATAAGGCCCGCCCATTAATCCTGCTAATATTTCTGCCTCTGCAGAGATAAGATCAAAAATTTCTACACCATCACCATCATCGTCACAAAGCATAATTGGATCAGGATCACTAATGGCTGGACTGTCCCCAACAACTAATTCAAGTGGTATGGTATCAAAACAGCCCGTATCTATATCTGTTAATCTAGCAATAATCGTTTGGTTAAAAGCTACAATATTAAGGTAAGGACTAACTAGCGCATTTGTATTTGAGGCTGCTTCTCCTGGTGACTCGTGGTAACTTACTACAAGGTTTCCGGATGGATTGCCACATTGAACTTGGTCATCTCTTTCTGTTAATATAAATTCGCCAATACCATCATTGTCTGAGTCGCAAAACACTAATGGTTCTGGTTGACATATCATTGGTAGTGGTGCTACTTCTAGTACTAGTGTTGTGATGCTGTAACAACCGGTGTTGTCATCTTCAACGCGCACCCAAATAGTTTCGCCAGCACTTGTATAAGGTAATACCAATGGATTTGTAGCATTTTCTGCATCCATGATATTTCCGAAGTAAGTCACGCTCAGTCCAACTCCTACACCAATGATCTCATCATTTTTTTCGTTAGGATCAAAGATTGCCGTTCCATTGTCTTCTATGTCGCAGCCTATTAAAGGAAAAGGGGCGTTAAATGGAGGTGTGACTCCTAAAACGATATTAAAACTTCCCTCTGTTGTACAGCCTAAGCTATTAGTTGCTTGGACATAAACGGTTGTAAAACCGGTAGTGTAAGCTGTTGGGTCAGGAATTGGGTTGATTCCAGCTTGCGCGTCTGCCAGCGTTTCAAAATAAACGAGCCCTACATTTACAAGGCCATTTAAAATCTCATCGTCTTTTGCAGTAAGATCAAAGGTTTCAAGACCGCTATTGTCATTGTCACAACTAAATAAATCTGAAATTGGCACTAAAATTTCTGGTGCAAAATCTACTTGAATTTCTAATGGAACAATATCGTAACAGTTTCTAAAAATATCTTCTAATCGAGCAAAAACAATCTGAAAGTTTGGCACCGTATTCTGATACATCGTAGGATCTGGAATAACGTTCATCTCCATATCTGCTTCCATTTCAGACTCATAATAGTCTACTAATACATCTGTTTGTCCATTAATAATCTGAGCGTCTGCAAGTGTTAGGTCAAATATGGTAATCCCGTCATTGGGCGCTTGATCACATTGACGTATCAAGTCTGGAAGTCCAGCAACAGGTCGTAGCGCAAATTCTACTATAATTTGATCGGTTGCGATGCAATCTGCACTCAGTATAGCTTCTATTTGAAATGTCCCAGGCTGCGTAATTGTTATTTCATTGTCTGTTTCATCTGGAAGAATGTCAAATAGCCCGTTGGTCGGATTTAAAATGTACCATTGGAAGGTCGCTCCAGGAGCAGATTCTTCTACACCAAAAGTAAATTCATCACCTTCACAAGGAGCATTACCAGAAACGATAGTTGCATCTGGTGGTAAGGCCACACCAATGTTAAAACTTCCTTCTCTAAAGAACACTGCAGAATCAAATGCAGTATCTCCTCTGTCACCGGTCACCATTTTTAGTTCGTAGGTCTCACCTGGTATAAGTGAAGCCATTGCTACAAGTGCTTGAGTATACCCATCAAACTGTATTTCGTTTAAATTGTTAGGACCTTGGTTACTTATGTATAATTCTGGAAAGAAATTAACCCCGAGCATTTCTGTACCACAAGTAAAAGAATCATCATGAATGGAAAGTGTGTTTACTACTACCCCAGCAGAACCAGGCACGGCCGCAATATTTGTGCCGCCAAAGACAGTGCCAGAATCATCGGGGATTCCTGGGCCTCTTAATAAAAAGGCAAAACCATCTCTAAATTGTGCTGAGCACTCAAACTGATTTTCATATTCTTCTGAAGCGAATATAAAATCAAAGGACATTTCAGAAATAACAGGTACAAATGTAAATTGAAAAACGGTTGCGTTATTAGTAGGTTCATTGAGGCCATCTAAACCAAATAAAACCGCCTGAAGGTCAGCGTCACCACCCCACCCTGGCCCGGTGTCTCCAACCTCCATATCATTAGGTCCTTCTGCACTTTTCGCAAAACCACCAGATAGAACAAGTCCAGACTCAAAAGGGAAATTGGTGCCCTCGGCATTAAAGTATCCCCAACTACGCTCGTCGATGTTGGTTGCTCCATCAGGATTTTCTTGTAAGAATGTAAATTCTACGTCTCCACAACCTGAGCCACCAATAAGGACTTCGGTAATCATTTGTTCTGGAGTATAGTTAGTCTCTGTAGCCATAGGGTCATTGACCAGAATGTTCTGGCTTAAACCGACTATGGGAATCAATATTAATAGGGTAAGTAATATTCTTTTCATGAGCAAGCACTTAAGGCCTCAAATATATTGAATACATTGGTTTTGTTTCGCTATTTTTGTCAAAAATTAGACCCATGCAATCTCATAATATTATCATACAACCCACAAATAACGAAAATATTGTAAAATTCGTTGCAAATTCTTTCCTTACGCAGGCAAAAAGTTACGAGTTTAAAAACATCGAAGAAGCGGCAGAAAGCCCAATAGCGCAACAATTGTTTCATCTTCCTTTTGTGAAAACGGTGTATATTTCTCAAAACTTTATAGCAATCGAGAAATATAACATAGTGAGTTGGGACATGGTGCAAGAAGAAGTTGCTGCCTCTATTGGAGAATACATTGAAAGTGGAAGTCCTGTGGTGCACGAAACTGCAGACAAAAAAAAGATACCAGTTACGGTATATGGTGAGACAACGCCCAATCCTTCGGTATTAAAATTTGTTGCGAATAAACCTTTGGTGACAGGGACGTTCGAGTTTAAGAATATTGATGATGCAAAGCATGCTCCATTAGCAGCGGCATTGTTTAATTTCCCTTTTGTTAAAGAAGTCTTTATGAGCAGTAACTATGTTTCTGTAATGAAGTATGAAGTGTCAGAATGGGATGAGATAAGTATGCAATTGAGGGAGTTTATTAGAAGTTATATAGAAGATGGAAAACAAATATTTACAGACGAAATGCTTTCTGAAACTTTAAAAGAAGAGCAAAAAGCTGTTGCATCGCCATCCGACACTACTTCAGAGAAAACCTATTCTGATATTGATAACGAAATAATGGATATACTTGATGAGTATGTTAAGCCAGCTGTTGCAAGTGATGGAGGTCATATTGCTTTTGATAGTTTTGATGCAGATACAAAAACAGTTAAAGTGATTTTGCAAGGGGCTTGTAGTGGTTGCCCGTCGGCTACCGTAACCCTTAAAAACGGTATCCAAACGATGCTAAAAGAAATGATGCAGGGCAGGGTAGAACTCGTTGAGGCAGTTAATGGCTAAGTGAGATTGTGATATTAATAATTACTAGATTTTAACTCAGTTTTCAGAAAATAGCACTAGATTATTTGTATTTTAGTGTTTCAGAAATAATTAACAATAAATAATCTAAGTTATGGCAATTTTAAAAGTAATTGAAGTTTTATCAAATTCTAATAAAGGATGGGAAGATGCTGCTCAAAATGCAGTTACACACGCGTCAAGAAGCGTAAAGAATATTAAGTCGTGTTATGTCAATGAGCAGACATGTGTTGTAGAAGACGGTAAAATAACAGAATACCGTGTAAACTGCAAGATTACATTTGAGGTAAAATAAAAAACCTAATACTTTCTCATACGCTTTTGAAATTTTCGGAAGCGTATTTTTGTTTTATTATGAAAAAATTTATACTCCCGGCGCTAACCCTTTTATTATTAATGGGTTGTACGTCTTCTCAGGAAAGTAAAGAAACGCATTTGTATACCAATAGTTTAGTAAACGAGACGAGCCCTTATCTTTTACAGCATGCGCACAATCCGGTAGATTGGCGTGCCTGGAACGATGAGACTTTAGCAAAGGCAAAAGAAGAAAATAAATTGATGATTATCAGTATTGGGTACTCCGCCTGTCACTGGTGTCATGTTATGGAGCATGAGAGTTTTGAAGATAGCCTTGTAGCTGCAACAATGAATGCTAATTTTATCTCTGTTAAAGTTGATAGAGAAGAGCGACCAGACGTAGACCAGATTTATATTAACGCAGTACAATTAATGACAGGTAGCGCTGGCTGGCCGCTCAATGTAGTGACACTTCCAGATGGTAGACCGGTTTGGGGTGGTACGTACTTTAAAAAAGATGATTGGATACAAGTTTTAGAACGAATCCAGAAATTAAATGAAGAAACTCCTGAAAAACTAACAGAAATTGCCGCGCAACTGGAAGATGGGATAAAGAATCTGGACCTAGTAACATTAAATACAGAGGATGTAGATTTGAAAAACTATCCATTAAAAGAGATTCTAAAAACGTGGGAAGCTAATTTTGATACGCGTTTTGGTGGATTTAAAGGAGCGCCTAAATTTATGACGCCCTCTAACTATGAGTATCTTTTAAGGGCTGGTGTGCAAAATGAGGAAACAAGTTTGCAGGAACACGTGCTTTTTACACTAGATCAAATGGCCTATGGAGGTCTCTATGATGCAGTGGGCGGTGGTTTTTCTAGATATAGCGTAGATGAGAAATGGCACATACCCCATTTTGAAAAAATGCTTTATGATAATGCACAATTGGTAAGTCTTTACAGTAAGGCCTATAAGTTGACAAAAAATGAATTGTATAAAGAGGTGATAGAAGAAACCCTGGTTTATATCGCAGAAGAAATGACAACCTCAGAAGGTGCTTTTTATTCTTCGCTAGATGCAGATAGTCTTACAAAGAATGGTGAGTTAGAAGAAGGGGCGTATTATGTGTATACAGAACAAGAATTAAAAGATCAAATAGGAGTAGATTTTGACATATTCGCTGCGTATTATAACGTAAATAACTTCGGAAAATGGGAGGACGGAAAATACGTGTTAATTAGAGATAACGATGACGTTAGTTTTGCAAAAGAGTTTGGCCTTAATGCCGAAGTACTAAAAGGTAAAAAAGAAATCTGGAGATCAACCTTAAAAGAATATAGAAGTCTAAGAGCAAAGCCAAGACTAGATGACAAGACACTTACCTCTTGGAATGGATTAATGCTAAAAGGCTATGTAGATGCATACACAGCATTGGGAAATCCTGAATATCTTAAAGCAGCTATTAAAAATGCCCAATTTATTACAGAGAAACAACTCAAGCAAGATGGATCTTTATACCACAATTATAAGGAGGGGAAAAGTACGATTAATGGATATCTTGAAGATTATGCAACAGTAATTTCTGGATTTTTATCATTGTACGAGGTTACCGCAGATACTAAGTGGTTATGGAGTGCAAAAGAGCTGGCAGATTATAGTTTTAAGAAATTTTATGATCAAGAAAGTGGGATGTTCTTTTTTACCTCTGTAGAAGACCCAGAACTTGTTACAAGGTCAATAGAGTATCGTGACAATGTGATTGCCTCTTCTAACTCTATAATGGCAAATAATTTATTTGTTTTAGGGCATCATTTTGACGAGGAGAATTTTAGAAATACGGCAAAGCAAATGCTCAAAAATATACTACCAGAAGTTTCAAGATATCCAAGCAGTTATTCTAATTGGTTAGGATTGCTAGAGAATTATCGCAACCCTTTTTATGAGGTAGCCATTGTGGGTGATGATGCCAAAGATAAATCCTTAAAATTTAGAGCAAATTATTTACCCAATACTATGGTGGCGTCAAGTGCAAAGAATGACTCCTTACCTCTACTTGCTAATAGATATATTGAAAACGAGACACTCATTTTTGTTTGTCAGAATTATACGTGTAAGTTGCCGGTTTCGGAAATAGAACAGGCTTTGACATTAATAAAATAAAATGCAAAAAGAAACAGTAGTAAAAGAGTCTCAGCATATTCTAGAGAAATTTAAGGACCTTGATTATTATATCAACAAGTATGGTCAGAAATTAATTGATTATTTTCCAGATATTGTTGCAGCATTATTAATTCTTGTATTAGGATGGTGGTTTATTAAGCTTATCGTTAAGCTAGCAAAAAAGGTGTTTCTTGCTAGAGATCTAGATACCTCGTTGCAAAAGTTTTTAGTAGATTTAATTGGAGCCATATTAAAAATCATTCTTTTTATAACTGTAGTTGCTCAATTAGGAATACAGACGTCTTCATTTGTAGCTATCATTGGGGCAGCTGGTTTGGCAATTGGATTTGCCTTACAGGGTTCTTTGGCAAACTTTGCAGGTGGTGTTCTTATTTTGTTGTTTAAACCTTTTAAGGTGGGACATTTTATTAAAGCACAAGGTGTTGAAGGGACGGTGAAAGAAATTTCGATAATTTCAACAAAATTATTAACTTTCGGGAATCAACTGGCAGTTTTGCCAAATGGAAAGTTATCTAATGAGACGATCGTTAACTATACAGAAGAAGGAAAACGTAGGGAGAATTTAATTATAAGTATTGGTTATGATAGCGATATTAAAAAGGCAAAAAACATTCTTCTTGAGTTGCTTTTGGAACAAAATTTGATACTAAGTGGTGAAGGACAAGCACCTGTAATTGGAGTGAATGAGCTGGCAGAAAGCGCAATAAATCTTACGGTACGGTACTGGACTAAAAATGAAGATTTTTTAAATGTAAAATTTCACACTATTGAAGAAGCTAAGGCCCGTCTAGAAGAAGCTGGAATTCGTATTCCGTTTCCGCAAAGAGAGGTTCATTTAATAAAAAATAACTAATTAAATTAAACATTATGAGACTACAAGAATATATGTTAGCGGTTGCATTTTTTGCCGTATCAATTGCCAATGCGCAAGTTAGAAATTTTAGCGATTATAATGCGGTACAACTAAATAGCGAACTCGATCGAGGAGGTTTTATGAGTCAAGAAGAGCTGGATCAAATTAAAGGTTCTCCATATGTAAATGGAGGAGTTTTCTTGCCAGGTAACGTTTATAAGGATGATAAAAAAATAATGGACAATGTACTCATGCGTTTTAACGCATACTCTGATCACATTCAGACAACAACAGATGGTAAAAAAGAACCTACAGGTATTCTTTTAAAAGATCCAGGTGCAATTGTAGAGATAGGGGCAGATAACTATGTGTTTTTTCCTCAGGGTACGGTGCCGGGAAAAGGGGGTTATTTAAAACTCATTTCTGAAAACAAAGATGCAAGTCTTTATAAAAGAAATAGAATTACCTATGTAGAAGGAACTAAAGGGACAGATACTTATACCGTAGATAAACCTGCACGTTTTGTGAGCGAAATCACTTATTTTATGGTAGATATGAATGCTTCTTTTACCGAATTACCACAAGGTAAGCGTAAGATTTTAGAAGCTTTTGGAAGCAAAGAAAAGGAAATGAAAAAATATTTGAAGATAAATAAATTAGATGTTGACGATGAAAACGATTTATCAAAATTGGTTTTACACTATTACAGTCTTTAATATTAGCCTACTTTAAAGTCTTTTAGATAATATGGTTCAAAATAAGCGACATCCTCGATGTCGTTTTTTTTGTGCTTAATTTCTGCTAGTTTACCCATGTCTTTAGCAGATGGCAATGCATCTGTAATGAATATCGCATGGATGTGAGTGCAAATTTCCTTAAACTTCGCTACTCCGTCTCCAATAAAGGTTGTTTTTCCTTCTGAAAGGTGCTGTGAAAATGAATGTTCTTCTAGTATTTGAGCTTCAGTGTCGCGTATTCTTTCTTTCTGCCGGTTATAAATGGCGCTATACACCTCCATGCGTCTAGCATCTAGCATAGGTATAATAGCCGTGTCATCTTTCACTTGTTGTGCCAAGATATCAAGAGTTTCTAATGAAATTAATGGTATGTCTAATGAATAGCAAAGACCTTTTGCAGTAGAGACACCAATGCGTAATCCTGTATAAGAACCAGGTCCTTTACTCACAGCAATGGCATCTAGATCTTGCAGCTCTTTTGAAGCCTCATGCAGTACAGTTTCTATAAAGACGTGCAAATTCTCTGCATGAGAGTATCCTTCCGTTGTGATTTCTTTAAAAGCAATAACGCTTCCATGTTCTGAAAGCGATACTGAGCAATTTTTAGTGGCTGTCTCTAAGCAAAGTATAAGCCCCATTAGTCTTCTGTGTCTTCTTTTTCGTCCTTGTCCTTATCTTCAGACGAAATTTTGTCACCCGGTTTTAAAGTTTTTGTGACTAAAGTATAGGGTCCAGTAATCACTTGATCTCCTTCTTTTAAACCAGAACGTATTTCTATATTTGTGTCATCTTGTATGCCAGTCTCTACTACACGTAGTTTAGCTTTTCCGTCGTGTACAACAAATACGCATTCAAACTTTTCTGTGTCTGCGGTAATTACTTCCTTCTTCTTGTATGATTTTTTTGCAGAAGAGGTGTCTGTTTTAATAACAACAGCACTAATAGGCACAGCTATAATATTTTGTTTTTTATTGGTAATTACATCTACTGTAGCTGTCATGCCTGGTCTAAAAGGAGAGTAGTTTTCTGGCTTGTTATCAGTTAAGTCTTTATAAGATTCTGGGATAATACGGACTTTAACTTTAAAATTTGTTACTTGATCTGCGGTAAGCGTAGACTCTGCTGAGTTAGCAATTTCTGTCACTAATCCTTTAAATTCTCTTTTAGTCCAAGCATCAACTTCAACGATAGTGCTGTCACCTACGGCCACCTTCACAATATCATTTTCATTTACATCAACTTCAACTTCCATGTTGTCTAGATTAGCAACACGAATAATTTCTGTTCCTGCCATTTGAGCTGTTCCCACTACGCGTTCTCCTAATTCTACAGAAAGTTTAGATATCGTTCCAGTCATTGGAGCATAAACCTTTGTTCTATTAAGGTTGTCGCGCGATTGTTTTACGTTTGCAGAAGAACTTTGTACATTATAATATGCTGAGGTTTTATTCGCCTGAGCCATTTCAAAATCTGCTACAGAACGATCCCAATCTGATCTAGAGATCACTCCTTTGTCATACAAAGATTTACTCCTATCGTAGTTAGCCTTTGCGTTTTTTAAACTTGCTTCTGCGTTCTGTAGCTGAGCGCGAACATTAGATAGCCCTGCTTGGCTTTGGCTTACTTGTGCTTGTATTAAATCTGGATTGATCTTAACAAGTAACTGTCCTTTTTCAACTAATTGGCCTTCTTTAACCTGTAACTCAATGACTTCTCCAGATACTTCAGAGGAAAGTGAAACTTCTATTTCAGGTTGTATTTTTCCAGTTGCTGCAACTGTTTCTGTAATGGTTAGTGGGGCTATTTCTGTAATTTCTACAACTTTGCCTTCCTCTTTATTGCCAAACCATCCTGCTTTACTTCCATAAAGAAGTGCTGCGATGATTATCGCAAAAATGATTATTAACCAAATAAGTGTCTTTTTTTTCATGGTTAGAATTTTAGTTGGGTTGGATCTACACCAAAGTATAATTCCAATACTTTGAGTTTAAAAATGTAATCGTATTTCGTTCTATTAACTTCAATATTGGCATTGTCATAACGCAGTTTAGACTGGCTAAAATCAAAAGCGTTAATTAACTCTACTTCATATCGGTCTTTTGCGTATTGATAAGCCAACTCTTGAGATTCTATTGCTTTTAAGGCAGCTTCATACGCTTTTTTGGAACCTTTTGCATCGACAATTGCTTGATATACATTAGATTCTAAGTCTAATGCTGTTTGCTCAAGTTGCAAACGTGATCGGGAGAGGTTAATCTCATTTCTTTTAACATTAGCTCGAGCCTGAAATCCATTAAATACGGGAACATTTAAGCTCAAGCCATACGCAATACCATCATTAGTATATAATTGATCTATAAAAGGATCTGCGGCCGCGAGGCTTGTAATAGTATTAGGAAATTCTCCAACAACAGTTTGCCCTGTCTCTTGAACGACTCCAATTGTCTGTATACTTGTTGGGTTGTCAGGGTCAATGCTCTGTGTAAACGAAGGGTTATTTGCATATCTAGTACTATATCCAAAGAATGCTGATACACTTGGCATTAAAGCACCTCTAGCAATTTCTATATCCTTCTCCGCTAATGCAACATTAGCTTTAGCGATATTTATTTCTTGTCTATTTTCTTTAGCGCTATCTATAAGTGTTGCTGCTGGTGTATCTAGAATCTCTTCAGATACTATTTGATAATCATCATCTGCAATGTCAAAATTTTGATAATCCTTAATTAGTAAAAGTTGCGCAAGACTTATTAAAGATATTTCAACCGCGTTTTCTGCGATTGCAATACGTTGTAATTCAGTAGCATCTGTAGCTTGCACCTCTAGTAAATCTCCTCGAGGTATTGAGCCAGCTTCTACTAATTGTTCTGTTCTTGCGATTTGCTCTTTAGTAACGGCGTTTTGGCTATTCACAGCGCTAAGGTTCGCTTTGTTTAGTAAAATCTGTAAATAGGCATTGGCTACAAAAAGCGCAATGTCATCTTTCATTTTGTCAAGTCTATATTGACTTGCAAGCTTCGAGATTTCGGCACGTTGTACTTGTCTAATATTCCTTAATCCATCAAACAAAGTATAGCCTACGTTAATACTTCCATTTGCAGAAAGCGTAGTGGCAGTCTGAGGGCTGTTTGTCACAGGATTAAAACTCAAACCCGTACTTTCAGAAACACCCGCCCCTAAATTTAATGTTGGGTAGAAAGCTGCTTTTGCAGTCCATTCTTCGAGCTCTGTGCTTTTTATATCTAGCTCACTCTGTTTTACAGAAATATTATTTTCTAAAGCATAGACCACGCATTCCTGCAATGTCCATTTTTTCGCTTGCGCATTGGCAGCAAATACCGTGATTGTAAAAACACCTAAAAGGAGAAACTTTTTCATAATTAGATTGTAGTTGTTAAGTAAGTCTTACACTTTTGCAAAGTGTTACATTTTAAATGAGTAAAATTTAGAAACCACCACCCATCATAGGTGCTTTAAGTTGGTTCCATACCTTAATTTGATCTTCTTTTGTGATACCAGATGTAATTTCAACAAAAATCCCATCACTTACGCCCATTTCAATATCACGACGTTCAAACTCCTGATCTCCAATTGCCACTTCTACATAAGCCTGTTTGGTTTCTTTGTCATATTGCACCAATGCTTCTTTAATAGCGAGAACATCTTCAGCTTTTGCTAGAATGATGGAGGCGTTTGCGCTTAGCCCTGCTCTAATAAATGTAGTGTCTTTTTTTGCGAGTGTTCCTTTAATTTCAAACTGAATAGCTCCATTTTCACTTACTCCCTTAGGAGCAATGTAGTCTAAGATGGCGTCAAATTTTTTGTTCTCAATTGCTCCAACTGTAATTTCTAATGGTAATTGTTCTTTAATTTTACCCACTTCACTCTCATCTACTTTTCCTTCAAAAATCATTTTCTCTACATCTGCAATAGTTGCGATGGTGGTTCCATCATTAAAATTATTTGACTCAATAACTTGGTTTCCTGTTTTTACCGGAACGTCTAAGACCATTCCAGAAACAGTTGCTCTTATTTCTGTATTAGCGGTGGTGCCTAAGCCTCTTGTTGTACCTGTTTTTACAATGTCAAAAGTTTGTTGCGCACCGCCAAGGTTTACTTTTTCTTGGTTGTAACGTTGTTCGGCTTGGTTAAAACTTAATTGTGCGGTATCAAACTCATTTGCAGAAATAACCCCTTTGTCAAAAAGGGCTTTTTGCCTACTATAAATGTTCCGTTGGCTTTCTAATGCTAATCGCGCAGTTTCAACTTGAGTTCTTAAACTATTAATATTGTTTTTAGCCGAGTTTAAAGAGTTCACGTTTGGCACCACTTTAACCTTAGCGATGAGATCGCCACTTTTTATTATGTCTCCTGCAACAACAAAAATCTCGTCAATAATACCAGAGATGTTAGGCTTAATAAGTACCTCTTCTTTTGGGACAATGCTTCCGGTTGCTACTGTTTTTTTAATAATAGTTTGCGTGGTTGCCTGTTCGGTTTCATAAATCACAGGGTCTTTCTGGTCTTTCACCCAGAGGTAATAAATCCCAGCACAACAGCCAATAACAATCAATAGCAATACGATAATGGTTCCAGTTCTTTTCATTCTTGTAATTTTATTCTATTATTTATTTTTTCATCGGAAATATCAAGGAATGGACATTTCCGAAGTGATATTATTCTATTCTTAAAGCTTCTACTGGTTTCATCTTTGTGGCTTTATAAGCGGGAATCAAACCTGCTAATATTCCAGATATAATTAACACCAACAAGGCAAAAAAGACAATAAATACATTGACAGTAGGGTTAGCAAAATTATCTACAGGTCCAACTTGTTCTAGGGCGTAATTCATTAACCAAATAAACCCTGCGGCAAAAGCAATACCGCACATTCCAGATACGATAGTGAGTACTAATGATTCTTGAACAATTTGTGATCGTATGTCCCAAGGGCTCGCTCCTATGGCACGACGTACACCTATCTCTTTGGTTCGCTCTTTAATAACAATGAGCATAATGTTAATAATACCAATCATTCCTGATGCTAGTATCAAAAACCCAACAAAAAAGCCAACAAAACTTAGAATGTCAAAAAGCCCCGTAATTCTGCCGAAAGCTTCTGCACGATCAAAATTACCTAATGCTCGCAGATCTTCGGGGTGTATGGTACGTTGTTCCCGTAGTTTTGCCATTATCTGTTGCTTGAGGGATGTGATACTTGTTTTGTCTTCTGCCGTAATGGCCATCCAGTTTACATTATCGCCGTAGTTAAAGACTTGACCAAAGGTGGTAAATGGGACATAGATCGAATTTGCTTCTTCTTCATTATTTCCGTCACTGTTGGCGGCCTGAAAAATGCCAACGACCATAAAATTTACACCATTTATTTTTATATAGCTACCTATAACTTCTTCTCCCTTATCGTATAATGTTTTGACAACATCTGCTCCTATAACAATGGCTTTTCTTTTTTCATTAATATCAGAATAGCTTATAAAACGCCCTTGGGTAATATCCATAGGTTGCTGCTTTATAAACTCTGGGTAATCTCCATTTATAGTAAATGCTCCTGTTTTCTCATTACGAGTCACATTATTTGCGCCTTGATATCCACCTAGTTGATTACGAGGTGATACGTACGTAAGTTGCGGGAAGTTGTCTTTTAATACCTGAACATCTTCTACTTTAAAACGTAGTCTTCTACCCTTGGGAAGTCCCTTGTAGGGCATAGATGTACCTTGGGTCCAGACAAACATAGAGTTGGTGGCAAAATCTCCAAAGTCTTTACTTACACCGGCGCGCAACCCGTTTATAAGTGCAAGTAAGGCAACCAGAATAAAGATACCCCAAGCTACTCCAAACGCTGTTAGAAAAGTTCTAAAACGGTTGGCGTTAAGTGCCTCGAGTATTTCTGTCCATCTGTCTTTGTTAAACATGCTATTCTTCTCTTAGTGCTTCAATAGGTTTTATTTTTGCCGCTCGCCTTGCTGGTATGTATCCAGCGACTGCGCCTGCAATAATCAAAATAAATACCGTAGAGATTGCCGTAGTAAAATCTACTTGTGGTGACTTTATAAAATCATTTTCCATAAAAGGACCTAGAATTTGAAGTGTTGCAACACCCGCAAAAAGTCCTAAAAAACCTGCAACTGCCGTAATAAATATAGATTCTTGTAATATCATTCCAATAATAGAAGATGGCACAGCACCAATTGCTTTACGGATTCCAATTTCTTTTGTTCGTTCTTTAACTATGATCAACATAATGTTACCAACACCAACAACTCCTGCAATGATGGTAAAAATACCAATGAACCAGAATACGTTGCGAATCACGGCAATCAAAGAATATATCTTTTTTGCCTCTTCAAGTGTGTTGTCAACGCGCACGGCACTGCGATCATCTGGTGCGATGATATACTTTTCTTTAATATCACGTTCAAAACTCTCTGAAAGTGTTTTTGATAGTGCTACCGCTTCATCAAAATTATCGCTCATTTTTACCGTATAGGCGATGTTACGAATGCGATCTCCAGCAGCAAATGAAATTTGAGCTGTTTTTAAGGGTACAAAAAATCTATTTTCCTCTCGAGCCCCACCTGGATCTGTAAAAACTCCAATAACTTTAAAATTGATGCCGTATACAGAGATCATTTTACCTACAGGGTTTACTCCCTTAAACAAGTCTTTCTGAACGGTGTATCCAATCACAGCCACTTTTCTAGCTTCTTCCATATCATCTAATGATAAGAATCGTCCTGAGGTAAGGCTAGCATTCTCAATAAATTGTTGGTCAGGACTAGCGCCTTCAAGTCTGTAATTTCCTGTTTCTCCTTCATAGGTCACCTGTGATCCCCACATATTATACAGCGCGGTTTTAAACTCTAGTTTGTCGCCGTATTTTCTGTTTAATTCTTCAAAATCTGCATTTCTAAGTTGAATACGCCTTCCTGGATTAAGCCCTTTATACCCTTTTGTAGTCACCCGTGTTCCTATACGAATGCTGTTTGTGGCATCTTGTTCAAACTGAGTTTTCACTCCTTTTTGTATGCCGCTACTAAAACCTAATAAAATCACTAGAATAAAAATACCCGAAGCCACAGAAAGTCCAGTTAAGAAAGTTCTCAACTTATTTTTTCCTATGGTTTCAAAAATCTCTTGCCAGCGTTCTACGTCAAACATTTGCAGCGTTTTTAGCAAGTACTTGCTGTACTCTTGTGTCGTCTATAATCTGGCCATCTTTTAAGTTGACAATGCGCTTAGTCATTTGTGCAATGTCATCTTCATGAGTTACTACTAAGATTGTTTTACCCTCATCATTAATACCTTGTATTAACTCCATTACTTCATATGATGTTGTTGTATCTAATGCTCCTGTAGGCTCATCTGCAAGTAAAACTTTTGGGTCACTAGCTAATGCACGTGCAATTGCTACCCTTTGTTTTTGACCTCCTGAAAGTTCGCTAGGCAAATGTGTGGCCCATTGCGCCAGCCCCACTTTTTCTAAATAATGCATCGCCTTATCTGTTCGCTCTGCTCTTTTTACACCCTGATAATAGAGTGGCATTGCCACATTATCTAATGCAGATTTATAATTAATTAAGTTAAAGGACTGAAATATGAAGCCTAAAAACTTGTTGCGATATTGTGCAGCAATCTTTTCGTTTAAGTTACGAATGGGTCTATTGTCTAATGTATATGAACCTTCGTCTGCCTCATCGAGCATACCCAGTATATTTAACAATGTAGATTTTCCAGAGCCTGAAGAGCCCATGATAGATACCATTTCCCCTTCAGAAACATGAAAGTCTATACCTTTAAGCACGTGCAAAGAATTTGTTCCTGTTTTGTACGATTTGTGAATGTTCTTTAAGTCTATCATATAAATAGTAAATGCAGTGCAAAGAAACGCACATAGGCGCTTTAACACTGTGAATAATTTGTTAAGACTTTGAGGGGAAATAGGTTTGTTGGTTGTCTCTTCTATTAAGACCGAAATTTTAATGAATTGTTACAGTTTTATTCCGTTAATATTTCAGAAATACGGAATTAAAGATTTGCGTTTTATGAAGATGTAGTTTTGCTTTTCTTTGCCTTTTTAAGCATTCTATAAACTGCAAAAATAACACCCCCCACTAATAGGTACGGAAAAATCATTAAGTAAACAATTCCGTTATTGACACCTTGAGCCATCCCGCTATCTGCATCACTCTCTAATACGGCACGACACATGGCACACTGTGCCTCTGCCGGGAGGCTTATAAGTAGTACTACTATTGCTATGGTGGTTATACGTTTCATATTAATAATAGGGCGAAATCATAAAGTAAATAATCACTCCTGTAACTGCCACATATAACCATAAAGGGAATGTAATTCGGGCTAATTTTTTATGCATCTTAAAGCTACCAGAGATTGCTCGTATATATGTGATTAATACAAATGGAATGACCACAATTGACAATAGAATATGGCTTATTAATAAGAAAAAATAAACATATCTAATGGCACCGTCTCCACCAAATGGGGTAGAATCGCTAGTCATATGATATATAATATAGAGTAGTAAAAAAAGGACAGAAAATGAAATGGCGGTTTTCATTAATCGCTCATGAGTGCGTTGTTTCCCTTTTTTTATCATAACCACAGCAAGTACTAGTAGAAATGCAGTTATGGCATTAATCGTGGCGTAGATAGGTGGTAAAAACCCCATTCGTTCTACATTGGGTATTTTTACGGTAAAAAGAATAGCAACAGCAACGGGTATTAATATAGAGAGAACCCAGACCCAAATCGTGTATTTTTTTTCTATTTGTTTATCCTTTTCTATCATTTATAATAGTTTTTTAATGTCTTGAATGAGCATGTCTATTTGATCTTGTTCTAGACCATTATAATAGATAAGAGGGTTCCCGTTTTCATCTATTCTAGAGCTTACTTTGCCTTCTTTATTAATGAGTGCGAACATGCCAGAGTGTTCAAACCCATCTTCTGCTTCTTCGTTTTCTGCAGCAAAAAGCTTAAACCCTTCATTGCTAAGAGCAATGATGTCCAATTTATCTCCGGTTAAAAAATTCCAGTTTGGGTGTGTTACATCATACCCATCTGCATAGGCTTTTAATATTTCTGGAGTGTCATAAGTGGGGTCAATGCTAAAAGAGGCAATCCCAAAATCTTCTCTCTTTGCAAAGGCATTTTGTACCTGTTGCAGGTTATTATTCATAACAGGACAGATGGTTGTGCAACTACTAAAGAAGAATTCAACTACATAAACCTTTCCTTTATAGTCTGCATTTGTAATGGTCTTGTTGTTTTGGTTAATAAATGAAAAAGTGGGGACATCATTTATTGTTATCATATCTCCGGGGCTTCGACCTTCTAATCCTTTACTAGTATCGTAAGCATCACTTGATCTATTGCTCTCCACAGTATTACCTTTAACAATGCGGTCATGAATTTTAGGGATAAAAATGATGGCAAAAATGAGCACAACAACAGTAAGGCCTAAATATGAATTTTTCTTGCTCATGATTTTTTTCTTGTAGATTTATCTTTACGCGCGTCTCTGTATTCTGCGAGCAACACTTTTACATCATCGCTCATTTTATTATTAATTTCTGCAATGATACTTGAATCAAAGCCATATAGAATACCGTCTTTTGCATCGTCGTCATCGTCACGACCTCTTAAGTTTCTTTCTTTGTCAATAATGAATACATAAGGGCTAGCAATAAGTGCATTTAAAGAATAGCCAGAATTTAAGGAGTCGAAAACTGTTTCTATTTCTTTTGTTGCGCCAAAGGCAAAACGCCAAGCGCTGGTAGGGGCAATCTCTTCAATCTTATTTTTAAGAATAAGTGCTTGATTACGAGCACTCTCTGGTAATAGAATCACAAATTGAAATTCTTCAAATTGATGATTTTTTTTATAAATTTTATGGGCAAGGTTAAAAGCGTAGGCTTGGTTGTCTATTAGATCTTCTCCAAAAAAACCTAAAACGGTAATTCTATTTTCTAGTTGTACCGGTTTTCCTTCAAGATCTTTGAAGGTAGAGATTTCTGCAACATTTTCTGTTACTACAGGGAGTTTACCAAAGTTATTTACGCCAGATGCAAAAAATAGGTAGACCGTAATAGGTAGTAAAAAGAGTACGCCTAGTACTAGAAATTTTGCCTTTTTAGATTGTTGTTCCATGGATTGCAAAAATACATTCTGGTGACTGTTATTACAAGACAATTAACGTTATTTAATAGTATACAGGTATAAAAAAAGCCTCGCGATAACGAGGCTTTGATTTTATAATATTTCCGAAGTAAACGAATTAAAAGTCAAACTTAATAAAGTTCGCTTTGTACACTTCATAGATATAATCACCTTCTAATAATAAAATAAGCACGAGGTAGCAAATTAAAAAGATAACTGTCCATACCACGGCACGACGTAACCACTTTGTTTCATCACGCATGTGCATAAAGTCCCAAGTAATGTAATATGCCTTAACTAGCGTTAAAACGATAAATATCAAGTTAAGTGGCTTCATGTATATAAACATGGAAAGAAATATATTTCCAAGCGTTGCAAAGAATCCACCTTCAAACTCGCTCATAAATGGAGTCATTAAACCTGTTGGTTTGTAAATACCTAATGCTACTTCTATAATAGTAATAATAGATAAGAATACAAAAACTCCCCAGATTTTCTGAACATTAGATTTGAACTTTACTGTTCCTCTAAAAATTGCTAAATTATGTTCTGCGTGTGCCATTGTTGACGTTTAATTTTTTTTGTTTGCTTGGTAATTATACCAAGTAAAAGAATGTAAATACAAATACCCATACTAGATCGACAAAGTGCCAGTAAAGACCAACTTTTTCAACCATCTCATAATGTCCTCTACGCTCATAAGTTCCAATCACTACATTGAAGAATACAATACAGTTAATGATAACTCCAGAGAATACGTGAAATCCGTGAAATCCTGTGATAAAGAAAAAGAAATCTGCAAATAATGGATGGCCATATTCGTTATGTCTCAGGTTTGCACCTTCTACGACTAATTTACCATCATTAATTATTTTTGCTTCACTTTCTGCTCTAGACAGCACCGTTGGGTGCCCATTTTTATCAAGATATTGTGTTCTAATAAGAAGGTTTTTATCTGCCAAGAATCCGGCTTTTACTTCTTCAAAAGATACGGTGGTTCTTGTTTCTGCTTCGCTTTGGTACCAAACACCTTCACTAGCTTCTTGAGTTATTCTTGTTTCTGGAAGGTCTGCAGCAAATGAAGAAAGCTTTACGCGTTCACCATCTTTATTTAAAAACTGGATTATTTTCCCTCCTTTGGTTTCTACGGCTCCATAATCTCCTTTAATAAAGGT
Organism: uncultured Ulvibacter sp.; assembly: GCA_938041335.1. Taxonomy (GTDB): domain Bacteria; phylum Bacteroidota; class Bacteroidia; order Flavobacteriales; family Flavobacteriaceae; genus Patiriisocius. The sequence continues at coordinate 79,636 of CALIAF010000028.1, read as the reverse complement.
ATTCCATTCCCAAGCTTGAGAACCTACAAATATTGCCCCACCTATAATGGTAAGGAACATATAGATTATCACCTTGTTTTGCTGCATCTTATGTCCTGCGTCTACGGCAAGTACCATAGTTACAGAAGAAAAAATAAGCACGAAAGTCATAAATGCCACGTAAATCATGGGCAGATCTTGACCGTGCGCAAATGGGAAGTGAGTAAATACTTCATCGGCTATTGGCCACGCATCCACGAACTTATACCTAGAAAAACCGTAAGCGGCAAGAAATCCAGAGAATGATAATGCATCAGATACGATGAAAAACCACATCATCATTTTACCATAGCTGGCTTTAAATGGGCGGTTATTTCCTCCGCTCCATACACCTTCTGGGGCTGTTGTATCAACAGTTGTATCCATAAAAAAGATTAGTTTTTAATAAAGTTCAAAAATACGTTAATTTTTTATCTCACAAAATAGAAAAAGAAAAACAGATAAATCCATAGGATATCCACAAAATGCCAGAAAGTCGCTGCTAGTTCTATTCCTAGCGTTTTTCCATTTGCATACCTTTGTCTAGAATGATTATAAATTACAACAAGTAGCGCAATGAGCCCAGCAATGATATGCGCCAAGTGCATTAAAACTACGAGATAAATAAATGAAGTGGTAATTGTACTCTCACTTCCTGTAAAATAATATCCGTTTTCAATAATCTCGTTAAAACCGCTAAATTGATAAAAAATAAATCCTATGCCCAACAAAAAAGTAAGGATTAATAGGAACATTCCTTGCTTATTCTGTTCTTTTTTAACAGCCATTTTAGCCAAGATCATTGTGACACTGCTTGCCACTATAAGACCTAAGCTTATATAAAATGCTTCTGGGATTACAAAATCTGTTAACCAGTCTGGACGCTCTTTGCTTACTACATAAGCACTGGTGAGGCCTGCAAAACTCATTGATAGACTTATAATACCAAACCAGAGCATCATCTTTTTTGCACGGGTTGTTTTTTCGGCAATCTCTTTGTCTTGCTCAGCGATGTATAATTTTGTTTCTTCGGAAATTGTCTGTTCCATTATCTAATAAATTTATCTGCCACAAAAATAACTTGTAAAAGGGTAATATAACTCACACTAACCAGCATTAATTGCTTAGCGGCTTTGTCTGTTTGCAGTCTGTAAAGACGAATGGCGTAAAACAACATCCAGAGTCCAATTCCGCCAATTAAAATTGCGGCTATTACGCTCAGTTTTAAATCTCCTGTTACATTAAATGCTGGGATTAATGAGGCTAGTATGGTCCAGAGTGTGTAAAATATGACTTGAACCGCTGTTCCTTTATTACGCTTGCCATTAGGTAACATAAAGAAACCTCCTTTTTTATAATCTTCAAATAAGAACCAACCTATTGCCCAAAAGTGCGGAAATTGCCAGAAAAACTGAATCATAAATAAAACACCAGGCTCTATCCCAAACTCATTAGTAGCAGCAACCCAACCTAGCATAAAAGGTATCGCTCCAGGAAAAGCACCAACAAAAACAGACAAAGGCGTCTTTGTCTTCATTGGGGTGTACATGGCCACATACATAAAGATAGAAATCCCACCAAACATGGCCGTTTGCGGGTTAATCAAATAGAGTACAACAAGACCAATAAGCGTAAGAATCACAGCTAAGGTTCCAGCAGCGACCATGGACATAGTTCCCGCGGGAAGTGGTCTGTTCTTTGTGCGATCCATAAGTGCATCCAGATCCTTCTCCAGCATCTGGTTGTACACATTAGAAGCTCCCACCATACAATAGCCACCTACAGTTAAAAGCAGCAAGTCCATAAAATCTATGCTCTCACAGCCTAATAAATATCCTGCAACAGAAGAGAATACCACACTCACGGAGAGTCTGATTTTTGTGATTTCTGTAAAATTTTTAATTACAGAGACCTTTTTCACTTGAGTTTGTAGTGTAGTCACTTAGTTTATTTCTGAAATACCCCAACACGAATATCGTACTGAACTTCAATATATTCTTTAAAATTTTCTTCGGAAATGTGCTCCAATTTAATTTTGTGCAAAGATACATTCTACTTGGTTTTTAGGGAAATTTTATTGCGTATAATTTCAAATACCGCCGCTTAATCGATGTAAGTACTTATCCGTATCTTCGTCTTAGTTCAAAACACATTTTACATGAAGATTCTAAAATTGACCACTACCATGTTTTTAATGGCTGCGATTTCTGTTTTTGCACAAGAGAAAAAGACGGAGACACAAAATCTTGTTCAAGTAACAGAACACATTTACATGCTTCAAGATAAAGGCGGAAACATTGGCCTGAGTTTTGGGGATGACGGTATTTTTATGATTGATGATCAGTTTGATAGAAATATAGAAAAAACGCAAGCCACAATTGCTTCAAAAGACAAACAGCAAGTGCAGTTTTTAGTAAATACACATCATCACGGAGATCATACAGGTGGAAATCTTGCGATGGCAAAAACTGGAACCGTTATTTTTTCTCAAGAAAATGTGAGAAAGCGATTGCAGAAAACAGTGGAAGATAGTAAGGATATGGACTTAAGTAAATCCTTGCCTATGGTCACTTTTACAGAAGACATGACTTTTCATTATAATGGAGATGCTATTTTTGTTTTTCACGTTCACAATGCGCACACAGACGGAGACGCCATGGTGTATTTTATGAACAGCAACGTGATACATACGGGAGATGTGTTTTTTAATGGGCGGTATCCATTTATAGATCTAAAGAGTGGCGGTAGCGTTTTGGGCTATGCAAAAGCGTTGAGCAAATTACTAATGCTAACTAATAAAGACACTAAAGTGATTCCAGGACATGGTGATCTAGGTACGGTTGCAGATGTTGCATTTACAAGAGACATGCTTTTAGACCTTCACAAACAAGTAAGCGAACTTCATGAAGAAGGTAAAACAGAAGCAGAAATTTTAAAAATGACGAGCATTACAGCAAAGTATGATGCGCTTGGGTATGGGAGTGGTTTTATAAGTACAGAGCGAATGCTCAAAACTGTTTATGCTGATTTGAGTAAGAAGTAATAACGATGTCACATGGAGCGCAGTCAAAATGTTTATAGAAGCTTAGGCTTGAAAGATATGCTTTTTAGAGGATTATAATATCGCATTTAATTTGATCAATTAATGGTTTTCTACTGCACTCAGACTGACCTTGATCGGCCCTTTAATAATCATAATACCAATTAAATAAATCTGTGCGTAACCCAACATTAAACCAAACGGTACTTGCGCTGCTATTTAGGGCGTTGTTAGTCTCTGGATTAAAGTCTCTATAAATAAGACTTGAGTATATTTTTAAATTTGTGGTGGGGTTAATCAAGTATCCAGCTTCTAGTTCTGCGTGAAAGAAATCTGTAGCGTTTCCTTGGCCTAGATCATTGCCATCATCAGATAATCTATTATCTTCTGTACCATAGATATTTCCGCCGTAAAAAGGAATCGCATTCTCATTTAACTCTAGCCCTCTTTTAGCCAAAATAACCTTTGCATCACTGTACCATCTATCTTTTCTGTAACGTGCTATCGCAATAAATTCTGAAAAGTTAGCCCCTAAAGTATGGGCTAAAGGTTGGTTATTATGGCCATAATTTAAAATCACAGAATTGTGCGAGTACGTAAATGGGCGCACTCGATTATATTCTGCCTGTAAATACAAGTTGTCTATCTTAAAAGCATTATAATATTTTGCACCTATTTGATATCCTGTTTTATTTTTATAACTCCCATTGCCTCCAAAAACATCACTGGTCGAGAACTCGTCGATTAAAAATTGCCCATAGAGATTGATGTTGTTGTTTACTTTGTATTTTCCAGAAAGACCGAGCAATGCATTCCCGCCACGGGAGCCCGTGCTAAACTCAATGGCTCGGTAAAAAATAACCGGGTTTAAGTAATTAAAATCAAAACCACGGTCATTATCGTTCTGCCAGATTACAGACTCAAAAAGTCCAATGTTTAATCGTTCCGTTACATTGTAACTTAAGTAATGGTTTGCAATGTACTTTGTTCTAAAACTTCCGTCTGCTGTAACTTCAGAGCGCACATCGCGCAAAGACATCCAGGTGTTGGTGTACTTAAATTTCCAGAAGGTAGTATTGAGTTTAAAAAATGGATAAGGTGTAGCAGTATCACTAAAAAACAAAGATCTATATCCATCGCCAATAAATTGTTTTCCATGTCCTAGTTGCACATTAAAATATTTTGATGGAGTTACAGATATATGACCCGTTGCTACTGGGTAGTCAAAAGAATCCTCTTTAAAGTTAGCGGCAATACCACGACCAGGAACGATACCTGGGTTTCCTCCATCTGGAGCAAAACTTCTTGTTTTGAGGTTTACATAATCTGCAAATCGTCCTTGACTTTCATAGACGGTAGCATTGAAGTTGACAATTTTACCCAGACCACCTTGAAAGTTGACTAGTCTTGTGTTGTTATAGGTGCTTAAATCGTTGTCAAAATCACGACCTACTTGCAAGTCTACTCCGGGATCTAAAGTAAACCAGTAGTCTTTTCCTTTTAATGTCACAAAATGCTCATTCCACCATTTACGACCTAACCAAGTAGAACGCTCTTTAATGAGCTTACCATTTTCTGCTGCAAAATCATAGTACCTATTTACTTCACTATAGATATATGGCTTTTGAGCCGTATGCGTGTTTGTTCCTACCCGATTCATAGCCGCATCAAAACGGGTGTACATCTCATGGGACAATGGGATGTTTAATTGACTCGTATATTCTTCATTATCAAATGGAAATGTTTCTATTAAGTTATACTCATTAATCACATCATCGTTAGCCGCTGTGTTTACATTAGTGCTGCTTGTAATGTCTTTTATAGTTGTGGGGCTCATCACAGTTTCTCTAACTTCTAGCGGAAACACGACGGGCATTCTATATTGTGAGATGGAGGGAACACCGTTATATGTTGCAGGTGTAATAGCTGGCATGCTATTAAAAACTCTAGTAGTTTCTTCTTTTAATAATGCATTATTACTGTCTATATAAATGACTTCAAAACGACCTTCTCTGGTCACTTCAAATTGCACATTAAAAGGGGTTAATTCTTCCTCAGAGACAGCCGCAGGGGTGTTGAAGTTGTCTACAAAATATTGCTGTACCGCTGTGTTAAAACAAGCTGCTAAGGCTACGTTTTTCGCATTTTCGCAGGAAGGAAATACGGGATATTTCTCTAATTTGTTTGCGTTTTGAGCAAAATATATGGTAGGTAGAAGTAGTAGAAAAGTGAGTACGCGCATCACAGTGTTGGGGTTACAGTTGATGCTAGCAAGATACAGATTTTATGAATAGGGTAGAAGCTTAAAAAAGCCATCTCGTAATGAGATGGCTTGATTATATAATCAAAATAGAATGTATCTTAATTATTTATTTGAAAATTAATAGGTAACATATAGAGTACATCTACAGGTTCATCACCCATTCTTCCTGGTATAAGAGTAGGTAATTTACCTATTACTCGTTGCGCTTCTTTTTGAAGGTTTTTATCTGGAGCACGGGCAATAATATCTACCGCTCTACCCTGCTTGTCTATCTTAAACTGAACAATAATACGTTGATTACCATAAGAACTTTCATCTGCTACACTGGTGTCAAATTTTCTGCTAATAAAACGACCAATCTTGTCGCTCATACAAGCTTTGCGTGCCGCGTTATCTCCTGCAGATTCACATCCTGGAAAAATAGGAACAAACTCTACTGTATTTATACTAGTAGGTCCTGTGTTCTTTATAGGAGGATCAACAACTGGTGGTTTAACTGCAGGTGCTACAGGAGCAGTTACTGCGGTGACAATGGTAGGGGCAGTTATTGGGGTGTCATTTTTAATCACTTCAACAACATCTGTAATTACACGTTGTACTGGTTTTGTTACAACAGCGATTTCTGTTTTAACAGGCTCTACTTTTGGTACAAAAACATCAAAATCATAGAATGTAGGCTCGTCAAAAGTTATTTTGTCTTTATAAGGAGTCGGGTTTACACCCTCTCCTACTTTAAGGTTCATAGCCCAAGCAGATGCGACAAGCGCAACAACTAATCCTATTTGAAAGAAAATAGCAGAATTGAACTTGATGTTGGTCTTCTTTTTATCTTCTCTTTTACTTCCCTCTTTTTGGTGGTTATTTGTCTGGTGTTCATTTAATGGTTTCATACGAATAATTTTAAAGGGTTACTACTATTACTACTATTGTATAATCAGTTACAAGGGTCGTGCCAGAACTGTTAAAAACATTAACATTTTTAATCTATTATTGAGAATAATAGCTGTGTTTTGTGTAATTCGCTATATAATCACTAAAAAACCGAACAAATACATGATGAATTATCAACCATGTGCTGTCCGGTTCTTACTAACCAACCAAAAATTCTTATTTGTCGTCCCAGGTATAGTTTTTCTTTTTCGCTTGGCTTCTTAATGCGGTAATCATTGCACTTTCTAAACCATTGCCTTTGTTTTTACTTTCCGAAGAAATGAAATCGCGACGCTTTTTATTGAGTGAGGCAATTTCATCTTGGATCTTATTGCGCTCTTCTTTTTTAAGGCCCACATATTCTTTAATCTCTGTGGTAGATTTATTTCTTAGATTTTCTGGAAGCTTATCTTTCTTTAATTCTGAATAGCTAAAATCACTTTCTTCTTCTGCATCTACTAAATCCCATGAACTGTTTTTGTATAAGTGTGATCCTTTGCTCACCGTTCTGCTTACTGCATTGGCTTTACTATATCCAGCCGCATTGTCATCTTGTTCATACTGTAATGCCACTTTCTCACGTCCTTGTGTTCCGTAAGGGATGTATGTTCCGTTTAGTCTTATGTTTAACTGTAAGATGAGGTCATCATAAGGAGAAACAATGTGTTGCGTCTCTTTATTATGATCAATTGCTGTATACTGTCCATATCCTAAAGTGGCTCCGTCTTTCCAGTATGTGGCTGTTCCTTGGTTAAAATTTCCGCAGAAAATAGTATTTACGACCACGTCTTTCTCCTTTGCATTCGCAATGGCGTCTTTATAATTGATTTTGCCTTGATCAAAAGGCTCGTTACCAGCAATAAATAACATTTTTAAATCGTCTGCGTCATTACCCCAGTCTAGTTTGTCTAGAGATTGTTGTATTACTGTACCGCAGTATTCGCTACCTCCATTTGTGGTGAGCGAGAACAGCTCTTTAGATACTTCATCAAGGTCTTCTGTAAAACCTAGAATCTTACGTACATAACCCTCTTTTTCTTTTAGAGAATCATTACCGTATTCAAAAAGCGCTATCTGTAAATTGGGTCTTTCATTTTTGCATTTTGCATAACTGAGTTCATTTACAATCTCCCAGAGTTGGGCTTTTGCTTGATCTATTAGGCCATCCATGCTATTGCTTGTGTCTAGTAATAATGCAACTTTTATGTAGTGTTTTGCTACGGTTGCTTGTTCTGTAGTTGCTACTTGAGCAAGCTCTTTTTTTGTGTCTGCTTTGCATGCAACACTCACTAATGCGAGTGCAATACAAAAAATATTGAGTATTTTTTTCATAGTTTTATTAATTATCGGTTTGTAATTCTTTTATATCAATCGTTCCATCTGGCGCGACAACGTAGTATTTATGCTTTGTTTCTATTTTTACTTCGGGTTTAGGGTCGGCTTTAGGTGGTTTTTTAATATAAAGTAGTTTTATATGCATCCCCATTTGTACTACGGGTTCTAGAATAGCACCATTAACCACCACGTCATATGCGCCATAGGATAATGCTTCATAATAAAATGAAGTCTGTTTTTTAGCCTCGGTAACGCCTTGGTTTTTCTTTAGTTTTAATGCTTCAAAAGAGATGCTGTTATAGGCTTGGTAGCTCTTGTAAAAGTCTTTAGGAAAATGACAGTATTTATCATCTGCTATGGCAACGGTATAGTCGTTCATATCAAAACCTAAGAGTTCATAATAGTCTTTCTTTTCTTGAACAAGTGCTAGTAATTTGGTTTGTAGGTTTTTATATACTGCTGCAACATCTTCTATAAAATAGTCCACTTTTACGAGGTTGTAAATTTCGTTCTTGGCGCAGGCGCTGAGTATGTTTTCAAACTGGCTTGTTTTTGTAAACCTAATGTGGATGTTCTGCTGGAGTTCAAACCCCTTGGGTACTTCGTTATATTTCTTGCTAAAGATTTTCTTCTCTACCTGAACCTCATAAACAGGAACAAAAGAAATCACATCAAGGACAAAATCTTTCGCTACGATACCTTGTCCTATTAATGCTGCCTTTACAGCCTCAATTCTGCCTTTGGCGAGCTGGTTTGCCTCTTCTGCCGTTTCACCAATTTGAGATAAATTAAATATGGCGGTGTAGGAGGTGGCTTGTACATTTTGTAATCCTTTTACCTCAATAGTGAGATTAGTTAAAGGATTTAAATTTTTGTGAACTGGACCTGTTGCAGCTGGATTATAAAGGACCGAATTTCCCATAGAAGTGGCAATATTTGCCCTTGAGATGTCTTGTTGATTGTAATTACCTCTGTGCTGCGCCATCAAAGTAGATGCGCAAAAAAGTAGCATTAAATAGATGTGTTTTTTCATAATTTATTTTAGGATGTCTGTTTTTTGACACGGTAAAACTATTTTGAAGAAACTTCTTAAAAAAAGCAGTTTGAGCTTAAAGGGTATTTGAATGAGGGAACCTCCTTTTTAAATGAGTGAAGTAGGTTTTTGTGTTAAAATATCAAGGGTTCAAGCCCGTTAGCTATTTTATAGTATGGTTTAAAGTATGTATGTTAGCACTTTATAACAAATTTTTCCCAACTACTTGGGCAGTACGCATGAAAACAATAAAAATATTCTTCTTTATCTGTACCTTATTACTAGGGGCAACAACTTTTGCGCAAAACGATAGCAAGTCAAGTCAGCCTATTCTTGAAATTCAGGGCGAAGTAGTAGAGGATGAAACAAACAAACCGATAGCAAAAGTAAATGTTGAAGTGTTGGGTGGTGCTTATACAACAACAGACAATAGCGGGAAATTTGAGGTTAAAGGAAGTATTGGGCAAGAGCTTATCATTAGAAGTGCAAATTTTCAAACGGTATACCACACCATTAGAAGCAGCGACTTTATTCGTATTAAAGTGATCAATACAGATGGAGGTTATTCTTCAATCTCTAAAGTAAATGCGCGATCAATTAATAGTTTTAGCACCTATATAGATTCTGCAAAAACGTTTGTAAAAACAGATGCGACTAAAAGTATCAATTATATCACAGAAGCAGTTAATTCTGTTCCGGGTGGAGAGCCGTCAGCCCTACAAAACAAAATTGCTTTTGAGCTTTTAGGAGATATTAACAGCTATTGGGCACAGCCAGATCTGGCCGCAGATAATTATAAAAGAAGCGTTTCTGCGTCAAATTCTGCAGGGGTTCAGATAAAACTGGCGAGGGCGTATATGCAGAGTAAAAATTATCAAGAGAGTATCTCTCTTTGTAAAACATTGCTTACAAAAAAGCTACCTCCTTTTCAAGAAGTAGAAACCTACGAGATTTTAGGGGATACCTATAGTATGATTGATGACAACGAAAAAGGCATTGAGAACTACCAGAAAGCTTTAGATCTAGCGTCTAAACATCTCATTACTCCTAAAATTACAGATCTTAATTCTAAAATAGCGGCAGTGTATGCAAATAGTGGTGCGGCAGATGCGGCAGAGGAGTACTACGGAAATTCGCTAGAGTTGTCTACTCGTGAAAATAAAAAGAGGGCCGCTCAAGAAAAAGATAAGGTAGCAGACTTCTACGGAAGGAATCAAAACTTTGATAAAGAAATTGAGCTGCGCAACCTGGCCTTAGAAGAAATAGAAGCTTTTTCTGATGATGAAGCACCAGAAACTATAAATAGTGCGCTTACATCACAACGACAGAATTATAAAATAGCAAATGCATTTGTAAGTCAAGAAAATTATGATGCCGCCATACCATTTTATGAACGAAGTATAGAAGAGGCTGAGGCAAAAGAAGACTTAGTAGTAAAGAAAGATGCTACCCGTAAACTTTCTGAGTTGTATAGAGATCGAGGCGACTTTTGGAAGGCCGCAGAGAGTTATGAGAAATATGTTGCTGTTGTTGATGAGTTGTATATTAAAAAGGAGCAAGAGATCTCACAAGCGGCACGTTTCAGTAAAGAAATGGCGCTAAAGCAAAATAGAATTACGAGCTTAGAGAATGATAGAAAGTTAAATGAAAGCAGGTATAAATTAGCCTTTGAGAACGAAGAGCTCATTGATAAGAATAGCAAGATTCAAAAATGGATCATTGGGTCTTTAATCCTAATCGCATTATTATTACTATACGCAGCATATTCACAATTCAAGAATGTGCGACAACAGCAATATGTAAACAATCAATTGGCGCTTAAAAACTTACGTTCGCAGATGAATCCGCACTTTATATTCAATGCGCTTAACTCTGTAAATAGCTTTATTTCTAGCAATGATGAGCGTGCCGCAAATAGATATTTGAGCGATTTCTCTCAGTTGATGCGTTCTGTTTTAGAAAACAGTGAGGAAAACTTTATTCCTTTGTCTAAAGAAATGGAGTTGTTAGAACTGTATGTGAAGTTAGAGCATTTCCGCTTTAAAGATAAATTTGACTACACCATAACGATAGATCCGGCAATAGACTTAGATCAGTTTGTGATTCCACCAATGTTATTGCAGCCTTACATAGAGAATGCCGTGTGGCACGGGTTGAGGTATAAAAAAGAACGGGGTTCTCTTGATGTTCAATTTGTTAAGACAAATGCAGAAACGGTCCAAATTACTATTACAGATGATGGGATAGGACGTGCACAGTCTAAGGCTTTAAAAACAGAAAATCAGAAAAAGCAACAGTCTAAAGGAATGGGGAATATTAAAAAACGAATTGCGATTCTTAATAAAATGTATCGCGATAAAGTGGATGTTTTTATAGAAGATGCTCAAGAAGATGCTACCGGAACAAGGGTGCGACTAACACTAAAAAAAGATTAATATGCAGTTAAAAGCCATTATAGTAGAAGACGAAGAAACGAGCAGAGCCATTTTACGTAATTATATTACTAAGTATTGTCCTACGGTTACTATTCTTGGGGAGGCTGAGAACATTGATCAAGCACTTGTTCTTATAAATAAGAACGAATTGGACCTTGTGTTTTTAGATGTAGAAATGCCTTTTGGTAATGCTTTTGATTTATTGGAGAAAGTACCAGATCGTACCTTTGAGACTGTATTTGTAACCGCCTATGATCACTATGCGATGGATGCACTAAATGCGCACGCCAGCTATTACTTGTTAAAACCCATCTCCATAGATAAGCTTATAGAGGCGGTAGCGTATGTCACAGAAATAAAGGAAAAAGAGAATACGCTTCAGGATAGTGTGTTAAAACCTAAGCAACTTCAAGTTTCTGGTAAGATTACCATTCCTGTTCAAAACGGTTTTGAGGTACTAGCGGTAGAAAATATTTTATACTGTCAAGCAGATGACAACTATACCAATATTTTTTTAACAGACGGGAAGAAATTGGTTAGTAAAACCTTAAAATATTTTGAAGAAATTTTAAAGCCATCTGGTTTTGCGAGAGTACACAAATCGTATCTAGTAAACGTAAACGCTATAGTAGAATATAGAAAAGGTAAAGGTGGGAGTGTGATACTTAATACAGGTAAAGAAGTGATGGTTAGTCCTTCTAAGAAGAAAGAGTTATTGTCTTATTTTGCATAATTTTGTTTGCCTAAAATAGCTTATGATAGAAGCATTACACACATGGGTATCTCAAATAGGCATCCATATTATTAGAGGTATCTTTATTAGTGTACTTTTTATTCTTTTTGTGAGGTTGTTTTTAAAGGATTATTTGGAAACTACTATTTCATTACAGATTATTCGATGGGTTATGATTATCTACGCCATTGGGGCATTTATTAGTTATTTCTTAGTGTATCTTTTTCCACCATCAGAATCTTTTGCTTTTTTAGATCGTGCTCAAGGTCCATATGCCTGGGCGTATTGGTTAATGGTTTTTGGTAATATTTTACTACCCCTATTGCTTCTAAAAAAGAAGATAGGGAGCGCTATTTACGTAATCTTAATCATTGCTGTGATGATGAATATAGGATGGTTGTTTGAACTATTTGTGATCAAAATCACGGCTTTACATGGTGATTATTCAATCCCTTCTAAAGGCTCGTATTTTAGTTATGGCCATGAGTTGATGATTTTATTTAAAGGTCTAACTCTTGGTTTGCTAGCATTATTAATAGGAAATGGAATTTCAAAATTACGTGCTACAAATTAAAAAGACATTTCTGAGATCGTAATATCTGGGTGGTATTCTGCCAGTAACATCTTTAATGTTGCTTTATTGCTATTTGACAAGAATGCTAACTTTGGCTTTTTTATAGAGGCGTTTATAAGTCCATTTTTTTCTAGAATGGCTTTAGTTTGCCTTGCCACTGCAGCGCCAGAATCAATAATGGTCACGTTATCTGGTAATATGGTTAATAATTTTGGGATGAGGTACGGATAGTGACTGCAGCCTAAAACAAGATGATCTATAGACGCATCTATCATAGGTTTTGTATATTTAAAAAGAAGCTCAGTTAATGCAGTGGTATGTAATTGACCATTTTCAATAAGTGGTACTAATCCTTCTCCAACAATTTCAACTACGGAAATATCTTTGGTGATTTCTCCTGCTGTTTTATGAAAAAGGGCACTGCTGAGTGTGCCTTTAGTCGCTAAGATCCCGATACTTTTTGTTTTTGTTTGAATTGCCGCTGGTTTAATAGCGGGTTCAATACCAATGAACGGAACATCATATTTATCTCTGAGTACCGTAATTGCATTTGTGGTAGCGGTATTGCAAGCGACCACAATCATTTTGCAGTTTTTATTTAATAGAAACTCGGTATTTTTAATGCTAAGCGCTATTATTTCTTCTGCAGACTTGTTTCCATAGGGAGCATTTGTACTGTCTGCTAGGTAGAGTGTGTTCTCAAAAGGGAGTAGGGCGTGTATTTCTTTCCAGATGGAAGTTCCACCTACGCCAGAGTCAAAAAGTCCTATGGGGTTTGTTTGTAACATTTGAGCAAAGATACGGAGAAGAATGTAGAGTTTTTGGCATAAAAAAAGCCCGCTAAATTAGCGGGCTTTTAATTGTGTTTTGAAAAGGATTATATTCCTAATTCTCTTTTTACGTCTGCTAATAAATCTTTACCATCAGCAAGGATGACACCGTTTCCAGTTGCAGAGTCAAGTACGTATTGTACCCCTTGTGCTCTTGCTACCTTCTGGATAGCTGCACGTGCTTTTTCAAGAATTGGCTGAAAGATATCAACTTCTTTCTTTTGAAGATCTTGTAAAGCTTGTTGTCTGTATGCACCGATGTTGTTCTGCATACCTTGAACTTCTTGGATACGCTTTGCGTTTTCCTCTTCTGTCTTTGAAGATGCTTCACCATCATATTGCTTGATTTTTGTTTCAAGCTCTTTTGCCATTGCTTTGATTTCAGTATCGTAAGTCTTCTGTAATTTTTCTAGTTGACTTTGAGCACTTTTCATTTCTGGCATTGCTTCAACAAGTGCTTGAGTATCGATGTGTGCCATCTTTTCTTGTGCAGTTACAAAACTAGTTGCACTTGCAAAAAGTACTACGGCAATCAATAATAGTCTAAAATGTTTCATTGTATTAAAATTTAAATTAAGTGTTATTTTATTTTGGGTTTATATTTTTATCTTCCACCGTCTCCATCATCTCCATCTGAGTTCTCACCAGGTGGTGGCCCTGGTGGAGGTGTGCCTCCGTTACGAGCTGCTAATATACTATCTTTTCGGCGCTGACGCTCTTCTAACAATCTTGCGCGTCTTTCATCAAAAATTACTTTTTTAGCTGCTCTAATAGAATCACGTTCTTTTTGTCTTTTTTCTAGTAAAGACATGCGTTCATCTTTTTTAGCCTGAGTTGCATTATCTCTCTCAGTAACTTCTTTGTCTTCGTCCATAGAAAGCGCGTCTCGCTTTTCTATGCCTTGTTTATCTTTTTTAGATGAAGCTTGCGTTCTTTTTGCCGCTCTATTGATACTTCTTAAAACGATATCACTAATGTCGTTTCGCTCTGCAGCAAACAACATTACTACATCTGCAGATTTATCAAAAATAAAATCATACTTTTTGTTTACCGCAACTTCTTGAACAATATTGAAAACCTGATCTTGAATGGGTTGTATTAGTTGTCTTTTTTGAATTAAAAGATCTCCTCCTGGCCCAAAACGTGCTTGCTGATAATCTAACATCTCTGCTTCTTGAAACTTTATCTCTTCGTCACGTTCGTCAATAAGCTCTTTAGTTAGAAGCACACGTTCGTTTGCAAGATCTAATTTCATCTGATCGATCTCCTTTTGCATTTTATCAATATCCTGTTTCCAGCGCTGCACTTTGCCGTCTAATTGAGTTTGTGCTTCTTGATATTCGGGTACACTTTCTAGAATGTATTCCATATCAATATATCCAATGCGAACCCCTCTTTGGGCTTGTGCCATAAATGTGAAGCTTAAAAAAGCTACTGCCAGAAAAAATGATTTGTTAAATTTCATAACTTAATAGTTGTTTAGAAAATATCGTGCCAAAATTAAAATTGTTGCCCAATGATAAAGTGAGTTTGCCATCCGTTACGCTCGGTCCCACCTAAGATAGGATCAAATCCATAACCAAAATCAATACCCAATAAACCAAATGCAGGCATAAATATACGCAATCCTGCGCCAGCAGAACGTCTAATACTGAAAGGATTATACTCCTTAAAGCCATCATAAGCTGCTCCCCCTTCTACAAAACCAAGTGCATAAATAGATGCAAGTTGCTTTAATGTGATAGGATATCTTACTTCTAACGAAAATTTATTGAAAACCGTATTTCCATCGGTAGTAGAAAGTGATTGATTTGGATATCCTCTTAATTGTACCACCTCACGACCATCTAAACTAAACGCTCCTAAACCATCTCCACCTACAAAAAATCGCTCAAAAGGAACGGTTCCTCTATCTTGGTTGTAAGAGCCTAAGAATCCAAACTCAGCTTGACTACGCAAAACTAATTTGTCGACTAGGTTTGTATACCAAGTCCCTTTAAATTTTACCTTATAGTATTCTAGCCATTTAAAACGTTCTTGATCAATTTTTGATTGATCTGCGTCTCCATTAGCATCCTGAAATTCTGCTTGATCTGCGAGGCTTCCATAATCTACTTTATTAAATAAAGAGAACGGAGGTGTTAATTTTGCCGAAACACTAAATTCTGATCCAGATATAGGATATACCGGGTTTGTTGCTGTGTTGTTTCTGCTCAAGCCTATCGTGTAAGCAAGGTTATTTGCGTATCCATCTCCAAAGGTGAATAAAGGGGTGTTGTAGTTCTTTAAATTGTAATGCTGAAAACTCACCGCTTGCGAAAGTGTAAAATAATCATCTGGAAATTTTAACCTTTTTGCAAGGCCAATTGACCCACCTGTAATTAAAAACTTTCTATCCTTATCAACATCTCTTGATCTAAAATCGAAAAAATATTGAACAGTATGAGAGAAAGACGTACTCAATTGCACTGGTTTTTTTCCTCCTAACCAAGGCTCTACTAATGACAAACTATATGTTGAGTAGAAACTACTTGCCTGTGCTCTTAGCGACAATTTTTGACCATCTCCCATAGGAATTGGTCGGTATGCCTCTTTATTAAAAACATTACGCAGCGAAAAGTTATTGAATGATAATCCTAATGTACCTACAAAACCTCCACCACCATAACCTCCTTGAAGTTCAATCTGGCTAGACCCTTTTTCGACAACGGCGTATTCCATATCAAGTGTGCCATTGTTGGGGTCTACATTTTTAAAGTTTGGTGATAATTGTTCAGGGTCAAAATATCCCAATTGTCCAAGTTCTCTAATGGTACGGACTACATTACGCTTGCTATATTTTTGTCCTGGTCTTGTGCGTAATTCTCTGTAAATAACGTGATCATTGGTTTTTGTGTTTCCAATAACCGTTACTTGATCAAAGTATGCTATTTTTCCTTCTCTAATACGAATTTCAAAGTCAATAGTGTCATTACGAACAGCTACTTCTACTGGGTTAATGCTAGAGAACAAATACCCGTTATTCTGGTATAGGTTGGTAAGGTCGTTGGCTTCAGGGTCAGCCTCGTCCGTAATACGTTCTTGAAGTAAAACACCGTTATAGGTCTCTCCTTTTTTAATTCCCATTACTTGACGCAACTGGGCATCTGTATATACACTATTTCCAAGAAATCGAATATTTCCGAAGTAATATTTACGCCCTTCTTCTACTTTAAGCTTAAGTGCAACGTTCTGCTCATCAATCACGCTAAGTGTGTCACTTAGTATACGGGCATCTCTATATCCATTTGCCTTGTATTTTGCGATGACAGATTCTTTGTCTTCTTTAAAACCTTCTTCAGAAAATTTACTTCTTTTAAAAATGTTAATTGGGTTTTTGCGCTTTACATTTTTCATTGCGCCCCTTAACTGCTTGTCAGTCAAAGCAACGTTGTCGTCAAAGTCAATTTCTTTTACCTTAACACGCTCTCCTTTATTAATTAGCACCTTCATATCATCGCCAATTACGGTTCCTGTAGAATCTAATGAAGGTCGCGTACTAATGATCACGCTGGTATTTAGAAAACCATCTTTTCTATATTTGTTGGTAATATAGTTTTTTGTTGTGGTAATAAGGTTTTTAGTGATTTTTGTTCCTTTGTTGAGACCATTATCTTCTACAAGTTGCTTTACTTTTCCTTTTTTAATACCTTCAAAAGTAACAAGGTTAAGTTTTGGCAACTCAACGATATAAAGTTCTAAGTCGATATCGTTTCCGCTGATATTAGTAACGTAAAAAGCAATATCACTAAATAGGTTTTGCTCCCATAGTTTCTTTGTTACTTGACTCAGTTTTTCTCCAGGAATATATAGTTTATCCCCTTTTTTAAGTCCAGTAAATGCAATCACTGTTTGCTCATTAAAATTTTGAGCACCTGTGACCTTAATTTCATTTAGGGTGTATAGCTGAGCGTTGTTAAGGTCATTTTCTTGAGCGTGTATGCCTTGTGAAAATAACAGTGCAATAAATGCGGTGTATAAAAACGTCTTAAAAGTATGCAATCCTGCTCTCGTGTTAAAGTTGTTCACTTGTCTTTCCAAATCTTCTTTCTCTATTTTGATAATTTAAAATTGCCTCAAAAAGATGTTTTCTTGTAAAATCAGGCCATAACGTTTCAGTAAAAGATAATTCTGCATAAGCAATTTGCCATAATAAAAAATTACTTATACGTTGCTCTCCGCTGGTACGTATTAATAAATCTACATCTGGCAAGTTATTGGTATACAGATGTTCGTTTACTAAACGTTCATCAATATCAAGCGGCGAAATTAAGTTATTTTTCACTTTAAGACTAATCTCACGAATAGTTTTTGTGATTTCTTCTCGCGCTCCATAACTCAATGCTAATGTTAGGGTCATCCTGCTATTTTGCTTGGTCTTGTTAATTACGTCAAGGAGTTCTCTTTGAGCCTTTTTAGGTAGTGATTCTAAATTGCCTATGGCGTTTAATTTAATATCATTATCCTGTAAGGTTTTAATCTCCTTCTTTAGAGAAGACACTAAAAGTTTCATCAACGTTTCAACTTCGAGCTTAGGGCGATTCCAGTTTTCTGTTGAGAAGGCATAAAGAGTAAGAAACGGAATGTTGATTTCTGCGCAAGCCTCAACGGTTTCACGAACAGATTTGGTGCCGTTTTGATGGCCAATAGCTCTTAAAAAACCTTGTTTTTTTGCCCAACGCCCATTCCCATCCATAATAATGGCAATGTGCTGCGGGAGCTTTTTATTGTCTATTTGTGATTGTAAATCCATTAAAAATTACAGTAACAGGGTTGTCGTCCAAAGGTAAACGTAAATGTAATACCAGTAAAGACATACCAATCATTGTTGTTAGTATCACCAAATTGTGCGCCAATAAATTCGTTATTTGGTGAAACACTTCCGTCTAATGAGTCGCTCAATGTGTATCTGGCGCCTATTTCAAAAGCCGCAATCATGTTTGTGCTTACTGTTGTCTTAAAGCCTACAACCATTGGTATGGCAAAATCACCAGTAGCCCCATATCTAATAATATCTCCTGTGTTTTGTCTTAGTCTTAACGAGTCATATAACAAATAGTTTACACCAGAATATAAATAAGGAGTACTTGCTCGATTACCACTGTACATGTTAAATTCCCAAAAAGTGTACTCAATACCTAGTGAAAATTCTGTCAAATTGTTTTCAAAAGAATAGCCGCGTTCTCGTCTTCTAGCTTCATGCGAGTCAGCGTCATTTCCTTGTAACTTTGTTGTGATAACAGAAGCCCTAAACGAGTGTCTGTCACTTCTGTTCCATTTTGCAATACCGCCAAAAGCTAAGCCATTGGGGTAGATGTAATTGGTTCTACCTACGTCACCAATTATGTTTGCTCCACCAACATAAGCTCCAACTTCATAGGTTTGGCTATGTAGATTAAGGGTGCTTAAAAGTGTAAATAAGATGATTATTATATACTTCATTTTTCTATAAAAGTTTGCAAATATACTAATTAACTGCGGTAATTGAAGCCTTTAAGCTAAAGACGTTTTCACCTAGTGGATAAACAATTTTTAAAAGAATTTATTGCTTAATTACGTTTGTCTTCTCCCCAGAGCAGTTTTTCGCGGAGTGTTTTTATAAAACTTTCGTTTTTAAGCTGTACCAGTTTTATAGTAAAAGGCGCTTTTTTTATTCGAAGTGTGGTATCTATTTGCAATGTTATGATTCGGGAGTCTAGAGAAACCAGAAATTCATCTTCTCTTCCAGATACCGAAAGGTCAATCACACAATTGTCAGGCAAAACTAAAGGGCGAGCACTTAAATTATGAGGAGCAATAGGTGTCAATGCGATATTACTCGTAGAAGGGTCAATAACAGGGCCGCCGCAACTTAAAGAATACCCTGTAGATCCAGTAGGTGTGGCCACAATAAGGCCGTCAGAAAAATAGGTGGTTAGATATTTGTCATTTACATGAGTATCTACTTTGATCATGCTCGTCGTGTTTTTTCTGTTCACCGCAACTTCATTCAATGCAAAATTAAGTTTTGTGATGTTTTCTTGCATCGGTGTGGTTTCTATACTAAGAAGGCTCCTTTCAGAAATAGTATAATCTCCTTTAAGAATACTTTCAATACTTTCTGAAATGTTCTCTTTTTGAATGGTAGCTAAAAATCCTAAACGCCCAGTGTTGATACCAGCAATTGGAATGCCTAAGTCCCCCACATAAGTGATCGATTTTAATATAGTACCATCACCACCTATACTTATAAATAGGTCAAAGGTGTTATCTATGTTTATAAAAGTAGGGATGTTGCCAATAGAGATGTTAATTTCTTTCTCTACAAGCTTTTTAAAATTTTCTTCAATTAACAGCGTGATGTTTTTTTTCTGAAATGCTTCAATAATAGACAAGACGTGTTTCCCGCTATTTTTATGATAAAATTGGCCGTAGATTGCAACTTTCATAACTTACATGTTCAAGTATTTGTTAAGATAATTTGATCTTTCTTTTAAGTCTTCAAGCAATAAATCTTCATCATGACTAGATATGATGTTATAGCTATACCTCCTAAAAGTTTGCACAATTTCATTCATGCCTTGATGGCCTATTTTAATGGTAGCTTGCATCGTGTCACTATTTAATTGTGAGATGAAAACACCTAGAATTTTTGCGTCATTGGATTCTACAATTTGGCAAATTTCACTAAACGAATAATCTCTAACTCCCTTTTCTACAACAATAATACCTCCAGCCTCATTTAAAAATGGAGTGTCATTAAAAATACCTATAATATCACCTAGTTCATAATACCCTTTATAGTTGTTTTTCTCATCGAGAACAGGCATTATATTTGTGTTGTTTAAAGCGCAAGCTTCTAAAATGTCGAGCCAGTTTGTGTCCAATCTAACAAAAAATGGTTCTATCGCATAGGCGTAGTTTTCAATGGTTTTATCTGCCTCAAAGCAATATACATCTGTGCTGCTAATACAACCCTCAAAAGAGTCACCTTTCATTATTGGAAAATGGGAGTAGGTAAGCTGATTAAAAGCGGTCTGTAATTCCTTAATGCTTTTTTCTAAAGCAAAGGGTTTAACGTCGTTAATAATGTATTGATGTGTATTCACAAATATTTTTTTATGCAAAATACTTAAATTAAGCCTATAGCCGAAAACAAGGGTTGTATTTTTGTAGAATAATTATTTCAAGTATGACAAAGTTAAGTGTAAATATTAATAAACTAGCCACGCTTCGTAATGCTCGAGGCGGAAATGTGCCAAACTTGCTTAAGGCGGCAAGAGATATAGAGGCGTTCGGAGCTCAAGGGATTACAATACATCCACGTCCCGATGAAAGACATATACGATATCAAGATGCTCGTGATTTAAAAAATGTAGTTCAAACGGAATACAACATTGAAGGAAACCCTATCAAGTATTTCATGAACCTTGTTCTTGCATTAAAACCTACACAAGTGACTTTAGTGCCAGATAAAATAGGAGCACTAACTTCAGATGCCGGCTGGAATACCATAAAGCACAAATCTTTCTTAACCGAAACTATTCAAGAATTTAAAAGAAACGGAGTGCGTACTTCTATTTTTGTGGACCCCGTTTTGTCCATGATTGATGGGGCGGTGGCTGTAGGTGCAGATAGAATAGAATTATACACAGAAGATTTTGCGGTAGGTTATGCAAAAGGAATTGAAGCTGCGGTTATACCTTACGCTGATGGTGCCTTAAGAGCGCATGAATTAGGTTTAGGTGTCAATGCAGGTCACGATTTGTCATTAGATAATATCGCTTTCTTTAAAAATAATGTTCCTCATCTTGCAGAAGTAAGTATCGGTCATGCGCTTATTAGTGAAGCTATTTATCAAGGACTAGAGTCTGTTATTAAACAGTATTTACAAAAACTACAATAGATGTTGTTACACTCAAATATAATAGGAGAAGGTAGGCCACTAGTTATTCTGCATGGATTTTTGGGTTCTGGTGATAACTGGAAAACACTAGGTAACAAATTTTCACAGGATGGTTTTCAAGTGCATCTTCTAGATCAACGTAATCATGGTAAGAGTTTTCATAGTGATGACTGGAATTATAATTTTATGGTGCAAGATTTAAAAGAATACTGTGCGTATCATTCGCTGGAGTCGTTTTCTTTAATGGGGCATTCTATGGGAGGTAAAACTGCAATGGAATTTGCCGTGACTTATCCTGATATGATAGATAAGTTAATACTAGCAGATATAGGCCTCAAATCATATCCTTCTCATCATCAAGATATCTTAAAAGCCTTGGGTTCTTTAGATTTTGAAATCTTAAGTTCGCGCGGTGAGGCAGATACTGTTTTAAGTGGTTTTATAAAAGATATTGGTACTAGGCAGTTTCTATTAAAAAACTTGTATTGGATATCTAAAGGCACCTTGGGTTTAAAAATTAACTTAAAGGTGTTAACCGCTAATATTTCTGAAGTGGGAAAGGCGCTTGATCAAAATGCAAAATACGAAGGAGCATGCTTATTTGTTAGAGGAGAAAACTCGGGGTATATCGAAGACATGGATGAAATAGGTATAAAAAGACAATTTCCGAAGGCAAAAATAGCTACAGTAACTGGCGCTGGGCATTGGCTACACGCGGAGAATCCCACTGATTTTTACCATATTGTGATTAATTTTTTATAATTTTGCGCATTAAATTTATTATGTATGCATAATAAATATGTAAAAACTAACAACAAATTTTTTAATCAAACTATTTAATTATGAAGAAAGTATTATTTCTTGCCGTATTTACACTTGCTTCTGCAGTGATGTATGCCGGTGGATATAGAGTGGCTCTGCAGGGTAACAAATCTCTGGCAATGGGACACACAGGTGTAGCTGTTGTAAACAGTGCAGAACTTGTGTTTCACAATCCAGCGGGATTAGTTTTCCTTGAGAATAAGTTAAGTATAGCCGTGGGAGGTTTTGGTGTGTTATCTAATGTTGCCTATCAAAATGAGGTTACAGGTGCTTCTGCTAGAACAGATAGTGATGTAGGAACTCCTATTTATGCATATGCTTCTTATCAAGCAACAGATTGGTTGGCATTTGGTTTAGGTGTATACACTCCTTATGGTAGTGGTGTCGCTTATGAAGATGACTGGGCTGGATCGCACTTAGTTAATAATATTGATCTTGCTGCTATATATGTGCAAGGTTCTGCTGCTATTAAAGTGAATAAGCACTTTAGTTTTAGTGGTGGTTTCATCTACGTTACAGGTAGTGTAAACTTTAATAGAAATCTATCACGTTCATTGACTGATTTAGATGGTAATCGTTCTGAAGTAACTATTGACGCTTCTGGTGTTTCAAACACTGGATGGACAGTAAGTGCTATGTTTAATGTGTCAGAGAAGTTTAGATTAGGAGCGACGTATCGTTCTTTAATTAAACTAGAAGCTGATGAAGCGACCGCAGACTTTGAAAATATCCCTAATTCTCCTGCGACTCCATTTGCAGATACAAATGCAACGGCAGAGTTACCTTTACCAGCAGAAATGACGGTAGGTCTTTCTTATGAGTTTTGTGATAAGTGGCTTTTTGCTTTTGACTTGAATACTACATTCTGGGGAGAGTATGAGTCTTTAGATATTGATTTTGAGAATCCTGCGATTCCAGATTCTTTTAACGCTCGTAATTATAAGAACTCTTCAACTTATCGTTTTGGTTTACAATATGAGGCTTCCAAGAATTTTACTTTAAGAGGTGGATATTACTTTGATGAGTCTCCTGTGCAAGCTGGATTTTTTGCTCCAGAAACGCCACGTAACGATTCTAACAATTATACCGCAGGACTTACTTTTAATGTAAGTGAGCGTTTACAAATAGATGCATCTTTCTTATATGTTCACTTTAAGGAGATTAATGCTTCTTATGATTCTTACACAGAGAGCGGTGTTACTGCTCCTTTTGGAGGGACATACAAGTCTAACGCATTTGTGCCAGGACTAGGATTGACTTACAAACTTTAATTTAAACCGTATTATCAAGATGAAAAATTATATAAAAATAACAGCAGCAATTGTAGCCTTAGGGTTTATAAGCTGTGACCCAGAATTTGAAACTTCTGTTGAAGATGCTGGATTCTATGAGTCTGGAACTGCAGATTTTAGTAATTATGTTGCCGTTGGTAACTCTTTAACTGCTGGATATGCAGATGGTGCATTATATATTACGGGACAAGAAAATTCTTATCCTAATATCATGGCGAGTCAATTTACATTTGTTGAAGGTGGCGAGTTTACTCAGCCTTTAGTAGATGACAATTTAGGTGGTTTATTATTAGGAGGTACTCAAATTGCTGAAAACAGATTTGTATTAGCTTTTGATGCAGATGGAAATCCTGGTCCAGTAAGACTAGAGGGTGCTCCAACTACAGATGTAGCAACAAGCGCAACAGGACCTTTTAACAATATGGGAGTTCCTGGAGCAAAAAGTTTTCATTTAAATGCTCCTGGATATGGTAATGCCGCTGGTATACCTACAGGTGCAGCGAATCCTTATTATGCTCGTTTTGCAACTTCTGCAAACGCAACTGTAATTGCAGATGCAGCGTCTCTAAATCCTACTTTCTTTTCTTTATGGATAGGAAACAATGATATCTTATCTTATGCAACTTCTGGAGGTGCTGGAGTAGATCAAACAGGTAATTTAGATCCATCAACTTATGGGCCTAATGATATTACAGACCCTAATGTATTTGCTTCTGTTTATAGTGGTCAAGTTGCTGCTTTAACAAGTGGTGGTGCAAAAGGTGCTTTAATTAACATCGCAGATGTTACATCTATACCTTACTTTACTACAGTGCCAGTGCAGTCTATTCCTTTAGATGCTGCAACAGCAGATTTAGTGAATGGCCAATTTGGTCTTTATAATACCGTAGCGCTTCCAGGATTAGTTGGAGCTGGTATTATTACGCAAGAAGAAGCAGACTTAAGAGCGGTTAACTTTCAGGCGGGTGTAAACTTTCCTATTATGACAGATGATGACTTAACAGACGTTACAGCTATTTTAATGGCTCAAGGAGTTCCTGCAGAGACTGCTGCGTTATTAGGACAATTACGTCAGGCAAATGATACAGATCTTGTTGTACTTACAGCTTCTGGCGTGTTAGGTACTCTTGCAGATCCTGCAAACCCACTATCTATTATTGGAGTGGCAGTGCCACTAGCAGACCAGTTTGTGCTAACTTCAACAGAACAAGGTAGAGTTGCTGCGGCAGCTGGAGCATATAATGCGGTAATAGAAGGTTTAGCTGCGGCTAACGAACTTGCTTTTGTAGATGCAAAAGCTGCCTTGGCAGAAGTTGCTGCAACAGGAGTGCCATATAATGGAGGGGTTTTAACTTCTCAGTTTGTTACAGGTGGTGCTTTTTCACTAGATGGAGTTCACCCTTCGCCTAGAGGATATGCTTTTACAGCAAATGCAATTATTACTGCAATTAATGCGCAGTATGGAGCAACTGTTCCTACGGTGGATATAGGAAACTATGCTACTATAACATTAGCTAATAACTAGTAAAACAGTTTGATTTTATATAAGGCGTCGTTATCTGTTAAAGGTAACGACGCTTTTTTTATCTTTATACTTTTGAAATAGTATGCATTTAATACATGTCAACTATTTGTTTATAAATCAATTGGAGATGAATATTTGGGCATTACATCTTCTTATATCTTAAATATTGCAAATATGAAAACCATTATTAGAGTATTGTTAACTGCACTGGCGGTAGTATTGTTGGCTAAGTTGCTTCCTGGTGTAGCAGTAGAGGGTTATGTTTCTGCAATTATTGTTGCGGTTGTTATCGCATTGTTGCGGTTTATTGTAAAACCAATCCTTGTTGTCTTAACACTACCAGTTACCATAGTGACCTTAGGGTTGTTTTTACTTGTGATAAATGCCATCATCATATTACTGGCAGATTATTTTGTTCCAGATTTTACGGTAAATGGATTTTGGTGGGCACTTATTTTTAGTCTGCTGTTATCGTTTGTGCAATCCATTCTTTTTTCAATTTTCGATAAGGATAAGTAAGACATTCCTATAGATACGATTATTGCTATTTCCGAAGTTATCAAAAGGCTTCTAAATTACGGTGACTAAACGTATTGCGAGTGCCATAAAAATCACTATTTTTGCAGTCCGAAATTTTTAGCTAAAACAAATGAATATTACCAAGAAAGAAATTGACAACCTAAATGCAGTATTAACTGTAGAGGTTAAAAAAGAGGACTATGCAGATAAAGTGCAGGGTATCTTAAACAACTATCGTAAGACAGCAACAATTCCAGGTTTTAGAAAAGGGCATATCCCAATGGGAATGGTCAAAAAACAATATGGAAAGGCAGTGCTTTTAGAAGAAGTAAATAAGATTCTTCAAGAAAACCTTCATAAATATCTTACTGAAGAAAAACTAGATGTTTTAGGAAACCCTTTACCAAAGAATGATAATGAAATTGATTGGGATGGTGAAGATTTTACGTTTGAGTTTGACCTAGGATTATCTCCAGAGTTTAAAATTGACGTTAAGAAAAAAGCAGTTACACACTACAAGGTGGTGGCAGATGAAAAAATGCTTACTAACCAGGTAAAAACAATCCGTAAGCAATACGGAAAGTTAACAAACAAAGATGTTGTCGCAAAAGGAGATGAAATTACTGGAACTTTTATCAGTGAAGAAGCTGGCATTGATAAAAAAACAACATTAGAGCTAGATGCTTTAAAAGGAAAAGCTCAAATTAAAGCACTTACTGGAGCTAAAGTAGGGGATGTAGTTACTTTAAAAACTAAAGGCTTGTTTGCAGAAGAGCAGGATAATGTGCGTCACTTAGGTCTTACACAAGAAGACGCAAAAGGTTTGAAAGCAGAGGTTTCTTTTACGCTAGAAGAGATTAACACTCGTGAGATGGCAGATTTAAACCAGGAGCTTTTTGATAAGCTTTTTGGTGAAGGTGTTGTAAAATCTGAGAAAGAATTAAAAGAGAAGATTAAGCAAGATGCAGAAGGACAGTTTATGCAGCAGAGTGACCAGAAGTTATTAAACGATGTGGTAGATTCACTTATTGAAAACACCAAGTTTGATCTCCCTTCAGGTTTTTTACAGAAGTGGATTCAAGTATCTGGAGAGAAAATAATGACAGATGAAGAAGCGAAGGCAGAATATGAACGTAGCGAAAAAGGATTGCGTTACCAGTTAATAGAAGGTAAATTAAGAGCAGAGAACAACTTACAGGTTTCTTTTGAAGAGCTTAAAGAGCATAGCAAAGGGATGATCAAGCAACAGATGGCGCAGTTTGGACAACTAGATCCATCTGATGAGGAGTTAGATAATATTGCTGCAAGAATAATGAGTAATCAAGAAGAAGTAAAACGCATAAGCGAGCAATTAGGAACAAACAAATTGCTTACTTACTTCAAAGAAAATGCAAAGCTGAAAACAAAAGAAGTTTCTTATGATACTTTTATAAAAGAGGCTTACGCATAAACTTAAAAAAATAGGTATCTTTAAGGCGTTATATTGTAGCATATAACGCCTTATTAATTTTAAGAGAAAAGGAAGATTATTTTATGGATTACGGAAAAGAATTTGAGAAATTTGCAATTAAAGACCAAGGAGTTAGCAGTACTTATTATAATCAAATAATAAGCAGCATGTACCCAGTAGGCCTTACGCCTAACATTATTGAAGAACGACAAATGAATGCCGTTTCAATGGATGTGTTCTCTCGTTTAATGATGGATCGCATCATTTTTTTAGGAACGGGTATTAATGACCAAGTGGCAAATATTGTTCAAGCGCAGTTGTTATTTTTAGCAAGTGTAGATGCTACTAGAGATATTCAGATTTATATCAATTCGCCGGGAGGAAGTGTGTATGCTGGTCTTGGTATTTATGATACTATGCAGTTTATTACACCAGATGTCGCTACTATTTGTACTGGTATGGCAGCCTCTATGGGTGCTGTGTTATTATGTGCAGGGGAAAAAGGAAAACGTTCTGGACTCACCCATTCACGTGTAATGATTCACCAGCCTATGGGTGGCGCGCAAGGACAAGCGAGTGATATAGAGATTACCGCAAAAGAAATTATAACCCTCAAAAAAGAATTATACGAGATCATCTCAAAACATACCGGTCAAGAGTATGACAAGGTGTATGAAGATAGTGATCGCGATTACTGGATGAAAGCAGATAAAGCGCTTGAATACGGTATGATTGACGAAATTTTAACCAGAGGTAAAAAGTAATAGTATAATGAAAGTTAAGGTGAAGCGTTATTAACGACAAACACCCTAACTGAATTATAAATGATGATATCATGGCAAAGGAAGTATTAGAATGTTCATTTTGTGGTCGTAAAAAACCAGAAACTAACCTGCTTATTGCGGGGCTAGATGCGCACATCTGTGATCGCTGTATTGAACAAGCGCACGGGATAGTGGTAGAGGAAGAGGTGCATAAAAAAGGAGATGCAATCACTCAAGAATTAATGCTTAAAAAGCCCAAAACGATAAAAACGTTTTTGGATGATTATGTTATCGGGCAAGAACACACAAAAAGAGTTATGTCTGTAGCGGTTTATAATCATTATAAGCGTTTACTCCAGCCCAAGACCGATGATGATATTGAGATCCAGAAAAGTAACATCATTATTGTGGGACAAACTGGAACTGGTAAAACCTTAGTGGCAAAAACCATAGCAAGGATGCTTAATGTTCCATTGGCAATTGTAGATGCAACGGTGCTTACAGAAGCTGGTTATGTAGGAGAAGATGTAGAGAGTATCTTAACAAGATTGTTGCAAGCTGCAGATTACAATCTAGAAAAAGCACAAAACGGAATTGTGTTTATTGACGAAATAGATAAAATTGCACGTAAAAGTGATAATCCTTCTATAACAAGAGATGTTAGTGGAGAGGGAGTACAGCAAGCATTATTAAAATTACTGGAAGGAACCGTTGTAAATGTGCCGCCTAAGGGTGGTCGTAAACACCCTGACCAAAAGTTTATTGAGGTCAATACAGAAAATATTTTATTTATTGCTGGTGGCGCCTTTGATGGGATTAATAGACATATCTCAAAAAGACTCAACTTACAATCAGTTGGTTTTAGTGCAACACACAAAGAAGAGCGGTTAGATAAAGATCAAATGCTTAAATATATCATTCCAAGAGATTTAAAGGACTTTGGTTTGATTCCAGAAATTATTGGTCGACTACCTGTATTGACGTATATGAATCCTTTGGACAAAGGGACCCTAAGAGCCATTTTAACAGAGCCTAAAAACGCCATCATAAAGCAGTATAAAAAACTCTTTGAGATGGATGAGATTGATCTTGTGATTACCGAAGAGGCCTTAGACTTTATTGTAGACCAAGCAATCGTCTATAAACTAGGTGCAAGAGGATTACGCTCTCTTTGCGAAGCTGTCCTCACAGATGCGATGTATGAGCTTCCTGGTACAGATGTAAAGGATCTAACGGTAAGTGTAGAGTACGTAAAAGAAAAGTTGAATAAGGCGACCATTAAAAAACTGAAAGCAGTTTCTTAATCGCCAGAAGTAATACCAACTAAACTCCCTCTTGAGATACTTTTTTTCTCAAGAGGGAGTTTTTGTATAAAGACAAAAAGTGTTTAAGAAAGCATTAAAAATAGGAATTCACATAAGCGCAATCATATTGCTTACTGTGCTCACGCAAATAGGAGGGCTTATCTATTTGTTGACCATGCTTTTTATAAGAAGGAAAGTATTTAAATACAGAATGAAGAGAGGGGTTGTTTTTGTGCTCTTATATGGTTTGGCTACCGCCTTTATTGTGCCGTCGTTAGCAAGTCATTTTGGTCGGGAGCGAGTTGCAGCATCTCAATTGATAACCGCGCATTCTGTTTTTTATACCCTCGCCAATAGAAATTATGTAACTCCAGCCTTGAATATTGCTTTAGAGAAATCAGCTGTAGATTTTCAGCGGAAATATCCCGGTATTAAACTCGTGTATCTTGATGCAAACTTCCCATTTATAGATGGCTTTCCGCTGTTGCCGCATTTGAGTCATAGCGATGGTAAGAAAATTGATATCTCGTTTGTTTATGAGGACGACCTCGGAAATACCAACAACTTGAAGCCTGGCATTAGTGGATATGGCATTTATGCAGGGCCTAAAATTTCAGAAGTAAATCAACCTGCAGCGTGTAAAAATAAAGGGTATTGGCACTATGGTTTTACTCAGTATCTCACGCTGGGCACTATACATGAAAACCTTTCTATTTCTGAAGAAGGAACCCGTGCTTTGTCTTTGAGTCTCTTAAAGCAAAAAAGTGTTTCAAAGTTGTTTATTGAGCCACACTTGAATAAACGATTACGATTGCTAAATAATAAGGTAAGATTTCATGGTTGTCAAGCGGTACGTCACGACGACCATATTCATGTTCAGGTAAAATAAAGGCAAAAAAAAACCCTCTAATAATAAAGGGTTATTTGGCTAATATGTATGCTCTATTTACGGCGTTGCAAGAACAGTTTTAGAATTCTTATTAAGAATTTTCTGTTCCATTAATTGTTTTTTATTTTTTAAGGTATACCCAGCTACTTCCGAATCGCTATTCTTAATGTTATGAGAAGTCCCACAAGACGAAAATGTCACTGTGAAGATAACTGCTGCTAAGATAAAAACTACTTTTTTCATTACGTTATATTATTGCTTTCAACACTGCAAACATATACTGTAAGAAAAGTACTACCAAACATTAACCAAACGTTTCGTCAAACGTAGGGAGATATTCGTTAAAATACCTGTTTTTCATAGAATAATGGCTAAAGTGCCTGATACTGCGGTTTTACAGATTGTTTTTAATCGGTCGATTTGCGTTTTTTGTCGATTTTTTAAAGAATCGTACACGCTTAGAAGTCGAGATGTACGGTTTATGTTTGCTTATTAAGCTGTAATAGCTCATCCAGAAAATTTCTGGTATTTGATAAACGAGGTACTTTATGTTGACCTCCAAGTTTGTCTTTTTTCTTTAGCCAATCATAAAATAATTTTTCACGGGCTTGATGTATCGTAGGAGCATTAAGTGTGGTGTTATTATATCGTTTTGCTTCGTAGTCACTATTCACTTCTTTTAAAGCTTGGTCTAGGGAGTTAGAAAAGATAGAAAAGTCTCCTGGAGGTCTTTTAAATTCTATCATCCATTCATGAGCACCTTTTTCTTTGCCTTTCATAAAAATAGGCGCTGCGGTATAATCTACAATTTCACAGTCTGTTTCTTGAGTTGCTTTACGCAGGGCTGCCTCGGCATTTTCAATAATGAGTTCTTCGCCAAATACGTTAATATGATGCTTAGTACGTCCGGTTACTTTAATACGATAGGGGCTTACAGAAGTAAACCTAACTGTATCGCCCACTTTATATCGCCACAATCCAGCATTAGTAGTGATTACAATTGCATAGTTTTTTTCTACTTCTACATCACTAAGGCGTATTATTTTTTGGTCGAGACTACCATAGGTATCCATAGGGATAAACTCATAAAAAATACCATAATCTAACATCAATAAAAGTTCTTTATTAGCATTGCGATCTTGTAATGCAAAAAAACCTTCACTCGCACTATAGATTTCATAATACCTAAACTCGTTTTTAGGTAGAATTTTATTGTATTGTTCTATGTAAGGGTCAAAGCTTACTCCGCCGTGAAAATATACTTCTAGATTAGGCCAAACATTGAACAGGTTGCCTTTGCCAGTAGTTTCCATCACGTTGTTTAATAATACCAGCATCCATGAAGGGACTCCAGCTAGACTGGTTACATTTTCTTGAATGGTTTCATTTACAATGGCTTGCATCTTGATTTCCCAATCTCCCATTAGTGAGATTTCATTACTGGGTGTACTGCTGTATTCTGCCCAGAAAGGCATATTGTCTATTAAGATAGCAGAAAGATCACCATAACTGGTACCATTTTCTTCGTATAGTTCTTTACTACCTCCAAGACGTAAGCTCTTACCTGTAAATAATTGTGCGTTTTCATTATTGTTAAGGTACATACAGAGTAAGTCTTTACTCGCAGCATAATGACATTGTTCTAAAGACGCTGTAGATACCGGAATAAATTTACTTTTGGCATTTGTGGTTCCGCTAGATTTTGCAAACCATTTAATAGGTGATGGCCAGAAAATATTATCTTCACCACGACGCCCTCGCTCGATATCAATTTGTATTTCTTCATACGTAGTGACTGGTACACGTTCTGTAAATTCGCGATAATTGGTGATACTACTAAAGTCGTATTTCTTCCCTATTTCTGTAGTACGAGCTCGTAAAAGTAGAGACGTGAGTAGTTCTTCCTGAACTTCATTAGGATATTTTAAAAATAATTCTATCTGGTGAAATCGTTTCTTTAAGAACCAAGAAGCAACAGAATTGACTAAAGGGATTGGCATTTTTTAAAGTATCTTTAAGCTTCTAAAAATACAAATTTTTATGCACTACCGAGGTGTCCTTACAAAAATGAAAACGGAAAATGGAAGCCCCATTCAATACTACCTAGTATTTGCAACTGACTTCTTACACGTGAATCAATTATTAGACAAAGAATTGTCTATTCAATTTGTGGGTTTTGAATGCCTAAACTGTGGTAGAAATCGTGAAATATACAGACAAGGTTTTTGCCGCCAATGCTTTTTTGATATCCCGCAAGCTGCAGACTGGATTATAAAACCAGAATTAAGCAAGGCCCATCTAGGTATTGAAGACCGAGATCTGGAGTATGAAAAAAAGGTCCAGCTAAAACCACATATTGTGTATCTGGCAAACAGCAGCAATGTAAAAGTGGGTGTGACCCGTAAAACACAGGTGCCTACGCGATGGATTGACCAAGGGGCACATGAAGCTATTGAGATATTAGAAGTGCCCAATCGCTATCTCGCTGGTATCGCCGAGATCGCATTAAAGAATCATGTAGGTGATAAAACCAACTGGCGTACCATGCTTAAAAATGAAATACAAGATGAAGACCTTGTGGTATGGCGTGATAAGCTAAAGCAATACATACCAGAAGAAGCCTTGCCTTATTTTTTAGAGAACAACGCAGAAACACATCTAGATTTTCCAGTACTTAAATATCCAACAAAATTAAAAAGCCTCAACTTAAAAAAAACACCCCAATATGCTGGAGTGCTAAAAGGCATCAAAGGACAATACCTCATTTTTGAAGATGATACCGTTTTTAATGTGCGAAGTAATGAGGGGTTTGTGGTGCAGGTTATTGTAAATAATTAACTATGAAGAATTCACTAACGATTTTGCTTTTATTTTGTGTTGTTTGTCAGGGTATAGCACAAGACCCT
Organism: uncultured Ulvibacter sp.; assembly: GCA_938041335.1. Taxonomy (GTDB): domain Bacteria; phylum Bacteroidota; class Bacteroidia; order Flavobacteriales; family Flavobacteriaceae; genus Patiriisocius. Next base: position 47,050 of record CALIAF010000028.1, on the reverse strand, counting down.
CAACTTTTTGATAACGAATGGTATGTTGAAAAAGTAGTACTTGATGAAGTTGAATTTAATTTTCTAGGCGGTAGTGCCTATGGTGTGATAAGTTTTAATACAGCTACTTTTAATGTGGGGCATCCTAATTGTAAACAAGGTGTAACAAATACCATCATTTATTTAGGAGCTGATAGCTTTACCATCGAGGGAGGACCTTCTGTTTTATTAGGTAAATGTTCGCAACCCGATGATACTGAATTTATGTTTAGACATTTCAGTATCTACCATAACTTAGATACTGGAGCATCTAATAACCCATTTGTCTATTCCTTTGAAGAAGAAAATGATGTCATTATGCTTACAATAACCAATCTAGATGGAGATCAAGCTATATATACTAGTGAGCCACTCGGTGTTTCACAAAATGAATTGAGTGATGTTGTTTTTTATCCTAATCCCGCACAGAATATAATTACTATAAAAGGTAATGAGTTTTTAGAAAATCTATCTATTTCTATTTATGATGTAGCTGGTAAAAAGATACTAGCAAAGAGTACTTTGAGTTTTGATACATATACACTTGATATAGCGAGTTTGAAAGTAGGTGTTTACTTTTTAGAGCTACAAACAACAGAAGGTGCTAAAATATTAGAAAAAATAGTAAAGTTGTAACCAAATTGTCAGACTGAGATTGTCTAAGTTGTTCGTTAGGAGTACCAACAAATACCTTTCTACAAGCTCAAGGTGACAAGCAGAGTTTATGAGTGTTTTTGCATAAGATCTTTCCTAATTCACCCTAGACCCTGAGGTTAGGTATGGGATGGTCTTTCTTCTTTCAATGAAGTGGTCTTCTTTTCTAATTATCAGTACTGTCTTTTTTCTTTTTCTTCTTCTTTCCCCAAATTCCACCTAAACCGTCATTGATAATATCTTTAATTTCATCTTTTACTTCTTCTTCTGTAGTAGGGATTGTGGTAGGTACTGTTGGTGTTGTGATTCCTGTACTAGTATTTGAAGCTTCGTTTGGTTTATTTTTCCCTCCATTAATGATGTCTTTTATGATGTTTATCCCATCATCTTTAATGTTATCTGCCTGGGCTGCAATAATCTGCTGTGCTAGTTGTGATACCGCGGCATTTGTATTTAAACCTATGGTTGGGTTTGCGAAAGAACCTTTCATGGTAACCGGTAAAGCGACGGTCATGTTTTCTGCATCTTCTGCGCTTAGTTGCGCTAGTAAACCTCCTAGTTGGCTGCCTAAAAATTTTGCAGGAACGTCTAGACTTAGATTGTAGTCCATTGTTTTGTCAAACTTATGACCACCAGAGGCAGTTACTTTTATACCTTCTACATCAAAATCAAAGGGAGCCACTTGAATCCCACCATCTTTAAATGTTAATGCCGTTGTGACATCTTTTAAGCTAACATCTTCTAGTTTGATAAAATTTAATTTCTCATCCAGTTTTGATAAAAGGGGAGATTTGCTTCCAGAAAATTCTGCGCTAATAATATTTGCAAGCGCATCACCACTTAATGACTTTAAATCTGGAGTCATGTCACTGTTTAGATTACCATTGAGCTTCAATTTTGTACTTAAGATACCCTCAAGGTTTTTCATAATTGGTGCTAAAAATTCTAATATTTTAAGATTTTCGATAGATTTAGTGATGTCTATTTTACTTAAATCTAGATCCATTGCAAATGTTGGAGTGCTACTTTTGGTATTCACATTTCCGCCAAAAGCGATATCGCCTCCTAGCAGTTGCGAGGTCACATTTTCTAATGCCGCCGTTTCGTCTTTAATCACAACAGAACCTTTGGTTTGTTTTAGCTCCAAGTTATCATAAATCACTTTGTCTGCAGTAAAATTAAGACGGGCATCCAAGAAGTCTGGAATTTTTGCTCCTTTGACAACTTCACTATTTGCGGCAGATTTACCAGAATTTCCATTGCTTGGCGTTTCCGAAGTCATAAAATCGTTGACATTAAAAACCTTAGAGTTGACGTTAAATGTCCCTTTTAAATCTTGTTTAGACATTAAAAAGGGGATAAGGTTTGCTATTTGTCCTGTGGCATCAATGTCTGTGGCACCAGATTTTGCTTTAAGTGCTGTTAATCTAATATTACCTGCCTTCATATTTACACTGGCAGCATCTATTTGTATTGGGTTGTTAAAGTCTGGGTCATTATAGGTGAAGTTTGTCAAACTCGCTTCGCCTATGGTTTGTATTCTTTGGTATTGTTCTGTATCAATAGCATTCATGTCAAATTTTGTTCTTGCATCTGCAAAGAAGACTCCAGACAAGTCTTGGTTAAGCTCAATAGGCAGTACTTTTTCTATGTTTGCAAGATTAAGCGTGCCTTTTAAGGATAAGTCAATTAGCATATTTGTAGTTAAGTTTTTAATGCTACCGCTACTCGTAAAAAGCTCGTCATCTATTTTAAAAGCGACACCATTAAGCATAATAAATGTGTCTGGAGCTCGTCCTGTCCTGTTTATTAGATCTGCACTTATGGTGATGTTCTCAACCGCTTTAGGTAAGTCTGGATATTTAAAAGACGCATTGTCACTGCGTATTTTGATATCCATTTTAGGAATATGCGTGTCATCTACAATCCCTTTTAAGGTACCGTTCACTGAAAAATTTCCGGTGGTAGTCACACCATCAAGATTTTTTACATAAACCTCTGGGATGACTGCTAAAAAGTTTTTAAAGTCTGAAGAGGGTGTTTTTATTGCAAGGTCTAGTTCGCTATTTGTTTCGTTTATCTGCACAAATCCATCTAGCGTTAATGGCAGTTGATTGATTTTTGCTTCATTTTCTTTAAACGTGTATTTCTGGTTTTCCAAGTCCATTAAAAACAAGGCGTCTAGCGTTACGCGGTTGTTATTTAAGTACGCGACATCTCCCATTTTATAGGTTACAATAGCTGCTGTTTCTGTATCCAATTCTGACGTTGCTAGGGAAAAATCTCCTTGACCTGTATGATTAAAATCACTAAGGGTCAAATAGGTTTCTGTGCTTTCGTCTAAGTAGTTAATTCTAGAGTCTTTAAGCTCGTAGTTTTTTAAATCAAAACGAAATCCGCCAGTATCCGTTTTTTCTCCAGCGGCTTTGTCTACATCATCGCTCTTTATGGCTATATCATAATTAGCATTTTTGTTTTTGTCTACCTTGATATTAATTAAAGCTTCTTCAAGATATAGTGCGTCTATTTTTATTGCTTCATCTTCTTTATTAAAAAGTTGTGTGACACCCATATCTAGCTTCAGTACTTTTCCGCTGGCTAGCGTATCACCTTTAAAAGGTGCATTATTAATCACACTAAAGTCATGGATAGTTAATGCTGCATCCGGAAAACTTTTAAAAAGGGACAGGTCTAAGCTTTCCCAAGCAACAGTTGCGTTTAGGTTCTCGTTGATGGTTCTTTTTACTATTTTTTCTATAGAATCTTTAAATAAAAATGGTGCTGCAATTAGTGCAATCACTAAGATGAGTAAAAAGATGCCAAATATTTTAAGAAATTTTTTCATTACTGAAATGTTATTATAATGATTAGGTGTGTTGTAGTGGAAAAGCCGCAAAAGTAAAAGGACTCATTTTTAATGATGATTGTTACCTATCAAAAAGCAGACCTAAAACTAGTGATAGTAACTATTGTGAACAAAGATAACCGTCATTAGTTTCGATTTAGTTAAATTAGTACTAAGATTGCAAACCATTATATAAAATCAAAAAATAAACACTATTAAACCAACTAACAATATATATTTAGGCCTCGGCAGTAATCTGGGTAATCGATTTGAACATATGCAGGCAGCTGTGCATGAGCTCTTTGAACGATTGGGGACCATTTTAAAAATCTCAGCGGTTTATGAAACTCCAGCCATTGGTTTTGAGGGAGGTGATTTTCTTAATTGTGTAATACAGCTATCATCTACTTTAAGTGCATCTCAAGTTCTTGCTGAAATATTACGTATTGAGAAAAAGTTAGGCAGACAAAAAAAGGAAGTTGAAGGGTATGCTTCTAGAATCATCGATATTGACATTTTAGTATATAATGATGAAGTAATAGATGCGCCTAATTTACAGGTCCCACATCCAGAAATTGTAAATAGAAAATTTGTACTTCAACCGCTGGCCGAAATTGATAACGATCTAGTTATTCCAGGACAGAAAATGAACTTGCAAGAGTTACTCGAAGAAACGAGAGATGCAAGTGTCATCACAAAACAATCTAAATGGTTAAGAAACCCAATTAAGGATTTTGACTTTAATGCGATAAATTATATTGCGATTGAAGGAAATATTGGAGCTGGTAAAACGAGTCTAGCACATTTATTGGCTGCAGATTTTAACGCAAAGTTGATACTAGAGCGTTTTAAAGACAATCCATTTTTACCTAAGTTTTATGAAGATCAAGCGCGATATGCATTTCCGCTTGAGATGTCTTTTTTAGCAGACAGGTATCAACAATTATTAGAAGACATCAAGCAATTTGATTTGTTTAAGGAACGAGTAATTGCAGATTATGATGCTTATAAATCCTTAATTTTTGCAAATATTACCCTTCAAGATGAAGAGTTTAATCTCTATAAAAAACTGTTCTCGTTAATGCATAAAGAGCTTCCTAAGCCCGATGTGTATATCTATCTGTATCAAAATACAGAACGCTTGCTGGAGAATATAAAAAAGAGAGGGCGTGATTATGAGAAGAGCATAAAAGCAGAATACTTAACGAAGATTAATGAAGGGTATCTAGAGTTCATAAAAAACCAGCATACAGATCATGTAAAAATCATTGATATTTCAGAAATGGATTTCGTAAAAAATAGGGCAGATTACTTATCTATAGTGAGGCAGATATTAGCTTAAGAAAGTTGAAGTTTTTTAAAGAAATCCCAAATCACCACACCAACACTTACAGCGATGTTTAAAGAATGTTTAGTCCCAAATTGCGGGATTTCAATAACGGCATCACTTGCGGTTACAATGGCCTGTTGTACTCCTTTCACTTCGTTGCCAAAAACAATCGCGTAAGTTGTATCTGGAATAACTTGATAATTTTCAAGAGAAACAGATTGCTCCGCCTGCTCAATAGCACAAACAGTAACGCCGTCATTTTTTAAAGATGCTATCAGGACTTCTGTGCTTTCTACATATTCCCAAGCAACACTTTCTGTTGCTCCTAAAGCAGTTTTCTGAATGTCTTTGTGCGGTGGTGTAGCAGTGATACCGCATAGATATACTTTTTCAATTAAAAACGCATCTGATGTTCTAAACACAGAACCTATGTTATTTAAACTACGTATGTTATCTAGCACAATAATGAGTGGTGTTTTTTTTGCAGCTTTAAAACCATCAACGTCTACTCTATCAAGTTCACTATTTTTTAATTTTCTATTTTTCATAAATTACTTTTTGTGGGTTGAAAAGAAGTAAGAACGCTGCGCTGAAAGAAGCAAGACGAAAGACTTTATTGTGGAAGCATTGGATTCTATTAACAATACACGAATACATAAACTGACACAAAATAATCAAAGCCAAAAGTACTTAAATTATAGTTTATTTTTTAAGATTGTGCCTTAGTAGCACGACTGAAAACTGTGACTGCAACTGTTAACTTAAAAAGGAAGATTTTCAAGGTCCACATTTCCGCCAGAAATTATGACACCCACTTTTTTATCTTTAAATAGTTTTGGATTGGCTAAAATAGCTGCTAAAGGAACAGCACAAGAAGGTTCAATAATAATTTTCATGTACTGCCAGATGAGCTTCATGGCATCTATTATTTGCTGTTCTTCTGCTAATAGAATATCGTCTACAAATTGTTTTATAATGGGAAAATTAATATCTCCTAGATGTGTTCTTAGTCCATCTGCAACGGTAACACCGCCGTCATTAAATTGTATTTTCCCAGCATCTAAAGATCGTTTTGCATCATCCATAGATGCAGGTTCTGCACCAATGGTTTTACAGTGTTGCCCAAAATACTTGGCTGCAATGCTTGTGCCTCCTATTAAACCGCCGCCGCCTACAGGCGCGGTTATGATGTCAAGATTAGGATGTTTTTGTAAAAGCTCAAAAGCAGCGGTTCCTTGCCCTAAAATCACATTATAATCATTGGATGGATGAATAAATGTAGCTCCTTTTTCTTGTACTATCTTTTCTGCTTCTTCTTCTCTTGATGCTAGTGTAGGCTTAGACAGGATGATCTGACCTCCGTAGCTCTTTACGGCTTCCATTTTTACCTGAGGAGCATTAGATGGCATCACAATATATGCTTTGATACCTAGGTTACGAGCAGCTAAAGAAATGGCTTGTGCAAAATTCCCTGAAGAGTGTGTGACCACTCCGGCTTCTTTTTGCACATCTGTTAGTTGCAAAATAGCATTGATGGCACCGCGCATTTTGAAGGCCCCCATTTTTTGGAAGTTCTCACATTTAAAATACAATTGGGCACCAGCAAGTTTGTTAATTCGCGAAGAAGTCAAAACAGGAGTTTGATGCACATGAGAAGTTACTCGCGAAACCGTGTCTAGTAAGTCTTGTTTGTAATCTTTCAATATAATTTTGGACATTTAAAGAACTTTTTTGTACTCAATTTCCTGATTGCCACAATCAATTACATTTCTTGAATTTTCAGTCAGGTTGCCAGTGTGCATTGTGTGTAAAGTTTGTCCATTATCTTTTAATCTATATCTCCAGAATTCTCCAGTAGTATATTTAAAATCTAAGTAAAAGGGAAACCAATCTGAAATGTTACTAAAATGTAATTTTTCTTCTTGTATCATATTCTTTTCAAGCGATGTGCTGTCTATCTCGTATACTTTCATTTCATTGTCAGAAATTTCGATATAACGATTTGCATTGTTAGTAGCGGCACTGCTGCCAACACCCCAATTTGACCCTGTAACTTCCCATTTCCAAACACCTTGAATTTCGCCAAGTATTCTGCTTCGCTCAGTTTTCTTCAAAGAATCTATTTTTTTTCCTGCAGATTGTCCCATTACTGAAGTTGAATCCCACCTTTTAATTAAACCGAAAGCTGATAAGGCCCTATTCAAATCGTTATTATCTAATGCAGTTTCTGCCAATAAGAGATATTTGGTTTGTCGCGTAGATGTATTTTCTGCCACATTATTAGTTTGACCTTGGCAAATAATTGGGAATAAGAATAATAAAATTGAAAGATGTTGAATCATCGCTGTAAAGATAACACTTCTCCGTGTGAATCGCTGCGCAACGTTTTGTGTCTGAGTGATAAAGCTTCAGCGCAAAAATCCCTAAACTGAAAAACTGCCACTGCCACTGCCAATTTAAAAAAGTAGCTTTTAAAGAAAATAATTAGTAAAATAAACTAGCCTTCTTTAGCAATAATATCTGCCAGCGTAGTGTTTTCAAGAATATTTAGCGTGCTATCACGTACTTGTATCATTAAATTATGAACGCTACAGGCACCTTCATCAGGGCAATCGTCGCATTTTTCATAGAAGTTAAGACTCACACAAGGCACCATAGCAATAGGGCCTTCTAATACACGATACACTTGAGCAATACGGATGTTGCTAGCTTCTTTTAATAAATAATAGCCACCACCTTTTCCTTTTTTAGAACCTAATATCCCCGCTTTTCTAAGCGTAAGTAGGATGCTTTCTAAAAATTTTTGTGAGATATTCTCAGAAGAAGCAATCACCGCAATTTGAGTTGGATCGTTGCCATCTTGCTGCGCTAAGAAGGTAAGTGCTTTGATTCCGTATTTTGTTTTTCTGGATAACATTACTACGAATGTACACCCTAATGTTTAATTATTCAAAAGCAAGGTGTCGTATAGTAGAAAAAAATGAGATTATTTAAAATTTCCGAAGCAACAATAAAACGCTGTGAGGTCAAGCCACAACAAAATAAAGTCTATTTTTGCAGGCTAAAGTAAAGACTATGAGTATTGTTGCCATTGTGGGGCGTCCTAATGTAGGGAAAAGCACGTTTTTTAATAGAATGATACAACGTCGTGAGGCGATTGTAGATGCGGTGAGTGGAGTGACGCGTGATCGCCACTACGGAAAAAGTGACTGGAATGGAAGAGATTTTTCTTTGATTGACACAGGAGGTTATGTGAAAGGAAGTGATGACGTTTTTGAAGCCGAAATAGATAAGCAAGTGGAGCTTGCTATTGATGAAGCTGATGCCATTATTTTTATGGTGAGTGTTGAAGACGGCGTAACTGGGATGGACGAGGATGTTTTAAAATTACTTCGGAAAAGTCAAAAACCTTTTTTCTTGGCTGTGAATAAAGTAGATGCCGCTAACCGTCAAAACGACGCAGTGGAGTTCTACAATATGGGAATCGAAAAATACTACACCCTTTCAAGCATTAACGGAAGTGGAACAGGAGATTTATTAGATGATCTTATTGCTTCTTTACCAGAAGAAGAGAAAAAGGAAGAGGAGGAATTGCCTCGATTTGCCGTAGTTGGTCGACCTAATGCGGGAAAATCTTCTTTTATAAACGCCCTAATAGGCGAGAATAGATATATCGTAACTGATATTGCTGGGACTACTAGAGACAGTATTGACACACGTTATAATCGTTTTGGTTTTGAGTTTAACTTAGTAGATACTGCAGGAATACGACGCAAGGCTAAGGTGAAAGAAGACCTTGAATTCTATTCTGTAATGCGAAGTGTAAGAGCGATAGAGCATAGTGATGTGATCATCCTTGTTTTTGATGCCACCAGAGGTTTTGATGGGCAAGTACAGAATATATTCTGGCTAGCGCACCGTAATAATAAAGGAGTTGTGATTCTAGCAAATAAATGGGATTTAGTAGAAAAGGACAACGAGTCTGTAAAAGAGTTTGAAAAGCACATAAGACAGCAATGTGAACCTTGGGTTGATGTACCTATTGTGTTTATGTCTGTATTAAACAAACAGCGTATTTATAAAGCGATTGAAACCGCTGTTGAGGTATATCAAAACAGAAGCAAACGTATTAAGACAAGTGTGCTTAATGATACATTGCTGCCTATTATAGAACGTTACCCGCCGCCAGCTTACAAAGCAAAATATATCAAAATTAAATACATCACACAGCTGCCAACGCCATATCCGGCATTTGCATTTTTTGCTAATCTACCGCAGTATGTAAAAGAAGCGTATAAACGTTTTCTAGAAAATAAATTGCGTGAGGAGTTTGATTTTAAAGGGGTTCCGGTTACTATATACATAAGAAAAAAGTAATTATTTATTACGTATCAATGCCATTCTAGTAGCTCTTGAATGGCATTTTTTTTGAAAACTTCGGAAATACTAAGACGATAAATTAGACGTTAAAACAATAACAGTATGAACTAGAAATCTTCGTTTTTAGTCATAATAATGTACTTGCTTAATCCATCAATCCATCAATCAATCAATCAATCACTGCATGAATAAGCTTATCATCCTTTCACTGCTAATTTTTAGCAGTGCTCTTTTTGCGCAAGACTTTTCAATTAAGGGAATATTAATAGATAAAGATCAAGGTACTCCATTAGAATCTGCAACTATTTACCTTGAAAAAATTACAGATTCTTCATTGATTACCTATTCTATTAGCAATCAAAATGGGGCTTTTTTATTACGTGGAAATACGAGTCAACAAAAAGTGCGCTTAAATATAAGCTATACTGGTTATACCACATACTCACAAGAACTAGCGCTGGCTAATCGTGAGATAGATATAGACACCATTAAAATGCAAATAGCTGCCGAAACTTTAAAAGGTGTTGTGGTTCGTGCAAGTCGTGCTCCTGTGACTATAAAAAAAGACACCTTAGAGTTTAATGTGGCTTCTTTTAAAACCAAGAAGGATGCTAATGTAGAAGATTTATTAAAGGAATTGCCTGGAGTAGAAGTCGATGCTAATGGGGCGATTACGGTAAACGGGAAACCCGTGAATCAAATATTAGTAAACGGTAAGCCTTTTTTTGGTGATGACCCTACTATCGCTACTCGTAATCTTACCAAAGAGATTGTAGATAAGATACAAATAGTAGATACAAAAACAGAAAGTGAAGCTTTCACAGGCGAGGCTGGAGATGAAGAAAATAAAACGATCAATATCACAATTGACGAGGAGAAGAACAAAGGAATTTTTGGGCGAATCTCTGCAGGTGGTGGTACAGATAAACGCTTTGAAGCGGCAGGACTCATTAATTATTTTGATAATGATGTTAGAGTAAGTGCTTTAGGTGGTGCTAATAATACGAACTCGCCCGGATTTAGTTTTGGCGAATTGAATAAGATGTTTGGGGGAGCTAGCTCTGTTTCTGTGTCGAGCGGTGGTGCTATAAATTTTGGAGGAAGACAGTTTGGTGGTAGTGAAGGGATTGTAAACTCTAGGGTAGGTGGTGTTAATTACGCAGATGAATTAGCCGAAAAGACAGATCTAACCATAGATTATTTTTATACAGGTTCCAGCTCATTTAATGATCGCGAGAGTGAACGTCAAAATATCTTGCCAGAGAATCGATTTTTCTCAAAGGCGAAGTCAAATTCAGATAGAGATTCTCAAGGGCATACGGCTAATTTAAATTTTAAAACAGAAATAGATAGTACGTTCCAGTTTAATATTAGGCCTAGTTTATCGTATAGCGATGGGTCTTCTCAGTTTTCTAATGAGGAGCAAACGACCCGAGAAAATGGAGATCTTACAAATCAATCTATTAGTGATAGAAATACTACAAATGCGCGTAGAAGTTTTTCAAATAGCGCTACGGCAACTAAAAAATGGGGGAGTGATGGAGCATATGTAAGGTTGTCATTAAACAATGAGCTTTCTGACACTGAGAACGATCAGTTTGACTCTAGTTTGACTAACATCTTTGGTGATGTTCCAGAGACCATTGTCCGCAACCAGATTACAGACGGAAATCAAAAGACAAATAGCTACACGGTATCAACGAGATTGAGATACCCCATAATTAGTAAAAAGTTTTTTGCCGATGCTATGTTTGCGGTCGGAAGTGAAAAACGAACAGATGATAGAACAGTTTTTGATTTTAATGAAGATACGCAGGCGTATACTTCGTTTAATCAAAATCAAAGTACAGATTTTGAAAATATTAATCAGCGTATCAAACCAGAAATAGGAGTATCATATCAAGGGGATAAGCTAAGAGCTGGTTTAAGAAGTGGATATGTGATACGGAAGTTAAAAAGTCAAGATGGAATAAGAGATTTTAATTTTGATAATGACTTTAACGCCGTTGAGATTAGAGCAAATTTAAGCTATAGCTTTACAGACAAGATGCGAATGTATTCGGGATATTCTTTAGAGAACCAAGCGCCATCTGTGACGCAGTTGTCTCCTTTTGTAAACATTTCAGACCCGCTTAATATTGTACAGGGTAATCCAGATTTAAAGCCCCAAAATAGTCATAGCCTATATGTAGGGTTAAATAATTATGATTGGCAATCTAGATCTGGTTTTTATAGTAATGCTAATTTTAATCTCACTAATCAAAATGTGGTTTCTCGATCTAACATTGATGAAAATTTTGTGAGAACTACGTCTTATGACAATGTAGATGGGGCTTATAATTATTACGCTGGTGGAGGATGGAATAAAAGTAAAAAAATAGATAGTTTAACTACTGTTAAAGTAGATTTAGGATTGTACGTAAATGGAAATAGGAATGTCAATTTTAATAACGATGTGCAATATAAAAGCACCACAAATACCATAAGTCCTTCTATAGGCTTTACGTATGAGTGGAAGGATCTATTTGAGATTAGACCATCATATGAATATGATAGCAGCAAAAATAGTTTTGACCTTGACGCCTTTGAAGATGAGAATTACGCAACACATACGGCAAGATTAAGAACAACACTAACGTTTCCGAAAAAATTAGAATGGGCGAACGATATTCAATATGAGAATAATCCAAATGTCGCCGCGGGATTTACAAATTCTTTTGTATTATGGAATAGTACGCTTGCTTATTCTATTCTCGATGACAAAGCCGTTTTAACTTTAAAGGGCTATGATTTACTTAAGCAAAATACAAACGCTCGCAGGAGTTCTAGTGCAGATTATATAGAAGATGTGCAGAGCACGGTATTGCAGCAATTTTTCTTACTGAGCTTTAGTTATAAGTTCAACACCCTTGGTAAAAAAGGAGAAACTAATGATGATAATTGGTGGGATTAGGGAAGTGCTATTTACTTCAGAAATCTCCAATCTCCAATCTTCAATCGTTTTGCTAACCTAGATTTTTTAGTCCGGAAGGTTTGCTAAAATTTGTATAGAAAAAGATACAAATTTGATCAAACCACCACCGCCATGTTCGGCGTCAATAGTTCAGAAATTTTCAATCTCCAATCTTCAATCGTTTTGCTAACCTAGATTTTTTGGTCCGGAAGGTTTGCTAAAATTTGTATAGAAAAAGATACAAATTTGATCAAACCACCACCGCCATGTTCGGCGTCAATAGTTCAGAAATTTTCAATCTTCAATCTTCAATCGTTTCTACCAACCTCCAGAAGCACCACCGCCTCCAAAACCGCCGCCTCCGAAACCGCCACCAAAGCCGCCTCCTCCAAAGCTTCCACCACCCCCGCCAAAACTGCCACTGCCTCCAAAACCACCTGTGCGGCCCATGTTTGAGAGAATGATAACGTCTAGTAAGCTGGAACCTGTTCTTTTGCCTCCATTATGGTCGTTGTCGTTGTTTTTCTTAGCACTAAGTGCAATAAAAAGAATAATAAAAACAACAATCACGATAAGTCCAATGGGAATACCTCCGCCATCGTTACTAAAATCGCGGTCTTCATTAAACTCTCCATTAAGTGCGGCAAAAATTGCGTCGCTCCCTTTATTTAAACCTGCATAGTAGTTTCCAGTTTTAAATTCGGGTATCATTACGCGATTAATAATGCGCTCTGCATCACGATCTGAAATGCGATATTCAATACCATATCCCGTATTTATGTCAATCTTTCTATCATTTTTAGCGAGTAGAATTAATATTCCATTGTCTTTGTCTGCCTGTCCTATTCCCCATTGTTGTCCCCATCTTGCTCCTAACATGTCTAGCCCTTCACCATTGCTAGATTCTATGATGGCAATTACAATTTGAGTCGAGGTAGAGTCTGCATATCGTATTAGTTTTTGTTCTAATGATTTTTGTTGACCAGCGCTTAATACGTTGATGTAATCATACAATGAGGTCTGCTCTGCCTTGGGAGGACTGGGCGGTATATTATATTGCGCCAGACTTGAACTTACACAGCATAGCCCAAGAATGAGAAAAATAACTATATGTTTAATTTTTAATTTCAAAAGAAGTGTTTTGTCAATTTTAAAGCGATGTGAGTCTGGGCCTAGTCGAAGATAGTATAGAAATCTACTTAAAAAGGATTTCTAACAACTTCGTTGTGTATTCTCATAATTACTTAGACGTAATTTTTCGAATACTGTTCAGTCTAACATCGGTGAGTACTATTTTACTATCCAACAGAAATATCGTCTGGTAACTCATTAGTATCTCCTTTTACGTAAGGGAAATGCTTTTTTAATTGCGTTCCTGCAGATAAAATGCCTTCAACCAATCCTTGTTTTATATTGCCTTTTTTAAAGTGGTCTACAATCGTGTTTTTAGTGCTCTCCCAGAAAGTGGGGGCTACGATATCATTGATTCCTTTATCGCCCATAATCACTAATTCACGATCTTCTACAGCTACATAAATTAATACTCCGTTGCTTCTTTTAGTATTGTTCATATGCAGGAAATCAAAAATTTCTACTGCTCTTTCAAAGACATCAATTTTAGCGTGGGCTTCTAGATGGACTCTAATTTCTCCACTAGTATGTTGTTCTGCTTGGCGAATAGCTTCAATTACTTCGGCTTCTTCGGTAGGGGTTAAAAATTCTTCGACCTTTGACATTTACATATGTTTATTAAAGAAGATTAATTGCTAAAATCAAATTCAACCTCTGGAGCATCTTTAGTCCCCTCATCAGCTTCAAAGTAGCCCATTTCAGAAAAGTTGCCAATAAAGTTATTGACCACATTATTTGGAAATTTTTTGAGATGTTTGTTAAAAGGTTTTACAGCTTCATTGAAACGATTTCTTTCTACATTGATTCTGTTTTCTGTTCGTTCTAGTTCATTAATAAGTTCTTTAAAATTCTCATTAGCTTTTAAATCTGGATAGCGCTCAAAGACTGCAAGAAGTCTAGATAAGGCAGAGGTCATTCCTTGCTGTGCCTGTTGAAATTGTTCTAATTGAGCAGGTGTTATATTTGAAGGATCAATAGTAATCGATGTTGCTTTGCTTCTAGCTTCTGTAACCTTTATTAATGTAGTTTGCTCAAACTCTGCATAACCTTTTGCGGTATTAACAATGTTAGGTATTAAGTCTGCTCTTCTTTGATAAGAGCTTTCTACATTTGCCCATTGTGCAGTAGCATCTTCTTGTAAATCAATCGCTTTATTATAAAAACCTGGTCCTATCATAAAACCAACGATTGCTATGATTCCAATCCCTACGATTGCTGCTATTAAGCAGCCTAATGCTCCTTTTTTCATTTTTGTGCTATTAAATTAGTTATAAGTTGTCTTTTATTTTCAATAATTCGGCTTTCACCGTTTCCAATTTACGGATTATCTCAAAGTTGTCCAGTGTTTTCTGTTTGTTTTCTTTGAGGTGTATTTTTGCTCCGTCAAGCGTAAAGCCTCGCTCTTTTACTAAATGAAAAATAAGCTCTAGGTTTTTAATATCTGCCGGTGTAAATTTTCGATTCCCCTTCGCATTTTTTTTAGGCTGTAACACATCAAACTCTTTTTCCCAAAAGCGAATTAATGAGGTGTTTACATCAAAAGCTGCGGCGACTTCGCCAATGCCATAATATCTTTTTTCTGGGAGTTCTACGTGCACGCTAGGGTTAGTGGTTTAAGGTTAATGATTTTATATTCAGAATCCTGCCATGTGTAGCAAGTTGTATAAAGATAAAATGTTTTGGTTGAAATAAATAATATGATGCACTTCTTAATCAACAATCGTTAATCAAGCGATTGATTCTCTATTTGACTTTTCTTCAATAATTCTGCAAATTCGTCGGGGCTCAAATTTCCGTAGTAAAAATTAATAGGATTGATGCGCTCTTTATCTTTAAATACCTCATAATGCAAGTGAGGTGCTTCGCTACGACCTGTGCTGCCTACAAAGCCAATAAGGTCACCACGCTTTACTTTTTGTCCTTTTCGAACATTGTATTTGTACAGGTGTGCATATAAACTTTCATACCCAAAACCGTGGTCTATACGTATATGCTTGCCGTAACCAGCAGCACTGTTGTCAGCACGAGATATTTTTCCGTCACCACTCGCATAAACCGGTGTGCCTCTTGGTGCTGTAAAGTCCATACCCCAATGCATCTTTCTGGCTTTAGTAAAAGGGTCACTTCTATACCCATAACCAGATGCCATACGCGTTAAATCTTCATTATTTACAGGCTGTATTGCAGGTATTGCTTCTAATAATGCTTCTTTCTCTTCGGCTAAGGCTGCGATTTCATCCAGTGATTTAGACTGTACAACTATCTGTTTGGTAAGAATATCTAGTTTTTTATGGGCACTTATAATAGACTCAGAATTGTCGTAGCCTTCATATTTAGTGTACCTATTTACTCCTCCAAATCCAGCTTTTCGCTGCTCTTCTGGTATAGGTGTTGCTTCAAAGTAGATGCGGTATAAGTTATTATCTCGCTCCGCTACTTCATCTTGAATAATCATTAGCTCATCGAGCTCTTTATTAAGAATATCAACCTGTAGTTTTAAGTTATCGTGCTCACGAGCGAGGCGCTTCTCTTTAGGAGTTTCTATACTTGGAATGTTAATAATGGCAATAACTAGAATCGCTGAAAAGAATAAAGACGCTAATAAAAACAGGCTAATAAAGCCAAATCGCCTTCCTTTTTTACGCTCTATCTTTCTATAAGAGAGCGTCTCACTATCATAGTAATATTTAACCTTCGACATCTGTTATAAAAAACTTATTTTTGCTTGAATATTTAAGTGTTGTAAATTACAACGCCCCACAAATATAGAAATTGTTTTGCTAGTAACAATGCGAGCACATTTCAGAAGAAAATAAAGCCCATGAAATGCCCATGGCAAATAGTAAAACAAAAGAGGACGAATTAAATTGAGGCATACCATCCTCAAGTTTATCAAATATAATATACAGATGAAAGCCAACGAAATACGCGCTGCGTTTTTAGAATTTTTTGAATCAAAAAAACACACCATCGTGCCTTCTGCGCCTATGGTATTAAAAGATGACCCTACCTTAATGTTTGTAAACAGTGGGATGGCGCCTTTTAAAGAGTTTTTCCTCGGAAACGCCCAGCCCAAAAACAACAGGTTAACTGATACGCAAAAATGCTTGCGTGTTTCAGGTAAACACAATGACCTTGAAGAAGTTGGGTACGATACCTACCACCACACCTTGTTTGAAATGTTAGGGAACTGGAGTTTTGGCGATTACTTTAAAGAAGAAGCAATTGCTTGGGCCTGGGAGCTGCTTACCGAAAAATTAAAAATAGACAAAGACCTTCTTTATGTAACCGTTTTTGAAGGGAGTGATGATGCAGATAATCTAGAAATGGATACAGAAGCGTATGATATATGGAAAAAATACATTTCTGAAGATAGAATACTCAAGGGCAACAAGGCAGATAATTTCTGGGAAATGGGAGAGCAAGGTCCTTGTGGTCCTTGTAGCGAAATACATGTAGATATTCGTACGCCAGAAGAAAAAGCGGCAGTGGACGGTAAGACTTTAGTGAATGAAGATCACCCTCAAGTGGTAGAAATCTGGAATTTGGTTTTTATGCAATACAACCGTAAGGCAAATGGTTCTCTAGAGAGTTTGCCAAATAAGCATATTGATACCGGAATGGGCTTTGAACGCCTTTGCATGGTGATGCAAGATGTAAAATCTAACTACGATACGGATGTTTTTACTCCTATCATAAGAGAGATTGAGACTATTACAGACACAGATTATGGTCAAGAAGAAAAAGTAGATATCGCCATTAGAGTGATAAGTGATCACGTACGAGCGGTGGCTTTT
Organism: uncultured Ulvibacter sp.; assembly: GCA_938041335.1. Taxonomy (GTDB): domain Bacteria; phylum Bacteroidota; class Bacteroidia; order Flavobacteriales; family Flavobacteriaceae; genus Patiriisocius. Next base: position 29,942 of record CALIAF010000028.1, on the reverse strand, counting down.
TCTATTGCAGATGGACAGTTGCCAAGCAATAACGGTGCGGGGTATGTAATACGCAGAATTTTACGTCGTGCAGTGCGATATGGTTTTACATTTTTAGATAAAAAAGAACCATTTATTTATCGTTTAGTTGCTGTATTGTCGTCAAAAATGGGCGAAGCATTCCCAGAAATTAAAGAACAAAAACAACTGATAGAAAATGTAATTAAAGAAGAAGAGTCTTCTTTTTTACGAACACTAGATCAAGGTTTAGTATTGCTCGATAAAATGGTAGAGGGCCTAAAGCCTGCTTCCCAAATATCAGGGGCGAAAGTATTTGAATTAAAAGACACCTATGGCTTTCCAGAAGATTTAACGGATCTTATTCTGCGTGAAAAAGGATTTACTTATAATCACGAAGAGTTTGCTCAGAAACTTGCCGAACAAAAAGCAAGAGGAAAAGAAGCTAGCGAATCTAAAAGTGATGACTGGACGATACTTCTGGATGATGCCGTTGAAGAATTTGTAGGCTACGATAGATTGTCTGCAGATGTAAAACTGACGCGTTATCGTAAAGTTACCTCTAAGAAAGATGGCGAGATGTACCAACTTGTGTTTAATCTCACTCCGTTCTATGCAGAAGGAGGTGGTCAAGTAGGTGATAAGGGATATGTTGAATCTCCAGATGGAGGCGTTGTTTATATTCTTGATACCAAAAAGGAAAACAATGTGATTATTCACTTTGCCAAGAATTTGCCTAAAAATTTAACCGCAACATTTAAAGCCGTGGTTGATGAAAAGCAACGTTATAGAACAGAATGTAATCATTCTGCAACCCATTTGCTGCATCAAGCCTTACGCGAAATTTTAGGAAAACACGTGGAGCAAAAAGGATCTGCAGTTCACAGTAAATATTTACGTTTTGATTTCTCTCATTTCTCTAAAGTAACGGCAGAAGAATTACAGGAAGTAGAAGATTTTGTAAATTCAAGAATCGCAGGTAAGTTAGCATTTCAAGAAAATCGAGCTGTACCCATGGAAGAAGCTATCGCAGAAGGAGCTATGGCATTGTTTGGCGAGAAGTATGGAGATGCCGTGCGTACGGTACGTTTTGGGCAATCTATAGAATTATGTGGAGGAACACACGTAAAAAACACGGCAGACATCTGGCATTTTAAGATTAAAAGTGAAGGCGCTGTTGCTTCAGGAATACGTCGTATTGAGGCTATTACTTTTGATGCGGTTAGAGACTTTTTCTCGGAAAACTACAACGCATATAGCGAAGTAAAGTTGTTATTAAACAATGCCGTAAAACCTGTAGAAGCTATTGAGAAAATGCAGGATGAAAACAATGCACTTAAAAAGCAAATAGAATTACTTTTAAAAGATAAAGCCAAGAATATTAAAGGCGATCTTAAAAATGAAATTGTTGCCCTTAATGGAGCAAACTTTTTAGCAAAGGAACTGGACTTAGATGCTGGAGGGTTAAAAGATTTGGCTTTTGAATTAGGTGGGGAGATTGGCAACCTCTTTATTCTTTTTGGAAGTAGAGCAGGAGGTAAAGCGCTCTTGACGTGTTATATTGATAAAGAATTAGCTCAAGCAAAGGATCTTAATGCTGGTACCATTGTTCGGGAGCTTGGAAAACACATTCAAGGTGGTGGAGGTGGACAGCCTTTCTTTGCGACAGCAGGAGGCAAGAATCCAGATGGGATTGCAAAGGCGTTAGAAGAGGTGAAGGGTTATTTAGAGTAGGCTTAATTTGTGGTGAATATTTAATGCCAAAATAAAATGAAATTACAAACAAACATCCCTTTAAGCCCAGCCGCAAATCAAATAGATTATAGCTCTAAGGTGCTCTTAATGGGAAGTTGTTTTTCTACAAATATTGCTGAAAAGCTATCCTATTTTAAATTTGATAACCTGTCAAATCCTTTTGGGATTGTATTTAATCCAATTGCAATTGAGCACCTTATAGAACGTGCGGTAAAGGATATCAAGTTTACTGAAAATGATATTTTTTTTCATAATGAGCGATGGCAAAGTTTTGAGGTACATAGCGAACTGAGCACCACAGATCAGTCTGTTTTTCTAGAAAAAATAAATGCAGCATTGTTGGTTTTATCGGCATTTTTAAAGACATCATCACATATTATATTCACATTAGGAACCGCTTGGGTCTACGAATATCTTGCAGCGAACAAAGTGGTTGCTAATTGCCATAAAGTGCCGCAAACTGAGTTTAAAAAACGATTATTATCTGTAGCGGAGATTACAGAAAGTTTACTGCGAGTGAGGGGTCTAATTTCAGCGGTAAATCCAAATGCAACTATAATTTATACGGTTTCTCCAGTAAGACATGTCAAGGACGGAATAATAGAGAATTCGCATAGCAAAGCACATTTGATTACAGGTACTCATCAGTTCAAAAATCCACAATCTCCAATCTCCAATCTCCAATCTTTCTATTTTCCAAGTTTTGAAATTATGATGGACGAGTTGCGTGACTATCGTTTTTATGCAAAAGATATGTTGCATCCTAACGAAACGGCTATCGAGATTATCTGGGAGAAATTCAAGCATGTTTGGATTGCTTCGGAAACGGTAACGCTTCAAAAAAAGATTGCTGAGATTCAAAATGGATTAAAGCACAGACCTTTTAATGCTACTTCTGAAGCGCACGAAAAATTCTTAGAAAATCTACAACAGAAAATTTCCGAAGTGAAAAAAGAACTACCTTGGGTAAAATTTAATAAATGAGAGTCATACTAATTATTTCTTTTATTGTTGGATTTACATCGTGTTCTTCATTTAATCCTAATCACATAGACTGGGCTAATGCACCATTAAACCCTACTCCTTTTGGACCTTGGGGAGTTACTGCAAATCATTACAACCTAAAAGGTGATGTCAAACAAGCCTATAGGGTGTCATACGTAAAAAGAGATTCGGCATATATTAGGAGTGCACTTTATCTTATAACATTTAACAAAAAAAGAAAAGTTCTAACAGAAAAAAAAGGTTTATTCACCGACTTTTTTGACGCAGAAACTACTTATTATTATGACGATAATAAGTTAACGCATCGTGTTAAAACAACACCAGTGAAAACCTTTAAAAGTGAGTATTGTTTTAATAAAAGAGGCGAATTAATAAGCCCAAGTTTAAAAAATTCTTTTGTTTATGATAAGCATGGTAATTTTATGAAAAAATCTAATACCAATGGACGTTATGGGGTAGAATATTTTTATGATAAACAAAACAGGCTGATTAAATCAAAATACTACAATAGAGAGGGTAACTTAAAATCTATAGATGAATATTGCTATAGTATGAAAGGCGACAAAATGATTGTTACTATAGCTAATACAAAAGAGAATTTTGAAACAGAAACTTTACGTAAAAGATTTGATAAGTATGGCTACAAAATAGCAGGAATTGATTCACTAAATAATAGTACTAATAAGATTGTTCGGGATAAGAAAGGCAATGTAATTAAAGATATATGTGGTGATAGAAAAAAATATTTTGTTATTGAATATTGGGATGGCACTACCTCTGGTTATGACCCAAGGCTTGATTTGCAAAAACAGTGAATTTTCTCAAGTAAAACAACAATTAATACACTGTAATTTTTAATTTTTTTCACTACTCACTACTCACTACTCACTACTCACTACTCACTACTCACTACTCACTTCTAAATACGTCATATGCCCTATGGTAATGGTTTGATTTACAGCACATCTTTGCAGTGTATAACAATAAAACCAAATTATCATGAAAAATTTCAAAAAAATAATAGTCTTATTAATGATAGGACTTACAGTAGTAGCTTGTAAAAAAGATGATGAAGGCGGGGATGATCCTCCTGGAGGATCTGGTACATTCACTGCAAAGGTAGATGGCGCTAATTATACCGGACTTGACGGTACTGTTGCGGCTCAAATACAACAAGCTGGTCCAAATGAATTGTTAGCGGTTTCTGCGGGTACTGCAAACTCAGAAAACATTCAGTTTATCATTCAGGCTTTTGATGGTGTGGGTACATATGAGCTAAATTTTATTAGCATTGGGACCTACAGTATTCTACCAGACACAAGTGATCCAACTTCGGTTATAATTTATACTACGGTAACACCTGATGGATCGCCTGCAGGCGAAGTGAATATCTCAAGTTTTGATGGGGATAGCGTGCAAGGTACTTTCAGCTTTACTGGGTATAGAAACGATGACAATTCGCAAACAGTTTCTGTAACTGAAGGAGAATTTAATGTAGAGATTATGTAGCTCTAAAGATACGAGTGTTAAGTAGCCGAAACAATATGGAAACATGTTGTTTCGGTTTTTTTGTACCCTCAAAAAGCAATCAAAGTATAATTATACGACAATTGCCCTATAGATAAGTAAACCAAGTTATTACATCTTTGAATTGTCTAACTAAATACGTACAATTATGAAATTATTAAATACAATTACAAAACTCAGTTGCCTCGTTTTTTTATGGAGTGCAACAGTACTTGCTCAAAAAGCAGAAACTCCAGATTTTCAATATGATATAGGAGCTAAAATTAATGAAATGGTGATTACTGACGGTGGTACGGTAGTGATTGCTTCTAACGATGGTCTGGTAGGTATTAAGCCTGGAACAAATGATTTGCTTTTTAATTTTACCACCTATGGGAGAGTAAAGCCAGAAGAACTAACTATCGTCCCAAATTCGCCATACCTTATGGTTGGGCAAACGGGTTTTGGCAGTCTATCTACTAAAAGAGCAGTCATCGATTATATGACAGGTAAAACGTTGTTTAGTACCGAAGAAAATGGGTGGAAACAAGTAGGTGGGTGTAATGTGATTATGTCTCAAAATAAACTGGTTGTTTCTGGGCAACGAAGCTCTTCAGAAAAATTTGTACAGGCACTTGCTATTTACGACCTCTCTAATGGAGAAGAGGTAAGCCTTATAAAATTTAAAGGATCTGAAACGGTAATGGGGACTCCATTATTATTAAATAATGAAATTATTGTGCCTACTACAAAAGGTCTAATAAAAATGGATCTTACTTTAGGGAATACGATTTGGAAAAGTGAACTCAAAAATGTGGGGTGGATGGCAACAGATGAAAACCAAAAAGAGTTGTATGGATTTACAAGCAACAATGGTAAGAGCTCCAAGATTTATAAGATCGATATGTCTAGCGGAAACCTTGTTTGGGCCGACCCTCAAAAGGTAAGAGGTAAACTTTCAAATTTTGAAATTACCAGTAAGGGGCTTGCTGTGGTGAGCGATGTTGATGCAAGCGGAAAGTCTAAATTAATGAAAATGGCTGCTGGAGGATCTGAATCTAAGATTGCTTTTTTAAGCCCTTCTACCGGAGAAGATTTATGGGAAAAAGCGCCTAAAACAAAAGGATATGTCCAGCACTTTTATGTGATGGATGATGGGATTCTTTTTGGAATTCAATCTGGAGGGATTAATAAGATCTCTTTTGATGGAAATACGTTGTTTAAAAAACCACTAAAAACTGGATCTAATATACTAACCATGGCAGAGACGCCACAAGGGTTAATCTATATTACTAGTGAAGATGCAAACATTGTCAACCTAGAGACCGGTGATCAAGTATGGAAAAAGCCCTTAAAATATAAAAGAGCAAGCTCGATTAACTCCACCTATGATGCCAAAAACGGACGCTATTTAATTAGTGCAGATGAAGATTTATTCGCGATCGATGAGAATACTGGTGATGTCGTTACGCTGGCAGAGTCAAAATTTGATGGGAAGGAAGATCCTACTGGAGTAGAAGTAAGAGATAATGGTATTCTATTAACTAGCGACCAAAACATGATGATGTTAGGATGGGATGGAAGTCAAAATTGGCATGAGTATAAAAGGGCGCCCGGTAAAAGTGCTTTTGGAGCCATAATAGCCGGAGCGATTATGGTAGCGTCTGCTGCTGCTAGTGCCTCTGCAAACGCACAAGCAAACAGTCAGCGTAATGTGCTTGGGCAGTACACCTATGAGGGGGCTCGTTATAAAAATCAAGCCAATGCGATGTCTAATATTTCTAGTGCATCTGCAGCCGAAATGCTAAAAAGATTTAACGCAACATCTGCTACCGAAAATGCGCAATTTATATTAACAAAACTCGATGAAGGAGTAGGACTTGTCAAACTCAACAAAGACACTGGGGCAGTAGAAAAAGAGATTATTCTTAAAGATAAAAAACCAGAATACCAGGTAGATGATTGGGGAGGTATTTTGTACTATAAAGCAAATGACAAAACTATTTATGCTTACGATTTAACCAAATAAATTGTTGTTATGCACCAGGATTGTTGAGAAGCAATACTGGATTGCAATAGCCCTACAGAAATGTAGGGCTATTTTGTTTATTTAATTTAAACCATGCTCAAATAAGACAATTGACGTATGTTTAACCAAGTGATATATATGTATTTTTATTTTTTAAATTAGTATATGAATACGCTTCAAATCATTGCATTAAGTGTTGTTTTATTGTTTGCTTTTTTAGGGTTGTATTATAAGATCCGTAAAAACACAGACAGTAAGATACATACGGTTAAATTAATGCAGATAGAGCGTGAAATTCTTAAGCATAAAAGTCAAATTTACAGGAGGCATCAGTCTTTAAATAACTACGATTTTTTGAAGTATAATATTTCCGAAGCACTAGTGGTCCAACTAGATGTTAACCTATAAAAGGATGATTAGTAGTGTAGCTAACAATATTGCTATTTTTAGAGGTTTGTTTTATTTGTTCAGTATAAGGCAAATGCCCTATATGGTCATTTTGCCAATTATCGTATCTTTAAGAAAAAGAATATGACCATAAAACTCGCCATAGTAGATGACAATAGTTTCTTAATCCAAGCAGTGAAGGAAAAGCTATCTTTTTTTAATGAAATTGGGATCAAGCACACCTCATTAAACGGTAGTGAATTGTTAGAGAAACTAGAAGATAATCACAATATAGATGTAATCTTAATGGATATAGAAATGCCAGTTCTTAATGGTATTGACACCACAGAAATTGTAAAAAAGAAGTATCCGCAAATTAAGATTATTATGCTCACTGCTTTTGATAATGATGAGCATATTTTTAACGCGATAAAAGCAGGAGCGGATGGTTATCTGTTAAAAGAAACGAACCCACAAGAGTTATATAATGGGATACAAGAAACCTTAAATGGAGGCGCAGCAATGAATCCCTCTATTGCATTAAAGACACTAAAGTTACTTCGCAATCCTGATAGTATTAAAAATGAAAGTGATAAAGAAGAAATCTCACTCACTAAGAGAGAGGTTGAGGTTTTAGAGCAATTGAGCAAAGCCTTAAGCTATACTGTTATTGCTGGCAACTTATTTTTATCCCCAAGCACGGTGCGTAAACACATTGAGAATATCTATAAAAAGTTACAAGTACATAGTAAAATGGAAGCCGTGCAGAAAGCTAAAAATCACAATATTATTTAAAAATACTGGGCATAACACGCCCTTTTAAAATACCTTCTATGGTTTTCCCAAGCTGTAGAAGGTGTTTTTCTGTATTAGAATCTGTGATAAGGGTTAAGGCTTTAGGTTCGCCAGTTTCCTGAAGACCCATAGGGATAGCAAGACAAGGACGCATACCTACCGCAGCATAACCAGAATGATAATTATTGATGGTTGCTATCGCGTCCAAATTGTGTTTTTTCATCGGTGTTTCAAAGAAATCATTCCCGTTTTTTAATAGCGTTTCCTTGATTTTTAAGAAGGCAGCAGTGTTGGTTGTATCTGCCATGATGCCTTCAAATAATCCTTGGCCATAAGGCATACGTTGCACAGAATCTATACGATTGGTTGCCATAACCTCAGCCATGTTTTTTTCTGAAATATTCTTGGAAGCACGATTCGTTAAATATTTAGGTAAATCTTCTCGCATCTCGATATTTAATAACGTTAGAAAACCTGGTAGCGGGATTTGTTCTGCTTCAATTTCTATAATTTGCACCCCTTCTTTTTTTAATTTTTCAATGGCCGAAGTGTATTCTGGGTCTTCCAATAAATTTTTAAATACGCCGAGTCTTATATCTTTTGGAAGGTTAGATTTAGCTTCTGTTCCTATATTGGTTGCACCTCCACCTTGTGCTCCGTTTTTCATTGCCCAGTATAGAATTTCTGCATCGGCCACACTTTTTGCCATAGGCCCTGCGGTGTCAAGTGTATGAGATATTGGCACGATGCCTTTACCACTTAAAGCCCCTGTAGTTGGTTTTAAGCCCACTACACTGTTCTGGCTTGAAGGTGATATAATAGATCCAGAGGTTTCAGAGCCAACGGCAGCGACAGCATAATTAGCAGCGGTTGCTACTCCGCTACCTGCGCTACTACCTCCGGTTTCAAAGGCGCCACGTCCATAGGGGTTTAAGGTTTGTCCTCCTATTGCGCTATAGCCCAAAGGGCAGCCGCTACAAAAATAGTACGCCCATTCACTCAAGTTGGCTTTCCCGATAATCAAGCCACCATTAGAAATAATATTAGCTACGAGTTCCGCATTTTCTGCCGGCTGGTTGTCTTTTAGAACAAAAGCACCTGCAGTAGTTTTCATGTCTTTGGTGTCTATATTGTCTTTTAATAAAATAGGCATCCCAAAGATGTCACTACGTTTTTGACGCCAACTTTGATCTTTTGATCGTGCTTGAGCAACAACATTTGGATTAATAGAGATAATACTATGTAGTGAAGTGGAAGGATTAGTCTCGTAAATAAACATCCTTTTTAAATAGAATAAGGTAAGTTCTTCGTAGGTCATTTTACCGCTGCCCACATGATGCTGCAGTGTTGTGATATCTTGCTCAAGAATCATTGGCGCAAGTGCTGCATATCTTTCATCACTTAATCGTTTTATGTCTTCTAGTACTTGGTCAAATACGTACTCTTCATTCTGATATTTTGAGTTGACTAGTTTAAACTGCATACGGCCGCTCTCGTGGGTGCGGTTTTTGTGCAGCATCTCATTTTCTGTGATCACCCAACCACCATTATTGTGATGGGAGTCATTGTGGTCTGCTGCAGGCTTTTCTGTTTGGGCGTTGCAAGAAAGAAGGGTCAGTATAGAAATTGAGAAGAGTAGAGATCGCATATTAATTGTGTTTATTGTTATAAAGATAAAACAATAGCATCCACAAAAAAACCGCCCCGTTGCAAAAGCAACAGCGCGGTCTCAAATATTTAATATTTCCGAAGAAAAACTACAAATTAAAAGCGGCTTTTACTTGGTCTATATAATCTAGTTTTTCCCAGGTAAACGTCTCTACTTCTTTAGTGACAGTGTCTCCAGAAGGCGAAGTAAAGCTTACATTTTTAGTTTCTGGAGTACGACCCATGTGCCCATAAGCGGCAGTTTCAGAATAAATAGGGTTTCTTAATTTAAGACGCTCTTCTATAAAGTAAGGGCGCATATCAAAAATGGTTTCTACTACTTTACTTATTTTTCCGTCTGTCATATCTACGTTTGCAGTGCCATATGTTTCTACATTAATGCTGGTAGGCTTGGCAACACCAATAGCATAAGAAACTTGAACTAATACCTCTTTACATAATCCAGCAGCAACTAAGTTTTTTGCAATATGTCTTGTTGCATAAGCTCCAGACCGGTCTACTTTACTTGGGTCTTTTCCAGAAAAAGCACCGCCACCATGTGCGCCTTTACCACCGTAAGTGTCTACAATAATTTTACGACCTGTTAATCCAGTGTCACCGTGAGGGCCACCGATAACAAAAGTTCCTGTTGGGTTAATATGATACGTAATGTTGTCATTAAATAAAGCCTGAATAGCAGCAGGAAATTTTGCTTTAACACGTGGTATTAAAATAGAAACAATGTCTTTTTTAATTTGCGCTAACATCACATCATCGCTGTCGTCAAAATCATCATGCTGCGTAGATACTACAATTGCATCTATGCGTTGGGGTACGTTATCATCACTATACTCTATAGTTACTTGACTTTTAGAATCTGGTCGTAGGTAAGAGATTTCTGTTCCTTCACGTCTTAATGCCGCAAGCTCAATAAGTAGTTGGTGAGAAAGCTCTAAGGCGAGTGGCATATAGTTCTCAGTTTCATCTGTGGCATACCCAAACATCATTCCCTGGTCACCCGCTCCTTGATCTTCTTTGTTTTTACGATCTACACCTTGATTAATATCTGGCGATTGCTCGTGTATGGCAGAAAACACACCACAAGAATTACCATCAAACATATACTCGCTTTTTGTGTAACCAATCTTATTAATTACATCCCGCGCTATTTTTTGAACATCTAAGTACGTATCGCTTTTTACCTCGCCAGCAAGTACCACTTGTCCAGTAGTTACCAATGTTTCGCAAGCTACCTTAGACTGTGGGTCAAAGGCTAAAAAGTTGTCAATTAATGCATCACTTATTTGATCTGCAACTTTATCTGGATGTCCTTCAGAAACACTCTCTGAAGTAAATAAATACGCCATATGCTGAATTTAAAATGTAAATTTTGTGGGTAGATTTGACGGAAATCGTCAGTAAAAATTACAATAATGTAATATTTCTTTTTAGCGTTTTTTCTGAAATATTAAAAATCTCAGAAGAGGTTGCAATCAGTCAAATCTATCCTCTAAATAGGTCACAAAGATACTACGAATCTTTACATTTTAGAAAAAGATTATACATTATTATGACTTAAGAAGTTTTAATGAAGTGATTAAGTTTTCCTGTTTTTGAAGTGACTTAGAATTAAAAACTATACAAATTTGTATGTGAAGAAAATATATCTAAATATCAATAAGATAATTTAATTAACAGAAAAATATTCTTTTTAATTAGGAAGTGTAGAATATTTTTCACAATATTTGTGCAGAATTCTAAACGAGTTCTCAACAAAGTTCAAAGCTTTATTGAAAATGTTATCAAGAAAGGCGGAGGGATTAGACCCTTTGAAGCCTTAGCAACCCTTAATTTCCCACTCAGGCGGGAATCTCATATTAAGAAGGTGCTACATTCTACATCGATTTTTAATCGAAGATAGATAACGACCAACCAATGCTCTTTCTGAGTATTGTAGTCAATTCTTATAACATTTTTCTAAAATTAGTATTAATAGATTTCGCAATAAAAACACAAAGCGAAATCAAAACAAATTAGAAAAATGAGTGCAACAAAAATTATTCATTCGATTCCAAGTGACCCATTAACGGGTTCAATTTCGGTACCCGTGTACCAAACTTCAACATTTATTCAGGACGCTCCTGGTGTAAATAAAGGGTATGACTATGCCCGTAGTAATAATCCAACGCGTAAAGCCTTAGAAGATATTGTCGCAGGACTAGAAGGAGGCGATAGCGCTTTTGCTTTTGGTACAGGACTCGCAGCAATTGATGCCGTGTTAAAATTGCTATCTTCTGGTGATGAGATTATTGCAGTAGATGATATTTATGGCGGTGTGTATCGCTTATTCACACATGTGTATGAAAAGCTAGGCATTACCGTAAAGTATGTAGATACTACAGATGCAGATAATGTGGCAAAAGCTGTGAGCAGTAAAACCAAATTTATCTGGATTGAGTCGCCTACAAATCCAACACTTAAAGTTTCAGACATAAAAAAGATTAGTAAGATTGCTAAAAGTATAGATGCGCTCTTGGTAGTTGACAACACATTTGCCAGTCCTATCGCGCAACAACCCCTCACATTAGGAGCAGACATTATTGTGCATAGTGGCACAAAATATATAGGCGGACACAGCGATTTAGTGGCTGGATTAGTCGTTACAAAAACGGCGTCCTTATCTGAGCGTATTAAGTTTATACAAAACGCCAGTGGAGGAATTCTGGGACCTTGGGATTGTTTTTTAACCATTAGAGGCATAGAAACATTAGATATTAGATATCGCAAACAATGCGAAAACGCAGAAAAAGTCGCAAGGTTCTTAACAAACCACCAAGCTGTAGATGACGTTTATTTTCCGGGACTAACATCTCATAAGAATCACGAAATAGCGAAGCAACAACAAAATGGATTATATGGCGGTATTGTATCTTTTACACTAAAAGAAAATACGGTTCCTGCTGCTAACGCTTTTGTCACTAACACTAATTATTTTAAACTGGCAGAAAGCTTGGGTGGGGTGAAAAGTTTGTTGTGCCATCCTCCACAAATGACCCATGCCTCAGTACCTAGAGAGAAACGCTTAGAAGCCGGTATTAAAGACTCACTCATTCGTTTAAGCTGCGGTATTGAAGAAGCCGAAGATTTAATTAAAGATTTGAAGGAGACTTTTGAGAAGGTATCTACAAATAAATTCGCCCAAACGTCATAAAAGAACAAAACGAAGTCCATACAGCGGTCGATACCTCCGTGAAATTTCACTGTGTTTTAATGGACATTTAAATTACAACAACATGAGTACAACAATAGAAACATCCATTCAAAAAATAAACCTTGAAGGTTTAAGAAAGTCAGATATTAACTTAGTGATATTTGGCCATGGTCTAGTAGGTCAAGCCCTAATTGAACAGATTTTAGCAAAACAACAATCATTGCTAGCACGTCGAGATCTTAATGTAAAAATTATTGCAGTTGCAAACTCGACAAAAGCACTATTCAATGTAAAGGGCATTGACGAGAACTGGGAGATCCAGAAAAATATAAAAGGAGAAAGCTACCGTATCGAGGATATTTTCAAATTTGTGAAAAAGCACAAATTAGAAAATTGTATAGCCATAGATAATACAGCAGACGAGGTCTTTGTTGAGCAATATGAGCAACTTGTAGAAAACGGATTTCATCTAATTTCTTCTAATAAAAAAGGAAACACAAAATCATTAGATTTTTACACGAGTTTGCGAACAAAGCTACAACAGTACAATAAAAACTACTTGTATGAAACTAATGTTGGAGCAGGTTTGCCGCTTATTGATACTATTGCGTTGTTACATGCAAGTGGCGAGAATATCACAAAAATAAGAGGAGTGTTCTCCGGATCGTTGAGTTATATTTTTAATACCTACAGCAATGGGAATCTACCCTTTAGTGAAGTGTTAAGTCGTGCCATAAGAAAGGGATATACAGAACCTGACCCAAGAGAAGATTTGAATGGTAATGATGTGGCCAGAAAATTATTAATTCTGGCGAGAGAATTAGATCTGCACAATGAACTAGAAGATGTAAAGATTGAAAATCTGGTGCCTAAAGATTTGAGGGGTGGCTCAAAAGAAGATTTTCTGAAAGGTCTTCATTACCTAGATGTCCCCTATAAAATTAAAAAATCAAATTGTCGAGAGGGAAAAGTACTACGGTATGTAGCAGAATTAGCTGGCGATTTAACTAAAAGTAATGGGGCAAAACTAGCGGTGCGTTTGGTTGAGGTTGATAAGGATTCAGTGATAGGTCAACTAAAAGGAAGTGATACCATTTTTGAAATTTACACAGAAAATTATGGAAAAAATCCAATTGTAATCCAAGGAGCAGGAGCTGGAGCAGAAGTGACTGCAAGGGGAGTCTTTGGAGATATATTGAGATTGAGCGAAAAGATAAAATAAGGTATTCATCGGAGCGATTCATAAAAAAAATCATAGCAAATGAAACACAATAGTACTTTAAAGCGGGCTTTACAAGATAGAATTCTCATTCTCGATGGAGCGATGGGAACCATGTTACAGCGCTATAAGTTTAGCGAAGAAGATTTCCGAGGAAAAAGATTTGCAGATTTTCATAAACCCGTGAAAGGGAATAATGATTTATTGAGTATTACACAGCCAAGCGCAATTGCAGATGTGCATGCAAAGTATTTTGCGGCTGGGGCAGATATCGTTGAGACAAATACATTTTCTGGGACAACTATCGCAATGGCAGATTATGATATGGAAGATTTAGTGTATGAGTTAAATTTTGAAAGTGCAAAAATTGCACGTCGAGTTGCAGATGAGTTTACTGAAAAGGAGCCACATAAACCAAGATTTGTTGCAGGAGCTATAGGGCCAACAAATAAGACGGCAAGTATGTCGCCAGATGTTAATGATCCAGGATTTAGAGCGATCCGTTTTGATGAATTGCGCATCGCGTACAAGCAGCAAGCCGAAGCATTATTAGATGGTGGGGCGGATTTACTTTTAGTGGAGACTATTTTTGATACACTTAATGCAAAAGCAGCATTATTTGCCATAGAAGAAGTGAAAGAAGAACGAAACATCGAAGTCCCAATTATGATTAGTGGTACCATCACAGATGCATCTGGGAGAACCCTATCTGGGCAAACGGCCGAGGCTTTTCTGATTTCTATTTCGCACATCCCTTTATTGAGTGTTGGTTTTAATTGTGCGCTAGGAGCAAAACAATTAACACCGCATTTAGAAGCGATTGCGGCTAGGACAGACGTTGCCATCTCTGCCTATCCTAATGCAGGTTTACCAAACGCTTTTGGAGAATATGACGAGTCACCAGATCAAATGGCAACACAAATACGCGAATATTTAGATAAAAAATTAATCAATATTATAGGTGGATGTTGTGGTACAACGCCACCACACATTGAGGCAATAGCGCAGATTGCAAAAGAATACGAACCAAGATTGTTAACGTCAATTACAACCCTTAACTAAACTTTTATTAATTCATGCAAAATTCCACAGCCTTGGTTGGTTCTTTACAAAAAAAACGAGTACTCAAGTTATCAGGACTTGAACCACTTGTTATTACTCCAGAATCAAATTTTATAAACGTAGGAGAGCGCACAAATGTCGCTGGTTCTAAAAAGTTTTTAAGGTTAATAAAGGATCGAAAATTTGAAGAAGCACTTTCTGTAGCAAGAGATCAAGTAGAGGGCGGGGCCCAGATTATTGATATCAATATGGACGATGGTTTGATTGATGGAAAGGAAGCCATGGTTACCTTTTTAAACCTTGTGATTGCCGAGCCAGATATTGCGAGAGTTCCTATAATGATAGATAGTTCTAAATGGGAGATTATTGAAGCAGGATTGCAGGTAGTGCAAGGTAAATGTGTGGTTAACTCTATAAGTTTAAAAGAAGGTGAGGCTGAGTTTATGCATCACGCAAAATTGGTAAAACGATATGGTGCAGCTGTGATAATCATGGCTTTTGATGAGGTGGGACAGGCAGATAACTATGACCGTCGTTGTGAGATTGCTAAGCGTTCGTATGATATTTTAGTGAACCAAGTCAATTTTGCTCCAGAGGATATCATCTTTGATTTAAATATTTTCCCAGTGGCAACAGGGATGGAAGAACATCGCCGTAACGCCATAGATTTTATAGAGGCCACAAAGTGGGTAAAAGAAAACCTTCCCTATTGTAATGTGAGTGGCGGTGTGAGTAATGTGAGTTTTAGTTTCCGCGGAAATAATCCTGTTCGAGAAGCGATGCACTCTGTGTTTCTATATCACGCTATTAAAGCCGGAATGAACATCGGGATTGTAAATCCTACAATGCTTGAGATTTATGATAACATTCCTAAAACATTATTAGATCACGTAGAAGATGTAATGTTTGATAGAAGAACGGATGCTACAGAACGTCTTTTAGATTTTGCCGAAACGGTGGTAGGGAAAGCCAAAGAAAGCACTGTTGATTTGAGTTGGCGAAAAGAACCTCTCCAGTCTCGTATTACACGAGCACTAGTAAAAGGGATTGATCAATATATTATTGAAGACGTGGAAGAAGCCCGTCAGTCTAGCGAAAAAACAATAGAAGTTATTGAAGGTAATTTAATGACGGGAATGAATGTGGTGGGTGATCTCTTTGGGGATGGAAAAATGTTTCTCCCGCAAGTTGTAAAAAGCGCCCGAGTGATGAAAAAAGCCGTGGCATATTTAGAGCCGTTTATTGAGGAAGAGAAAAAAGAAGACAAAAGAAAGCGAAAAGAACAAGGAGTTAAAGAAGAATCATTAGAAGAAACAAGAGCACCTCGTGTTTTGATGGCTACCGTAAAAGGCGATGTCCATGATATTGGAAAAAACATTGTCTCTGTAGTATTAGCGTGTAATAATTATGAAATTATTGACCTAGGCGTCATGGTGCCGCCAGAAAAAATAATTGCTGAAGCTAAGGCACATCAAGTAGATATTATTGGTCTCAGTGGGTTAATTACTCCCTCTTTAGACGAGATGGTTTTTCTGGCTAAAGAAATGGAGCGTCAAAACTTTGAAGTGCCTTTAATGATAGGTGGAGCAACTACAAGTAAGGCGCATACAGCGGTAAAGATTGATCCGCAGTACAAGCACGCGGTAGTCCATGTAAATGATGCTTCACGTGCCGTAACCGTAGTAGGAAACTTGCTTCAAAAAGAAAAGAAGGTGCGCTATAAAAGGGATTTAAAAAAAGACTATGAAGTCTTTAGAGAGAGCTTTTTAGGACGTCAACGTATTAAAGAATATGTTTCAATAGAAGGAGCTAGAAAGAATAAGTTTCAAATAGATTGGCGTACTTCAGAAATAGTAACCCCTAAAGAATTGGGCCTGCAGATTATTGATAATTTTGATATTGCAATATTACGAGATTATATTGATTGGTCGCCGTTTTTTAGAAGTTGGGACCTTCACGGAAAGTACCCGAGGATATTAAGGGATGAAGTAGTAGGAGAACAGGCAACAGAGCTGTTTGCAGATGCACAAGTCATTCTAGACAAGATCATATCGGAAAAACTACTCACTGCAAAAGCTGTTTTTGGATTGTTTGAAGCGAATACTGTGAATGATGATGACATTGAGATAACTGGGAAGCACTTCGACAGGCTCAGTGTGACAAACAATTCCAACAGTCACCCAGAGCCTTTCGAAAACCACATTATTACAAACAAAATTAACAGTCACCCTGAGCTTGTCGAAGGGCAGGTAGAGAACTATATTTTCCGAACCCTACGCCAACAATCAAAAAAAGCTACGGGACGCCCTAACATCGCCCTTGCAGATTTTATTGCACCTACAGCGTCTGGAATTCAAGATTATATGGGTTGTTTTTGTGTGAGCACTGGTTTTGGAACAAAAGAACTAGCAGAAAAATACGAAGCAGCACATGACGATTATAACAGCATAATGGTAAAAGCTTTAGCAGATAGGTTAGCCGAGGCGTTTGCCGAATATTTACATAAAAAAGTACGTACCAATCATTGGGGATATGCAGCGGATGAGGCTTTGAGTAACGATGATTTAATAAAAGAAACGTACAAAGGCATTCGTCCAGCACCAGGGTATCCAGCCTGTCCAGATCATTTGGAAAAAGAAACTATTTGGGAAGTATTAAAGGTGAAAGAGAATATTGGGGTTGAGTTGACGAGTGGCTTAGCAATGTGGCCAGCGGCTTCCGTATCGGGGTATTATTTTGCAAACCCAGAAGCGCGCTATTTTGGGCTTGGAAAAATAAACGAGGATCAAGTAAAAGACTTTGCTTCTCGAAAGAGCATTTCTGAAGAAAAAGCAATGAAATGGCTGGCCCCTAATCTTGCAGATTAAGAATGCCTGCGAAGGCAGGGATCTCATAAAAGTAGCTAAGACGATGACTAAAATGAATAACAAAGAGGGAAATTTGCAAGGAATAGGGACGTATGAAAATCGATATAGGCTGAAACGAAAGCTTTGAACAGCATCACATAATAATCACTATCTAGTATCAAGGCGAAGAATTTGAAATAAGCTCCAAACTGAGTTTGTATTGAAAGGAGTCGTAATACTCGATTTAAAAAATTAGTTGGGTGAGATTCCCTTCTTCAAGGGAATTTATGAAAGTAACAGACCACATACATAATGCCGGCGGAAAAACACAATTCTCCTTTGAGATATTGCCGCCATTAAAAGGGCAAAATATTAAACAAATCTTTGATCAAATGGATCCTTTAATGGAGTTTAAGCCTCCTTTTGTTGATGTTACGTATCATCGAGAAGAATATGTGTACAATGAGTTAGCAAATGGCTTGCTGCAAAAGAAGGTCGTACGTAAACGACCAGGAACGGTGGGTATTTGTGCTGCGATACAGAATAAATATCAAGTAGACGCGATACCACATATTTTATGTGGAGGTTTTACTAAAGAAGACACAGAGAATTTTCTTATTGACCTTGGGTTTTTAGGTATTGACAATGTAATGGCCTTGCGTGGCGATGCCGTAAAAAGTGAAACCTATTTTACGTCAGAAAAAGAGGGGCATTCTTATGCCAGTGATCTAGTGGAGCAAATTTCAGAATTAAATGCAGGAAAGTATTTAGATGCAGAAATATTGAACCAAGCAAAAACGGATTTCTGTATAGGCGTCGCTGGATATCCAGAAAAGCACATGGAGGCGCCTAGTTTGGATAGCGATGTTCATTTTTTAAAGAAGAAGATTAATAATGGTGCAACCTATATTGTCACGCAAATGTTTTTTGATAACAGAAAGTATTTTGCTTTTGTGGATAAATGTAGAGCTGCAGGGATTACGGTGCCTATCATTCCTGGGCTTAAGCCAATAGCTACAAAAAAACAGTTGAATTTAATTCCGCATCGATTTAGCTTAGAGCTGCCAGATGATTTAATACTTGGAGTGGTTAAATGTAAGGATAATAAAGCCGTCAGGCAATTAGGAGTGGAGTGGTGCACACAGCAAAGTAAAGAGCTCATTGCCGCGGGAGTTCCCGTATTACACTACTATTCTATGGGAAAAAGTGATAACATTAAAGCCATTGCATCTTCATTGTTTTAATTGATTTAAACAAAATATAAGCGCTCAGTTTTACTGTTTGTATGCGGTCATTTTTTTTAGATAGGTTGTCTTACCTTTGCCACCATAAAATCAAAGACTTCTTACATATGGAAACGATTCCTTCATTAAAAGTGAGCCTAGAACGCAAAAATGATGCCTACCACTTTGAGGCACTCGGTACAACGAATACTCCTATTTTAATAGATAATACGTCTCAAGCAAACGCTAAAGGTGCTAGCCCAATGGAGTTGCTTTTAATGGGTGTAGGTGCATGCAGTGCGATTGATATCATTTACATTTTAGAAAAGCAAAGACAGCTAGTTACTGGCTACAAAATGGAAGTGGAAGGTGAACGCCGGTCTGTTAAAGAAGCTAAGCCTTTTTCTGCGATGCACGTTTCTGTTTTTCTGGAAGGAGATATAGATCCTACAAAAGCAAAACGCGCTGGCCAGTTGAGTTTTGAGAAGTACTGCTCTGTGTCCATTACTATGGCAAATAGTGTGGCCGTGACGCATAGTATTTTTGTTAATGGTAAGGAAGTTGCTTAGAATCTTGTCACAAGAGCTTGTCTACGTGTCACCGGAGTGAGTCGTGAATTACAACATAGTTGTGCGGGTCTTCGACAAGCTCAGACTGACAACTCCAGTTTTTGGTTTTTAATCAAGTATTGTCACAAGAGCTTGTCGAAGTGCACTCCTAGAATAATCAAGCAATCATTAAACTGTAGTTTTCACTCGCCCTTCGACAAGCTCAGGGTGACAGTTAGTTTTAATATGAATAATAATTTTTGTCACAAGAGCTTGTCTAAGTGCCACCCGAGTAAGTCTTAATATTACGGCAGATCTTCGCGGGTCTTCGACAGACTCAGACAGACAAAACAATCCTTTAACCCCAATTATTCTCCCTCTGGGAGAGTCAAACTTTTCAAGGCTGTAAGTCGTAGAAATTTTGGTGAGCGCTCCTTTGTTGATAAATTAGCTTTTCTACGCTCTAAAAGTGCATAACTCCTTAGTGGTTTTACTTCGGAAAGTTTAGGGGTTTGAGTATTTTTATATGTTTTAAAATTAAGTTAACAATTAAAAAGGTACCCGCCTGCGCGGACCTTACTACCCACCTGCGTGGGCAATAAATATGAGCAAGCCAAAAAAAGTCACTCCTTTAATGAAACAATACAATGCCATTAAGGTGAAGTACCCTGATGCTCTGTTGTTGTTTAGAGTGGGAGATTTTTATGAAACTTTTGGCGCAGATGCCATTAAAGCTGCAGGCATATTAAACATTACACTTACGGCTAGAAATAATGGCGGAGATAAAATAGAGCTTGCCGGTTTTCCACATCACTCTTTAAACACCTACCTGCCAAAACTAGTAATGGCTGGTTGCAGGGTGGCTATTTGTGATCAACTGGAAGATCCAAAAATGACAAAGACGATTGTTAAACGCGGGGTGACAGAGTTAGTGACACCTGGTGTTGCCTTAAATGATGACATATTACAATCTAAGTCTAATAATTTTTTAGCTGCGGTGCACTTTAGTTCCCGCGCAGGCGGGAATCTCTCAAAAACTGGCGGGAATTCGTTAAAACAAGGTAAAATTGGTGTTTCATTTCTAGACATATCTACCGGAGAGTTTTTAACTTCTGAAGGGAATGCGGAGTATATAGATAAACTATTGCAAAACTTTAATCCCAGCGAAGTCCTCTTCAGCAAGCAAAAACGGAAGCTGTTTTCTGATACTTTTGGCGATAACTTTCACGTTTTTCACCTTGAAGATTGGGTGTTTCAAAAAGACTATGCAGATGAAACCTTGCAGAAACAGTTTGATACAAAAAATCTAAAAGGTTTTGGTATTGACCACTTAGAACAGGGCATTATTGCTAGTGGTGCTGCTTTGCATTATTTAGGAGAAACCCAGCATAATAAGCTACAACACATTACTAAAGTGGCACGCATTGCAGAAGATGAATATGTCTGGATGGACCGTTTTACCATTAGAAACTTAGAGCTCTATCATAGCAATCAGCAAAATGCGGTAACGCTTCTGGATATTATAGATAAAACGATTTCTCCAATGGGGGGTCGTATGCTAAAAAGATGGATGGCATTGCCACTTAAAAATGTAGCCAAGATTACCCGCCGTCATGAGGTGGTGAGTTATTTGTTAGAGGAGCCAGTTGTGTTAGACAAGGTGAGAACAAACATTAAGCGCATTGGTGATTTAGAAAGATTGATTTCTAAAGTAGCCACCGGGAAAATAAGTCCGCGTGAAGTGATACAGCTAAAAAATTCTTTAGAAGCTGTTGTTCCAGTCAAGAACATTTCCGAAGCAAGTACAAATGAGTCTTTAAAGATATTGGGAGATCAACTTCAAGAATGTGAAGTGTTGCGCAATAAGATAAAAGAGACCATTAATGAAGAGGCGCCTGTAAACATAGCAAAAGGAAATGCCATCGCATCTGGTTTTCATGAAGAGCTGGATGAGCTGAGAGCCTTAGCGACAGATGGTAAAGAATATCTAGATCAAATGCTGGCGCGCGAGACAGAACGCACAGGAATTACATCTTTAAAAATAGCGAGTAATAATGTGTTTGGTTATTATATAGAGGTACGTAATACCCATAAGGATAAGGTGCCGGAGGAGTGGATTAGAAAACAAACCTTGGTAAATGCGGAGCGATATATCACAGAAGAGCTAAAAGAATATGAGTCTAAGATATTAGGTGCTGAAGAAAAGATAGGTGCTTTAGAGCAGGAGATTTTCGCGAAGCTAGTGCAATGGATGATACACTATATTTCGCCCGTACAGCAGAACGCAAAATTAATTGCAGAAATGGATTGCCTGTGTTCTTTTGCTACCCAAGCCGCAGTAGCAAACTACACACGGCCTT
Organism: uncultured Ulvibacter sp.; assembly: GCA_938041335.1. Classification (GTDB taxonomy): domain Bacteria; phylum Bacteroidota; class Bacteroidia; order Flavobacteriales; family Flavobacteriaceae; genus Patiriisocius. The sequence goes on along the minus strand of CALIAF010000028.1, from coordinate 8,352 downwards.
TGTTTGACGAAACGACAGATCTTGAGATTAAAGATGGCCGTCATCCTGTGATAGAAAAACAGTTGCCACCAGACGCTCCTTTTATAAGTAATGATGTTTTTCTAGATAGAGAGCACCAGCAGATAGTTATGATTACGGGTCCAAATATGAGTGGTAAGAGTGCGATACTTAGGCAAACAGCTTTGATAGTGCTTTTGGCACAGATGGGAAGTTTTGTTCCAGCTGGTGCCGTACGAATGGGGGTTATAGACAAAATTTTTACGAGGGTAGGCGCAAGCGATAACATTAGTATGGGGGAGTCTACTTTTATGGTAGAGATGAACGAGACGGCGAGTATTCTTAATAATATTAGCGAAAGAAGTCTGGTACTATTAGATGAGATAGGTAGAGGTACAAGCACTTATGACGGTATTTCAATTGCTTGGGCCATTAGTGAATACTTACACGAGCATCCAAGTCATGCAAAGGTGTTGTTTGCTACGCATTATCATGAGATTAATGAAATGACAGAGACTTTTCCGCGTATTAAAAACTACAACGTGTCTGTAAAAGAATTAAAAGATGATGTTTTGTTTCTTCGGAAATTGGTTCCGGGAGGATCACATCACTCTTTTGGGATACATGTAGCGAAGATGGCTGGAATGCCGCAGGCCGTTTTAAATCGAGCCAATAAAATATTAAAACGCCTAGAAAAAAGCCATTCTTCTGAGGAGCTCAGCGATCAAATGAAGAAAATTTCTGAAGAAGAAATGCAGCTAAGCTTCTTTAAACTAGATGATCCATTGCTGGAAGAGCTACGAGATGAAATTTCTGAAATTGATATTGATACCTTAACTCCTGTTGAAGCTTTAATGAAATTGAATGAAATGAAAAGGATGTTGGTGAAAAGTGCTAGTGTTAAAAAAAGCAAGTAGGCTTCGTTACAATTTTTCGGAAAATTAAAATTACTCAAACACTTCTTCTTAAAATAAAGGCCGAAAATACATAACAAAGCCATTCCCCTCTCCCTCGCGCAATTATTTTTTTGCATACATATATCTTATATGGGAGAGGGGCTAGGGGTGAGGGCCAGAAGAATTTGAAATCGAAATCAAAGCCAAAAATACATAACAAAGCCATTCCCCTCTCCCTCGCGCAATTATTATTTTACATAAATATATCTTATATGGGAGAGGGGCTAGGGGTGAGGGCCAGAAGAATTTGAAATCGAAATCGAAGCCGAGCTTAAAATAAATAACAAAAGAGGTGAGGGGCACAATAACGACTTCCTTCTTTTATGAAACAAAAAAACCGAATCGTGAGATTCGGTTTTTTATCATCTGTACTCGAGACGGGAATTGCCTGCGGCGAGTCCTGTTCGAACATTGTCAAAGTATGAAGCCATCCGCTACGCGTCTTTGTCTTTTTGCATTTAAATACAATTTGATGTATTTATTATTGTTTTGAATATTTGGAGAGACGGGAATTGCCTGCGGCGAGTCCTGTTCGAACATTGTCAAAGTATGAAGCCATCCGCTACGCGTCTTTGTCTTTTTGCATTTAATAAATATTAGATGCGAGCATCATATTTATAAAATGCAAAAAGCCAAGTCTATCGACTTGGCTTCCTACTCATCTGTACTCGAGACGGGACTTGAACCCGTACGGCCATTACTGACCACTGGATTTTAAGTCCAGCGTGTCTACCAATTCCACCACTCGAGCAGCTTGATTATGTCAATGACACAATCAATATTGGTATGTATTATTCGATTTTAAATTCATAAACCGTTTAAAGGTTGCTGAATATTTTTAACCATAAGGTTGAAAAAATGTATCGAAGCAGAGCGAAAAACGGGATTTGAACCCGCGACCTCCACCTTGGCAAGGTGGCGCTCTACCAGCTGAGCTATTTTCGCGTATTCTGAAATTCTTTTACTTCCAGTTTTTCTAAAAAATGAATCCCGATGGATCGGGAAAGAACGTTTCTCTTTTAAAGAGTTGGCAAATTTAAGATATTTATGAATATTACAAACATAATAATAAAATCTTTTTAATAAAAATTATCTATACAAAAAGCTTACAACATAAATAATCACTATAATTATACGATCGAAATAAGATGATTTAAAAGCGAAATTATTGAAAGATGAAGTCAAGTAAAGGGGTTGGTATTTAATGGATTTAAAACAGCTTAAAAATGATTTTATAAAAATTTACCTATTTTAAAGGAGGTTTTTATTTTACAATGTGGAATTACATAAATGTGTTCTTATATATGGGTTTTATTTTTTCGTGAAATTAGTCTCAAGAAATGAATACTAGGCAACATTTTATTTTTAAAATTTTATTTGCAGATTCTGGTTTTGGTCTCAAGTATGACCATTAATGGAGGCCTTAAAACCGAGATATTTGCTCTTAATTTTGTTTAACCTTTGTGTTTGCAATCAAATTTTTTTTTTTTTTGATTTATTGGGATGAACAACTAAAAATTAGGTTTATTGACGAAATTTCAATAATAATTAGAAAAAATTGAGTCTTTTTCGCCTCCGCATCTCTGTGAAATAACTGAATTATCTGATGAAATACACTGTTAAAATGAAGTAAATTGCGCTTAATCTAAAATAAATGCATTTTATCGAAAGGATTGATGTTTTTAAGCGAATATTTAGTCAGATTGTAATTTTAACGTAATTTTATGACCGTATGTATAGTGGTGATTATTGCCCCAATGTGCGTGTTTTTTGATTCAACAGAATTGAATAAATAAGATTACATTTTTAGTTAAACTAAATTTTTTCCATTATGAATAAAATTACTCCTAGGTCAAATTTTAACACTGCTAAGTTAAAACCCTTTACTTTCGTGTTTTTTGTGTTGATAGCTTTGTTTTTTTCTCAAACTTCTTTTGGTCAAGCAACGGTTACTTACGGCTATATTGTACCAGGGGCACCTGAAAATAGTTCTGGATTCAATCAAGCGGATATTGTTTTTGATGGAGTGGAATCTGTTTTTAGTGATGTTTTTAAAGTAAGTTCGGGTTACAACCCTACTTCTTGCGATCCAGGTATTGGAAATCAACCATCTGCTGTACAATTAGATATTACGGCACCCGATTTCGCAAGTCTTGGGGCTTGTTGCACACCTGTCATGTGTATGACTGTAGTGGTAGGTGGGTCTGGTCAACGTGGAGCTATTTTTGAAGGGCAAGCTTCTGGACCTGGAAGTTGTGCTACACCAGTTACAACAGGTGGTTCATCTGAATTAACTATATCAACAACCATTACATCTGGGGGTAGCATAAGAGTACTTGCATGGAAACAAGGTGGTTTTTCTACCGCAGATTTCACGATAATATTTTCTAATTGTGCGCCAATTGATTTTGGAAGCGCACCGCCAGCGGCTACTATAGCTTGTACGGATGACGGCGCAGAACCAGATTTTTCAGGATGTTTTGATTTAGAATTATATGAAACATTAGGTGGAGACGTTACAATTCCGCCAGTTGTTACAACTGCAGGAACAACAACAGTTGCAGAAGCGGCTTATTGTTTAGCAGAAGTAAGTTATGTAGATAGTGGAATGTTAGATTTTTGTCCAAACGTTGATACATCTACTAGAACTTGGACCTTATCTATACCTGACGAATTAAACGGATTTTTTAATCCTAGTAATCCTGCTGTATTAACGGTAATTCCAGATGCTGTTTTTACCCAAACTTTAACAGAAGTGATACGCGCCCCCTTTACAATCACCGATGCGCCTGGTGCAGAGCAAGTAGCCTGTGAGTCTGCTGCAGATGGTGTGGGTATTACTCCTCCAGCGGTTGTAGACTCTTGTGGGACTACACTTACGCCTGACCAGAGTATTATTGATAATCCAGATCCTTTTACCTGTGAAGGTACAAGAACCTATAGATATACGTATACAGATTGTGCTACTCAATCGGATACTTGGGATTATGTGTATAACATAGTATATCTGCCTTTTACAGATCCAACAGATGTCACTGTAGAGGTCGATTGTGCGGCAGATATCTTGGCGCCAACCAATGCAGATTTTCCTACGGTAGTAGATAATTGTGGGGTGACGCTTACAGCTGTCCCTGCAGATCCTCTTATCACAAATCCACAGGTAATGGGGCAATGTGGTATAACTACCTATACTTACATCTATACAGATTGTTCGGGGAATTCTCAAGATTGGGCCTATAATGTATCTGTGGTGCAACCTACATTTACAATTACAGATGCGCCAGGCGCTATGATGGTAGATTGTGAGGCAGATGCGCTTTCTAGTACCATAACAACGCCTACAGTTCAAGACGCATGTGGTAATACATTAACGGCTGTTCTTACAGATACGATTAATAGTTTACCTTCTGTAAGTTGCGGTGGGACAAGAATATATCGATATACCTATACAGATTGTGATTTTAACAATGCTACGTGGGATTTTGAATATACGATAGATCCACCATTGCCAGTTGTAAACTGCACCGCAGTGAGCGATTTAACAATACCAGATTTATCTGGAGATATTGATACAACAGTACAAAACTGGATAGCCGCACAAGAAGCAGCTTTGCTTGCTACTGCGTCACCAATTTGTAATCATACACTCGCGGCAAATAACGATTTTGTTGCGGGTACTACTTGTAGAGATTTAAATAGTCTCACGGTTAATTTCTGGGTAGAAAACACAACGTGTAGTAATGAGATGAGTGCAATGTGTTCAGCTTCAATTACAATTACATCGTTGGAATTAGCTGCAGATGGCACAGCTCCAGACGTTTGTTCTGGCAATGCTACGGCAATAGATTTAAACTCTTATTTAACTACAGCAGATGCTACCGCGACATTTACTTGGGCAGCAGTTTCAGCTCCTATTGGTTTAACAGATTCAGGTTCTGGAGGTGGTGCAGGTAATGAAATCACAACAACATTTACCAATGCAACAGCGACTCCAATAGTACTTACGTATACTGTGACTCCTACTACCACTAACGGGTGTGAAGGTGATCCTTTTGATGTTGTTTTTTCAGTGAATCCTCTACCAGTAGTAGCTTTTACAGCACTTGCAGATTTATGTTTAGATGCAGGCGTTCAAGCAGGTCAAGGAGGCGGAACCCCAACAGGACCAGGCGGAGTTTATTCAGGAGCGGGAGTTACTGATACTGGAGACGGATTGACATATAGTTTTGATCCTTCAGCAGCAGGAGTTGGAGTCCATACAATAACATATAATTATACAGATGGAAATGGTTGTATGAGTTCAGCATCAGATGATGTAGAAGTATTTGCATTACCAGTAGTAGCTTTTACGGCACTTGCAGATTTATGTATTGATGCAGGAGTTCAATCTGCTCAAGCAGGCGGTACACCAACAGGCGGAGTTTATTCAGGAACAGGCGTTACCGATGATGGAAATGGAATGACCTATAGTTTTGATCCCGCTGCTGCAGGAGTTGGAACGCACACAATAACATACGATTATACAGATGCAAATGGATGTTCAAATTCAGCATCAGATGATGTAGAAGTATTTGCATTACCAGTTGTAGCTTATACAGCTCCAGCAGATTTATGTATTACAGCTGGTGTGCAATCAGGATTAAGTGGGGGGACTCCGCCACAAGGTTCAGTTGCAGGAGATAGTGGTGTTTATTCAGGGCCAGGAGTTACCGATGATGGAAATGGAATGACCTATAGTTTTGATCCCGCTGCTGCAGGAGTTGGAACGCACACAATAACATACGATTATACAGATGGAAATGGATGTTCAAATTCTGCATCAGATGATGTAGCGGTTTTAGCTTTAGCAGTAGTTAGCTTTACAGCACCAGCAGATTTGTGTCTTAATGTAGGTGTTCAATTAGGATTAAGTGGAGGTGCTCCAAATGGAGGTGTTTATAGCGGCCCAGGAGTTACAGATGATGCTAACGGAATGACCTATAGTTTTGATCCAGCAGCAGCAGGAGTTGGCGTACATACAATAACTTATGCAATTTCAGGTTGTGCTTCTTCAGATACAGGTGATGTAGAGGTTTTCGCATTACCAGTAGTAGCTTTTGCAGCTCCAGCAGATTTATGCATTGATGCAGGAGTTCAATCTGGTCTTTCTGGAGGTACACCTGCTCAAGGAACGGCAGTAGGTGATGCTGGATTTTACAGTGGTCCTGGAGTTACAGATAATGGAAATGGAATGGATTACGACTTTGACCCAGCATCAGCAGGAGTTGGAGTCCATACAATAACATATAATTATACAGATGGAAATGGATGTATGAGTTCAGCATCAGATGATGTAGAAGTATTTGCATTACCGGTTGCTCCAACAACAATGGATATAACCTATTGCGTAGCAGACACAGCAGATCCAATTACAAATTCTATTACAGCAACAGGCAATTTATTGTGGTATAATGATGCTGCAGGTACTAACCCTATTTCAGAACCTACAATTGATACTACTGTAGAAAATGGCCCAACAACATATTATGTAACTCAAACAGATGTTAATTCTTGTGAGAGTGCAACAGCCGCAATTGTGGTGCTTGTAGAGTTTTGTGACCCAGTGGCAACACCAGATACGAGTGATAATAATACGTTTGGAGATCCGGTTTCGGTAGCTATTTTGAGTAATGATGAATTACCAGATGGGAGTACACCAACTTTTTCAGACGTTACAATTACTCTTGATGAAACAAGCGTGCCTGGAGGAATGTTGAACCCTGATGGTTCTGTAACAGTACCTGGTCAAGGTACTTGGGCTTACGATCCTGGAACAGGTTTATTAACATTTACTCCTGAAATAGGATATTTTGGAAACCCAGACCCAATAAATTATACACTTACCGATAATGCTACTGGTAACTCTGACGGGCCTGCATCGGTAGACATAAATTACACAGATTGTGGCCCAACCACTGATACAGACGGAGATGGCTTAACAGATTGTGAAGAAGTTACTGGAATAGATGACCCAACGACTACAGCTGTCCCTATGGGGTCAACGGATCCTGCTAACCAATGTGATCCTTTTGGATTATACACTGTTGATACAGATGGAGATGGCTTGACAGATTGTGAAGAAATAACTGGAATGGATGACCCTTCTACTCCAGCTGCCCCTTCAGGAATGAGTAGTGAGTCGGATCCTTGTGATCCTGTTCAAACAGCTGGATACACTGATTATGATGCCGCTAATCCAATATGGCAAGCTGCTGATTGTGATGGTGATGGAGTGTTAAATGGAGACGAAGATGGAAATACAGATCCTTATGATTTATGTGACTATGATTTCGCTTCCCAAGATTATACGATAACATCTACAGCATATCAAGATGCAGATTGTGATGGCGATGGTGTAACCAATGGTGATGAATTGGATCCTGATGGTAATGGGGTTAATGATATGGATGCCAATGTTACAGATCCAACCGATTTGTGTTCTTATAATGATTTATTAGTTACAGAAACACCTTCAGCTGCTTGGTTAATTTCAGATTGTGATGGTGATGGCGATCCTAACGGAAGTGATCCAGATCCAACTGATCCTTGTGGGGTAAGCTCAGGGACTCCTGTGCCAACAGATCCTATGATGGCAGGAACTCCAGAGCAGGCAGCATACGATTTATGGGCAGCCGCTGATTGTGATGGTGATGGAGATCCAAACGGAACAGATCCAGCTCCAAATGATGCTTGTGAGGTAACTGCAGGAACACCAGCTCCAATGCCTGGTGATGCGAATTATGATGTATGGGCAGCGATTGATTGTGATGGTGACGGTACACCAAATGGTACAGATCCAGATCCGAATGATCCTTGTATAGGAGTAGATTTAGCGAATATAGATTTAACAGATACGACGAGTGATTGGTATACCTTTGACTGTGATGGTGATGGAGTTCCAAACGGAACAGAAGTAGATCCAGATATGGATGGTACGACAGGTCCTGATAATACAGATCCAAACGATCCTTGTAGTGTAGCCGATGGCACACCAGCTCCAATTGATCCGGGATTAGCTTTAACAGATCCAATTCAGATTGCATATGAGATATGGGCAGCTGCTGATTGTGATGGTGATGGAGATCCAAACGGAACAGATCCAGCTCCAAATGATCCTTGTGAGGTAACTGCAGGAACACCAGCTCCAATGCCTGGTGATGCGAATTATGATGTATGGGCAGCGATTGATTGTGATGGCGACGGTACACCAAATGGTACAGATCCAGATCCAAATGATCCTTGTATAGGAGTAGATTTAGCGAATGTAGATTTAACAGATACAACTAGTGATTGGTATACCTTTGACTGTGATGGTGATGGAGTTTCAAACGGAACAGAAGTAGATCCAAATATGGATGGT
>CALIAF010000027.1 GCA_938041335.1 uncultured Ulvibacter sp. | reverse complement strand
CCGAAGGTTCTAGGGCTGCCGATGAATATAAACAAGGACTTTATTTTAAGCACATGCGAGAATGGACAAAAGAAGAAGGTATTTCTTGTTTTTACTTTGAAGCATTTGACGAGCATTGGAAAGATGATAAAAATCCCATTGGTTCAGAAAATCATTTCGGTTTGTTTGAAATGAATGGTCAAGCAAAATTTTCTTTATGGAGTTTGGTAGATGAAGGTGTTTTTGAGGGTTTGACTAGAAACGGTCAACCAATAACTAAGACTTATGATGGTAGTAAAGAAGCTTTACTAGAAACAGTCTTAACCTCTAATGTGGCTAGCGAAAAAGTACCAGAATAGAATTATCGTTTGAGAGGGAATTGAAGAAAACTAATTTAAATTAAGAGTAAAAACTAATAAAGTATATATCCAACCAACAAAACTAGAAAAATGAAAAACGCAGCAACAGTTACAAGTGCCAAAGTACCTATGGGTCAAAAAATAGCTTTTGGTATAGGCATGCTTGCCAATCAAATGTTTCCGGCAGCGCTTGGTATTTTTATGGTTGTCTTAGTTCAAGATCTGGGTTTTCCAGGTTGGATGTGGGGCGTCATTTACTTTTTTCCAAGGCTCTTCGATACTTTTACAGACCCTATTATGGGATATATCTCTGATAATACCAAATCTAAGTGGGGAAGACGTCGACCTTATGTGATTCTTGGAAGTATAGTCTTGTGCATTTCATTTATTGCTATGTGGCAATTGTACAAGGATGCTGGAGTTGATTATAATTTCGCCTACTTTATGATTTGGTCATTTATCTTTTACTTGGGAATTACCATTTTTGGCGTTCCTTACGTTGCTATGGGATATGAGATGAGTAATGATTTTCATGAACGTACTGATATTATGGCAACCGCCCAATTTATTGGACAATGGGCATGGGTTATTGCTCCTTGGTTTTGGGTGGTGATGTATGATCCAGAGTGGTTTGAATCGGCAGAAGTAGCTACCCGAACACTCGCTATTTGGGTCGGGGTCATTTTTGCAATTTGCGCTATGGTACCAGGTATATTTATTAAAAGTAAATCAACACTAAACGAAGACTATTCGCCTCTCAATATAAAAAACATAGGAAATAGTCTAAAAGAAATAGGGTCAGGTTTTGTAGCAGCTTTTAAAATGAAACCATTTAGAAAACTATGTATAGCTACCTTTTTAGTGTATAACGCATTTATGACGATTGCATCTTTTTCATTCTTTATTATTGTGTACCGTCTTTTTAATGGTGATGCTGGAGCTGCGGGTATATGGCCAACGCTCTTCGGATGTTTAGGAGCTCTCGGTACTACCTTTTTTGTCATTCCTATTGTTGCTAAGATGTCTAAATCCATGGGAAAAAAGAAGGCCTTTTTGATTTCACAATCAATTTCTATAATAGGATATTTGATGCTCTGGTTCTTATTTATTCCAGGCAAACCCTATATGTTCATTTTTGCACTCCCTTTCTTTTCTTTTGGTATTGGAAGCCTATTTTTATTGATGATGTCTATGACAGCTGATGTTATTGATTTAGATGAACTTAATACAGGTCTCAGACGAGAAGGGACCTTTGGGGCAATCTATTGGTGGATGGTGAAATTTGGCTTTGCTATTGCAGGGGGATTGAGTGGAGTTATCATGAGTTTTGTAGGTTTTGATTCCGGTGAAACCATACAGCCTGAAGGGGCTATTGATGGCTTACGTTTAGCTTTCTCAGGAATTCCTATACTCGGAACACTCATAGCAATGTATGTAATGCGCGATTATGATGTTACTGAAGAGCGTGCTAAAGAAATTCGTGTAGTATTAGATAAACGTAAAGCTGCGGAGGAAGTCTAATTTCAAGAGACTAAAACATATTAAGAAACGGTACTAATGAGGAAGCTTATTTTTTAAGAGCCCATAAACAAACGTACCTAACATTGCCGCTGCAATAACGAGTAGCATACTAGAAATACCGGTTCCTAAAAGGATGTACATAGGTCCTGGGCATGCTCCGGCAAGAGCCCAGCCTAAACCGAATATTGTGCCTCCTAAGATGTAACGAGTGAAACTCTTTTCTTTTGGTGGAAGATTGATCTCTTTGCCTTCTGTACTTTTTACTTTGAATTTTTTAAATACCCATAAAAATAGTATGCCTAACCCTACAGCAGAACCAATGATTCCGTACATGTGGAAGGATTGAAATTTGAACATTTCAAAGATGCGGTACCATGAAACGGCTTCTGACTTTACTAGAACGATTCCGAAGAAGATACCGACGAATAAGAATTTTAAAAATTTCATATCTAAAAGATTAGAGGAAGTAAAAAGTGAGTCATTATAAGGCCACCGATAAAAAATCCAACTACAGCAATTAAAGATGGTAATTGTAAATTGCTTAAACCTGTAATTGCATGACCAGAAGTGCACCCGCCAGCATAACGAGTTCCAAAGCCAACCAGGAAGCCTGCGATAACTAGGATTGAAAATCCTTTTAGGGTTAAGATATTATCCCAACTATAAATTTCAGATGGTAGTAAAGTTGCTCCGGCATTATCAAAACCAAGATTTTTTAAATCTGTAATTGTTGATGTACTTAAATCAATTGACGAACCATCTGATAGAAACTGCACGGCAATAAATCCACCGATTATTGCTCCTAATAAAACGGTGAGATTCCATTTTTGAGCTTTCCAATCGAATTTGAAAAAGTCTGCATATTTTCCTGCGCCTCCTATAGAACAAAGAGTTCTAAGGTTTGAAGACATTCCGAAAGTCTTTCCAAAGAATACCAAAGTTGCCATGGTGATGGCTATAAGCGGACCTGAAACAAACCAAGGCCACGGTTGTAGAATTACATCCATAGTATTATAATTTGGAACAAAAATAACTTTAAATAAACTGAAGTAAGGTGATAAAAGTTACACAAGGTTTAATTAATTAGCTACAGCTGTTATTCTTTACCTATTGGAGAATCATCACATTTTAAATCACCTACAACATACTGCATGCCATCTAAAAAGAATTGTAGTAGCTCGGGGTTTTCCATGCTTTGTGCATTGTGACCAGGAGAGCTATAAAATACTCTGCCTTTTCCGTGTCGTTTAATCCATGATACATAAATTACTTTTTCGTCAACTTCTTTTTTCAGTCCATCAAGTTTCGCAACATCCATGTATAATAAAGGTCTAAAATTATAATCGAAATAGGCGTTTTTAAAAAAATATGGTTCATCTACATGGGTAAGACCTTTGCCATTAAATGCCTTGACCATAGGGTGATTGACATCGACTTCTTTTACATGTATTTCTTGTTGTTTGGGGTGGTAATCAAAACTGCCACCGGTCATTTTGCTGAACTCCTTAGAATTGTTTTGAACGGTAATCGCGCCATGAAGAATCATTAGTCCACCACCCTTTTTTACATAG
>CALIAF010000026.1 GCA_938041335.1 uncultured Ulvibacter sp. | reverse complement strand
ACTATATATAATCCTTTCTCCTTGTTCATCAACGCTTGAAAAATAAGTAGACTCTTCCATTACTTTAGAAAAAGCTTCTTTTAATACATTTATAACTTTATTGTTAGAAACTAAATCTTCAAAAAATGCTAATGCTCTATCTTCAATTGATTTTAACATAGTTCAAAATTAAGCAGAAATAATAAACCTAAGAAATTGTTAGACCTAAATTGGTACCTGCTAAATCAAAAAAAAGCCTTACATCTCTGTAAGGCTTACTGTTACTAGTGGTCCCACATGGGCTCGAACCATGGACCCCCTGATTATGAGTCAGGTGCTCTAACCAACTGAGCTATAGGACCAAATTAAATATCATTATTTCAAAAACCACCTGTCCCGAAAGCTTTCGGGAGAGTCAAGTGCTCTAACCATCCCGAATCATATCGGGAGAGCTATAGGACCGGTAATCTGCGTGCAAATGTATAGTGTTTTACGATTATTGCAAACTATTTTTTGTCTTATTTATTTCTTGACACAACTCTACTAATACTCCATTGCTAGACTTGGGGTGCAAGAACACCACCCACTTATTATCTGCTCCACGTTTAGGTTCCTCATTTAGAACGACAAAGCCCTCTTTTTTTAACCGAATCACCTCCAATTTTATATCATCTACCGCAAAGGCAATATGATGAATCCCTTCTCCTTTTTTTTCAATAAACTTACTAATTGGACTATCTGGATGCGTAGCTTGGAGCAATTCTATTTTACTTTCACCACATTTAAAAAAAGAAGTAGTCACTCGTTCGCTCTCAACTGCTTCCATTTTATAAGGAGCTTCACCCAATAAGGAAGTGTAGATTTTATTTGCAGCATCTATGTCTTTTACCGCGATACCTAAGTGTTCTATTTTATTCATGAAAAAGTTTCTTTGTCATTCCCGCAAAGACGGAAATCTCACATTAGTAATTAGTGTTCTGGCTGTTTTTTTATGGTACTTTTATTCTATAGGGGTTTCTAGCAACTTTGTTGGGTGTTTTCAACATACTACATCGTATTTTCCAAACAATGCCCAATCTGACATGGGTAAATCTCAATCCAAATATACCCAATAATCTAGTGTATCATCACAGAGGAAAAGGACAAACCCCTAAAATTTCGGCAATAAAGACTATTTTTGCGCTATGGAAGAAAGCAATAGACAGAAAAAGATAGCCGGTGTTTTACAAGAAGATCTTGCGGGAGTGCTTCAAAACATTTTGAGAGAGAGTGGTCAACTAGGCACGCTTATCTCTGTGAGCAAAGTAAATGTGACAGTAGACCTTTCTATTGCTAAGGTACATGTGAGTGTTTTTCCTAGCACAAATGCGGTGGCTATAATTAAAGAAATTAATGAGGGGAAGTCAAAAATCAAGCACGAAGTGGCACAGCTTACTCGCCATCAGCTAAGACGTATGCCCGAACTACAATTTTTTAACGATGATTCGTTAGATTATATAGAGCAGATAGATGAGGCTGTTAAAGGAAAGGAAGACCCTTTAAAAAATCCAGACTTACTCCCTAAACGAAAAAAATCATAACGTGAGTTTCTCGCTATACATTGCGAAAAGATATTTATTTACCCCGAGCAGTAATAATGCGATTAACATCATAACTGGTATCGCAGCAACGGGTGTTGTCGTAGGTGCCATGGCGCTGTTTATTGTGCTTTCTGGTTTTGGCGGCCTTAAAGAATTTAGCCTTCAGTTTTCTACTTTTTTTGATAGCGACCTTAAAATTTATCCCACAGAGGGCAAAACAATCACGCTTGATCACGCCCTTTCTTCTCAAATTTTAAAAATTGATGGTATTGAAGCTGTTTCAGAAGTTATTGAAGAGCGTGTTTATTTACAATATAAAGGTAAGAACCACTTGGCAACTATTAAAGGTGTAGATACTAACTACGGAAATGTGAACTCGATAGATAGCATTCTATACTTTGGAGATTGGTTTAAGCCTAACCAAGAAGAAGTGGTAATAGGCATTGCAATGGTTTCAAAATTAAACCTCGGTACCCGAGACTACGGCAACCTGCTCAAGCTTAATGTTCCGAAGCCAGGTAAGGGACAAATAATAGACCCATCAAAAGCGTTCAGCTCATCTCGAGCTGTTGTAAGTGGTGTATATAGTGTCAATGAAGAGCTGAACGGCAAATATGTTTTTAGTGACCTCCATTTTGCGCGTAGACTATTGTCATTAGATAGCACCAAAGTTTCTACTCTAGAGATTAAACTTAAAAAAAATGCTGACGAAGTTGCAACAATAAAGGCTTTAGACAAAGCTTTTAATAATGCCGTTCTCATTAAAACCCGCATACAGCAAAACGACGCACTTTATAAAATGCTCAACGCAGAAAATCTAGCGGTCTATTTTATTTTTACTTTAATACTTATTATCGCCTTATTTAATGTCGTGGGTTCTATTATTATGATGGTGTTAGACAAACGTTCAAATATTAAAACATTATATAACATGGGTGCAACAATAAAAGAAATACGCCGTGTCTTCTTTTATCAAGGTGTACTAATGACCTTGATTGGTGGCGTTGTGGGTGTCGTTTTAGGCGTAGTTGTTATTGCTGCTCAACTACAATTTAGCCTGCTCAACATCGCCCAAGATTTGCCATATCCCGTAAGCCTTCAATTTAAAAATGTAGTAATCGTTTTAGCGACTATTAGTGTTTTGGGTATTATTGCGTCGAAGATCTCGTCGAGTAGAGTGAGTGAAAAATTACTGCGTTAAAACCGCTCAAACTCAAAGTCTGCAAATTTATCTAGCACCTCATCAAAAGCTGCAAAAACATCTGCACTTTGATCACTGGTAACCATTTTCATGCGGTGCTCTTTAAAGTGAGGAATCCCCTTAAAATAATTGGTATAATGCCTTCTGGTTTCAAAAACACCTAAGATTTCCCCTTTCCAGTCTATTGCCATTTGTAAGTGCCTTCTAGCCGCTTCTACACGTTCTGTCATAGTAGGTGGCTTTGCGTGTGTACCTGTTTCAAAAAAGTGCTTAACTTCTTTAAAAAACCAAGGGTACCCTATACTTGCGCGCCCAATCATTGCGCCATCTAGACCATATTTGTCCCGCATTTCCATCGCGCGCTCTGGGGTATTTACATCTCCATTACCAAAAACAGGTATGTGCATTCTTTGATTGTTTTTAACCTCTGCAATAGGCGCCCAATCTGCATCTCCTTTATACATTTGAGCTCGTGTGCGTCCGTGAATTGAAATGGCCGCGCAGCCAACATCTTGCAAGCGTTCTGCAACCTCAACAATTTTTATCGTGTCGTGGTCCCAACCTAATCTTGTTTTAACGGTAACGGGTAGTTTAGTGTGTTTGACCATCGCTTCGGTCAACGAAACCATTAGATCAATATCTTTTAAGATCCCAGCTCCAGCTCCTTTGCTCACTACTTTTTTTACAGGACAACCAAAATTGATGTCAATAATATCTGGTCCACTGGCTTCCACAATTTCTACGCTTCGCAACATGGATTCTAAAACTGCTCCAAAAATCTGAATCCCCACTGGACGTTCTTTTTCGTAGATGTCTAATTTCATGACGCTTTTTGCCGCGTCCCTAATTAAACCTTCACTAGAAATGAATTCTGTGTACACCACATCTGCCCCTTGTTCTTTACAAAGCGCACGGAATGGCGGATCACTCACGTCTTCCATGGGTGCTAGTAATAGCGGAAAATCTCCTACGTCTATGTCGCCTATTTTGCTCATCTGTAGTTCCCGAATAGTCGGGAATCTCTTTTAAATTAGTAGCTTTAATTCCGGCAAAAATAGCTAAATTTTAGATGTATAATATTTCCGAAGTTATAAATATTAGAGTCGGTCTCCTTCGTCTGTAGTTGTTGTCTTATTATTGTCACTTAGGCGCGCATTTCCAAAATTATATTTGAATCCTATTCTAAATAATCTTGACTCTTCTTGCGCAAAAAAGCGATTGTCTTGATTAAGATATTGTGTTACTAATGGGATGTTATTGGTGTTAAAAACATCATCCACTCCTATTGTAATGGAGGCTCTTTTTTTCCAGAAGCTTTTTCTTATAGAGAAAGAAACATTGAGTTGATTATTATATTCTGCTGCACCATAAATCATGTCTGAAATATAAAGTGCGGTAACATCACTAGTTAGTCCAGCGCTTTTAGAAAGTGTGAGGCCACTATACATCTGTGCATAAAAGCCAAAGGTGTCGATACTTTCGGTTTCTTGAGAACTCTGCAATGCGTTAAAAGAGTTTTTTAAGTAAAAACTAGAGGTGACCACCTGCAAATACCACCACGATTTTACAGGAGCCGCATACACAATATCAAAACTAAAGTTATGCCCTTCTAGTAGGTTAGTCTCTATATTTTGTAGGGTGTTATTTTGATTATTCTGAAAAGAAATCCGTTCTAGGCCATTGTCTATGTGGACGTAATACGCGTCTATAAACACCGTGTTTTTATGATTGTATCCAATTTCAAATTTATCATCAATAGCCGGTACAAGGTTTGGGTCTCCTTCATTAAAATTATTTTCATTAATAAAGTATTTAAAAGGGTTTAAGCTTTGGTACCTAGGCCTGTGTATTCTTCTAACATACCCTGCTGTTATGCTATTGTTTTCATCTAAGTTATGAGATAGTGATGCGTTAGGGAAAAGCTTAAAGTAGTTTTGATTATTCACATTCCCAATAGATGTTGAATTTCCTACAATATCAGTTTGTTCTCCTCTTAGCCCAAGGCTAATTGACCAATTGTCCCATTCTTTGTCATAATTTAAATACCCAGCAACAATATTTTCTTTGTATACAAATAAGTCTGAAAGGGATTCATTTAAAATAGAAGCACTAGTATTAATATCAAAAAAGTCTATTCCGCTATCTGTATTGATAGTAGAAAACTTAAGCCCTGTCTCAATGTTTCCCATTGAAAGCGGTATCGCAAAGTCTGTTTGTGCTGTAATAATGTTACTGTTTTGTTCTGCTTTTGTATTAAATCTATTGCGTCTTATTAGTGTTTGGTCAGGTAAAAAATAGCTGGTGCTTACACTTTGATCTCGTTGATTATCATAATTGATATAGTTAACGTTTGTTGTTGCGGTAGCTCCCTTCTCGCCAATCTTAATGGCGTGCTCAAGATTTAATGAAACATTTGATTGTTCATTTGCGAAGGTGCTTCTAGTTACAAAAGTGGAGTCTAATTGCTGGTTAGCATTTGTATTTGTAGCAAAGGCCTTATTAAGAAACCGCTCATTTGGGTTAAAATAGCCCATGGCAGAAACACTAATAGATTGTTTTTCGTTTACTGTAAAATCTGCGACCACGTTTGCTTGGTGTGTGGTCTTGCTTGTAATCTTCTCAAAATTTGATGCTCTAAAAGACTTAATGCTTGTCTCATCTGGATTAAAAAACCGAATGTTATTATCATCCTGCTTAAGTTCTTTTCTAGGGCTAACACTATAACTCGCAAAAAGATTGACCCAATCATTTTTGTAAAAATGCGAAGTCCCAATACGTGCCTTTGCAAATGTGGCTTGCTCATATGTGCCGTTTATAGCGCCTTTATAGCCTACGGACACCGCTTTTGAAGTAATAATGTTAACCACGGTACCAGCTTCGGCATCGTACTTGGCAGAAGGGTTTGTGATAACTTCAATTGATTTTATAATTTCGCCATCCACATTTTGAAGCAGTGAGATCAATTCGCCTTGCGATAGATAGACTCGCTTGTTGTTCATAAAAACCACGGGCGTCAGATTCTTTACCGTTATCCTATCTTGTGTAACTATTAATCCTGGGGTTTTTGTCAAAATATCTATCGCACTTCCAGAGGAGAGTGTCGTTTTTTCAACATTAAAAATGAGTTTTCCTGGCTCCTTTTTTATGGTTGGGCTTTTTGCTGTAATTACTGTTTCTTCTAAGCTTTCTGCGGAAATATCAAGTATAATATCCCCTAGTTTTTTAGGTGCAATTACTTCAATCTTTTTTGTGGTAAACCCTAAATAACTAAGCGTTACTATGTATGATGAATCTGCAGGGATGTCGATTTTAAAATTTCCGAAGTCGTCACTTGTGGTTCCTACTATAAATACTCCTGCCGGGTTTTCTTGAGTTGGGTTCTCAGAAATAATAATTGTTGCAAAAGAAATAGGTGCTCCAGAAACATCAATAACGCGACCCGATATTTCCACTGTTTGTCCAAAAGTCAAAAGAGAAAAAAGAAGAAAAACAAAAGTAAGCGTAATACGCATTGCTATGTATTAAATTATTTTTGGGGTGGTTTAAAAATAGGGGCTAATCAAGCGTAAAATTGCAGTTTTATTCTGGAATATCAAAGATTTATTTCAAATATTCGATGTATGGTCGTGCTCTTCACTTAGTTTGGTTTGCAATTAGTTTATATTTGCATTTTTAGCGCTTAAACGAATGTGTTTAAGTGTTGTCAAATCTTGAAATACTTAGGGTTTTCGCATACGCGGAAATGGGATAAAAAGTTACCCGTCTGCACGGGCATTGAAAATGAAGAACATTCGCAATTTTTGCATTATCGCACACATTGATCACGGGAAAAGCACACTTGCAGACCGTTTGTTGAGCGCAACGGGAGCCGTTACAGCACGTGAAGAACAAGCGCAGCTATTAGATAGTATGGACCTAGAGCGTGAGCGAGGGATTACTATAAAAAGTCACGCCATACAAATGGAGTATACCCACGAAGGGGAGGACTACATTTTAAATCTTATTGACACGCCAGGACACGTAGATTTCTCTTACGAGGTTTCACGTTCTATTGCCGCTTGTGAGGGCGCGCTATTGGTGGTAGATGCCGCACAAAGCATCCAAGCGCAAACTATTTCTAACCTGTACTTAGCATTAGAGAACGACCTTACCATTATTCCGGTTTTAAATAAAATAGATCTTCCTTCTGCGAGTCCAGAAGAGGTGACAGATGATATCGTAGACCTTTTAGGGTGCGATGCAGAAGAGGTAATCCCAGCTTCTGCAAAAACTGGTCTTGGTATCATTGATATACTAACAGCAGTTATTGAACGTATCCCAGCTCCTACAGGAAAACCAGAAGAGTCTTTACAGGCCCTAATCTTTGACTCTGTTTATAATCCTTTTAGAGGGGTAGAGACTTATTTTAGAGTGCTTCATGGAGAAATCTCAAAAGGCCAGCACATCAAGTTTATGGCAACGGGTAAAACCTATTATGCAGATGAGGTTGGTACATTAAACTTAACACAAACGCCTAAAAAAGTAATTAAAACTGGAGATGTGGGTTACCTCATCACCGGTATTAAAGAGGCAAAAGAAATAAAAGTAGGAGACACCATCACAGATGCAAAATCGCCTACTACTAATATGATTGAAGGGTTTGAAGATGTAAAACCTATGGTATTTGCAGGAATCTATCCTGTAGATACAGAAGATTATGAAGAGCTTCGTTCTTCTATGGAGAAGCTTCAATTAAATGATGCTTCGCTGGTGTTTGTTCCAGAAAGTTCTGCAGCACTTGGTTTTGGTTTTAGATGTGGGTTCTTAGGGATGTTACACCTTGAGATTATTCAAGAACGCTTAGAGCGAGAATTTGATATGACGGTGATTACTACCGTACCTAACGTATCTTATAAGGCTTATACCAATAGAAATCCAGATGTTGCGCTTCTTGTAAATAACCCTAGTGACCTTCCAGATCCTTCTAGTCTAAATAGAATGGAAGAGCCATATATCAAGGCAACTATCATTACAAAGTCAGACTTTGTGGGTTCTGTCATGTCCCTCTGTATTGAGAAGCGTGGACAGATTACAAATCAGACCTATTTAACCACAGAGCGTGTAGAGCTTACTTTTGATATGCCGCTTGCAGAAATTGTATTTGATTTTTACGATCGTCTAAAAACCGTATCTAAAGGATATGCTTCTTTTGATTATGCCCCTATTGGGCTTCGTGAGGCTAAGCTGGTAAAAGTAGATGTGCTATTAAACGGAAACATTGTAGATGCGCTTTCTGCACTTTTACACGCAGACAATGCCTATGACATCGGTAAAAAAATGACCGAAAAATTACGCCAATTAATCCCAAGACAGCAGTTTGATATTCCAATACAAGCTGCCATTGGCGCAAAAATCATTGCTCGTGAGACTGTAAAAGCATTACGTAAAGATGTAACGGCTAAGTGTTATGGTGGTGATATTTCTCGTAAACGAAAGCTTCTAGAAAAGCAGAAAAAAGGAAAGAAGCGTATGCGTCAAGTGGGTAATGTAGAGATCCCTCAAGAAGCATTTATGGCAGTCTTGAAGTTGAATGATTAGCGCAATAAATACATTATAATCAAAAAATGCCCTTCTATTGGAAGGGCATTTTTTTTAACATCTTTATATATTAACCACCTAAATTAGAACAGTCTATTGAATCAACTGAGGCTTGCAGCGTTGCCGCGTTTCCACCTATAATACATTCTGCGTCTAGGTAGGCTTGAGCTGCCGTTTTATAATCGAGACAAGCTCCAGCGTCTTCTGGATTATCTGCAAAAAGCTGAGTGGCAGCAGAAAATTCTGCCGTTAATTCTGTGCAGGATAGCACATCATTATCCTCATCTTTTTTACAAGAGGATGCAAACATAAGTCCTACTATTACAAGACTAAAAATTATTTTTTTCATAATTCTATGGGTTGATTGTTTTATCACAAAGAGCGTATTAACAGTTAATTTCCACAAGCGGCGCCTGTCTCTTGCAGTGCCTCTAGGTAGGCATTATAGTCTGTTTCTGTATTCTCTCCATTTACAGATGCGGTGCCATCAGGCTCCCTACAAACCTCAAAAGCAGCTGTAAATTCTGAGGTGCAAGTGGTGCATGTGCGAGATTCGTCCTTGTTACAAGAAACTAACATAATAATACAGGTAAAAGCAATAAAAACTCTGAGCGTCATAGTGTGTTTTCTGAAATAGTAAAACGGAAAATTCTTCCCTTTATTTTAATCCTCTGTTAAAGGTTCTATTTCCATGGTAGCCGTGATGACTTCTTCAAAATCTATCGGTTTGCCTAAATAAGCTATTACAGTTCTTTCTGTAATGTCTACTTCTTTTAAGGTGTCTATAAAGGTAATCCCACCATCTTCGTCTTTCTTAAATAATGGAATGGCGTCGTCATGACTTTTAAGCACTTCAAGCACTTTTAAAAACTTTGTGTTGTCATATACCTCTATTTCTTGTATCGATGGATAATCGTGGGCTACCTGTGTAAAACGAACGTAATCGTGCGTGTTGCAAAAGATTTCTTTTGGGTCGTGCGGGAGTTTTTTCTTTAACTCTTCCGAAGTTAACAAACGGAACGTTCCATTTTCTCCAAAACGTTTTCCAAACCGTGTTATCGCTTGTTTATTAATCTCGTTATTTCCAGTCAAAGCAAGCAAATAGCCGACATCACTTAACTCAATATTATCGCTTAAATCATCGCTATATATATTGGCATTAACCGCATCAAGTCCTAATTCTTTCGCTTTTTCTATATTATTTCTATTGCTGTCTACAAGCACCACGTGCCTGTCGTTTTTCTGCAGATATGAAGCTATTAACCTTGACACTCTTGAGCCACCAACAATCATTATCCCTTCAGATTTTTTAAGAAAAACGCCTAATAAAGAAGCTACAAGTCTTGCCGTTGTTGCATTAAGAAGTACCGTGACTAATACCAATCCAAAAACAAGTGGCGTAATATATTCTGCGCCCGGAATACCAAGTTCTACGAGTTTTGTGCCAAACAGCGATGCAATACCTGCGGCTACAATACCGCGTGGACCTACCCAACTAATAAAGAGTTTTTCGTTGGTCTTTAGACCCGACCCATAGGTACTTAAAAATACTCCAATGGGGCGAATCACAAAAATTATAATCGCAAAAAGAATGGCTGTTTTCCAGTTATAGATGAGTAGAAGGTCATCAATGCTAATGTTTGCAGACAATAATATAAAGAGTATGGAAATAAGCAATACGCTTAGCGATTCTTTAAAATATAGCAATTCTTTAAGATTGGGCAAATCACTGTTTCCTAGATACATTCCCATAACCACAACTGCTAATAGACCCGATTCGTGTGCAAAAAGATCACTTAATACAAATATGAGCAATACAATAGATAGCGAGGCTACATTTAAAAGATAATGTGGTATTACCTTGCGCTTTACGGCATGATACATTGCAAAACCTCCTGCTAGACCAAAAGCAAAACCAATCACTATTATTTTTCCAAACTCCAATAGCGCGTGTTTAGTATAGCTTCCTCCCTCAGCGCCATGACTTGCGGTAAGTTTTGCAGCATCTATTGTCCCTAGGTTGTCGCCAAAAGTTCCTGGTTCAATATTTACAGTAATAAACCCAAATACCAATACGGCAACTAGTGCTCCTATTGGATCAATTAAAATTCCTTCCCATTTTAAGACAGCAGAGATGTCTTTTTTAAGAGGAATGTTTCTAAGTATAGGCGTAATTACTGTTGGACCAGTCACAATTATAAGCCCTGCAAATAGGAAAGATATACTCCAGTCTAGTCCAAAAAAGTAATGTGTTGATAAACCCGCGCCAAAGAAGGTAATAATAGACCCAAGACTTATTAGTTTTCCAATAACACCGCCTACTTTTTTAATTTCCCCCATTTTAAGGGTTAGTCCACCCTCAAAAAGGATAATCCCAATCGCTAATGAGACAAAGTAAAAAAGACTTTCTCCAGGAAAAAATCCTTGCTTTGTATTCCAAATTGGTTGTATCCACTGGGCCCCATCTTCAGAATAAAACGTGGAAAGCGGCCCCACAGCAAGACCTATTAATATTAAAGGAAGAATTGCAGGAATCTTTAGTTTCCAAGCAAGCCATTGTGCGAAAATTCCTAAAATAATTATTCCAGCGAGTTCTAACATGTAGATGTGTTTAAGTGGTTAAAGTATAAAGATAACATTTCAGAAGAAAAGAATTAATAAAAGATTTACCCCACCAGATAATAATAGATGATGATACTTTAAGATGAATTCGCACAGGTGTCGCTCAAAACATTAAGCCACTCCAATTTTGTGCCGGTATATTAATCTCAAAATTGTATCTTGTCGCTCACGTAATTTTTTGGCTTCGCCGAAATATTAATGATTCAACTAATTGGCTACTAAAACTTTTAACACCATAGGCATTGGAGTTACTTTTTCTCCAAATCTCAAGGCTAATATTTATGAGGCTTCACGGCTTGCCATGCTGTTCCGGGCAAAGTTGCTGCTTATTCACGTTGGTGACGTTTCTGAACAAAAAAGAAGCAAATTTGAAGAGTTGTTACAGCCATTTATTATTGATGGCCTAGATGCTCAAGTCGTATTCCAGCCCGGTAAGCCCGTAGATGCTATTCTTGAGACGGTACTTCAGAAAAACATAGACTTACTCATATTAGGGGCGCTACAACGAGAAAGTTTTTTAAAATATTATGTGGGCTCTATAGCCAGAAAAATCACTAGAAAGGTAAGCTGTTCTGTGATGCTTCTCATCAATCCATCTGTGGAGCGAATAAAGTGTAAGCATGTTGTTGTAAATGGGCTTGAAGACAAAAAAACGGAGCAAACTGTAGCGACAGCGTTTTTAGTAGCTGCCGCATTGGATAGCGATAAAATTACTATTGTAGAAGAAATTTCACACGATAAAGTAGGTACTGTCGAGGACACCAAATCCCTTCGAAAAACAAACTTACTTAAAGAAAAAATAAAGCGTCAAGAAGAGTCTCGAGTACAAACCATTCTCTCCCATATACCAGCGAAACATAAAGAGGGTCGCAACATTGCGACACAAGCAATTTTTGGAAGGCGCGGGTATAGCATAGGACATTATGCGCAAGTAGTGCGAGCAGATTTATTAGTGATGAATGCCCCAGAAAAAACAGGATTTTTTGATCGTTTGTTTCCACACGATATAGAACATATTTTAACAGAACTACCTAATGACGTATTAATTATTAGATGAGTTCTAAAAACAACATAAGCGTTTTCTTTAAAGCATTGCCTAAAAATATTTTTTCTGGCTTTGTGGTAAGTCTTATCGCTTTGCCGCTAGGGTTAGGGCTCGCTATGGCGAGTGAGGCCCCTCCTATTGCGGGTATTATAGCAGCCGTGGTTGGTGGAATTCTTGTGTCTATTTTAGGCGGAAGTAATGTGACCATAGCAGGGCCAGGAAATGGCCTGGTAGGCGTATTGTTAATTGCCATCACCACCCTAGGAATTGAAGGCGCTTATGCTGCTATTATATGCTCTGGGGTTTTATTAATCCTTCTCGGGTTTTTAAAAATGGGGAAGCTCGCAGATTTCTTTCCGTCATCTGCTATACAAGGAATGCTTGCCGCAATAGGGCTGATAATACTTGGCAAACAGTTTCATATCATGTTAGGTAATAAATTGTCTTTAGAGGGCAGTGTCGACTATTTACTAGAGATCCCATCTACTATTATTGGGGTGTTTAAGTATGCAGATTCTGGGTTAATTTTTGCCGCAATAGCCGGTGTTAGTTCCTTAATAATTATGGCGTTTTACGGTAAAATTAGAAATCGCTTTTTACAATTAGTCCCTGCCCCAATGTGGATTGTCTTAATAGCAATAGGGATAAGTTATTATTACGAATTAGTCTTGCAGCAGACCAACCCGGTGAGTCCAGAATATATGATTTCGGGTATTCCTGCTCCAGCAGATATTATAAGAGATATCCCTACGCCAGATTTTGGCGCTATAGGAGGGAGTGCTTTTTGGCTCAGTGTTTTTGCGCTCACACTTATTGCAAGTATAGAATCATTGTTGAGTATTAAAGCGGTGGACAATCTTGACCCTCAAAAAAGACGAAGTAATGTCAATAGAGATTTAAAAGCCCTAGGGCTTGCAACGGTGGGAAGCGGGTTTTTAGGAGGGCTAAACGTGGTTACCGTTATTGCGCGAAGCTCAGTGAATGTTAATAACGGAGGTAGCAACCGTAGCTCAAACTTTGCGCACGCTACTTTTCTGGTCATTTTTATTGTGCTGTTTAGCACACAACTCACCAGGATTCCGCTGCCAGCTCTGATGGCGATATTGGTTTACACGGGTTACAAGTTAGCCTCACCAAAATTGATCCGTAAGCTTTTTTCTATAGGTAAAGAACAGTTACTTATTTTCTTTACTACCCTAATGGTAACCTTATTTGTGGGGCTTATAACTGGAATTGTGGCGGGGGTGGTAATGACTTTTATTATTCATATTTTTATTAATAAGGGGGGGTCTATTTTCTTTAGAAATGTATTGAAGCCTAATGTACTCATGTTTAGAGAAAAAGCTACTGGGACCTATTATGTTAGTGTAAAGCATTTTTGTAGTTTTTTAAATTTTTACAAATTGAAACAAAAACTAGACGATATTCCTGAAGATCAAGATGTCGTGGTAGACTTTTCTATGTGCCGGTTTGTAGACCACACCGTGATGGAGAACTTAAGTGGTTATCAAGAGGTGTTTTTAAAACGAGATGGACATTTTGAAGTCATTGGCCTTGATCTCCACGGAACCAAAAGCTCGCATCCTTTTGCTTTGCGTCGTTTTGTTCCTGGACTTCAAAAAAAGAGCGGAACACTCACTAAGAGGCAACTTACTCTTTCTGAAATTGCCCGAGATTTTAATTTGAAATATAACGCAGAGTCATTAAACGACACTCACTTTTTAGACTCTTATCGCTATTTCCGCACAAAAAAAATTGACCGTGTTTATAATCGTTTATTTACAGAAGAAAACACGTTTAAAATTTTTGATGTTAATTATTCTGAAGGAGAGTTTATAGCAAAAGAAGAGGTGAAAACAACAATGCTTCATATCAAACTTAGCAAAACCATCCCTAGCTTTACTTTAGACAGAGAGGGGTTTTTAGAGAAAGTGACATTGTTTGCTGGCTTTAAAGACATTCCCATTGAAAACCATAGTGACTTCACAAAACGTTTCTACTTAAAAGGCCAAAATGAAAATGCGATTAAGCAGTTTTTTACAAATAAAATAGTCGTGTTTTTTGAGAGCAATCCTTATTATCATATTGAAAGCAACGGCGAGGCATTGTTAATTTATAGCAAGGAGCGTATTGCTGGAATTAAAGAAATTAAGAGCTTGAGAGATTTTGGAATTCGTCTTGAAGAAGTGATTACCGAAGAAAATAAAATGGTAATATATTCTTAACACTGACAGTCATTAAACCCTCTTTTTGTATTTTGTACTCCCTATGAAAATCTACCCTATTGAGGCCGGAAATTTTAAATTAGATGGTGGTGCCATGTTTGGCGTAGTTCCTAAAGCGTTGTGGTCAAGAACCAACCCTGCTGATGCTAATAATATGATTGATATTGCGGCGCGCTGCCTATTAATTGAAGACGGTAATAGGTTAACTTTAGTAGATACTGGGATGGGTAATAAACAGAGTGATAAATTCTTTGGTTATTATTTTAAATGGGGCAATCACAACCTTGATGATTCCTTAAAAAATGCCGGGTTTCATCGGGATGATGTGACAGATGTTTTTATGACACACTTACATTTTGACCATTGTGGTGGGAGTGTGCAATGGAACAAAGACAGAACGGGTTACGAACCCGCCTTTAAAAACGCAAAATTTTGGAGCAATGAGAAACATTGGGATTGGGCAACACATCCAAATCGTAGAGAAAAAGCATCCTTTTTAAAAGAAAATATTCTACCCATGAAAGAGCATGGTCAATTGCATTTTGTGAATCATGCCACACAGAGCCTTTCAGAAGAAAACACGAACATAGATCTTGCTATTAAAAACGAATTGCCTTTTGGTATCTTTTTTGCAGACGGACATACAGAAAAACAAATGCTCCCTATGATAAAGCACAGAGATAAGACCATCGTCTTTATGGCAGATTTGCTTCCCACCGCTGGAAACTTACCCCTTCCGTTTGTAATGGGCTATGACACGCGACCTTTGCTTACCCTTCCAGAAAAAGAAAAATTTTTAAACGCTGCGGCGACCCATAAATATTATTTATTTTTGGAGCACGACGCTCATAACGAGATTATTACCGTAAAACATACCGAAAAGGGCGTACGCCTAGATCAAACATTCACATTCAATGAACTTTTTAATTAAACTTAAACAAATGAATATTTTAAAATCCTCTTTATTAGTTACAGCATCTGCACTTGTGTTATCAAGTTGCGGTGGTGTGCCGCCTATTGTTTCAACTCCTGTTGATAATATTGATACAATTCCTCTTAAGATTACGCCTATCACCGATACACAAATGAAAATGTGGAACCTGGCTGACCTTTCTACAGACACCATTCCTGGAATGAGTGTAGACAGAGCTTATAGCGAACTGCTGCAAGGAAAAAGAGGGCAACAAGTAATTGTAGCCGTTATTGATAGCGGTATTGATATCGAGCACGAAGATCTTAAAAACGTAATCTGGACAAACCCAAAAGAAATTGCTGGTAACGGAAAAGATGACGACAATAATGGGTATGTGGATGACATTCACGGTTGGAATTTCTTAGGAGATATTGTCGCAGAAAACATGGAGTATGTGCGTATTATTCGAAAACTAAAGCCTAAGTATGAGGGTAAAAACGAAAACGCTATTAGTGCTGCGGATCGCGCAGAATATGCAATGTATACTAAAGCAAACGCAGAATATGCTAAAGAGCTTGAACAGACACAAGCACAGGCTGCACAATACAACGGTATCCTTGCACAGGTAAGGCCCGCACACGATGCAATGACTAAAAAACTAGGCAAGGCTGATTATACTAAAAAAGATTTGGCAAGTATTAAAGGCCCAACCGAAGCAGAGCAACAACAAATAGCGATGTTGACACAAATGCTTAATTATGACGACAGTATTCCTGCTTTTATTAAGCAAGTACAAGGGGGTATTGATTATTTTCAAGGAAGGCTTGATGGACATTTTAGCATGACTAATGATTTTAGAGGTGTTCTTGGTGACAACCCAGATGATATTACAGACAAAAATTATGGTAACAACGATGTTGATGGTCCAGATCCTAAAAAGGCAGATGCCAAGCATGGTACTCACGTAGCGGGTTCAATTGCTGCACAACGCAACAACGGCATAGGAATGGATGGTGTTGCAGACAATGTAAAAATAATGGTGGTAAGAGCTGTGCCAGATGGTGATGAGTATGACAAGGATATCGCATTAGCAATCCGTTATGCGGTAGATAATGGGGCAAAAGTGATCAACACCAGTTTTGGTAAGTACTACTCCACGCACCCAGAATGGGTTTGGGATGCAATTAAGTACGCTTCTAAAAAAGAGGTGTTAATTGTAAATGCTGCGGGTAACGAAGGTTTAGATCTTGATGGGAAGCAAGTATACCCTAATGATCAAGAGCTCGCTGGAGGAGAAATTAGCGATACCTTTTTAACGGTAGGAGCGCTAAACTACAAATATGGAGGTGAGCTTGTGGCTAACTTCTCTAACTACGGTAAATCTAGTGTAGATGTTTTTGGTCCTGGCGTAAAAATCTGGTCAACAACACCGCTTAACACCTATGAGTTTTTACAGGGGACCTCTATGGCATCTCCTAATGTTGCGGGTGTTGCCGCAATGATTAGATCTCATTATCCTAAGCTTTCTGCTAAGCAAGTGAAGCAAATATTAATGGATAGTGGTGTTTCTACTAAAACACAGGTTGTTTTAGGTGGTGAACCATCTAATACAAACACACTGCCTAATATCTCAACATCGGGTAAAATGGTAAATATGTACAACGCGCTAATTATGGCGTCAAAAATGTAATTATATGGTCTAACTGAGCCTGTCGAAGTTCCATCAATAAATGGTAATGCCCTTCGACAAGCTTAGGGTGACGTCTTAGTAATAACGTAAGCGGCAATAATTTGTCTTGCTAAGCTTGATGCACAAGTTTTCAATATTTTAAAATTTCAGAAATTATGATTAGATCGATTTTTATGATGGCCACAGCTGTTCTTTTCTTCGGAAATGTGACGGGACAAAACAACACTTCTTACTGGCAACAGCACGTTGATTATACGATGGACATTGATGTGGATGTGGACAAAAACCAATATGAAGGGGAACAAACTTTAGTCTATACAAACAACTCTCCAGACGTATTAGATCGTGTTTTTTATCATTTGTATTTTAATGCCTTTCAACCTGGAAGTGAGATGGATGTGCGTTCTTTATCTATAGAAGATCCAGATAGTCGTGTAGGCGATCGTATCTCTAAGCTAGCTAAAGATGAGATAGGCTATATTAAGCCTACAAAGCTTACACAAGATGGAAAAGCGCTAAACTATGAAGTAGTAGGAACGATCGTAGAGGTGCAATTAAATACCCCGATACAACCCGGCGGAAAAACTACCTTTAAAATGGAATGGGATGCACAAGTGCCATTACAAGTAAGACGTAGTGGTCGTGATAATGCAGAAGGTATAAAGCTGTCTATGACACAATGGTACCCTAAAATGGCAGAATATGACTTTCAGGGATGGCATGCAGATCCTTACATAGGCCGCGAGTTTCATAGCCCTTGGGGAGATTTTGATGTAACCATCCATATTGATCAAGACTATATAGTTGCAGGTACTGGTTACTCTGCAGAAAACGTAATGGGCGATACTAATTATACGCCTGTTAAAAAAGGGAAAAAAGGGAAACGTACTTGGCATTTTACAGCACCTAAAGTTCATGACTTTACTTGGGCAGCAGATAATGAATACAAGCACGATCAGTATGAAGCTGAAAACGGTGTGACGCTTAACTTTTATTACAAAGACAATAAAGACATTGCAGAAAACTGGAAAAATCTGCAGCCTAAAACAGCAGAAATGTTGGCCTTTTTTAATGAGAACATTGGCGAGTACCCATACAAACAATATTCTGTGATACAAGGTGGTGATGGCGGTATGGAGTATGCAATGTGTACCTTGATTACAGGTAATCGTAAATTTGGTAGCTTAATGGGGGTTACTGCTCACGAGCTTGCACACACTTGGTTTCAGTTTTTAATGGCCACTAACGAAGGGAAACACGAGTGGATGGACGAAGGGTTTACCTCTTACATTTCTGATCTTGCTATGGCAAAAATTAATGGCGACGATAACCCTAACCCGCATTCTGGATCTTATCGAGGCTATACCTTTTTAGCAAATAGCGGTAAAGAACAACCGCAGACTACACACGCAGATCGTTATGCAAGTAATAGAGCGTATGGTATTACTGCATATAGTAAAGGGGCGGTGTTCTTGGCACAACTAGAATATATCATAGGGAAAGAAAATGTGGAGAAAACTCTGAATCGTTATTTTGAAGAGTGGTCTTTTAAACACCCAACGCCTAACGATTTTATTCGAGTAGCAGAAAAAGTAAGTGGCGCAGAATTAGACTGGTATTTAATGGACTGGACACAGACTACTAATCAAATTGATTACGCGATTAAAGAAGTGGTGCCGGGAATGGAAGGAACTAAAGTGACGCTAGAGCGTATTGGTTTAATGGGAATGCCTATTGATCTAGACGTGACCTATACTGACGGTAGTCAAGAGCAATTTTACATCCCATTACAAATGATGCGTGCAGAAAAGCCAAACCCTTATAAAGATATGACAAGAACGGTCTCAAAAGACTGGGCTTGGGCCTACCCTACTTATGAGTTAATGATTCCTTCGGGTAAAAAAGTAAAATCTATGATGATTGATGCCAGTATGCTAATGGCAGATGTAGACCGTGAGAACAATGTGTGGGGAAAAGAATAATCTACTCAATATATAGAAAAAAAAGCGCTGTGAATACAGCGCTTTTTTTATGTCTTTACTTCAAAATCATTCTTATCTTTACTTGATTCCCTAACAAAATGAAACTCAACCTCAACAAAACAGACCGGCTAAAATCTAAAAAAGCAATTACACAGCTTTTTGAGGAGGGTAAGTCTTTTAAAAAATATCCGTTGAGAGTGCTTTATTTGCCGGTAGATGATGTTGAAAAAACCAGGGCTGGGTTCTCTGTTCCTAAACGTCTTTTTAAGCTTGCGGTAACCCGAAATCGTATAAAAAGACAAATTCGTGAAGCGTATAGACTACAGAAGCCGTCTTTAGAAAAAGAAAGCGGCAAGAAATTTGTGCTTATGTTTATCTATATAGCTAAAGAAGAGGTCGCCTATACGCGATTAGAAAAAGCGATGGCTGTATTGTTAAAGCAACTAAGGGAGGTTTAGTTTACGGTTTTTATTGTTATTTTAGTGAGCTTGATTTTTTTCTTCGGAAACATTAAGGGTTTATAATTCTTTATTGAACTTTGATTCTTATGGCGTCAATACAGTATGACAACTATAACTAAAGTTTATTTAATTTAAGGGTCATCCTGAGCTTGTCGAAGGACGAAATTTTAGCATTTTCGACGCAAGTCTAAATAAATAGTTACCCGACTTCTCGGGCAATACATATGAAAAAGAAAATAGGAATATTCGGAATAGTTGTCGTGCTGTTTTTTAGCACTGTTGGTTTTGTGAACAACAAGGGTGATTTTTTTGAAATCGCAAAACAGATTGAGATTTTTACCACCCTCTACAAAGAACTAAACATGAATTATGTGGATGAGCAAACGCCTGCTACATTAATGGATAAGGCAATTGCGGGAATGCTTAATGATCTTGATCCTTATACGATGTACTGGAACGAACAGGCGGTAGAAGATTCTAGAATTAGAAATAGCGGGGTCTATACGGGTGTAGGGGCAACCGTGAGAACGCTTGAAGATGAAATGATTATTATAGAGCCTTTTAAGGATTATCCTGCAGATAAAGCAGGCCTTAAAGCGGGCGACAAGATCATAGAGATAGATGGCAACAAAATTGCCGGTTATGAAGGTGATGCTCGTGGTCTCTTAAAAGGAACCGCAGGTACGAAAGCAGAAGTTACATATACGCGCCAAGGGAAAGAGGCAAAAACCACCGTAGAGCGTTCTGCTGTAGAGGTAAATGCTGTCCCTTATTATAAATTAGTGCAAGGTGATGTGGGGTATATTGTTTTGAAAAAATTTAATAAGAAAACAACAATACAAACCCGAAGCGCCCTCGAAGATTTAAAAAGTCAAGGAGCGACAAAAATTATACTTGATCTTCGTGGCAACCCAGGCGGCTTGTTAAATGAGGCCATCAGTATTGTTAATTTATTTGTCCCAAAAGACGAAGTGATCACCACCACAAAATCTGATATTGCTAAGTACAACAAGGTGTATAAAACCAGAAAGGAACCTGAAGATCTTGAGATCCCAGTAGTAGTATTGGTAAACGGTCGCAGTGCTTCTGCCAGTGAGATTGTTTCTGGTGGTTTGCAAGATCTTGACAGAGCGGTCATTGTTGGTGCAAGAAGTTTTGGAAAAGGTCTCGTACAGCGTCCTAAAAAACTAACCTACGGTACACAACTTAAGGTAACGATCTCTAGATACTTTACACCTAGCGGGCGCTGTATTCAAGCTTTAGATTACTGGAACCGTGATGAAAATGGCGACCCTATACGTGTTGATAGCAAAGAATACACTGCTTTTAAAACTAAGGGAGGGCGCACTGTTTATGATGGTGGCGGTATATTGCCAGACGTTGAGCTTGAGACTTCTGTCTTTAGCCCAATCACTACGGCGCTACTAAAAGACAATGCTATTTTTGATTATGCCACAGAATACCATTATAAAAACCCAATGACAGACTGGAATGGCTTTGTGTTTGCAGATGCAGACTTTCAAGACTTTTTAGGTTTTTTAAAGCGCAACAATTTTGAATATGAAACCGACACTGAAAAGAAGTTTGAAGAGGCGTTACGCCGTGCTGATGATGATGATTTAAAAGATGAAATTAGCGCGAGTTACAATACACTAATGGCTCAAATAGACGCCGCTAAGGAGCGCAAAGTGACCAAGCGTAAGGCTGAGGTAATGTCACTATTAAGCGACGAAATTTTAAAGCGTTATTTTTACGCTGAGGGGTTATATGACTATCAGTTAGAGCATAACCCAGAAATTCTAAAGGCAATTGAAATTTTGAATGACGAAAAGAAATATAATAGAATATTGAAGTAGAAGAAACACCACTGCGCTGTAAGAGAAAAAATCAAAGATAAAATGACCAGCTTTTTAAATTTTTTTGAAACCATGCCCATTTGGATGAAAGCAGGCTGGGTGTTCTTTACCTTGGCAATTTTCTGGATTGCAGAGGGAAATTATTCTTTTATAAAAACGCGGTATAAAAAATGGCGCCACGCAAAAACAAACCTGTTTTTATTATTGTTTGTAATGATTATTAATGCCGCTTTTGGGATTATTACATTAGGCATTTTTAATTGGCTAGAGGTGTCTCAGTTTGGGCTCTTACATTTTTTTGAAGCTCCGGTGATTATAGAATTACTTTTATCGCTGTTAGTGCTAGATTTAATCGCACAATATGGCGTTCATATTCTTCTGCATAAGGTTCCTGCTTTTTGGCGTTTGCACCTAGTACATCATTCAGATAAAATGGTCGATGCTACCACTGGAACTCGCCATCATCCTTTAGATTTTATTTTAAGGGAATCTTTTGCGCTTCTCGCTGTTGTGATAATGGGTATGCCTATTTCGTTTTATCTTTTTTACCGCATTCTAAGCGTCGCGTTTACTTATTTTACCCACGCTAATATCTCATTGCCAAAATCGCTTGACAAGGCGCTGAGCTATGTTATTGTTACGCCAGATATGCATAAGTTTCATCATCACCGTGAACTACCCTTAACAGACAGTAATTATGGTAACATGTTCGCTATTTGGGACCGTATCTTCGGTACTTTTTACTACGGAAATGTGAATGACGTTGTATATGGTGTAGATAGCGCAGACCACACAGATGATCAAAGTATTACCGTCCAACTTGGTATGCCGTTTAACAAAGGAGTGAAGTCTAAATAATTGCACGCAGTAGAGGTTGCGACGTAATAAAATTATTCTTTTATCATCGCAATGTGCGGAATTCCATCTTCAAGATATCCTTCTCCTATTTGTCTAAAATCATGTGACTCATAAAACTTTTTAAGGTGCGTTTGCGCTGAAAGTTTAATTAATGCCGTTTTATAGTGGTCTTCTATCGCAACAATAGACGCCTTCATAATATCGTGACCGTATCCATATTTCCGTTCTTCCTTTTCTACCACAACCCTTCCTATTGCCGCTTCTTTAAAGTATATACCTGGCTCAAAACAACGTGTATATGCTACTAATTTTCCTTCTTTTTCGCCAATGACATGTAATGCCTTTAGGTCTTTGCCATCAATGTCTTGATATACACAGTCCTGTTCTACAACAAAAACTTCACTGCGAAGCTGAAGTAAATCATGCAGCTCTAGCGTAGTCAGTTCTTTAAATATTTTTACTGTTATTTTCATTTTGTATGGTATAATTTTCTTGCCACAACTAGACGAAACCCTAATCTTGAACAATCAGTTCTTTTGGATCATCTTTATTAAATTCTGGTTGTAGTGTCACGTGATTAATTTTAAATTCGTGAAAAAGCAACTCCTCTATTTCTTCTGAAATTGCATCAAATTGTGAAATAGAAATGTCTTTAGATAATTCTAGATGCGCTTCAAGATGTATTTCCTGCTCGTTTAATTGCCATATATGTACATGATGCACATTTCTGATATCCTGAATTTCCTGAATCTTTGCGCTAACTAACGCAAGGTCGAGATCATCTGGTGTAAAAAGCATCAAGACTTTAGAGCTTTCTTTTAATAATTTATATCCCATGATTACCAAGTAAATAGCAATTAATACGGTCAATACACTATCTACCCAAAACCAATCGTAGTATTTCATTAATAGCCCCCCTATTAATACCGCAACAGAAGCAGACATGTCTGTCATTAAATGCAAATAAGCAGAGCGCATATTCATATTGCTTTTTGAGTCTTTGTGAAGTAAGATGACGCTAAAGCCATTGGCTAAAATACCTAATAAAGCCAACCATATTACAATATTACTTTGTATTTCTTGCGGGTTTAAAAACCTCTGAATGGCTTCATACACTAAATAAATAGCAACAAGAATTAACGAAAGTGCGTTTATAAACGCAGCTAATATTTCGGCACGTTTATATCCAAAAGTGCGCTCTAATGAAGCTTCTTTTTTAGAATATAGATCTGCAATGTAGCTCACAATAAGTGATAGCACATCGCTAAAATTATGAAGGGCATCACTTAATAATGAAAGACTCCCTGAAATAAGGCCCCCTATTACTTGCGCCACTGTTATCGCAATGTTTAAAAGAATAGACAGTAGTAGTTTCTTTCCTTTTAGGTCTGGGTGAGTATCATTATGTGCCTGGTCGTGCATATTTTTGTTTTCAGTGGCAGTAACAGTTGGCCGTTTTTATGAGTTAATTTTTTAAAAGGAAATATGTTAGGTGTTATTACTTCAAAAATTATTACTATTATTTAAATAACAAACCTCACTAATACCCTTTCTAAAAAAGTAAAAGTCAATCTTAATACAATACTTTTCTGAAGTAATTAGAATTTAATATCGTTCTTCTATAAATCGTAAATCCTACTACATACAAATCTTATCAACCCTATTTTGGTGTCGTCCACCTTCAAAGGCGGTGTTTAAATACGTTTCTACCATTTTTACTGCTTGTGGGATTGAGGTATAACGTGCTGGGATACAAAGCACATTTGCGTCATTATGCTGCCGTATTAACTCAACAATCTCTTTAGTCCAGCACAAGCCTGCGCGTACATTTGGGTATTTATTAGCGGTCATCGCAACTCCGTTTGCGCTTCCACAAATAAGAATTCCGTGCGGCACCTCTCCGTCATTCACGGCTTTTGCAACCGGGTTTGCAAAGTCCGGATAATCTACACTGTCTAAGGTGTTTGTGCCATGATTTACCACCTCATGCCCTAAGGATTCTAAATACTTAACAATGGCAAATTTGTAATCTGGTCCTGCGTGGTCATTACCGATGGCTATTTTCATATCTATTCCCTGCTTAGGCAAGGATCTTATTAATTAATACTCATTTCTTATTTATGTATCAAAGATAAAAAAAGAGGGGTAGTGTTAATCCGTTTAAAAGAGAGAGATATAAACAAAACCACTATTTTTATATGTGTAAAAAGCGGTGTTGATACTATGAACAATCTAGTTAACAACTCTGTTAATAGAATTAGACTCAAAAAAGATAGAATAATTTGCAGGTTCCAATTAAAAGTGAAACCAGAATAATAAACGACAACTACAAATATTAACCCTGTGATTTATAGGTAACTTTTCAGCATCAAATGATCGTTTACCAACATTTTAAAAAAAGGTTTTTATTAAAAATAAGCTGTCAACATGGGTTATAAACAGTTGTTAATAGCATGTGTTAATGTGTTCTGTTACAGTAGTAATTTACTATTATAACTTGTTAATAAGCGTCCAACTCTTTTCTATAAATCAATTCCTTCTATTTTATTTATAAAGTTATACCTGTTATGAACATACCATCATGAGCATCATTTATTTTAAAAATTTATAAAAGAAAAAAGATGATATTATATAGTGTGTTAATAAGTGTGAAATTTGCTTATATTATTAAAAAAACAATTAAATCTTTGGTAACAAAAAACAATTATTTGAACACATATATATAATCAATAAAAATAATGCTATGAAAAACCTACTACTTTTTATACTCGTGCCTTTTTTAAGCTTTGGACAAACACAAATTGGTGATGATATTGATGGGGAAGCAACAGAAGATGTTTCAGGAAGAAATGTTAGTATTTCTGGTGATGGAAGTATTATTGCTATAGGTGCAATAGGCAACGATGGTAATGGAGAAAATTCTGGTCATGTACGTGTTTTTGAAAATATAGAAAATAATTGGATGCAATTAGGAGATGATATTGATGGAGAAATTTCTGGTGATTATTCTGGAAAAGGACTTAGTTTATCAAGTGATGGCAGTACTGTAGCTATAGGTGCAAGAAGTAATGGTAACGGTCAGAATTCTGGTCATGTAAGAGTTTTTAGATATGAGAATAGTAGTTGGGAACAACTAGGTGATGATATTGATGGAGAAACGGAAAGTGATTTTTTTGGATATAGCATAAGTTTATCTGGTGATGGAAATACAGTTGCAATTGGTACCCCGTTTACTGATCAAAACGGATTAAATGCAGGTCATGTTCGTGTTTTTGAAAACATATCAGGAAATTGGCAACAGGTGGGTGAGACCTTAAGTGGGGAAGGATCTTTTAATGGATTGGGAGAAAGTGTAAGTATATCTATTGACGGCAATACTTTAGGAATAGGTGCTAGACAAAACGCAAATTCTGGATTTTTAAGTGAAGCACTCGTTTTTAAAAATATAAATAACTCTTGGGTGCAATTAGGAGATACTATTGTGGGAGAAACACCGCAAAGTCAATTGTTAGAGAATTATATAAGCCTTTCCGGTGATGGAAATAGTATAGTTATAGGAATTACATTTAATGAAAACGAAACTGGACAAGCTGGGGTGTATGAATATATAAATGAGAATTGGGAACAAAAAGGAGAAACTATTTTAGGTGAATCATCAACAGATGTATTTGGAGAACGAGTAACTATTTCTAATAATGGAAATGTTATCGCAATAAGTGCAGCGTATAATGACGGAAATGGTCAAAATTCTGGTCAGGTTCGTATTTTTCAATACATAGGTGCGATGTGGCAACAGATTGGTAATGAGATTTTTGGAGAGGCGGCATTTAATTATTTTGGTTTTGATATTAGTTTATTAAGTGATGTAATTGGATTAATAGTGGGAGCATCACTAAATTCTGATAGTGGTGCAAATGCTGGTCATGCGCGTGTCTTTGATATATCAGAAATATTATCTAACAACACAACTATTTCAGAAGAAAATAGTATTATCTACCCTAACCCAACCTCAAATAGAATCACCGTCAAGTTAGATGATAATATAATTATTAATACTATAACAATTTACAATACACTAGGTCAAATAGTACAAACAGAAACTAAATCGAGTTTTGATATTAGTGCCTTAGCAACTGGTTCTTATTATATTCAAGTGACTACTAATGAAGGGGTTGCTACTCAAAATTTGTTGGTGAAATAAGATTTTTAAAATTAATGAACTGTCACCCTGAGCCTGTCGAAGGGCAAGCTTGATTATTTAGTAATACACTAAGACAAGCTCAGTGTGACAAAAAATGTAACAATTAACAAACCCTGCACATTTCCGGAGTAAAAAAGAATACTATTTACTGGATCCTTTACACTTAATATTACCTCTTAACCTAAACTTAATATCCATTTAATATTAAAAGTGTAGCTTTGCATCAGTCTTAATAGATTGATTTAAATAGAATAACAATAATTTAAATCTTCTTCACGTGAATTCTAGATCGGTCCCGATCATTTAAAAATCAATTGCATTTAAGAAAATTAAATTAAATATGTGTCTCAATAATTTGAGAACGAGATAAAGATACCCGCCTACGCGGGCAATAAATATGAAAAGAAAAAAACAATCGTTTGGTAGAAAAAAATCAAAAACGATTAACGGCTTATCAGATAAGATAATAGCCATACTACGCAAAGACCACTCAAAACCTTATAATTATAAACAAATTGCAGCAAAATTAGATGTTGATGATGCAAATAGTCGCAATCAAATTATAAAAGTATTAAAAGAGCTTCAAGGGTCTAAAGAAATACAAGAAATAGATAGAGGTAAATATATTTTAACTCCTAACCAAAATTACTACACAGGTCGTGTAGATATTGCTGGGCGAGGACAAGGATATATTATTGTTGATGAACTGGAAGATGATATTCTAGTTAAAAATAAAAATCTTAATAAAGCACTTAACGGTGATACCGTAGAAGTCTACGTGTATAAACGAAAAAAAGGTGGTAAAAGCGAAGGTGAAATTACAAATATTATTGAGCGTAAAAAGACAGAATTTGTAGGAACGATAAACATACAGGATCGTTTTGCTTTTGTAGAAATGAACGATCATAAAATGTACACAGACATCTTTGTGCATAAAAGTAATATTAACGGAGCACAACAAGGCGAACGCGTTCTTGTAGAGATTATAGACTGGCCAGAAAAAGCAGATTCACCTAACGGTAACGTGATCAAAAGCCTCGGGATGCCAGGCGAGCACAATACAGAAATACACAGTATTCTAGCACAATATGGTTTGCCTTATGAGTTTCCTGCAGAAGTCGAGGAGTATGCTAATAAAATAGATACTAAAATTCATGCTTCGGAAATAGCGAAACGTCGTGATATGCGTAAAGATTTAACCTTTACTATTGATCCAAAAGATGCAAAAGATTTTGATGATGCTTTATCATTTACAGAATTAGAAAATGGTAATTATGAAGTAGGAATTCACATTGCAGATGTCTCTCATTATTTAAAAGAAGGAACTATCCTCGATGATGAAGCCTTTGAGCGTGCAACATCTGTTTATTTAGTAGACAGAGTAGTCCCAATGCTTCCAGAAATTTTAAGTAATGGCGCTTGTTCTTTAAGACCTCACGAAGAGAAATATACTTTTTCTGCCGTGTTTGAGATGAACAACAAGGCAGAAGTTGTTAAGGAGTGGTTTGGTAGAACCGTAACCTATAGTGATGCTCGTTTTGCGTATGAAGAAGCACAATTGATTATTGAAAATAATCATCCAGATGATATAAGAGATGGAGCAAAACTAAACACTACAATTACTTCGGAAATATCAATTACCGATAAACAGTATGAAGTTGAAAAACCCATAGCAAAAGCGATTCTAGAAATGGACCGTTTAGCAAAAATACTACGTAAGCAGCGTATGAAAGATGGTGCGATTTCTTTTGATAAAGTAGAGGTAAAATTTATATTAGATAAAGAAGCAAACCCAGAAGGGGTTTACTTTAAAGAAAGTAAAGATGCTAATAAGCTCATTGAAGAGTTTATGTTATTAGCAAACAGAAGTGTTGCTGCTTACATAGGAAAACAAAACCCAAAGAAGACATTTGTATACCGTGTGCACGATGAGCCGGATGATGAAAAGATTGCAGCGCTGGAAAACTTGATAAAACAGTTTGGGTATAAAATGGATACTCGAGATAAAAAATCTACCTCACAATCATTAAATAAATTATTGAGTGATGTAGTAGGTAAAAAAGAACAAAATTTAATAGATACACTTGCAATACGTAGTATGAGTAAAGCGGTATATACTACAAATAACATAGGCCATTACGGTTTAGCGTTTGATTATTACTCGCACTTTACATCACCTATACGTAGGTATCCAGATGTAATGGTACACCGTTTATTACAACGCTATCTTGATAAGAAGGATTCTGCAAAAGAAGATACTTTTGAGGAAAACTGTAAACATTGTACGGATATGGAGATTCTAGCTTCAAAAGCAGAAAGAGAAAGCATAAAGTATATGCAAATCAAGTACATGAAAGATCACCAGGATGAAGAATTTGTAGGTGTGATTAGTGGTGTAACAGAATGGGGAATCTATGTAGAGATTGTTTCAAATAAATGTGAAGGAATGGTTCGGATCCAGGATATGCAAGACGATAGCTACGAGTTTATAAAAGAAGATTTTGCTGTAGTAGGTAGAAAAAACCATATTAAATTCACACTTGGAGATGAGGTTATTGTAAAAGTGAAGAATGCAGATTTAGTTAGAAAGCATCTTGATTTTACAATGCTTGGGCCTAAGGCGTAATATCTTTAATCACAAGGTCAAGCTGAGCGCATTCGAACTGCTAATAAAGTACTGTTTAATAAAAGTGTAAGGCTTGTATCTTTTTTCTTCTGAAACTGTAACAATTTGATAAATAGCTCCTCTTTAATAAAAACATATAAATCATGAGATCATTTTTACTTTTACTAGCAGTTGTTTTTACTTTTACTATTTCGGCACAAGAGATTACTCAAGATGTGGGTGATTTTGATGAGCTTAAAGTATTTGACCTCGTTTTTGTTCGTCTTATTCAGGCAGATGAGAATAAAGTGATTGTGAGAGGTGATAATGCAAATGATATTAAAATAATTAATGATGACGGTGTATTAAAGGTGAGAATGCAC
This sequence comes from uncultured Ulvibacter sp., assembly GCA_938041335.1. GTDB lineage: Bacteria > Bacteroidota > Bacteroidia > Flavobacteriales > Flavobacteriaceae > Patiriisocius. Next base: position 83,425 of record CALIAF010000026.1, on the reverse strand, counting down.
ACGGATAAACGTTTTAGAGGAGAAGACACCTATGTAGAAGTGTATGCAAAAAACATAGCGGTGATTGATGCAAATGAAGGAACAAAGGTTACTGCAAACGAAGTAATTATACAAGACAAGATAGAAATAAGAGTTCAAGAAGGAGCAGAAATTCGTGCTGCAATACAAGTAGATTTTGCTAAAATGAAGGCGGTTTCTGGAGGGATTATAAACGTAAAAGGGCTTGCAAAAATTCAAGAAATAAAGATTAATTCTGGAGGTATTTTTGAAGGACAAGATCTCAAAACGAAAGACACAAAAATTACAGTAACCGCAGCTGGAGAAGCTCAGATTTATGCTTCAGAGAAAGCAGATATACGTGTGACAGCTGGAGGTGATGTTTATGTGCATGGCAACCCTTCTAAGGTAAAGAAGAAAAGCTTTGCTGGCGGTCGTATTCATATTGTAGACTAATCAATCCCTTTGTAAACAAGGTAAGCAATCAAAATTTCTGTACTTTTACAAGACTATGTTTGACGGTTTTGGTAGTGCAATAATTTCAGGTTTTATACTGGCTTTTATGGTCGGCCCTGTCTTTTTTACACTTATTGAAACAAGTATTAATAAAGGCTTTAGAGCTGGAATTGTCTTTGATTCTGGGGCTATATTTGCAGATGTAATCTTTATTCTTATCGCCTATTTTAGTACAGAAAAATTATTAGATCGTGTAAAAGATGATCCAGCACTTCTCATTTTTGGAGGTGCAGTATTGATTGCCTACGGAGTAATTTCGTACATAAAAAATAAGAAAGCGGTTTACAAAATTATGCGCGAACATCGCGCCGTAGAAACCAAAAGCAATTATGGGAGCCTATTCTTAAAAGGGTTCTTTCTTAACTTTATTAATTTTGGTGTTTTAGCGGGCTGGATTGGGATTATCATAATTGCAAACACAAGAACCACAGGAAAGTATGGGGTGATTTACTTTTTGATCACCGTAATGATTGCCTTTATACTCACAGATTTAGCCAAAATTACATTGGCTAAAAAATTGAAGAACAAAATGACACCACGCTTTAGTTATAAAACCAAACAATGGGTGAGTATCTCTATAGCAGGTTTTGGGTTGTTTCTATTACTTCAAGGAGTTTTTCCAGAACGCATTAACGCAGAGCTTGAAAAAATACCAAGTCAAGAGCAACTTGATCAGCCCCTAGTAGTTCCTATTCCCCAAACAGAAAAAACACAGTAAGATATAAACATAAAAAAACCTCCAGTTTACACGGAAGGTTCTTTTGAGGCATCTAGCGGATTCGAACCGCTGTAGAAGGTTTTGCAGACCTCTGCCTAGCCACTCGGCCAAGATGCCATTAAATTCCTGCGAAGGCAGGGTATCTGTCTATTTAAAATAGCAGAGCGCAAATATAAACTTTTCAAAACATAAATTGCAACTAAAAAACTATAGAAATAAAGCTTATTCTCTGCTTTCTGACATAGTCACCACGACTTCTGCTACATCACCGCCTATAGGAGGATTTACCTTTGCTACAGAAACCGCTACATATTGTACCATGGATAGCTCATTTAAAACACGATCAATAATACGCTGACTTACATGTTCTAAAAGTTTAGCCCGCACTTTCATCTCTTCAACAACAATATCATTTAAGGCAACATAATCAACCGTATCACTAAGATCATCGCTGTTTGCTGCACTAGATAGATCAGCTTCTATTACTAGATTTACAATATAATCACTACCTATTTTCTCCTCTTCAGTAAGGCAGCCGTGGTTTGTAAAAACGCGTATATTTTTTAAATGAATGCTGTGCATTGTATGTCCTTTTCACAAAGATACTTTTTTTACCTTTGTGCTTTCTTGTTAGACACAATAAGGAGGATTAATAATCAGCACTTTTTAATAGGTGTGGTACATTTCCGAAGGGAAAAGAACAGAAATAATTTAAGCATCATGAGCGAAGAAAAGGAACCTCTCAATTTTATTGAGCAAATTATAGAAAACGATTTAAAAGAAACACACAAAAAAGAAGCGTTGTGTTTTCGTTTTCCGCCAGAGCCAAATGGGTATTTACACATAGGGCATGCTTCTTCTATCTGTCTTAACTTTGGATTAGGGTTGAAATATGACGCACCTGTAAACCTTAGATTTGATGATACAAACCCAGCTAAAGAAGAGCAGCGTTTTGTAGACGCGATCAAACAAGATGTAGCGTGGTTAGGGTATAAATGGGAGAACGAATTATACGCTAGTGATTACTTTCAGGAGTTATATGATTGGGCAGTTCAATTAATAAAAGAAGGAAAAGCCTATGTAGATTCTCAAACTTCAGAAGAAATGAGAGCCCAAAAAGGAACACCCACAGAAGTAGGAACCAATAGCCCTTTTAGAGACCGCTCTGTAGAAGAAAACCTAGATCTGTTTGAGCAAATGAAGTCTGGAGAATCCCCAGAAGGCGCACATGTATTGAGGGCCAAAATAGACATGGAATCAACAAACATGTTAATGCGTGATCCTGTTATGTATAGAACGCTGCACAAGCATCACCATAGAACAGGAACAGATTGGAAAATCTTTCCAATGTATGACTGGACGCACGGGGAGAGTGATTATTTAGAGCAAGTGTCTCACTCTTTTTGTACACTAGAATTTAAACCACATAGAGAATTATACGATTGGTTTTTGGACCAAATTCATGACCCTAAAAAACTACGTCCTAAACAACGCGAGTTTGCAAGAAGAAACTTAAGTCATACCGTGGTGAGCAAACGTAAACTAGCACGTCTAGTAGAAGCGGGTGTGGTAAAAGGCTGGGACGACCCTAGAATGCCTACTATTTCTGGATTGAGAAGAAGAGGATATACCGCAGCGGCTATTAGAAACTTTGCAGAAGGTATTGGGGTAGGAAAAAGAGATAATTTAATTGATGTTTCTCGTTTAGAATTTAGCATACGTGAAGACCTTAATGCTAAGGCAGATCGAGTGATGGTGGTCTTAGATCCGGTAAAAGTGGTGATCACGAACTACCCAGAAGGAAAAACAGAATGGTTAGATTCTGAGAATAATCAAGCTGATGAAAGTGCGGGCTCGACAAAAGTGCCTTTCTCAAAAGAGATCTATATTGAGAAGGAAGACTTTAGAGAAGAAGCAAACAAGAAATTTTTTAGACTAAAATTAGGGAAAGAAGTGCGTCTTAAAAACGCCTACATCATAAAGGCAGAAAGCTGCGTCAAAGATGAAAATGGCGAAGTAACAGAGATACACTGTACCTATGATCCAGACAGCCTTAGCGGAAGCGGCTCAGAAGCTTCTATGCGCAAGGTTAAAGGAACGTTGCACTGGGTCTCTATAAAAGACGCCTTAGAGATAGAAGTGCGCGTATACGACCGCTTATTTACCGTGGCGTCTCCAGACACGGATAAGGAAAAAGATTTTATGGAGTTTGTGAATCCAAACTCATTAGATGTGATCACAGGGTATGCAGAACCTAGTCTTAAAGAACGAAAGGTAGAAGAAAAAATGCAGTTTCAACGTTTGGGTTATTTTGTAGTGGACAAAGACTCAACGCCAGAAAAAATAGTGTTTAATAAAACCGTTGGTCTTCGCGATTCTTGGGCAAAAATAGATCAATAAGATGCAGATACGGGCTTTTGTACATGCTATTAAAGGGCTCATTAGCTTTCACATTGCATTAAATGTCGTGGTGGTTTTATTTATCACCGGTGCGTCTTATTATCACACCCCACTAGAGGGTGGTAAAGACACTTTTGTATATTTAGGCCATCTCTTTTTACTGCAGACTACTGTTGCTGGATTTATGTATCTGTTAACGTTGTATAAGTGGGTCTTTCGAATTGCTTTTTCTGCGTTATTTTTATTTTTCTGTAGCTTCTCGTTCTTTGCGTATACACAAGACATCTCTGTCACTCCAGGATTGATTCAAGCTGTTTTTGAAACCGCCCCAGACATTGCTATAGATTTAATTACGCTGCCGTTTCTCGGGTTCCTATTCGTTGCGATATTGGTTTTACTATTCTTTATTAAATGGCACAATAGATTGTCATCCAGAAAAGGGGTCGCACTCTTTACACTTATTTCTATAGGTTGTATTGCATTATTTTTTATTACTGAAATGAAGCGTTTAAACACGCTTAAAAGCAGGCTCCCTTATAATGTGTTTAATGGTATAGAAGATTACTATGGCGCTCCTAAATTTAGGCTAAATACAATGCTCCCAAAAGTGACAAAACAAACAGACAGTCTTACCATCATTTTTATTTTAGGTGAAACCGTAAGAGCAGACCATCTAGGGATTAATGGCTATGACAGGAATACCACGCCTTTATTAGAAGAGCAACAAGTTATATCCTTTTCTAAAGTGTATACAAGCAACACATACACCGCATCAAGCCTTCCACAAATAGTAACAGACAAAACACTAGACGTGGACAAGGAAAGTTACACGAGTATTTATTCATTGGCAAATGCAGCAGGATATGAAACCACTTGGATAGGAAACCAAACACTAGAATCCTCTTTTGCATCAATTGTAGAGACAAACAAAAATGTGCTATTGGTTGATAAGTACAAGTCTGAATACAGCTTTAACAAGGAATTAGACGAAGTAATGTTACCTGTTTTAGATAGTGTTTTAAAAACAAGCCACAGCCAGTTAATTACACTTCACATGATGGGAAGTCACTGGTATTATGAAAACAGATATCGGGAAGATTTTAGGAAATATACACCCGTAATTACCTCAAAGTATATTCCTTCTGTAACAAAGCAAGAGATGATTAACTCTTACGACAACACGATTCTATATTTAGATTACTTTTTAAACGAGGTGATAGAAAGCGCAAAGAAAAACGAGACACCAACAGCTGTGTTTTATGTTTCTGACCACGGAGAATCCTTAGGTGAAAACGGCCAGTTTCTTCATGCAGGAGAAGCTAAGGAGCAAACAAATCCCGCGATGCTGTTGTGGTTTTCAGACAGCTTTAAAGATCGCTTTGAAGAACAAACCAAGAACATTTCCGAAGCAAGAAACAAGCGACTAACAACAAATATTGTGTACGAGTATTTACGTGAAATAGCTACAATAAAAAGGCAATAACAGGAGCATTAAAAAACCCCTCTAGTAAATCTTTACTAGAGGGGTTTTTCTTTGGTATATGGTAAATATTAATAAGCGATATCGTCTCCAGATTTTGGAGTTGTAGGCTTAGCTCTTGATTGCTTTTTCTTGTGGGTAATGCCTTTTGCTGCATTACTCAACTTCATTTCTTCGCCTATTTGATTACTTGCTACAAAAGACGCAATCATGTCATTTAACATATTACTTCCGGCTTGTGGTGAATTAGGGAGTAGAATTAAATTAGTATTAGTTGCTTCACCAATTGATTGTAGCGTATCATAATGCTGCGTCACAACAATTAATGCAGATGCTTCTTGAGAGTTAATACCCACATTGTTTAATACATCTACAGACTCCTCTAATCCTCTTGCAATCTCACGACGCTGGTCTGCAATACCCTGTCCCTGTAGGCGCTTGCTTTCTGCTTCTGCACGCGCTTTTGCTACAATCATAATACGCTCTGCCTCTGCTTCATACTCTGCCGCTACCTTTTCACGTTCTGATGCGTTAATACGGTTCATGGCTGCTTTTACCTGTACATCTGGATCAATATCTGTTACTAGGGTTTTTATAATGTCATACCCGTAGTTTGTCATCGCTTCGTTTAGTTCTTGCTTTACTGCAATAGCCACATCATCTTTACGCTCAAAAACATCATCTAGCTTCATTTTAGGCACTTCTGCACGTACCACATCAAATACATAAGAAGTAATCTGATCGTGAGGGTTTTCGAGTTTGTAAAAAGCATCATATACCTTTGTTTTTACTACTTGGAATTGTACAGAAATTTTCAATTTTACAAAAACATCATCCTTTGTTTTGGTCTCAACCATAACATCTAGTTGTTGTATTTTTAGATTAATTCTACCCGCAATACGTTGTACTACAGGAATTTTAAATTGCAGCCCAGAGTTACGGATACTACTAAACTTTCCGAAGTTTTCAATAATAGCGGCGGTTTGCTGCTTTACAGTAAAGAAAATAGAAATAATTAAGAAGAATAAAATAATAGCAATAGGTATCAAAATAATAATAGCGGGTCCCATAGACAGATTTGTTTTTTTGGTTAATAACGTTTTGAAGATACAAATTAAAGCTATTTGAGCCTAGCATTTAATGTGTCTATTTTATGAGTCGGTTGTCATGGCTTTTTGTTACGTTTCCTTTTTTAATTTAAAGCTTTGAGGCGATACCCTGTGCCACAGAAGTCCAAGAACCGGTTTTCCCAACGTTCTCCCCTAGTCGCACAATCACCACATTTTTTTCTGGGTTAACATAGATGTGTTGTCCTAAAATACCTTCGGCTTCAAAAGAATTGTCTTTTTGATTAATCCACCACTGGTGTTGGTAAAATGACGCTTTACCTCCAGAACTATCTATTTTTGTTGAGCCCTCAACCCACTCTTTTGACACCACTTGCTTGCCGTTCCAGTTTCCTTTATTTAAGTATAGCCGACCAATTTTAGCAAAGTCTCTAGCTCTTGCATTGAGACAACAGAATGTCTTCTCCATTCCATTTTTCTTTCTGTCTAGACTCCAAGTTGCACCATATTCCATGCCCAAGGGTAGCCATATTTTTTCTTCGAGATATTGCGATATAGTCGTTTCTTTTAAAGCGGCCTCTAAAACCATTCCTAATACTTGGCTGTCACCACTACTATACCTAAATCGTGTGCCTGGCTCTACTTCTACTTGCATAGTGTTCACCGCTTTTCTAAGATTAGTTCCGTAATAGAATGTTGCCGCATCCCCAAAAGGGTTCACATAACTTTCATTAAAAGCAACACCTGAAGTCATGTTCAACAGGTTTTCTATAGTTACCTCTTTAAACCGCTCATCTTTCATTTTTGGTAGATAATGAGAAACAGGGTCGCTTATATATTTAATCTTACCCTCGTCAATCGCTATTCCGACTAATATAGAGAGTACGGATTTTGCCATAGAGAAAGAGTTAACAATAGAGGACTCCTCGTATGTATTAAAGTATCGTTCATATTTAATACTGTCATTTTGGATAACAACATAGGCAACTGTTTTGTTGGAAATCAAATAGTCTTCAAAGGTTTGCTTGGTGCGCAAACCATCTTGTGTTATAGTTATAGAATCTTGTACAAAAGGAGTTTTGTCAGCTTGAAAAACAAAAGGTGTTTTAGAGGCAGAAATATAGCTACTCGGAAATATTTTATGGTCTGTAATATTAGCGAAGTTATAATAAGCAAACCGACCTAGTTTACAGCTATCAAAGAGCGTGCAACTTGCAATTAATAGGATAATAAAGGAGATACGTTTCATAAATTATTTTTAAGGGTTAAAGCGATTAAATAGGGTGGCTATTTCACTTCTGAAATAAGCGCTAATGTTTGCTTGATCCAATCTCGATCAAACGCTAGTTTTTGCGAAGGGACCACCCCTTTTCCTTCATATTTAAAATATGTGTTGTGAAAATTCATATCAGTTAAATAATAAGTAAATACACCAGAGGGCGATTGTACAACACTGTTTTCAATGCCATAGGATACTGTGCCCATTGTAGCTTGTCCTAGATGCGTTGCCTTGACGTTCTTTAAAATTTTAACGGTAAACTGCTCCGCATTACTGGCTGTAAATAAATTTGTGATTACATAAATGTTTGCATTGCTCTTTTCAAAGAGCTGCAAAAACGGATCTGACACCTCATAACTTCCACCACCATTACTACGAAGATCTACAATAAGGTTTGGCGCGTTAAAGTTTTTTTCAAATGAAGCAATAAAATCTTTTTGCTTTTTACGGTTGCTATTACTTCCAGAAAAACTTCCAAAATATACATAATCAACAGTGTCGTTAATAGTTTCAAACGTCCACTGAGGGGTGTCACTCGCTACAAACTCATTATTATTTTCATCCCCCAGTTTTTTAAACACCCACAATCTTCCATTATCAAAAGCCATACTTTTAATTGTTTGTGGGGTAAAGGTCTTTTCATTGGTATAATTTACTTGATATTTACCATCACTTTCTTGGGTTATAGTTGCCAATATTTGTCCTGGCTCCCAAAGTGGCATATCTGTTTTTAAAACCGTCGCTGTGTAGCTATTGTCTTCTGCTTTATGCAATGCCACACTATTTTCTTTTGATCTAAATGTATAAACACCTTCAATACTCGAGGCTGGAAGATGTAACACTCTTGTCTCTAGTTGCGAAAGATCTTCTAAGGTGCGAGGATGATTTTTATAGATTTCAGTTTTTTTAAATTCGCTTACTTTTTTTGCTTCGGAAAGGTTCTTTTTATTAAAAAAGGAGTCACTAAAATAGATGTTAGCGTGGTTGTCTTTTACCGTTGCTAATTGCTGTTGAAGCATGTTGTAACACACATCAATTGCCACAGAAGAGGTAAGTTGACCTGAAAGATCCCGATAGGTTTCATTAAATGAATTTTCTTTGTGAGTCCCTTTAATTTGGTTTTTATATGAAGGTGTTTTCTTCATTTTTTTAACCAGATAATCAAGATCTTTTTTGCAATCGCAAGCTTCTGTTTGTGCAATTGAAAATGAAGTAATAAGGGTTGCAAGTAAAAATGTAAATAGCGTTTTCATACTGCTTGTTTTAAAACCGAAAGAATCGATTTGTGATTATTTGATGAAACAAACTTATGTAGACAAACGGCGTGAGACTATTATATATAATCCTTTGGGGTGAAATGACACCTCCTTGTGGCGAAATAATTTGCTAGCTTTTGAATCGCACTAGCCTTGTGGCGAATTTCTATTGCCTAAATGTGCCTTTTACTTTTTCTGTGTAGGTTTTAGACACAGGTATTACAATTTCCGAAGTAAGAAGAAGAGATAATTTACCACTATCCATTTTAAATTGTTGAAAGTGACTTGGGTTAATTAAGTAGGAACGATGTGTGCGCAATAGATCGGGAATATCCGCCTCAATTTTTGATAATTTATTGCGAATTAATTGCTTTTTGACAACATCTCTATTTAAATAGGACACCTCGATATAGTTGTCTTCAGATTTTATAGCCACCAAATCATTTAAGGATATTCTTAGCCCCTCATAAGTTCCTTCTCCAGCTATTTCGATTTTTTGATCTTCAAGTTTCTTTTCAAAATAACGACCAAACGACCAACGACCAATCGCGATAATAGGAAAAATAGTTAGAATTGCGGGGAGGTATATGGAAGAAAGAAAATAACCCAATGTATATGGGTTTGGTTCGCCAGGCACAATAATATAGAGATACACACATCTAGATAGCGCTAGCCCAAATAGAAACATACAAAGCCCAAAAGTGACTTCGCTTAACAAAGTCCATTTTTTATTAGACTTCTTGTATATAACCCTCTGAAGGGGCAACACAAATAAATAAGCAATAGCACCAGCAATACCATAAAGAGGAAGGTAAATAAACTTCTCAACGCCCACAAAAGCATCAGTATCTAATGGTTCTGTAAAAACTAAAAACAAAAAAATCCAGACTGCTAAACCTAGTGCAATTAGAATATGATGTTTTAAAATAGGGTCAAACGGGTACTTAATGTTCACGAGGTAATTTTATTGTTAAACGCGGTATGAAGATACAGATTAAAGCTATTTTAGCCGAGTAATTAATCCACCTATTTTATGAATCGCCTGACCATTCTTTTTTTCACACTCGCTTTTTTAATACTTCAGCAATCTTTTGCTCAGCGCAATTATGATGAGTATAATAGAATGGGAATTCAGGGCTCATATATGCTTTTTGATATCACCACAGATGACTTTATTACCACACAAGGCACGGGTTTTGCGGGCGGGTTTACTACAAGAGGATCTTTTAGAAACGCTTTTGATCTTGTGTATGGGCTTTCTTTTATGGGAAGCAACTTATCCATACAGGGGTCTGACGGTATAAAAACGGAAAACATTGAACTCAGTGTTCAAGGAGTACAACTCCAATTTTTAGGAAGCTACAATATTATCAAGCATCATCTCACACTAGAGTTTGGACCCACCCTAAATGTTAGCGGCAAGATGAAAGTAAAGCGTGACGCACAAAGTGATTACATTATTACAGGATATGACGCCCTGAAGGCCTCAGACTTAGAGAATATCTCACCCATTAACTTTAGAGTAGTTGGCGGCCTATCAGCAGGAATTGAGAGCTTTAGAGCCACAGCGCAATATCAATATGGTGTAACAAATATGCTCAACCGCCTCAATGACCAAGGCTTAGAAAAAGATGATTTTGAAGGAAATAGCGGAACGATTCTTTTAGGTGCAGTTGTTTATTTTTAAGACATAAATTTCACCGCATTCTCAACACGTTTTACCGTTTCTTCTTTACCAAGTAAACTAGCAATCTCAAAAACGTCAGGCCCTTTCATTTCGCCTACAAGGGCAAGTCGTAAAGGCATCATAACTTTACCAAAGCCCATTTCTTGGCTAGTAATCCATCCTTTTATTTTTTCAGAAACGTTCCCGGCGCTAAAATCTTCTAGGGCATTTAAGATGGTTAAAACGTTTTCTAAAATTGCTGGAGTATCTTCTTTAAACGCTTTCTTTGTTGCTTTCTCATCGTAGTTTTCTGGAGTTTCAAAGAAGAAACTTCCTTGTTCCCATAAATCTTCTACAAATGTTGCTCTTTCTTTTAATAATGGAGCGATAACGCCAAGGTCAATATGCGTTGAAACACCTTTAGCGTCAAGAAACTCCTGAAATTGACTCACTAAAGCGCTTTCATCCATTAGCTGTAAATATTGATTCTGGAACCATTTTGTTTTATCTGGATCAAACTTAGCGCCTCCTTTGCTCACACGAGAAAGATCGAAAGCAGCGACAAGTTCTTCTAATGAAAAGATTTCTTGCTCTGTCCCTGGATTCCAGCCTAAAAAGGCTAGCATGTTTACTACCGCTTCTGGTAAGTAGCCATCTTCGCGGTAGCCAGAAAAAGTAGCTCCGTCTGCAGTATTCCATTGTAAAGGGAAAACAGGAAAGCCCATTTTATCCCCATCACGCTTGCTTAACTTTCCTTTACCCACTGGTTTCATAATAAGCGGTAAGTGTGCAAATTGTGGGGCATCCCAACCAAAAGCGCGATATAATAAAACGTGTAAGGATAGTGAAGGCAACCACTCTTCCCCACGAATCACGTGAGAGATTTCCATCAAGTGATCATCTACAATGTTTGCTAGGTGATAGGTGGGCATCCCATCACTCTTAAAAAGGACTTTATCATCAAGTACGTTTGTGTCTATTTTTATATCTCCACGAATGATATCTTTAAGATGAAGCGTTTCATCTTTCGGCGACTTAAATCTAATTACATAAGGCGTGCCTGCGGTGATTTTCTCTTTCACTTCTGTTTCAGAAAGGACAAGAGAATTATCCAGCTTTTCACGATTGTGCCAATTATAAATAAAGGTTTTTCCGTTTGCTTCGTGGTCTTTTCTATGTTCGTTTAATGCCTCAGAGCTGTCAAAAGCATAATATGCATTGTTACTATCAATTAAGTCTTGCGCATATTTTAAATACAGCTCTTTTCGCTCACTCTGTCTGTAAGGACCGCAATTCCCTGGTTTTGCTGGAGATTCATCAAAAGGAATATTTAGCCAGTTCATGGCTTCTACAATATAGTCTTCAGCTCCTTCCACGTAACGCGTTTGGTCTGTATCTTCAATACGTAGTATAAAATCGCCACCGTGTTTTTTAGCAAATAAATAGTTGAATAATGCAGTGCGAACACCACCTATATGTAAAGGCCCTGTTGGACTTGGAGCAAAACGTACGCGTACTTTCATTAGGAAATTTTAATTTTCATTTCCGCGAAGGCGGAAATCTTGAGCTGCAAAAATAAGCAGATAATCTTAGTTAGATTATGAAACTACGAAGTATAATTTTAAGACAACAAGCTTCTAAAATTTTAACTATTATAAATCGTCTTGTTATGACTTCATCTCTTCGGGAATCCGCTTATTCATTATAGAAAACCAAAGCGGAGGTATTAATGAAATTACCATAGAAGTTGGGTAGCCATAAGGCATTTCTGGGCTTACTGCGTGGTATTCTAAAACTTGATATTTTTTATGCGCTTTATAATGATGATCACTGTGTCGCGTAAGCTCATACAACATAACCCTTCCCAACACGTGGTTAGAATTCCAACTGTGAATTTCTGTCACACGTTCATACCTGCCAGAGGCTGTTTTGTTTCTACGCAGACCGTAATGCTCAATGTAATTAATTGATTCTAAAAGAATGGCAGCTATTAACGCAACAGCTAAAGCAATCAAGACGGTGGCTTTTCCGAAGACAAAGAAGATGGCGGCGAGGTATCCAACCTGAATCACAGTATACCAAAGCATGTCATTATAGATACTGAAATAGGACTGTCCAGCACGTTTCAGTAACTGAGATTGTATGCGCCATGCTTTTATGTATTGACGCGTCATAGACGTGAACCAAAAAGAATAGACAGATTGGTTATATTTTGCGCTCGCAGGGTCTGCTGGTGTAGCCGCATGCTGATGATGCCCAAAATTATGCTCCACATAAAAATGCATATATAACGCGGGAAGCAACAATAATTTACCTAATGTTTTTTCCCATTGCCCTTTACGATGGCCCAACTCGTGAGCGACATTAATTCCGTTTGAGCCCACCACAATACCAGTGGAAATCAACAGACCGGTAATTTCTGGAGTGCTTAACATTTCAGAAGAATAAACAAGGAAAAACCAAACCAAAATACCAAAAACAATCGGGATGTTTAGATATAGAAGTAGATCAAAAAAGCGATTAACGGCTTTAGATTCAGATTGGCTTTTGGTTAAGTTTTTAGCGTTTACAGGCAATAATAATTCTAAGACTGGTACAAGGATAAAGGCAACTGCCGGCGTTAAAAAACTCCAATTGCCGCGTAACAATAATCCAATAACGGCTGTCGCGGGTATGGTGTAAGAAATTAAATACTTTAAATCTTTCATTTTTATTGATTTTTGGAGTACTTTTTGTGGTTCAAATAAAGACAGAATTTTATAGTTCTATAGATAGCAAATCAAGAAATGAGCAATTTTAGCATTATCCAGCAGAAGCTGGAGCAATTTATTAAAAAATATTACACTAATGAGCTGATTAAGGGGGCAATCCTCTTTTTTGCCATTGGGTTGCTATATCTTCTTGTCACCTTAATCATAGAGTACTTTTTATGGTTGTCACAAACGGGGCGTACCGTTTTGTTCTGGACTTTTGTGGCAGTAGAGCTAGGTTTGTTTATCCGATTTATTGCTATTCCACTGGCAAAACTATTTAAACTTCAACAAGGGTTAAGCCATGAAGAAGCATCTAGATTAATAGGAAGTCACTTTCCAGAAGTTAATGATAAGTTGCTTAATGTTATACAGCTTAATCAAAACATTAGAGAATCAGAATTGCTGGCCGCAAGTATTGACCAGAAAGCGGGAGAGATGGATCCTATTCCATTTAAGAAGGCGATCAATTTTAAAAAGAACGCCAAGTATTTGAAATATGCAGCGATACCTGTCATTGTTTTTTTATTATTTAGCGTGTTGGGCGATAAAGACATGTTTTCTAGTAGTTATGAGCGTGTAGTAAACTATGATACGGCATATGAGCCTCCTGCACCGTTTAATTTTTATGTGCTTAATGAAGCCTTGAGCGCTGTAGAAAACAAAAGCTTTACCATACAAGCGCGTACAGAAGGGGAAGTTGTTCCAGAGAACGCAAGCATTTCTTATAACGGCGAAACGTATTTTTTAAGACAAACCGCTCCTGGGTTGTTTGAATACACTTTTTCACAGCCCACACAACCTATTGAGTTTAGGCTTAAAGCAAATAAAGTCACCTCTCAACCCTACACCATAGATGTAGTTAAGACACCATCTCTGCTTGGTTTTACAATGAAACTAGCATATCCTGGATATACGGGGAGGCGCAACGAAACCTTAAAAAGCACCGGGAATGCCACCGTACCAGAGGGTACCCGAGTGACCTGGAACGTTGATACCAGAAACACAGAACAAGTAGCGTTAAAATTAAAGGATACAGCCTATCAATTTACAAAAGACCAAGGGCAATTTAACTTGAATCGCGGAATTTATAGCCGCATGGATTATGCTATATCTACCTCAAATACAGCTTTAAAGGACTATGAGAACCTATCGTTTACTTTAAATATTGTTCGTGATGAGTATCCAGAGATAGAGGTGCAAGCAAAAGAAGAAAACACCATTCAAGGTGACGAATTTTATTACCTCGGAAACGTGAGCGATGATTATGGCCTCACAAAATTGCAACTTGTCTACTATCCAGAAAGGGAACTTGGCAAAAAGCAAATACAAGTGATGCCGGTTAATAAAGGGAGTATAGATCAGTTCACCTATGTTTTTCCTGGCGAATTAATTTTAGAACCTGGAATAGCCTATGAATACTATTTTGAAGTGTTTGATAATGATGCAATTCATAAAAATAAATCCAGCAAGTCTGCTATTTATAATTATAGAAAACTAACTGAAGACGAGTTGGAAGAGGAGCAATTACAGGAACAGGAAAACACTATAAAAGAGCTAGATAAATCATTAGAAGAATTTAAAAAACAAGACGAACGCCTCGAAGAATTGTCGCAAACCCAAAAAGAAAAGAAGGAACTTAACTTTAATGACAAGAAGAAGCTAGAAGAATTCCTCAATCGCCAGAAGCAGCAGGAGGACATGATGAAGGAGTTTAATGAAGAGCTAAAAGAGAACTTAGAGAATTTCCAAAAAGACACAGAAGAAACAGATCCTTTTAAGGAGCAGCTAAAAGAGCGTCTTGAAGAAAATGAAGAGCGCCTAAAGGAAAACGAAAAGCTACTGGATGAGTTACAGAAAGTGCAGGATAAAATTGATAAGGAAGAGCTTTCTGAGAAACTGGACAAACTTAAGAAACAAAATAAAACTCAAGAAAAGAATTTAGAGCAATTGCTGGAACTTACTAAACGGTATTATGTCTCTAAAAAGGCAGAAAAATTAGCGGAACACATTTTTAAGCTTGGAGAAGAACAAGAAAAGCAAGCCGACAAACCAGAAGATCAGAATACAAAAGAGGAACAGGAAAAGCTAAACGAAAAATTTGAGGACTACAAAAAGGAAATGGAAGAGCTCAAAAAGGAAAATGAAGAGCTCCAAAAACCAATGGATATCCCAGAAGATATTGGGGGAGAGAAAACAGTAGATGATGAGCAGAAAAAGGCAACAGAAAGTTTAGATAAAAATGAAAAGGGAGCGGCTAAAAAAAGTCAGAAAAAAGCAGGAAAACGAATGAAAGAAATGGGAGCACAAATACAATCGGCTATGGCTGGTGGCTCTCAAGAAGGCTTAGAGGAGGATGTTGACATGCTAAGACAGATTGTAGACAATCTTGTGGTATTCTCTTTTGAACAAGAGTACAACATGGAAGATTTTAAAGCGATAGATTATGGAAACCCAGTTTTTGGAAAAAAACTAAACAAGCAGAATGAACTTAAACAAAATTTTAAGCATATAGATGACAGCTTATTTGCGCTTTCTTTAAGGCAACCGTTACTAGGCGATAAGATCAACGAGTCGCTTACAGAGATTGATTATAATATTGATAAGTCGCTAGAGCGTTTGGCAGAAAATCAAATGCGACAAGGAATCTCTAGTCAGCAATACACAATTACTGGAGCAAATGAACTTGCTGTTTTGTTATCACAATCGTTAAATAGCATGCAGATGCAGGCTCAAGGTCAAGGACAGGGACAAGGCAAAGGTCAAGGACAGGGACAAGGCCAAGGTCAAGGTCAGGGCCAGGGTAAAGGGTTTCAATTGCCTGACATCATGAAGAAGCAAGAGAGCCTTTCAGAAAAAATGAAAGAAGGTATGGGCGAAGGTGAGAAACCAGGCGAAGGAGAAGGAGAAGGAGAAGGGCAAGGTGAAGGTCAAGGCCAGGGGGAAGGACAAGGACAAGGTGAAGGACAAGGTGATGGTGAGGGAGAAGGAGGCAATGGAAAGGGCGGCAAGAATGGGGAAGAAGGTGAAAACGGGGAAACACCAGGAGAAAGCGAAAACAACGATGGGGAGCTCTATGAAATTTATAAAGAACAGCAGCAACTTAGACAGCAATTACAAGACCGTTTAAGTAAAGAAGGACTAGACGGAAAAGGCGGGGACATATTAAAGAAAATGGAAGGGGTTGAGCAGCAGTTGCTGGATAAAGGTTTTAATAGAAGAACACTAGAGAAAATGCTCAATCTTAATTACGAATTATTAAAATTAGAGGATGCAGATTTAAAACAAGGTCAGGAGAGTAAACGAGAATCTATCACTAATAAATCGACTTACAAAAACAAGAAGCGACTCTCACCAGAAGATGTAAAAAAGTACTTTAACGCAACGGAGATTCTAAACCGTGAAGCACTACCTTTGCGACAAGAGTTTAAACAAAAAGTGCAAGAATATTTTAAAGCAAATGATTGAGTTTTATTCAGAAACGGACTTTGAACTATCAGATTCGGATATGATTTCCGCTTGGGTTTCAAAAACAGTAAAAATAGAAAGTCATGAGTTAGGGGAGGTGAGCTATATCTTTTGTGACGACGACTATTTACATAAATTAAATGTTCAGTTTTTAGCGCACGATACCCTAACAGATGTTATAAGTTTTGATAATAGTTTGGGAGATCAAGTGCATGGAGAGATTTATATTTCTATAGATCGCGTACGCGAAAACGCCAAAGACTTCTCAGCATCTTTTGAAGAAGAATTGCATAGAGTAATTATTCATGGAATGCTTCACTTTTGCGGCTACAACGACAAGACAAAAGAGGAGGAACAATTGATGCGGGAGAAAGAAAATGCGGCACTCAAACGCCTAGGCACTTTATAAACCGCTATAAATCAACAAAATACACTTTAACTTACTGAAATAGAGTTATTTACCTATCTTTGCCGTCTTAATAATGATCTGGTCTTGAACAGCCTTTCATTTTTGCATAATTCTTAAAAATGTTTCACGTGGAACAATCTTAGTATGTTTGATAAAATTTATGACGTAATAGTAGTGGGAGCAGGTCACGCCGGTGGTGAGGCAGCAGCAGCAGCAGCAAATATGGGTTGTAGCACACTGCTCATTACAATGAATCTCCAGAATATAGGGCAGATGTCGTGTAATCCTGCTATGGGCGGGATTGCTAAAGGACAAATAGTGCGAGAGATAGATGCACTTGGTGGATATAGCGGAATTATAAGTGATGAAACCGCGATTCAGTTTAAGATGCTCAACAAATCTAAAGGGCCCGCTATGTGGAGTCCGAGAGTGCAAAGTGATAGAATGCGTTTTTCTGAAGAATGGCGATTGAAATTAGAAAACACTCCAAACTTAGATTTTTATCAGGAGATGGTTGCTGGCCTTGTGGTGGAACATGGAAAGATAACAGGGGTTAAAACCTCTTTAGGTTTAACCGCAAGAGGTAAGTCTGTGGTATTAACAAACGGGACTTTCTTGAATGGACTAATTCATATTGGAGATAAGCAATTTGGAGGTGGACGTGCAGGAGAAAGGGCATCAACTGGAATCACAAAAGAACTGGTAGACCTTGGCTTTGAAACGGGAAGAATGAAGACAGGAACTCCACCACGTGTGGACGGAAGATCGTTAGATTTTTCAAAAATGGTAGTACAGCCTGGAGATGAAAATCCAGAGAAATTTTCTTACTCAAGCGCTACAAAACCATTAAGTAATCAAAGAGATTGTCATTTGACATACACGAGTCCTCAAGTTCACGACATGCTCAAAGAAGGCTTTAATCGCTCACCAATGTTTAATGGAACAATAGAAAGTATAGGGCCACGCTATTGCCCTTCTATTGAAGATAAAATAAATCGTTTTGCAGACAAAGACAGGCATCAGTTGTTTGTTGAGCCTGAAGGGTGGAATACGGTAGAATACTATATAAATGGTTTCTCAACTTCTTTGCCAGAAGACATTCAGTTTAAGGCGTTGCGAGAGGTCGCTGGGTTCGAGGCTGTAAAGTTTTTTAGACCGGGATATGCTATAGAATATGATTACTTTCCTCCTACTCAACTAAAGCACACCCTGGAAACAAAACTCGTTTCTGGATTGTTCTTTGCGGGTCAGATTAACGGAACTACGGGTTATGAAGAAGCAGCGTCCCAAGGATTAATGGCTGGAATAAACGCCGCGCTTTTAGTTCAAGAAAAAGAGGCTTTTATATTAAAACGAAATGAAGCTTATATTGGTGTTCTTGTAGATGATTTAATTACAAAAGGAACAGAAGAGCCATATAGAATGTTCACTTCTCGTGCAGAATACAGAACACTATTGCGTCAGGACAATGCAGATTTTAGACTCACCCCTAAAGGCTATGATCTTGGATTAGCTAGCGAGAATCGTTTACGGGAAATGGAGATTAAACAAAAAAAGAGCGCCGCTTTTGTAGACTTTTTTACTAATACAAGTGTAAGTCACGATGTAATAAACCCTATTTTACAAGCAAAAGATTCTGCTTTGGTTAAACAAAGTGACAAAATGGTACGATCGTTTTCTAGGCCAAATATCACCATGGATGATATGAGAAAGATAGATGTAGTAGAAGCATTTATTAAAGAAAACGAACTGGATATAGAAGTCTTACAGCAAGCAGAAATTCAAGTAAAGTATGCTGGTTATATTGAGAAAGAAAAGAACAATGCAGACAAGTTAAATCGTCTAGAGGGTATAAAAATTCCAGAAGATTTTGATTACACAAGGCTTAAGTCTTTGTCTTTTGAAGCAACAGAAAAGCTAACCAAGAT
This sequence comes from uncultured Ulvibacter sp., assembly GCA_938041335.1. GTDB lineage: Bacteria > Bacteroidota > Bacteroidia > Flavobacteriales > Flavobacteriaceae > Patiriisocius. Next base: position 64,491 of record CALIAF010000026.1, on the reverse strand, counting down.
AAAGCCCGTTACGGTTTCACAAGCATCTCGTATAAGCGGAGTTTCACCTAACGACATCTCGGTATTGTTAGTCTATATGGGGCGTTAGACGTTTGTTTCACGTGGAACGAAATGAAAATCTCGAGAATAGAGGGTGTTAAAAAACAGAATACAGTGGCTGGTTGGGCGCTGTCGAAACCTAAAACGCTAATGCTTGGAAGTGTTGGACTGGCCTCGAACCGCAGGTAATTTTATAACAACAGTATTTAAAATTGAAAGAACAAAATCAAAACGATATAATGGTAAAAGACTTCCTAGTTTCTGGGGAGTCTTTTGCATTGAAATATGATTCTGATAAGGAATTGTTGGTCACCACACCAAAACCTTCAGACGCTTCCCTTCCCTCCTATTATGAGTCTGAAGAATACATTTCACATACTGACAAAAAGAAAGGATGGTTTTCTTTTTTGTATCAAACGGTTAAAGGCTACTCGCTAAAAAAGAAGGTTCAACTCATTTCAGAATTAAATAATGGCCAAGGGGTATTATTAGATGTTGGTGCTGGAACCGGAGATTTTTTAAAAGCGGCAAAAGACAAAAATTGGAAAGTATCAGGTGTTGAAGTAAACGAAAAAGCAAAAGCCCTGGCAGAAGAAAAAGGGATTTACTTAAATAATCAAATAACAGATCTTAAGGATGAAAAGTTTGATGTAATTACGTTATGGCATGTCTTAGAACACATTCCTAATCTAGAGGAAACGTGTAAAAAACTAGAATCACTTTTAACAATAAACGGAACGCTTCTTATTGCGGTTCCTAATTATAAGTCATATGACGCAACGCATTACAAACAATTTTGGGCGGCTTATGATGTGCCAAGACATCTATGGCATTTCTCGCAAGGTGCAATGAAAAAAATGTTTTCGTCAAACTTAAAACTAGTCAAAACAAAACCAATGATTTTTGATTCGTTTTACGTGAGCCTGCTTTCAGAAAAATATAAGACTAAAAAGAAATTCTCCATAAAGGCATTATGGATTGGTTTTAAGTCTAATCTTAAGGCAAAGCGAACCACTGAATATTCTTCACTCATTTATTGCTTCAAAAAAGAAGCTTAGGCTACTTTAAAGCGTTTTAAGAGCGCTTTGCGTGTTTAATGTGTTGCGTGTCAGAAAAGTTGCGTTCTAAGCTCTTGTTGCGTGGTATTTAGGCGGTGTTCATAAGAAATATAAATATAAAGCGCCTAAACAATAGAAATATCTAATACTAAGGTTTTCTATGTATCAGTCTTGTAAGTTTAATAGAGAGGTCAGCAAAAATGATTTTTGCATTTCCATTTCTTTCAATGTGGTAAGAGGCATCTTGTAATTGTTCTGTAATTTCAAAAATATTGTTTTGGTGAACAAAAGGAGCAAATTTGTTTAAATCAAATTGATCATCGTGTGGTGTAAAAAAGACTAAGGGTTCGGCTCCATAATTTTTTAGGAGTGCTTGTCTAAAAAATTCCATACAATAAGACAGAAATTTCTTTTGTGTTTCTCTTCCTTGCCCGGCGAGATCTTCACTCCATTTTAATAGCGCCTGTATGGCCTTCTTATTTCCCTTTGCCAAAAATGCATTACGCACCCAGATTAAAAACCATTTTTCAAAAACAGAATCGTCACTATGATCATCAAGAATTTGTATGGCTTTGTTGTAATCACCTTGAGCTAAGCGACTTGCACTTTGTGCCTTAACCGCTTCAACCTGTTGATTATCAATAAGATGAGTGGATATTTGACTTTCAGATAGTAATGGAAAATCAAGTTTTTGACACCTAGACCTAATCGTGTTAATTAACCGCTCTTCTTTTTCTGTTAATAAAAGCAAGACCGTATTTTTTGGAGGCTCTTCTACAAGTTTTAATATCTTATTTGAGCAGGCTGTGTTCATAGCGTCTGCCATCCAAATAATTATAATTTTATAGCCACCTTCATATGACTTGAGCGAGAGTTTTTTAACCATCTCTAGCGCTTCATCTACATTAATGTTCCCTTGTTTTTTTGCTATTCCTAAAGAGGATAACCATTCAAATTGTGAGCCATATGGATTTGTCGCAACAAAATCGCGCCACTCTTCGAGAAACAGATCTGAGACTGGATGCTTTTTTATTTTGTCATTTGTATTTACAGGAAATACGAAGTTTAAATCTGGATGCGCTAATTTCCTTACGCGTTCTTTGGTTAACAAATATTCTGGAGACCCTTTTTGGTGAGGCCTGCAGAGCAATGCGCTAGCGTACGCAATTGCCATAGGCAAAAGGCCAGTTCCTACCTTACCCACAAAAAGTTGAGCGTGGGCTACTCTTCCGTTTGTCACAGAAGTTTGTAAATGAGCCTTAAGGTGCTCCTGCCCTATTACTTGCTTAAAATCCACGAGCAAAACTAATCAATTCATAACAAAATAAGCAGCGAAACTCGTTTGTAGATTTGATGGCAAAAAATGTATCTTTAGCACTCAATAAAAACGAACATGAAAACGGTAAACGACTTTAATTTCAATGGCAAAAAAGCGATCATTCGGGTGGACTTTAATGTCCCGCTAAATGATGATATGGAGGTAACAGACGCGACTCGTATTGAAGCAGCAAAACCTACCATTTATAAAATACTAGAAGATGGAGGTAGTTGTGTGCTAATGTCCCACCTGGGTCGGCCTAAAAATAATGAACCTGAATTTTCATTAAAGCACATTATAAAAAAGGCTTCGGAAATGTTAGGTGTTCACATTAAGTTCTCAGAAGATTGTATTGGGACCAAAGCAGAAGAAGCGGTTTCAGCCTTAGGAGTAGGCGAAATCTTATTACTAGAAAACCTGCGTTATCATCAAGAAGAAACAGCCGGTAACAGAGATTTTGCAGCGGCCTTAGCAAATCTTGGAGATATTTATGTAAATGATGCATTTGGCACTGCCCATAGAGCACATGCTTCTACCGCTATTATTGCCGAATTTTTCCCAGATACCAAATGCCTTGGGTTGTTATTGGCATCAGAAATTGAAAACGTAAAAAAAGTATTGACAGATAGCGAGAGACCCGTTACGGCCATTATTGGAGGAGCAAAAGTGTCTTCAAAAATTACAGTTTTAGAGAGTATCCTTGATAAAATAGACCACTTAATAATAGGCGGAGGGATGGCATTTACATTTATCAAAGCACAGGGTGGCGAGATAGGAAGCTCTTTAGTAGAAGACGACAAGCAAGAATTAGCATTAGAAATCCTTGAAAAGGCAAAAGAAAAAGGGGTTGAAGTTCATTTACCCGTAGACGCTGTGATTGCAAATAGTTTTTCTGAGTTTGCCTCAACAGAAATGGCGAATTCTGCCGAAATACCAGAGGGATGGATGGGCCTTGATACCGGCGACTTTACAAACGATAACTTTAAAGAAGTTATCTTAAAGTCTAAGACTATTCTATGGAATGGACCCGTAGGTGTTTTTGAGATGGAACCATTTGCAAAAGGCACCATACATTTAGGTAATGCTATAGCAGAAGCTACTAAAAATGGCGCGTTCTCTCTAGTAGGAGGAGGAGATTCTGTGGCAGCCGTAAAGCAATTTAACCTGAGTAAAAAAGTAAGCTATGTATCTACCGGAGGCGGTGCTATGCTAGAAATGCTTGAAGGAAAAGTGCTCCCAGGAATTAAAGCAATGCAAGACTTAAACATTTGATTTTTTGAAAAACACATTCTTTTTTTATTGTTGTTTAGTGTCGCTAGCTAGTGTCGCGCAAACACCTATTTCCATAGATAGCACGTATAGTCAATCTGCTTTAGACACGATTAAAGCAGGCACCATCTTAAAGGTAGAGAGAGGTACCACTGTTATTAATGACACAATTTTATTGTCAACACCAGACACACAAGTTATTGTGCCAACTACTATTGGGTTAGGCACTCCAGAATTCACACTTGCAGATATGGCTATGGCTCGTAAGATAGATAGCATGTGGCTGGCAGAACTCTATAGTAGCAACCGTTTTGAAGAAATGTATGGGGCCATCGAGCTACAAACCTATGTGCCTGTTGCCTATGAGGAGTTACCTACGGAAATATTAAAACAACGATTAAAAGATCTAGACGCAAGAACCCCCTTTACTGTAGAGTACAATCCGCAGCTAGAAAGTGTTATTAAAAATTATTTAAAAAATAGAAGAACCGCTATGGGTCGATTAATGGCACTTAGCGATTACTACTTTCCCATGTTTGAAGAAACATTAGACCGCTATAATCTCCCTTTAGAGATGAAATATCTTGCTATTGTAGAGTCGGCACTGGACCCTAGAGCGCAATCAAGAGTGGGCGCCACAGGGCTATGGCAATTTATGTTTGCAACTGGTAAAATGTTCGATCTTGATGTAAATAGTTATGTAGACGAGCGTAGCGACCCCTTACTTGCTACAGAAGCAGCGAGCAAATATTTAAATAGTCTATACGCACGACTTGGCGATTGGGATTTAGCACTAGCAGCTTATAACTCTGGCCCAGGTAATGTGTCTAAAGCGATACGTCGTTCTGGAGGGCGCAAAAATTACTGGAATATTAGGCCACATCTTCCACGTGAAACAGCAGGTTATGTGCCTGCTTTTTTAGCCACCATGTACATTTTTGAATACGCAGAGGAACACGGTTTTAAAAGCAATGGACCGCGATATCCGTTTATAGCCACAGATACGATTCACATAAAAAAACAAGTTAGCTTTGATCAGATTGCAACAGTCACAAACCTGCCCATTGAAGAGATAGAATTCTTAAACCCGTCGTATAAATTAGGTGTGATTCCTTATGTAAAAGACGAGCAGTATTACTTGAGATTACCTATAGATCAAGCAGGAGTTTTTGTGAATAATGAGGCAGCAGTTTATGCGTTTGCTCAGGCAGAATTTGACAAAAAAGAAAAGCCACTTCCAGAGTTATTAGAACAAAGTTCTCAAGTACGTTATCGTGTTAAGAGTGGGGATTATTTAGGTAAAATTGCAGATAAGTATGGCGTTTCAGTAAGAAACCTAAAGAGATGGAATAACCTAAGAAGTAATAATCTAAAAATAGGGCAAAGACTCACGGTACACCCAAGAAAATTACCAGCATCTAGCGGAGGGGGCTCTTCAAAGTCAAAAAAAATAATTGACATGACCGGTAAAAAGGTGTATACCGTGGCCAGTGGAGATTCTTTATGGACGATCGCTCAAAAATATGACGGAGTAACGGTTGATAAAATTAAAAAGTGGAACGATATTAGTAACAATAATTTGAAAATTGGGATGAAGTTAGTTGTATCAGATTAAAATCAACCCTGTCTTTCTGTCCCTGAGCATTGGGAGTCAAAGCACAAAAACAGACCAAATATCAAAACACCATCATTATGAAAAACATATTTCTCGCCTGCATTACGCTTTTCGTTCTTACTCTCACATCTTGTGACGGGGATAAAAAAACAAAAAGAATTCTCAAAGATTCTGTTGGGAACATTAATAACTTACAGTTAGTTATAGACAACGAGCTTTGGAATGGCCCTGTAGGCGAAATTATAAGAGAACGTTTTGCTGCGCCTACAGATGGTTTGCCGCAAGATGAGCCCTTGTTTAGTATGCGGCAGATGACGCCAGAAGCCTTTACAGGTTTTGCGCGCTCCTCTCGCTTATTCTTACACGTGAGTATTGGTGATGAAGAAAAAGCAGGTCTAAATAAGGATGCGTATGCACGCCCTCAAATGGGTGCTGTTGTAGAGGCTTTAACAGAAGAAGGGCTTGTAAAAATATTAGATGAAAATAGTGAGTCTATCATTGAAAGTTTTAAAGAAACAGAAATTAAGGAGCGCCAAAGGCGAACTAGAATTCAATCGTTACCAGTAGAAAGCTTGGTTAAAAAAATGGGTGTATCTATGAAAATACCTTCAGCGTATCGTTTTGTGAGAGAGAATGATGATTTTTTCTGGCTTCGTAAAAATCTGAAGTCTGGTAGTACTAACATCATTGTATATGAAGTACCGTTAAACACCATTAGAAAAGACAGTGCTGTTGCAGATATTATTAAAATGCGAGACACTACTGGAGCACAGTTGATGCCCGTAGAAGAAGGCGGCATGTACATTACAGAAGGTGCTTATGCTCCTTACCTTTTTGAGAAAGAATTGGACGGTAAATTTATGTTTGTGACTAAGGGAATCTGGGAAGTAAAAGATCAATATATGGCTGGGCCTTTTGTAAATTATGCTGTATTGGATGAGGCAAACAAGAGATGGCTAATACTAGAAGGTTTTGTTTATGCGCCCTCAGAAGAGAAAAGAGACTTACAGTTTGAGCTGATTTCTATTTTGAAATCTGCAAAGCTGAAGCATATGGAGGAAAAGTAAAAAGCAGTAATTCGTATGTAATAATTAACGCAAAAAAGACCCAATAAGCAACATTGCCTATTGGGTCTTTTTTAAATAACGTTTCCGAAGTAAAAGAAAAACTTAATCTATCTTCTTCTCCTCTTCCTCCTCTTTTGAGGCATCTTTAAATTCTTTGATTCCGCTACCAAGGCCGCGCATCAATTCTGGTATTTTTTTACCTCCAAAAAGAAGTAATACGGCTAATACGATTAAGGCGATCTGCCAAGGCCCTATTGCTAAGGGAATAAATAATGCTGTCATAGTAATAGAATTATATGACAAAGGTAACAAGAAATTAGCAGATACAACGTTTTAAGAAGGAGTTTAGCAACGCAGCAGCATTTGCATTATATTTGTTTATTAATGTTGGCAAGCATCTCCGTGTAAATATGGCAGACAAAGAAAAAAGACGAAAAAACTTTAAAAAGAAATTGCTCCACACCTATAGACTGGTGGTGCTCAATGAAAACACCTTTGAGGAACGTTTTTCGTTTAAACTCAATAGGCTTAATGTTTTTGTTTTCAGTATTCTGGCCGCACTATTTTTAATTGGTATTACGACACTTTTTATTGCATTTACACCCTTAAGAGAATACATTCCTGGGTACTCCTCTACCTCGTTAAAAAAGCAAGCGACCTCGCTTCAATTTACCGCAGATTCTTTACGACAGCAAATTAAGGTCAATCAGCAATACATTTCGTCCATAAGAAAAGTGCTGTCTGGCGATGTAAAAACGGTACAGTTTAATAAAGACAGCATTGTAGAAGCGGCAAAACTAGAAGCAAGCGATGTAGATTTAAATGCCTCGCAGCGAGATTTAGCGTTAAGAGATCGCGTTGACCAAGAAGATAAGTATAACCCACTAACTGACGTTTCGGTGGCAAATTTTGCCTTCTCGACACCCGTAAAAGGAACTATATCTGACGGGTTTAAACCAGAAGAAAAACATTATGCCGTAGATGTCGTGACTATAAAAGATGCACCCATTAAGGCTGCAGCAGACGGTACCGTTATATTTGCAGAATGGACGGCAGACACTGGCTATGTGATCATTTTAAAACACTCCAATAATTTTATTAGCGCGTATAAACATAATGCATCGTTATTAAAAACTCAAGGCGATTTAGTGAAGGCTGGAGAAGTGATTGCCATTGCCGGAAACACGGGAGAATTAAGTACAGGGCCTCACTTGCATTTTGAGCTATGGATGGATGGTGTACCGATGGATCCTACTAATTTTATTGATTTTGAGTAGCGTTTCGGTTGCGCTCAGATTGAGGTATTAAATACATAAACAACAACATTAAATGTCCTTAAAATCTTTTGGCGCAAAAATATTTGCTCGCGTGGTAGTCCGTAAAATGAAAAAATGGATGGACAATCCTGTGGCGACCCAGCACAAAGTTTTTTTATCATTACTGAAATCTGCCGAAGACACACAATTTGGGCAAGACCATCACTTTTCTCAAATTAAAACGCACGCAGATTTTGTGAAGCAAGTCCCTATTCGTGATTATGAGCAGCTGCGCCCTTACGTGGATCAAGTGGTTGCCGGCAAAGAAGATGTTTTATGGCCCGGAAAACCGCTATATTTTGCAAAGACAAGTGGCACAACAAGTGGTGCAAAGTATATTCCGCTCACAAAGGAGTCGATGCCTACGCATATTAAAGCAGCACGAAACGCCATTCTTTGCTACATTCACGAAACAGGTAAAGCAGATTTTGTAAATGGAAAGATGATTTTCTTGCAAGGCAGCCCAGAGATGACCGAAAAAAACGGGATTGGATTAGGAAGACTTTCGGGCATTGTAGCGCATTATGTACCTAGCTACCTCATGAAAAACAGAATGCCAACTTGGGAAACCAATTGTATTGACGACTGGGAGACCAAAGTAGATGCGATTGTAGAAGAAACCAAGACAGAAGATATGACCGTGATTAGCGGGATTCCTTCTTGGGTACAGATGTATTTTGAGCGATTAAATACTGCAACAGATAAAAAAGTAGGGGACCTTTTTAAAGGCTTTGAGCTATTTATTTATGGCGGAGTAAATTATGAGCCTTATCGCGCAAAATTTGAGGCGCTTATAGGTCGTAAAGTAGATAGTATTGAGTTGTTTCCTGCAAGTGAAGGGTTTTTTGCTTTTCAAGATACGCAGAAAGAAAAAGGACTGTTGCTGCAGTTAGACAGTGGGATGTTTTATGAGTTTGTAAAAGCAGATGATTTTTTTACTGAAACGCCAAAACGAGTAACCATAGGTGAAGTAGAAGTAGGCGTAAATTATGTGTTGCTTATTACTTCAAATGCTGGATTGTGGTGTTATAATATAGGCGATACCGTGATGTTTACCTCATTGAAGCCATACAGACTAGTGGTTTCAGGAAGGATAAAGCATTTTATTTCGGCCTTTGGTGAGCACGTGATTGGCAAAGAAGTGGAGCAAGCGATGGCAGCAGCCATGGATGCTTTTAGTTTTAGCATTTCAGAATTTACGGTGGCACCGCAGCTAGAAGTGAATGACCAGCTCCCTTATCATGAATGGCTTATTGAGTTTGAAGAGACCCCAAAAGACCTGAAGGCCGTCACAGATTTTATGGATCAATCTATGCAAACTCAAAATAGCTATTATTATGATTTAATAAAAGGGAAGGTGCTACAGCCATTAAAAATAACAAGCTTAGCGCGTGGCGCATTTCAGCAATACATGAAATCACAAGGTAAATTAGGCGGGCAAAATAAGGTGCCGCGTTTGTCTAATGATCGTAAGATTGCGAATCAACTGTAATAATATTGTTGTCATATAATGGCACATTTGTTTTTCACTGCACCAAACATTTTAGCACTTAAAATGCAATAATTGTATCTTTGCAGTATATGACAGAAGGAAAATCACACAATAGAACAAGAGCTCAAGAGAGCAGCGGCGCCATTGAGCGCCTTTATATTACCATGAGACACCTCTTTAATAGAGGTTTTTATAAGCCCATGGGAGTTAGTGGAGAATCATTAAGAGAATCTCTTTTAACCTTGCGCCCTGAAATTTACGGCTCTATCGCAGAGGAGAAGATAGAGTTGCAAGGTTTGCTATACGTGATTGAACGCTTGCCCTTTGGTATTGAAGAGTGCCGCTACATCAACCTGACTAGTGATGAAGGGTATGGTAACAGCCACTTTACTTCTATAGTACCACCCAAAAGACGACGTAATTGCTATCGTATAGATGAAGAGCAAATGAATATTGAGATCACTAGAGGGCGATCAGAAATCTATGACATTCTTACCCATCTTACTTTTTTATACATCGAGTCGCATAAAATTATGAAGCGAGTGGTGGTCAACGAAAAAGGCACTTTAAAGAGAGACTGGAAAAAGCTAGAACAAGCCGCACTTAAAAAAGAAGAACTTACACAAGAAGAACGCGAGGTTGCACTCACACATACAGCAAATTTTTTAGGTAGAACTTTTAAAGAGGTATCTGCTGTATATAGCAGTTTTGCGCTGCCTAATGACAGCAACCGATTTTTAAACATCATTTATTATCTAGGAAAACTGGCTATAGACGAGATGCTTAATGATAACAAACGTGTCATTACTTTTAGTCCGGTGCTCCGAGAACGACTAGGACATCACATACATGGAGAACGTTGGGCAATTAGAATTAAAGAGACCTTAAAAAGTAAAGGTCTATTAGAGCGCCCTTTACATATTATTAGCGCAAACATGCACAGTGTCATGAACACCCTATTTACGCCAGTAGCCCTAAAAACCGAGCTTAAAAAGAAAACGGCTATGGAGGTGTATGAGATTTTAAGCGACAATACCAATGGACCTTTAAGAAAGAAAGTAATAAAAGCAGCGGTTGCAAACGGTATGACCTACCTTGAAGACGAAAGTGGAACAAATATTAATGTGCAAATTTTTGATACCGCCTTATTGCCGCCAGAAAGTTATGTATCTGTTTCTGAAATAGCCAAGGAAGAAAAACCAGTAATAGTGGTTATGGATTATGCTTTTGGAGAACAAGCTTATGAAACTATGGATGAGTTGCTCAAACCATTTATGGATGGTAAAAAAGCACATTATATGAATGTAGATTCTATATGCATTATGGGAAAAGCAGGAATCTTAGAAGGAGGTAAAGGAGATATAATGATCCCTAATGCACATATCTTTGAGGGTACGGCAGACAATTATCCCTTTAAAAATAAGTTAAAGAAATCTATGTTTGCTGATGATGATGTAAATGTTTGTTCAGGAGCTATGATTTCTGTGATGGGAACTTCCTTACAAAACAGAGATATTTTGAAGTTTTTCAATACATCCACGTGGGATGTAATTGGTCTTGAAATGGAAGGGGCGCATTATCAAAAAGCAATTCAGGCAGCATCAAAAATAAGGAATAGCATTAAGAAAAAGGTCAAGGTTTTATATGCCTATTATGCTAGTGATAACCCATTAGAAACAGGAAGCACTTTAGCTTCTGGTGGATTGGGGACAACAGGAGTAAAACCCACATACCTAATCACTGAGAAAATGTTAAAAACAATATTAGACTAAACTAAAAATATATTTTGGCAGACAATAAAGTGTTAATTACAGGCGGCGCGGGCTTCATTGGCTCAAATTATGCCGTTATGGCTATTGAGCAAACTACAGATGAAGTTTATGTTCTAGACAACCTTACATATGCGGCAAATATGGACAATCTTGCGGCTATTTCAGAAGCAAAAAATTTTAGTTTTATAAAGGGAGATATTTGTGATCAGTCTCTAGTTAATTCTCTTTTTGAGACTCATAAATTTAGCCGAGTAATTCATTTTGCTGCAGAGTCACACGTGGATAATTCTATTACAAATCCTGGTGCATTTATCACTACAAATATTGTAGGAACTTTTAACCTTCTACATGCGGCTTATACGACCTGGATGGAGGGCCCAAATCAGTTAAAAGACTCGTTTAAAAACGCACGTTTTTTACACGTATCCACTGATGAGGTTTATGGGACTTTAGGGAAAACGGGACTTTTCACAGAAGAAACCCCATACGCACCAAATAGTCCTTACAGCGCGAGTAAAGCGTCTAGTGATTTCTTAGTACGAAGTTATTTCCATACTTATGCGATGCCGGTAGTAACGACCAATTGTTCTAACAATTATGGTCCACATCAACATAAAGAAAAATTGATTCCTACTATTATTCGAAAAGCCATCTCTGGGGAGCCTATTCCTATTTATGGAGACGGCAAAAATGTTCGTGACTGGTTATACGTAGAAGATCACTGTATCGGAATTATGCTTGCTGTTAAGAACGGGGATCTTGGAGAAACCTATAACATAGGCGGCCGTAACGAACGAGAAAATATTTATATTGCACATACTATTTGCGACATTCTTGATGTTATTAAGCCAGCACAAGAGTCGTATAGAGAACAAATTACATATGTTACTGACAGACCTGGACATGATTTTAGATACGCAATAGACGCAACAAAACTCGAGGGCGAATTAGGCTGGAAGGCAAAAGAGAATTTTGAAAGCGGAATTAGAAAAACCGTCGAGTGGTATTTGGATAATGAAGATCGATTAATATAAAACCAAACAAATTGAAAGGAATCGTATTAGCAGGAGGATCAGGGACACGATTGCATCCATTAACATTGGCGGTGAGTAAGCAGTTGATGCCTATTTATGACAAACCGATGATTTATTACCCTTTGTCTACTCTAATATCTGCGGGTATCCGCGAGATTTTAATTATTTCTACACCACAAGATCTGCCTTTATTTGAAAAACTATTGGGTGATGGTTCACGATTAGGGTGTGTTTTTAATTATGCGGTTCAAGAACACCCAAATGGGCTTGCAGAGGCATTTATTATTGGTAAAGATTTTATTGGACAAGATAAAGTTGCCCTCGTGCTAGGGGATAACATTTTTTATGGTTCTGGGCTTAAAGAATTGTTACAGGCTAATAATGATCCAGATGGCGGTATTATTTATGCCTATCATGTGCACGATCCAGAACGTTATGGTGTGGTGGATTTTGACAGTGACGGTAAAGCACTTTCAATTGAAGAGAAACCAGAGAAACCAAAGTCAAATTTTGCGGTTCCAGGAATTTACTTTTATGATAATAGTGTTGTTGAAATTGCCGCTCAAATAAAACCGAGTCATCGTGGCGAACTTGAAATCACAGATGTTAATAATGAATATCTAAAACAAGGAAAGCTAAGCGTAAGCATTCTAGATAAAGGAACTGCATGGCTTGATACTGGGACATTTACTTCATTGATGCAAGCTTCAAAATTTGTAGAAGTAATTGAGGAGCGACAAGGGCTTAAAATAGGTGCAATTGAAGAAGCCGCCTATGAGCAAGGGTTTATAACAAAAGAACAGTTGCATGCCTTAGCAGAACCTTTACTTAAAAGTGGTTATGGCAAGCATTTAATGCAATTAGAATAACAGGTAATTGTCACCCTGAGCTTGTCGAAGGTCACAAAGCTAGGTTACATTATCTAATAAAAACCGATCATAATTGAAAATTACGCAAACCCCATTAATAGACTGTTTTATTCTTGAACCTTCCGTATTTAAGGATGAACGAGGGGTCTTTATTGAAACATTTAATGAAGATACCTTTAAAAAGGTAACAGGATTGTCTACAAACTTTGTGCAGGACAATCAGTCTAAGAGCACCAAAGGAGTTTTAAGAGGGATGCACTATCAGACCGGTGAATTTGCCCAGGCTAAATTGGTAAGAGCAGCTAAGGGTCGCGTATTAGATATAGTGGTTGATATTAGAAGCGATTCAAAAACTTTTGGGCAGCATTTTTCTATTATTCTTGATGATGTAGATCATAAACAGCTTTTTGTGCCTCGAGGTTTTGCCCATGGTTTTATCACCTTATCAGAAACCTCCATATTTGCCTATAAATGTGACAATTTATACCACAAAGAAGCAGAGGGCGGGATCCTCTTTAACGACGCAACCTTGCAGCTAGATTGGCATCTTCCTCACGAGCAATTAATAGTTTCTGCAAAGGATGCAGCGCTTCCTAGTTTTGAGGAAGCGACTAAAGATTGATTAAACAGTTACCCGACTTCTCGGGTATTAGAAATGAAAAAGATTTTAGTTACCGGAGCAAAAGGACAATTAGCGCAATGCATAAAAGATGCCGCGCCCAAAGGTGATAATTTCGAGATTCATTATTTAACTAGAGCGAATCTTGACATAACAGATGCGGGAGCAATTGGAGCACATTTCGGCAGAAACACCTATGATTATTGTATCAATACTGCAGCATACACTAATGTGGAACAAGCAGAGAGTGACCAAGAACAAGCCTATTTGATTAATGCATCGAGTGTACAACACTTGGCTGAGGCCTGTAAAAAACAAGAAGGGGTATTTATTCAAATCTCTACAGATTATGTGTTTGATGGGACTAAGAAAACCCCCTATTTAGAAACAGATAAAACGAACCCAATTAACGTATATGGCGCGTCAAAATTAAAAGGGGAAGAGGTACTTGCACAAACAATGGAGCGCTATTTTATTTTGCGGACCTCGTGGTTGTACTCGCAATACGGACATAATTTTTTGAATACCATTTTAAAGAATTCGGCAGCCGGTAAACTGTTAACGATTACCACAGAACAAATAGGTACGCCTACAAATGCAAACGATTTAGCAAAATGCATCTGGAGTATTATCATTTCTAAAACAAAAAAATACGGCCTGTATCATTATAGCAATAGTGGTGAAGGGACTTGGTATGATTTTGCTTCGGAAATTTTAAAGAATTCAAATCAATTACAGACCACAAAACTTGCTAAAACCAAGCATTATCCTACTTTTGCCAAAAGACCAGCGTATAGTGTGCTTTCGTCTCATAAAATTGAAGTATTGTTAGGAGTGAAAGCTCCAGACTGGAAAGAAAGCTTACAACAACTAATAACCAATATAGTATAATAAATATATGGAACAGCAACATACCAATGACGAAATAGATTTAGGGCTTGTTTTTAAGAAAATAGGTGACTTATGGCGTAGTTTTTTAGTGTGGATTTTTAATTGCATTCAGTTTGTCTTAAGAAACTGGATTGTATTGCTTTTGCTTATTGCAGGAGGAATTGGCTTAGGGTATTTGTGGGAAGCAAATAGTGTAGGCGAGAAGAAAACTATTATGATTTTACAGACAAACTTTGGTAGTGCGCATTATGTGTATGACGCTATTGATGTACTTAAAAAGGTCGAAAAAGATCCGCATCGCGGTAAGACGTATGGATTTGATTCTGAAAATAGAGTTTTAAAAGAATTAGAGATCTCCCCTTTTGTAGACATTATAAAATTAACAAGCCTAGTTAGAGATCAAGATCGTGTTTTTGAGGAGTTTATGGCCTCAGCAGATTTTGAAGATGAGCTTTTAACATCGAGTGTTTTTATTGACAAGTATAAGTATCACGAGCTAGAACTAACGACAAGTGGAGATGCGCCAAACACGATTATTCAGTCAATAATGACTTATTTAAATGATAATGACTTTTATAAAAAAGCACAAGTTATTGGTAAGGCGGAGATACAAGCACAGATTAGTAATCATATAAAAAGTATAGCGGGAATTGATGCTGTGATGAACAGTTATGAAAACAATGCAAAGACAGATAAGGATGGTCCTCAATACGTATTTAATAGCAGCCAGTCTTCGAATCTGCATTTATTGCTTGGAGAAAAAAG
Source organism: uncultured Ulvibacter sp. (assembly GCA_938041335.1). Classification (GTDB taxonomy): domain Bacteria; phylum Bacteroidota; class Bacteroidia; order Flavobacteriales; family Flavobacteriaceae; genus Patiriisocius. The sequence goes on along the minus strand of CALIAF010000026.1, from coordinate 49,367 downwards.
AAATATAATGAACGATGTAGAGGAATTAAAAATTGACCTCATCAATATGGATAAACCTGTTTCACTTATTAACACACCTAAGATGTACTATGCTTTTAGCATATTAGACATGAAGTCTGTGTTGTTACCTATTGTGTTGGTTGTCTTATTTGTTCTTATCTCTTGGTTTTTTAGTTTCTATAAGAGAATGAGTGCTAAACAAGCATAAATTAACGGTATATGCTTCCTAACTTTATTGTTGCTGGATTTCCTAAATGCGGGACTACGTCACTGTACTATTATCTCATGGAACATCCTGAGATATTTGTGCCAGAACAAAAAGAGCTACATTATTTTACTTCTGAAATTTTATCTACCGATACTTCTGGTAAAGATGACAATGCCTTGATGGATTTTTTAATACGCACAAAGGAAGATTATGATAAATTATATCAAGCCTCAGCCGGAGAAACGGCGCGTGGAGATTTTTCGCCATCATATGCTAATTATCCTAGTATTATTCCTTCAATTAAGCAAACTCTAGGGGAAGACACTAAAGTGATTTTTATGTTGCGAGATCCTATAAAAAGAGCGTATTCTAATTATTTACATTTAGTACGTGAGGGGAGAGAGAACTTAACTTTTTATGATGCGTTGCAAGCAGAAGATCAAAGGCGTAAAGCCGGGTATTCAGACTTTTGGTATTATAGATTTAACTCAGAATATGTAGATAAGATAGTTGCATATAAAGCGTCTTTTAAAGAGGTGAAGGTGGTCATTTTTGAAGAGTTTATTAAAGACCCTTCTGCAGGAATAAAAGATATTTATAAGTTTCTAGGTGTCGCCGATGATTTTGTTGTGGATAACATAGAAACGACATTTAACGTGGGTGGCGTTTTTGAGAAAAATGTCTTGACCAGTTTTATTTTTGGACAAAGTGCTTTAAAAAATGGGTTGAAAAAAGCAATTCCTATCCCAACATTTTTAAAGAAAATCAAAATAGCAATTATTACTAAGTATAAAAAACCGACGCCAGAGATAGATCAGGATGCAGAGGCATTTTTAATTTCAAAGTTAAAGGAGGATGTGTCAAGGTTAAACAAAGAATTAGCAATAGATGTTTCTAGCTGGAACCATACATTAATAAAATAATTGGACGAACAAGTAATTGACATAAAAGAGAAGAAGATTACTTTATGGCACATCATTTCATTTGTGTTTTTCATAGGTATTTTTTTCATACCCTTTAATTCATTTACAGGTCTCTCGTTCTTGGGTGAGTTTAAGAATGAGGCGCCAGCATATATTCTTCCCATTGCCTTTGTCTTTTTAGCAATACAGGTGCTGTTTACAAAGAAGTTTTACATCCCATTTAATAATTTACTATTTAAACTTTGGCTATTAGTTTTGTTATGGATGGTTGTAGCGACAGCAATTAACTATGATCAGGTATCTCATTATTATTTTAAAGGAATAGGCGGGAGAGAGCGTTTTCTTAGACAGTTTATTGCGCTTTTAATCTCTGGAATTTTCTTTTTCTTATTGTATTATAATGTTTTACGAAGATATTCACCGCTCCAGATATTTTATAAATTACGGAAGGTCTTCTTGTTTTCATTTATTGTAGTTTCAGTTTATGGTTTACTTGAGATAGCGATTCTAAAATTTGGAATAGGACAATTAACCAAATACTTAGACCTCTTTGATTACTTCCCGTTTACAAGTGTGTATTTAGAACATGGATCTAAAAGAATATCATCTGTTACCTTTGAGACCCCTGCACTGGCGACTTATCTTTTTATGGTGGCAGGGTGGATGTTTAGTTACATGATCACAGAGAAAAAATGGTATAAATTTATACCAGGATTTCTTGTTATTCTGCTTGCTATGTTCTCTGATTCTAGGGCGGGATTAGCAATCATTTTTCTACAGTTCTTTATTTTCTTACTACTACTTATTAGAAAAAGAAAGCACCACAAGTTATTAATAAAAATAGCCGCAGTTGGTATTATAGGCGTTGTATTAATTGGTGTGGTTAAAGGAAAAGAAATTACCGAGTATGTCATAGAAAAAGCGACCTCTTTTGACACAAATGATGAAGACCATAGTATTTCTAATAAATCTCGATTTGGGTTGCAATACGCTAATTTTTTAGTGTTTAAGGATTATCCATGGACTGGTGTAGGGTATGGACAACAGTCCTATGAGGCAAAGCAACATTACCCGAGGTGGGCAACTACAAATAACTGGGAGTTTAGAGTGCTATATTTAAATCCTAGGGAGTCTAGCTTTCCACCAGGGTATAATATTTTTACTCGTCTATTAGCAGAAACAGGGATAATAGGTGTCTTATTATTTTTAGTGTTTTTATTTGCGATTTTATATGTTTGCTTTGAGATTCTGCGCAAAAACGATGATCGCTATTTACTATGTTTAATTATACTATTGAGCATGATTGGAGTGTATATGAACTGGCTAAAAACAGATACGTTTAGGTCGTTTTCTTTCTGGATTCACTTTGCAATATTGATAGTCATTAGCAATCGAAGCTTAATCATAATTAAGAATGATGAGCGGAAATAAAAAAGTAAAAACATTTTTGCTTGACAAGCTTTTAGGCAAAAGCTTGCTGGTTCTTTTGTTGCGTATTTTTGGCTTACTTCTGTTTTTCGGCCTAACTTTATTTATCACCAATAATTTTGACCCAAAACTTGTAGGAAGGTATGATTTTACTCGATCATCCTTATTAATAATTGGAGGTATTTGTTTGTTGGGGACTAATCAGGCAATTATCTATTATTCTGGTGTTTTGATCGTCAGAAATGACATTTTTAATCTTAAAAACATTTACCACAAAATGCTTCTAGTTATACTATTGGTAAGTGTATTGTTTCTAGTCTGTATTGAAGTAATTTCTCCAAAAGTAATAAATCAATTTTTTGAAAAGGATGATGCTTATATCTTGCTACAACAAGTTATTCTCTGTGTTTTTCCATTTGCACTAATGCTCCTTAATTTTGACACAATAAGAGCACTCAAAAGAACCAATTCCTCAGAAGTTTTTAGAAATATATTGCGTTATACGCCATTTTTAATAGGGACTATATATATCAGTTTTATGAACGATCATTCTTGGCTTGTAATGACTTTTCTGCTAGGGTTTATTCTAGTAGCAATACTTTCTACGGTGTATGTTTATTTTTTATTTAGCAAATTAGGCCATAGAACGATTGTTGAAAAATATAGTTTTAAAAAAATTTTAAAAGTTTCTACTCCAATGGCGTTAAGCGCTATTTCGTTTTTTTTAATGCAAAGTGTAGATATAATTCTACTTAGTAAATATGAGTCTTATGACGTTGTTGCCTATTATGGCGTTGCGGTAAAAATATCAATAGCCTCCTCATTAGTTTTGGCATCTGTGACAATTCTGCTTGGGCCTAAAATTTCAGAACTATATGAAAAAGGAGCACGTATAGCATTGAGAAAAATGCTTGCAACTGGAACAAAAATAATTGTATTATTGAGTTTCCCAGGGATCGTGATTTTACTTTTATTCCCTGGGTTTTTCTTAAATATATTTGGCGCTTCTTATGACATTGCGTCGACTGCATTGACTATTTTACTTTTGGCGCAATTGCTAGTTAGCTTTTGTGGCCCGGCACCTATTTATTTGAACATGACCGGAAGGCAACAAGTACTCAATAAGATTATATTTTTTGGTCTTTTACTCAATATCGTGTTGAATGTTGTTTTAATACCGCGCTATGGCATGAATGGCGCGGCCTTGGCAACTGCGATTAGCATGCTGGTTTGGAATGTCATCGCCGTTTTGTACGTTTACAAGAAAGACAATATAGTAATGCCTAATTTTACCAAACGATGAATACAAAGGCAACCATTTGTGTGCTAATACCGCACTATAACGGTCTAGAAGATCTTTACACCTCCCTAAAAAGTATTAAGGAGGATATTCAGGTAGATGTTTTAGTAATAGATGATGGGAGTAGGGTGGCGCCAGATGAGGCTTATCTTGATTCTATTTATAACTTCGGAAATATGAAGCTTGAAGTACTTGCTGAAAATCAAGGCATAGAGCACGCTTTAAATACAGGGCTTAAAATCATAATAAACCAAGGATATGAATTTATTGGTAGATTAGATTGTGGGGATCTAAATCATCCAAATAAATACAGAAAACAATTAAAGTATCTTGAGGATAATCCAGAGGTAATGCTTTTAGGTACTTGGGTTAGAATCTTGGACGAATCGCATAATTACCTTTATGATTTAAAGCACCCAACATCGTATAAAGAGATAAAAAGAGGGATGCGATTAAACAGTACCTTTGTTCACCCTACTGTTGTTATTCGAGCTACGATTGTTAATCAGGTGGGTTTATACCCCACACAATATAGCGCGGCAGAAGATTACGCGTTTTATTTTAAAATAATTGAAAAGTTTAAAGCAGAAAATTTACCAGAATTATTACTCGACTATGTAAATGATCCTAATTCCATCTCTGCACAAAAACGAAGAACTCAAGTAAAGAATAGAATTAAAATTATGAAGGCACATTACAATCTAAGTTTCTATGCAACTTATGGAATACTTAGAAGCTGTTTATTGTATTTATTACCTCGAAATCTATTGACACAAGTCAAGAAAGTAGTGTATAACCAAAAGCATAAATCATGAGACCTCTCTTACAAAGTATTTACCCGTTCTTGTGCGCGTTTTTCTGCTTTATCTTGCCCTTAGATAAATATGCTACAGCCGCTCCAAACATTATGCTAATTGCTCTTTTAGTGGCATTCCCTTTTGTATTTGATTGGGGAAAACTAAAAAATAGATTTACCCACCCGCTTACTTTACTATTTGCAGCTTTTACCCTTGTGTTATTTGTCACGAGTGCCGTTTTTTATAATATTTCAGAAGAACTTTTTGTTTTAAAAAAGATAGCAGGATCATTTTTGTTATTTATCCTTTTCTTACCATTAGAAGACAAAGAGAAGCTAAAGAAAGCGATTGTTGCTTCTACAATGGTGTGCATCATTGTATCGCTTTATCATCTATACTTTTTTTATATGGAGCAAGGAGAATTTGTATTTGCAAATGGAGCGGCAATAAATGAAGTGCTGGTTATTGATAGATTGTATCTTGGTTTATTATGTGTTTTAAGTATTGTATCAAGTATATCGTTAATAGGAAAGAAGTATAACGTCTACAATAGGTATTACCTTGGGAGCATCGTGATTACCGCAATATTTTTACTTTTAATCTCTTCTAGACTTGCTATTTTACTCTTGATAGTTCTTTTCTTTTTAAGAATATTTTATGCACAAAAGAGAAAATCATATTGGTTTTTCTTTGGAGGTTTAGTGCTTTTACTGGTCGCGGCTTTTACATTTAATAGCAACCTGAATGATCGCTTTTTCTATTCTTATCAGAAGTATACAGATAAGAATTATGTAGAACTTTTTATAGAAAAAGAGCCTAGAGTTGTCATTTGGGAATGTAGTGCAAATATTGCAGAAAATAATGACATTGTATTAGCTGGACTGGGCTTTAGAGAAACGAAAAATCTATTGGTAGCTTGCTATGATGACATTGTTTTTCCAGAACGCCGCCGCAACTATTTTGTAACCACTCGATTTAATACACACAATCAGTTTATAGATGTACTTTTAGGTAATGGTATACTGCCACTGCTCTTGCTTATCGGGCTTTTTGTAATCTTAATTGTTAAAAACATTAGAAACTATACTGCAATGGCATACATTGTAACATTGCTTTCATTTTTATTAATAGAAAATATATTTCATAGACAGTTTGGCGCCTATTATTTTGCTGTAGTAATGATTATACTTCTCAATTTTCGCACAAAAAAAATCACCTCATGAAACAGATTTTTCTATTATTAATACTTGCAAACTTGTTTATTAGTTGTAATGCTTCTTACCTTAATGGGACCCTTGTAAACAAGGACAAATTTATATTTGAAAAATTGGAAGATGATCGCTCAAAACTCAACCGTTCAACCACAGAAGTCGCGGAAGCTCCTTCATTAGATAATGATATGATATGGGGGATTAATGGTCACACCATGACAAGCCTTGCTTATAAAGGAGAAGGGAGTATTGATAAACAACTTGATCTATTAAAAGAATTTCAATCTACATTTTATAGGGTTAATATGAGAACCGTTGAGGACGGTAGTGTAACGTTGTATAAAAACGATGAGAAACGCTGGTTAGAACTTTTAGATAAAGCAAAAAAAGCCAACATAAAAATTCTACCTGTATTTCAGTTAAAAAATAATTTTGATGAAATGACTGTTGCGCAGGCGTATCAATATGGTAAAAACCTAGCAGTAGGCTTTGCAACGAAATATGGGAGTCATTTTGAGTATTATGAATTAGGAAACGAACAAGATAAATTGATGGTGCTAAAGGATAGCTCCGGGGCTAAAGTAAATCACTATAATAAAGAACGGTTTGCGGTTTGGGCGTCCTACCTAAAAGGGATGTCTGTTGGTGTTAAAGAAGCAGACCCTACCTCAAAATCTATTATTAATAGTGCAGGAAGAACAAAATACGGCTACTTTCAATTAATTGAAGAAGCAGGTATTGAATACGACATTTTGGGCTTTCATTGGTACTCAAAGTCGGGTACTATTAATCAGCCGTTTCATGATAACCCAGGTGGAGAGGATGTGTTAAATGTGCTATATGAGCGTTTCAAAAAGCCCATTTGGATTACTGAAATTAATCAAAAAGACGGAGCTAGAATATATTCTGAAGAAGAACAGGCCCATTGGCTAGAGAAATTTATTAGTAATATAAAGAATAGACCTTATGTAAAGGCCTTCTTTGTCTATGAATTAATAGATCAACCCCATCTATGTGATGGAAAAGGATGGGAAGCAGTAACAGAATGTAAATATGGAATGGTCTATAAAAAGGGCAATCAGAAAACATTTACGTATCGAGAATATGCCAAAACCTATAAATATTTAGTTGAAGAAATAAAGTACGGTAGAGAAGATCTTTCTGCAAAATTAGCTAATGTGAGTATAGAACCCAGTGGCACTTCTTTAGAAGATGTCACGTTAAATGAGGGTATTACCTCAAACTACGATGAAGTATTAAATAGAAAACCTACTCCGCGAGAATTAAAGTATTGGAAAAAACAGATCCGAAAAAACGCCACCATTACTTCTATGTATGACACATTAGTAAACTCTTTAGCCATTTACCAACAGGCAATTATAGATGGTTATGAGCAACGTACTGGCTTTTCATTTTACAATGATTAAATAATGAAAAAAGCCCTCGTTGTAGACTGGTTAGATAAATATGGAGGCGCAGAACGTGTTATCTCATCGCTCCAGAATGCCTTTCAATTTGACGATTGCTACACACTCACAAATGTGATGCAGGAAAATGACCTAAAAAAGATTTTCCCAAACAAGATAATACCGGTACATGATACCTCAGCGCGATATTTTGGCGCTAAGTTTCGTGCACTCTTACCTGTTTTTCAGGGATTAATCAAGGGGCTCAAGGTAAATCCAGAAACAGACTTAATTATTTCATCATCACACGCAGTTGCAAAAGGAGTGCAAAAATCTTCTGAGCACCAAGTGCATATTTCTTATTTTCAGGCGAGAAACTTAAAATATATATGGGATGATGCGGCGCTTTACTTCGGAAAAGCCCACTCATTGGTCTCTCCGCTATTAAAGCAAATGAGAAAGGCAGATGTGAATGCAGCTCAAAGACCAGATTATATTATTAGCAATTCAAAATTTGTACAATCTTGGGTAAAAAACACTTACGGCAGAGATTCGGAAGTTATTTACCCTCCAGTAGATTTAGCTAATTTTGATCTAACAATTGACAAAGAGGACTATTATGTGGCGGTTGGTAGAATTGAACCCTACAAACGCTTTGATGTTGTTGTAAAAGCATTTAACGCAACGGGTAAAAAATTAGTGATAGTGGGCGATGGAAGTCAATTGACCGAGCTTAAAAAAATAGCCAAATCAAACATCTCATTTACAGGCTTTGTTGAAGCAGCAGAAGTTTATAAGCAAATAAGTAGCGCCAGAGGATTTGTACATGCCGGCATAGAAGATTTTGGTATCGCACCAATAGAAGCACAGGCTTGTGGTACTCCAGTCATCGCCTATGGGTATGGAGGTGTTTTAGAGACTATAGTAGAAAATAAAACGGGTATTTTCTTCTCAGAACTGTCTCCAGAAAGCTTAGAAGAAAGTATTCAAAAATTTGAAACTCTTTTGTTTAATCCGAATCTTATTAGAGAAAATGCAGAAAGATTTAGTATTGCTCAATTTGAATCTCAAATGAGTAACTTTGTGGCGCAGAAAATGAAAAAGAAATATAAGTAATGAAAATAGCAGTAGTAGGAACAGGTTATGTAGGGCTCGTGACCGGAACGTGTTTAGCGGAGACCGGTAACGAGGTGCTTTGTGTAGATATTGATGAGAACAAAGTAGCAAAAATGCGCGCAGGAGAAGTGCCTATTTATGAGCCGCACCTAGATGTATTGTTTGACCGTAACATAAAAGCAGATCGTTTAAAATTTACCACTTCATTGGAAGAAGGTTTAGATTTTGGCGAAATAGTGTTTCTGGCTTTACCCACACCAGAGGATGAAGATGGCTCAGCAGATTTAAGTTATGTTCTTGGCGTTTCAGAAGAAATAGGAAAATTGATTAAAAGCTATAAGGTTATCGTAGACAAAAGTACGGTGCCCGTAGGTACAGCAGAAAAAGTGCAGGCCACAATTGCGCAAAATGCAAACGCTGATTTTGACGTGGTGTCGAATCCAGAATTTTTAAGAGAAGGCTTTGCGGTAGATGATTTTTTAAAACCAGAACGCATTGTTATTGGTTCTTCTAGTGATAGAGCTACGGCGCTTATGCAAAAATTATACGCTCCATTTGTGCGATCAGGAAACCCTGTGATTGTAATGGATGAGAAATCTGCAGAGCTTACTAAATACGCAGCGAACGCCTTTTTAGCTACTAAAATCACCTTTATGAACGAGATTGCTAACTACTGCGAAAAGGTAGGGGCAGACGTTGATAAAGTGCGTGTAGGGATGGGAACAGACTCGCGCATAGGAAAACGGTTTCTATTTCCGGGTATTGGGTATGGAGGTTCTTGCTTTCCTAAAGATGTAAAAGCTTTACAGAAAGCAGGGAGTGACATGGATTATGACTTTAAGATTCTTGATGCCGTTATTGATGTAAATGAGCGTCAAAAAACAATTTTATTACCGCGTATTAAAAATCATTTCGGCGGAAATATTAAGGGGATGAAGTTTGCCATCTGGGGTTTAGCCTTTAAGCCAGAAACAGATGATATTAGAGAAGCACCGGCAATTTATATGATGAAAGGATTGCTTGCGGCAGGAGCGTCATTACGCGTTTTTGACCCAGAAGCAATGGGGAATATTAAAAAACAATTTGGTGACACGCTGGAGTATGCAAGTTCCATGTATGATGCAGTAGAGGGAACAGATGCACTTGTTATTTGTACAGAGTGGAGTATTTTTAGAACACCAGATGTAGAAAAACTAAAAGCAAGCCTTAAAAACCCTGTAATTTTTGATGGACGTAATTTATACGATACAAAAGATATGAAAAACGAAGGGTTTACTTATATCAGTATAGGGAGATAAAGCGATAAAACATTTTCAATGAAAAAAAGAGTACTCATAACCGGAGCCGCAGGATTTTTAGGATCTCATTTATGTGATAAGTTTATCGCAGAAGGGTTTGCCGTTATCGGCATGGATAATTTAATCACGGGAGATCTTAAAAACATTGAACACTTGTTTAAACTTCCAGATTTTGATTTTTATCATCATGACGTCACGAAGTTTGTGCATGTTCCCGGTAAACTTGATTACATTTTACATTTTGCATCACCAGCAAGTCCTATTGATTATCTAAAGATCCCTATTCAAACACTAAAGGTAGGGTCATTGGGAACGCATAATTTACTTGGTTTAGCCCGAGTAAAAGAAGCCAGGTTTATGATTGCTTCTACCTCAGAAGTGTATGGAGACCCTAAAGAACACCCACAAACAGAAGAGTATTACGGGCACGTAAACACCATAGGGCCCAGAGGCGTATATGATGAGGCAAAGCGCTTTCAAGAATCTATCACCATGGCCTATCACCGTTTTCATGGCATTGATACTAGAATCGCTAGAATTTTTAACACCTATGGCCCAAGAATGAGACTCAATGACGGTCGTGTGATTCCTGCTTTTATTGGTCAAGCCTTGAGGGGTGAAGACCTTACTGTGTTTGGAGACGGGATGCAAACGCGCTCTTTTTGTTATGTTGATGATGAGGTAGATGGATTGTATCGTTTGCTTATGAGTGATTATAACTATCCAGTGAATATTGGAAATCCAGACGAGATAACCATTAAAGACTTTGCAGAAGAGATTATAAAGCTCACCGGAACGGATCAAAAAATAATATATAAACCTTTGCCTAAAGACGACCCAATGCAGCGTCGTCCAGACATAAGCAAGGCAAAAGAAATTCTGGGGTGGCAACCACAAACAAGTAGGGCTGTAGGTATGCAAAAGACCTACGAGTATTTTAAAAGTCTTTCTCAAGAAGAATTAAATAGAAGTGAACACAAAGATTTTTCAAAGCACATTAACTAGGTATGATATTTAAAACAGGGCGATATTCTGGATTCATCACTCCTATCAATTATGCGATTGATCTTAGCATCATTCATGTGCTTGCTTCGCCGTTTTTTGAAGATAAATTTATCTTCTTAAACTATATCATTTTTGTTTCGTTAGCCTGGATTGTATTATCTATTAAAATGAATTTTTACGAAGTATATCGCTTTACACACGTACAGAAAATACTATCTTCATTAGCAAAACAAGGCGTTATTTTCTTTTTAATCGTCTTTGCCTTTTTTGGCTTTTACAATCAGATTACTAAAGACCCTTGGAAAATTGTCATCTATGTGCTTTGGGTAATCTTAGGCATAAGTATTGCTAAATTTGCCATTTTCTTTCTGTTAAAAAAGTATAGAAAGGTTCTAAACGGTAACCAAAGAAGGGTTGTGATTTTTGGGCTAAATAGTAAGACAGAACAACTCCGAAAATTTTTTACAACAAACCCAGAATATGGGTATGAACTGCATAAAACCTTTAACCTTAAAGGGGATCAAAAGGAAACTTTAGAAGACACATTTTCATTTATTTTAGAAAATAATATAGATGAGATTTATGTTTCTATAGGGGAGACCTCTAACCAAAACTTAGATAAAATTATTGACTTTGCAGACAACAACCTTAAGGTGCTTAAGTTTTTGCCCGATAATAAAGAGATCTACACTAAAAAATTAGACTTCACTTACTACGGGTTCTTGCCTATTTTATCTATGCGTAAAATACCAATGGATGAAGCGCTTAATAAGTTTATAAAACGCACATTTGATATTGTTATGTCCCTTGGCGTAATTGTGTTTGTGCTATCGTGGCTTACACCACTTTTGGGGATTATAATTAAGCTAGAATCTAAAGGGCCTGTGTTTTTTAAACAGCGTCGTAATGGCCTAGATTATAAGGAGTTTTATTGCTACAAATTTAGGAGTATGACACCTAGTCCAGATGCGCATTTATATCAAGCAACCAAAGAGGATGAGCGAGTTACTAGAGTAGGAAGGATAATTCGCAAAACAAGTATGGATGAGTTGCCACAATTTATTAACGTACTTAAAGGGGATATGTCTGTTGTGGGACCTCGCCCTCATATGGTAAGTCATACGCATATGTATGCAGAGCGCATAGATAAATTTATGGTGCGTCATTTTATTAAGCCTGGTATTACTGGTCTTGCACAAGTGAGTGGGTATCGTGGTGAAGTAGAAACCGATAATGACATCATTAATCGCGTAAAGTATGACATCTTTTATTTAGAAAACTGGTCTTTATTTTTAGACCTTAAAGTAGTTTTTAAAACCATTTTTAATGCCATTAGAGGAGAAGAAAAAGCATATTAATACTGCATCACAGCCCTTGATTTCTATAATCACGCCGTTGTATAATGCCGCTCCTTTTATTGCAAAAACTATTCAGTCAGTACTCGATCAAACCTATCAAAACTGGCAATTATTAATTGTAGACGACGCTTCAACAGATAAGGGTCCTGCTATTGTTTTAGACTACGTCGAAAATGAGCCGCGCATTAAATTTTTCCCAAACTCAAAAAACAATGGCGCTGCGTATTGCCGCAATCAAGCCACTAGAGAAGCTACAGGCGACTATATTGCTTTTCTGGACGCAGATGACCTGTGGCACAGTGAAAAGCTAGAAAAACAACTTACATTTATGCAAGCGTCTGCTTGTGATGTGAGTTATACAAGCTACCTCCATATGGATACGAGTGGAAATTTGTTACATAAAAGAGTGGAGGCATTGCCTAAACTTCCTTATAGAAAACAACATAAAAATAACTATATAGGGAATCTTACTGGAATGTATAACGCAAAAACCCTCGGAAAAATAATTGCACCTAACATTCGTAAACGTCAGGACTGGGCGGTATGGTTAGAGGCTATTAAAAAAAGCAATAAACCAGCTTTAGGGCTTCAAGAAGATCTTGCGTTCTATAGAGTGAGAGCAGACTCTATAAGCGCAAACAAAGGAAAGCTAATAAAGTATAACTTTGCTTTTTATAACACCTATTTGGGCTATTCTTGGTTAAAATCTGTTTGCTGTATGGCCCAATTTTTTTGGGAGTATTTTATGGTGCGGCCAAGGCATATAAAAAGTATAAGGTCACATTGAGCGCAGTCGAAATGCATTTGTAGCCTACTTTTAATCCTTCTTAAGCGCATTGCCTTCGAGAGGCTCAGACATTCAATAGTCTAGAACAAAACTACTCACTCTGCACTAATCTCCATATCTTTATACCTTGCCATTAAAACGAATACCATCTTGAACCTCTTTGAAACCACGCTAAAACTAAAAGGCTTTCCTATAGCGGAGGCTAAAAAGCGGCTACAAGCAATTCAAGCAATTAGTGATACTGATTACCCAGATTTTATCTCAAAACGGCAGAAAGAAATAGTTGAGCACCATCTTAAGAATTCAACTTTTTATAAGAATTTTACAGGCCTTTCACATTTCAGAAGCTGGAATGAAGTACCTGTAATGACCAAGGCGGACCTTCAAAAACCATTAGCAGAAAGATTATCACAGGGCTTTTCTACAAAAAACGTATACGTAAATAAAACCTCTGGAAGTAGTGGTCACCCTTTTGTTTTTGCTAAAGATAAAATGTGTCACGCATGTACTTGGGCACAAATAATGAATCGCTTTGCTTGGCACGGGATTGATTTTAACACCTCGCTGCAGGCTCGATTTTATGGGATTCCATTGGATACAATGGGCTATCAAAAAGAACGACTAAAAGACAAATTGAGCAACAGATATCGCTTTCCTATTTTTGACTTGTCTGATGAAAAGTTAGCTGCTTTTTTAACCGTATTTGAGCAAAAACCCTTTGAGTATATCAACGGATATACGAGTTCAATAGTACTATTTGCCAAGTATCTCAAAAAGAAAGGGATCAACTTAAAACAAGTCTGCCCTACACTAACTTGCTGCATTGTGACTAGCGAAATGCTTTATGATACAGACAAACAATTAATGGAAACCACCTTTGGGATTCCCGTCTACAACGAGTATGGCGCCAGTGAGCTCGACCTCATCGCTTTTGAAAACCAAAAAGGCGAATTTGTCTTAAACAGTGAAACGCTATTTGTAGAAATTTTAGATGATAAGAACCTGCCAGTTCTTAACGGAATGCCCGGGCGTATCATTATTACAACGCTTTATAACAAAGCACATCCAATGATTAGATACGACATAGGAGATAATGGGATTATTGCAAAATCAAGCACAGCAAAAAAACCAATACTAGAAAAATTAGTGGGTAGAACAAACGATGTTGCAAAATTACCAAGCGGAAAACAAGTGCCTGGATTGACGTTTTATTATGTTACTAAAAGCGTCATTGAAGATGATGGCAATGTCAAGGAGTTTATTATTGAACAGACCGCTCTGGACCATTTTGAAATCACTTACGCGGCAGATACTGTCCTTACAGATGCTGAAAAACAAAAAATAAAAGAAGCGGTGGTTACCTATCTTGAAGAAGGATTGACGGTTACTTTTAAGAAAGTCGCTGTATTGGATAGAGCAAATCGAGGGAAGCTAAAGCAGTTTACTTCTAAAGTCTTGTAGCTCTTTTTGATTATAAATTAGGCTAGGCTAGGACGTTTTGAGCCACGACCGTTCGCTTCGCTCTCTGCACGAAACAAGATGAATTATACAATAAACTTGGTTTAAAAAACGCATACAAGTCGTGAGTCTTGCAGCACCGCAGGTGCGTTCGTGGTTCAAACCGTCCAAAGACAGCCAAAGTAATCTTATCACTCCTTAATACCCAACCTTAGTTCGCACTCTTTTTAGCACTTCATTTGCTACAGTAGTTGCTTTTTCTGCTCCTATTTTTAAGGCACTATCTATCTCACCCTTATTTTCCATAAAGTGATTATAACGCTCACGAGGAGTTTCAAACTTGGCGATGATGAGTTCAAAAAGTGCTTGCTTCGCATGACCATAGCCATAGTTTCCGCCTTCGTAGTTTGCCTTCATTTGCTCGATTTCAGTTTCTGAGGCTAAAAGCTTATAGAGCGTAAAACAGTTGCAAGTGCTCCAATCTTTAGGCTCTTCTAATGGCGTGCTGTCTGTCTGGATGCCCATTATCTGTTTGCGGAGTTTCTTTTCTGGCAAGAATATATTTATCGTGTTGCCCTTAGACTTGCTCATTTTTGCACCATCGGTACCAGGAATAAGCATGGTGTCTTCTTGTACTTTTCCTTCTGGTAAAACAAAAGTCTCTCCTAATTGCGCGTGAAATCGAGAAGCAACATCTCTAGTCATTTCTATATGTTGCATTTGGTCTTTACCAACAGGGATGATCTCTGCATCATACAATAGAATGTCTGCCGCCATTAACATAGGGTATGTAAACAAACCTGCGTTGACATCATCAAGTCTATCTGCTTTGTCCTTAAAACTATGTGCGAGCATCAAGCGCTTATAAGGAAAGAAACAACTTAAGTACCAAGATAACTCTGTTACTTGTGGGATATCACTCTGGCGATAAAACACTGTCTTCTCTATGTCTAAACCAAAAGCCAACCATGTAGCAGCTGTACTGTACGTGTTCTCACGTAACGTTTCTCCATCTTTAATTTGGGTAAGCGAATGCATATCTGCAATGAAGAGAAATGAGTCGTTTTTAGGATCATTTGCCATAGCGATAGCCGGCAATAATGCGCCTAGTATATTTCCTAAATGCGGGGTTCCTGTACTTTGAATTCCTGTGAGGATTCTCATGGGATTAAATTTTGTGATTCAACTTCAACTTCGATTTCATTCAGCCTACAAAGTTACTGCAATAAATATTTTATCACTTAGCCTAAACATAAAAAAACCGCCCAACAAAAGTGAGACGGTTTAAGAATTTTTAGTTGATACCATGAATTACCAAATACGTACGCGATCTTCTGGCGCTACATACATTGGGTCTCCTTCTTTAATATCAAACGCCGTATAAAATGCATCTACGTTTTTTAATGGCTCTGTTGCTCTCCACCTTCCTGGAGTATGAGGATCTGTTTTTACTTGATTTTCTAAACTCTCATCACGTTGTTTTGTTCTCCACACGGTCGCCCAACTCATAAAGAAACGTTGTTCTGCGGTAAAGCCATCTACATCTTCTGGACGTCCATTTTCCTTAAAATGACGTTGTAACCCGTCATAAGCGGCAAGTACACCACCAAGATCACCAATGTTTTCTCCTAAAGTAAATTTTCCATTTACAAACACGCCATCGATAACTTCAATAGCGTCATATTGTTCTGCTAAGGCTGTTCCTCTTTCACCAAACTGCTTTAAATCTTCTTCTGTCCACCAGTTTACCAAGTTTCCATCACCGTCAAATCGAGCACCACTATCATCAAAAGCATGCGAGATTTCGTGTCCAATTACAGCGCCAATTCCACCATAATTTACAGCATCATCTGCTTTATAATCGTAGAAAGGGGGTTGTAAAATAGCTGCCGGGAATACAATCTCGTTGTTAAATGGATTAAAATAGGCGTTTACCGTTTGAGGTGACATTCCCCATTCTGTTCTATCTACAGGTTCGTTTATTTCTGAAAGGTTCTTTTTAAAACCCCATTCACCTACTGCTGTAATATTGTCATAATAACTTTTATCTGCGCTAACATCCATCGTACTATAATCTTCCCAAGAATCAGGGTATCCTATTTTTACTGTAAACTTATCAAGCTTCTCTACTGCTTTTACCTTTGTGTCTTCGCTCATCCAATCTAGATTTTGAATACGTTCTTGGTAGGCAGCAATCACATTAGCAATCATAGTCTCAGCTTTTTCTTTTGCTTCAGGTGGGAACATTTCGTCAACATACAGTTTACCTAACGCTTCTCCTACAGTACCATTTACAGTACCTAATGCACGCTCATCTGCTGGGCGTTGTTTTTTAGCACCACTTAAGGTTTTGCTATAAAAGTCCCAATTCGCTTTTTCAATTTCTGTGGTTAATGCTCCTGTTGCCCCATTAAAGGTAGCCCATCGCGCTACTGTTTTCCATGTGTCAACATCTCCAGCTGCCATTACCTCTTTAACAACCTCCATATACTTCGGTTGCATCACGATTAAGGTATCTAGGTCTTTTTCAACCCCAATATCTTTAATGGCAGTTTTCCAGTTGATAGAAGGAACCATTTCTTGAATTTGACTAATCGCTCTTGGATTATTAAAATTTCTGAAATCACGACTCGCTACTTTATCTAATCTAGGAGTTGCAAGTGTTGTTTCGAAAGCTAAAATAGCTTCCGCTTGGCTTCTTGCAGATAATTCTTCATCTCCCAAAAATTGTAACATACGCGCAATGTGATCTACATACTGCCCTCTAATCTCAACACTTTTAGCATCTGTATTTGTGTAAAAATCTCTGTCTGGTAAGCCTAGTCCACCTGGTGTTAAGTAGGCGGAGTTGATGGCACTGTTACTAGGATTAGAAAATGCTGCAATGCCAATAAATGGTTGTGATACTGACGTTGCGTTTACCGTCATTAATTTAATAAATTCGTCCGCAGTTGTAACAGCCGCAATCTTATCTAATGTAGGTTGTAAAGGAGCAATACCTGCTTTATTGCGTGCTAAAGTATCTAACTTCGTATTAAAAATAGCAATGGCTTTTGCTTGATCAGTTCCGGCTTTATATTTTCCGCTCTTATCTGCTTTATCTAGTATAGAAAGAACATCTTTATCGGTACTTTTTCTTAGCACACCAAAACCTCCCCAACGCACTTGATCGTCTGGAATCTCCGTATTTTTCATCCAACTACCATTTACATAGTTGTAAAAATCTGCCTTAGGGCTTACCGTAGTATCCATATTAGAAAGAATAATCCCGCGCTCCTCTTTTTGAATAGTAACATTTTGCTTTACAGCGCAAGCTGCAAGAATGAGAGCAGTTACAGAAACTGTTATTAGTAATTTATTTTTCATGATGTTGAGTTTTTATTTGTGTCTGGTTGTTAGTTGTTATGACCTGTTAAAAGTAATTTAGTTTAAATTATTATCTTTTAATTCTAACCTAAAAATGGAGTCTTGCTTTCGCTTTTCAATTTCCCGATCTTCTACATCTTTCTGTTCTTGATTGATACCATCCTTAATAAACTTCTCGTTCATTTGTGTAATAAAAATAGTGTGGGCATTATTTATTTCTGAAATGTGCTCTTCAACCATGAGCGAGTCTAAACGATCAAAGCTTAACTGCTGTTGCAAAAGCTTAAGTCTTGTTTGTAATACCATAAGACGCGATGTTATGGGGCGTGTGTTTAAGGTGTCTGGCATAAAACGAGATAGAGAGTCTACAGATATTACGAGTCTATCAGAAACTACTTTGAGACCTTCTATGGTGTTTCGGTTTACTTTGGGGATATCATCTGAAAAGTCGTTATAAGCACCCCATTGCTCTGTTATTTCTGATACTGTGGGCGCTGCAATTGCTGCTCTGTGGTTGTTTTTGCCGTAGATCGTTTCTGCCAGTTGCGTATCTTGGGAAGCCTTTGGAGTCTTGTTATTATCGTTTCCGCAGGAAGAGAAAATAAGTAAACTCACGAGTAGTATCTGAGAATGAAGTCGTTGCATAGGTGCACATTTGCGTTACAAATATAAGGGCTTGTGTGAAAATTGATTGTAATTTAATGCAATTTTAACGTAAGAAGTTATTAGTATCTTTATACCATAAAACAAATGTGAAGAATGAAAAAAAGAATCCTCATTATTGGCGCCTCTGGGCAGATAGGAACAGAACTCACCATGTACTTGCGTGGTATTTATGGCAATCATAAAGTCATTGCGAGTGATATCAATGAAGCCGCTGAAGAAATTATGGAAAGTGGACCTTTTGAAATTCTGGATGCGATGGACTATGATGCGATACAAGATGTGGTTATAAATTATGAGATTACAGATGTATATTTAATGGCCGCCATGCTATCTGCCACAGGAGAAAAGTTCCCGATGAAAGCTTGGAACTTGAATATGAATTCATTATTTAATGTTTTAAATTTAGCTAAGGACGGTAAAATTGATAAAATATTCTGGCCATCGAGTATCGCTGTTTTTGGCCCCACAACACCTAAACAAGACACACCTCAAAAAACCATTATGGAACCCTCTACGGTCTATGGAATTAGTAAACAAACAGGTGAGCGCTGGTGTGAATATTATCACAATAAATATGGTGTAGATGTGAGAAGCATTCGCTATCCAGGATTGATAAGCTACAAGACACTACCTGGCGGAGGTACTACAGATTATGCTATTGATATTTATCATAAAGCATTAAAACATAAAAAATACATTTGCTTTTTAAACGAAGAAACCACCTTGCCTATGATGTTTATGGATGATGCGATTAGAGCCACCGTAAATATTATGTTGGCCGCTCCAGAAGACGTGAAAATTAGGAATGCATATAATCTGTCTGCTATGAGTTTTAACCCTAAGAAAATTGCTAAAACCATTCAAAAACACATTCCAGATTTTGAGGTTGAATATGAGCCTGATTTCCGTCAGGACATTGCAGATTCTTGGCCACAATCTATAGATGACAGTAATGCCCGTAAAGATTGGGGCTGGAGCCATAAGGTTGATCTTGATGAGATGACTAAGGTGATGATTGAAAATTTGAAAGGGGAGTATGAGTAAGCTAGGTATGATACTAAGCTTAAACAGCATTCTTTTTTCTAAACACAGATGGAGGCATTCCAACTCTTTTCTTAAAAGCAGCGTTGAAAGCAGATTTAGAATGAAAACCTGCATTTTCTGCGATGGACTCAATAGTATATTTTGCAGCCTTACTTGATGCTAGTAGCTCTTTTGCTTTATCTACCCTATATGCATTTATAAAAGAGGAAAAATTTGAATTAAAATCGTTGTTTAAAACATAGGAGAGATAAGAATTATTGGTTCCTACCATTTTTGAAAGATCATAAACGGTAAGATCTTTTTTTAAATAGGGCTGTTTGGTTTCCATTACCTTAGCTATATGCCTTACCAACATCTCTCGTTTTTCTTTATCCAAAAATTTAGACGTGTTCTCCATAATTATTAATGGGTCCTGAACTTCTATTTGTGTTATATCATAAGTAGTAACATCCAGTTTATTATCTAGAGAAATATTTATTTGATTATTTCTCTTGAAGTATAAGTAGGTAAGAATTAATACGAGTGGAAGGTATACTACAAATGGCGATGAATCTGGATTTAGTATAAAGAAGCAAAGAACAAATAGCAGATAGCCCAATAAGAAAAGAAATATCCATCTAAAACTAATACCGTAGTCATATGACAAGACATCTTTTAAACGAGACCTGTGTCTTTTATAGACCATAATTACCCTGATCAAATAGTATAGATTGAGAAGAATAAAGATGACCTTAAGGCTAAAGAAATTAAAAAAGTCTGCTGCATTTGGTATGGTCATACTGTTCGGGCTTTTTTGAACAAACACATATATATTAAAAATAAGGGAGAGCATAGGGATCCATAAATGTGGGATGTATTTATCTATAGAATTGTACGTTTTTATATAATCTGTCAATGAGATAACATAAAAGTATACTAGTACCGGTAACATCATCATTGATGCGTAGAAGCCAATCTCAAAATAAGGAAAGATGTTTTGAATCCTTGGATAAAACTCCTGTAAGTATTGAAATAGTATGGCAAACAATGCTGCACTAAAGAAGAAGAAAAATAGCCCTATAATTTTTAAAGAGAATGATTGTCGTTTAGAAAATACCAAGAGCATAACACTGCAAAGCAATGTTATGAAGATAGGTAAAGACAAAAATAGTATTTTCAAGAATGCTGTGTTAATTGTTTCTTTCTGTATTGAGACGGAGTCAAGCCCGAAATGTTTTTGAAGGCACCATTAAATGCTGATTTTGAACGAAACCCAACACGCTCGCTTATTGCCTCAATCGTGAATTTTGTGGATATTTCTGAATCCAACATTTTTTTAGCTTTATCTACCCTATACGTATTAATAAATGTAGAAAAGTTCTGTTGGAACTCATTATTTAGAAGTGTCGAAATATACTTACTGTTAGATCCCACAATTTTTGAGAACTCATGTAAAGTCAATGATTTATTTAAATATGGCTCCTTTTTCATGACTTCATTAATACGTTCTTTTAAAGCCTCCAATCTTTCCTCTCCGTTATCATCGATACTTAATTCTAAAGTTTCTTCTTGGTGTATGGGTTTTTTAAAAAGAACCTTTTTCTGTAATTTTCCTGAGACACCAACAAATAGTAAATAAACTAACAAAAACACTGAAGTTGGTATAAAAACTGCTTGTAGATTGTTATAGCCCTGAAGCAAATACACAGAAACGATAAAAAGACAATACCCAACAATGTAATACGACATCCATTTTAAGTCTACTCCTTCTTGAAATGAAAAAACCTGACCAACTCTTTTCTTATGGGCTCTAAATTTCTTTATTGTTTTATAAATATAGAAACAGTTTAAAATAGGGAATACAAACAACAAAGCAATAAAGTTTGAATAGTTCATTACATTTTCAGAAACTTGAAACACAAAATCATCTTCCTCTTTTGAACTTGATAGATATATGTATGAGAAAATATTTATGATTAGTAATAACAAGGGAATAGAATAGTGCTTTAACAATTTTCCTTGGAGGGACTCATTAGACTCTAAATCTGACAAGGAGATCGTATATAAATAAAATGTAGCTGGAACACCAAGAATAGCTACATAAAAAAGCAATGAGAATAAATTTACAATAGGGCTAATAGTTTCAGGAATCTCAGTATTAGAAACCAAATACATTGCTGCCAGAATAACTAGAAAAAGAAGATTAAAAATTGCCAAAAATAAAAATCGCCCCTCTCCTTTACGCGCTTTAATGAAAAATGAAACAGCAAAAAAAAGCGCAACAATACAAGGCAGTGAAATTAAAAATGAAAACATAGGCAAGCAGAAGTAAAACTGTAATTACTACAATAACCTATAATTTTTGTAAAACACCAAGCACTTGTGCTCCTTTTTTTTGTACTGATTCAAGGAATTAGTACATGTCTAGGCTGTTTCTGTTGCTACTATGTGCCTGTCTGCGTTAGATTTACAGTCTTTAATCCTCACATTCCTCACATTATGAATACGTTTATTAAGTTTTTTACAGCGCTTGTAATTTTCAGTTTTAGCGCTAATGCTTTTGGTCAAGTAGGTATTAACACTACTAATCCAGATGCGAGTGCGGCCTTAGACATCACGTCTACTGATTCTGGTTTGCTGGTCCCAAGAATGAGTCAGGCTGAAAGAGATTTAATTGCTAGTCCAGCAGATGGGTTATTAATTTACCAAACGGATGGCACCTCTGGATTTTATTATTATACCGGGCTTGCTTGGTCTCCATTTTCTGGAGGAGATTTAGATTGGACTATATCTGGTAATGATATGTACAGTGCAAATACGGGTAATGTAGGTATTGGTAATACAAACCCTTCTGCAAAAATTCACATCACTGGAATTACATCTCCCGGTACTCCTGGAGGGACAACGCAATTAATTGATGAAGATTTTACTGGGTATTCTGTAAACCAAAGCCACACAAGTGATCCAGATTGCACGACAACAGATGGTTGGATTGTTTCTGCTGCTCCAGAGGGAACGGTAGAATGTGCTGCGTGTGTAGGAGAGATGTTATACATACTTTCTGATGATTCAGGTTGTGTTCAGGATGCTACTGCAATAATGAATTTTACTCCAACATCAACAAACGTTTCAATTAGTTTTGATTATAGATATAGAGATTTTGGAACGCTGCCAGATGATTCTTTTAGGGTGTATATCCAAACAGGAGCTACTCAAACAGATTTAATTCCACTTACAAATACAGGTGCAGACACAAGCTATTCTAATGCATCAGTCACTGTTAGCGCTGGAGCAAGTTATTCTCTTAGGTTCGAGTATATGGGTAATTTTGATTATGGAGCAACGATAGACAATGTTTTGATAGAAGAAACGGGAGTTGCGGTTGCTGGATCGTATGCTTTTAGACTTGAAGATGGACAGCAGCAAGATGGTTATGTGCTTACAAGTGATACAAATGGAAATGCGACTTGGGCCCCAGCAGGAGGCGGTGGAGGCGGAACGGATGATCAAATGTTAAGTATTGCTGGAGATCAATTATCTATTGAAAATGGAAACACAATTACAATACCTTCAGGCGGTGGCGGTGGGACCTATGATTTTGAAAATGGCTTGAGCGAATCTTTTGGAACCGCAAGACTGGGAGGTACTTTATTACAAACCACTTATTTAGATTTAGACACCTATGACTTATACTTTGAGAGTGCTGGTGGAGATTTTATTTTAGAAAATTCTACGGGTCAAGTATTAATGGAGGCTGATACTGGTGATGAATTTGTTGGTTTTGGAAGAGCTGGAGCTTTTATAGATAGTGATGAAGGGCAAAGTTTTTCAGACACTTTTGGTACTGCTTATACAAAAAAATTTATTGTTGGGTATCATAATAGCTCATCTGGAGGTTCAGGAATACAAATGGGGTCCATTGAATATTTTGTTGACGGTACAGACGAATTATTTTATGAAGGAAGTGCTTTTAGCCCAATGTGCGATGGCTGTGCAGATTTAGGAACACAACCCTTTTCAGGTATTGCTAGAGCATGGGATGATGTAAATGCTTATAACCATGTTACGGTTTCAGATAGACGTGCAAAGGAGCAAATAGAAGAACTAAACTATGGCCTAGCTGAGGTGATGCAACTTAAGCCTGTTTCCTACAAATGGAAGAGAACACATATGGGAAAAACGAGGATTCCTGAAAACCTAAAAGTTACAAAACTTGGTTTTATAGCTCAAGAATTACTTGAGGTTGTACCAGAAGTGGTAAAAACACATGATTGGAAAGTAACAAACGAAGAAACTGGAATTCATCAATATTTGGAAGCAGATAGATACGGTGTTATGTATTCAGATTTAGTTCCTTTAACTGTCAAAGCAATTCAAGAGCAACAAGTTCAAATAGAAGAATTAAAACTAGCAGCAGAAGAATTAAAAAAACAGAATGAGCTACTAAGAAAACTAATAGAAAAATAATTTTTTTGCCCTAAATACCCGTAGCCTAGTTTTTGACATTGTTAAGCTACAAAACCTACCCAAGCTGAATATTGATTTATCAATATTCAGCTTTTTCATTTTTATAGGTGAAAGATGACACGTGATCTAGTCTTGCGTTCCTTTTTTCAACATAGTTTTTTCTCACAACTACCTAATATGAACAAACAATATTAAATTTATATGTCTAAATTGAAATTCATATTATTGTATCAATAAAACTAAAGCCTGTTTTTAGCAATTGTTGGAAAAGAAAAAAACCTATGAAAAAATTTCACTTATTAATTAGCATTTGTCTTCTAAACACCTTCTGGACATACGCTCAAACTCCTATTTTTGACGATTCTTTTGTTCACGAAATAAGAATAACATCTACAGACACGAATTTGTGGAACAACTTGCAGAACGACTATAATATGTTCTACCCAGATGTGCCCTATACTAATGTTACCGTTGAGATGGACGGTACGATCCTCGATGAAGTAGGAGTAAGGCAAAAAGGGTTTTCTTCAAATTTCTTCCCAATGACAAATAAAAAACCGCTCAAATTAAACTTCGGAAAATTTGTAGTCGGCCAAGAGTATGATGGTGTTAAAAGACTAAATCTTATGAATGGTTTTGGAGACCCCGCGATGATAAAAGATAAAATGGCCTATGATATGTTTAGGATGCATGGAATTCCCTCTCCAAGAGTGGCACATACAAAGCTATATATCAACGATACGTATTGGGGAATCTATTCCATGATAGAACAGATAGACAAAAATTACCTGAAAAGAAACTTCTCTGACAATGACGGAAATCTATGGAAAAATAAAGGCAACTCAGAGCTAACATGGGCTGGGACTAACCCTAACAGTTATACATTTGAGCTACAAACCAATGAAACAGAGAATGATTGGTCAAAGTTTATAGAATTTATAGATGTTATAAATAATACGAACAGCATAACATTTAAAGAGGATCTTGAAGCTGTATTTGATGTAGATGAATACCTGCGGATACTCGCTATAGACCTCTTAATAAATAATTGGGATTCCTATATAGAACATGGAAGAAATTGGTATTTATATCATGAACCCAACACGAATAAAATACATTGGTTGCCCTGGGATTATAACTTTGCTTTTGATAGCCACCCTAATGGGTCTCAGGATTTCCCGTTATTTAACTTTTCAGGAAAAGTATTAATTGACCGTATTTTGAATGTTCCAGAATTTAAAGAGCAGTACCTAGTCTACATGTGTGAAATTTTGGCTGTAAATTTTGAAAACTTAAGAATGGATCCATTGTTAGATGCACAGCTAGGATTGATTGAAACCGACTGGGATACAGCAACCAACAACATTTATAATGGAGTTGATGTAGAAAACGCGATCAATAGCGATACTTGGTTTGGAGATTTTACTGGTTTGAGCAAAGGATTTAAAAAATTTATAGCCGATAGAAAAATAAATATGCAACAAAGGCTTGTCAATGAAGGATTTACTTGCACACCTCTAGCTGCCCCAATAAACAACCAGGACGTTGTGATTAATGAATTTATGGCATCTAATGGGGAGGGTAGTATCTGGGAAGATCAAGATAACGAGCATGATGATTGGATAGAGCTATATAACAATACTGACGCAGCGATTGATTTAAACAATTACTTTTTAAGTGATTCGAGAAGCTTTTTGCACAAGTGGGAATTACCAGATGTGAGCATCCCTGCTAATGGGTATTTGATTATTTGGGCAGATAAAGACCCACAACAAGAAGGCATTCATGCTAAATTTGATATTGATAAGGATGGTGATGAGTTGTTTCTATCTTACCTAGATAGAACCATTATTGATGAGATTGACTGGAGTGAGGAGATAATAGAAAACACTACTTTAGCAAGAATCCCAAATGGCACAGGAGACTTTGTTGTAACAGATGTAACATTCAACGCTGAAAATGGTGTTGAACTTGGAGTTGATTCCATTACTTTTGATTTTGGAATAGTAGTATATCCTAATCCAGCAAATGAGTATATTAGCATTGCGTTTAATAATGAGATTGCTTCTAGCGTTATTGTGTATGATATGATAGGCAGACAAGTATATAAAACCAACAATGAAGAAAACATATTGAGTATTGATGTTTCAAATTGGCAAACGGGGATGTATAGCATTGCGCTTAAAAGTAACAATTATCAAATTACTAAAAGAATTATAATTAACTAACTCTACAATAACATATGTTTGATTTTTCAAACCTAAATAACAACCTAGAAGGCGCCTCATTAGCAAATGTGATCATCATTGCTTTAGTGTCGTTTGTGCTATCTTCTTTGATAGCGCTTACCTATCAAAGAACTTCTAGAGAAATAGAAAGCCCCAAGTATTTTATTCAATCTCTTATATTGATTTCAATTCCTGTAGCAACTGTAATGCAGGCCATAGGTGATAGCTTAGCACGTGGGCTAGGGATGTTAGGGGCGCTAGCCATTATTAGATTTAGAACAACCCTAAGAAACCCGAGAAACATGGTGTTTATGTTTACTTCTATCGCGGTGGGTATCGCGGCAGGAGTATATGGTATTGCAATCGCCTTAATAGGCACTATAGCTTTCTGCTTGGTTGTGTTTTTAATTTATTATTCACCGATTAGTAAAACAAATCATGTCGTAGGAAATCTCCAGTTTGAAATTCCAAATGTCATTCTTGAAACGGAGAATACAAGAGAGAAGATTGAAGCACTTTTAGAAGAAAATTGTGCTCGTTACTCTTTAACCAAGTATAGCGTAAATGGAAAAGGAAATAACGAAAAAGGCATAAAGAGAATTAGTTTTGCTTTTAAAATAAAAGTAATCCATGAAAAAAGAGCTAGAGACCTTGTCAACGAGTTCTCAAATATGGAAGGTGTTTATAATGTAAGAATTAATTTTAGAGACATAGATGAAAAAATTTAGCTTAATACATATTGTAGCCTTGTTGGTGGGTGTGATCTTGGTGATTTCGTTTTCATTTAAAATGAACACCACCGTTACTTTTTATGGTTTTGCAGAAAACAAGGAAACTCAAATTAACATGGAGAACCCCGTTGAGGTAAACCGTATCTATGTGACTACAGGACAAAAAGTAAAAAAAGGAGCCGTTTTGCTAGACGTTTCTTCTTCTATATTACCCGTTAAAATAAATGATGCTGTCTTTAGTATTGAAGAATTAAAGACCCGATATGATTTGTGGAAATTAGACATAGACGGGCGCATTTCAGAAAAAACAATTCTTTTAAAGGAAAGAACTAGTGAAATTGAAGCACAAATAGAACAGCAATATGCCCAGCTAGATAAAAACAAGAAACTAGCCAGCAACTTAAAAAGCATAACACTAACTACTACAGAAAAGAGTGATATTAAAAGCCCCATTCTACTTAAAATTGAAGCGCTTAAAGAAGAGTTACAATACTCAAAAGCAAGTTTTGAAACACAGATAAAAAATTTAAAGAATGAGCGCTATGCGTCCAATAACCCAATGCTTTCAAGGATAAAAATTCTTGAAAAGGAGTTGAGTTATTACAGCATTAAAAAAGAAAATGAAACTATTTTAGCGCCCACAGATGGGTTAATCGGAAATATTCATTGCAAAGAAGATGAAAAAATAGCATCGTTCTCTCCACTCGTCACATTTTATGAAGAAAGCCCAACACTGGTTGTAGGTTTTATTCATGAAGACCTATTGCTAAAAGTGAACCTTCAAGATGAAGTAACCGTTTTTTCTACCTCAAGGCCAGACATCCAGAATATAGGAATTATCAAAACATTAGGTTCCCGTATTGTTGAAATCCCGCCTAGAATTAGAAAAATCAAGGAACTTAAAACCTTTGGAAGAGAGGTTATTATAGAAATACCGCCAGACAATCCTTTCTTGCAAAAAGAAAAAGTGACATTAACCTTAAATCAATAAATGCATTTTTTATTTCCGAAATATCTAGGGACGCTACTTCTCTTCTGTCTGTTTTTCTTTTCGGGATATGCCCAAAAAGAAATTACTACAACAGATGTGCTATTAGGTGTTAAAAACATAGAACAGGTGCAATTTGATTCTATTCAACTGGCATTTTTAAAAGACTACAATCATAATTTACCTTTAGTTAATAATGTAGAATTTAGGTCTGAAACCAGAGATTTATTATTCAGTAGACAGGAGTATGCTATTAGAGTAAAACCGAATAGTCTGCGAGCCATTCTTGCCAAGAAAAAAGTGTATTCCTCTATGATAAATGAAGTGGAGATTCAGGGTCAGATTCACGTAAATGATGAGCTGGAGGACCGCTATAATTTATTAATAGATTATCTATATAACGAAAAGCTAACCGCAGCTTATTTATTGAAAAAAGTGCAGTTAGAAGACAAACTCACGATCTTAAAACACACCGTGTATGATGCTAATTTTGAGGTAAGAGATGTTGTGGACGCAGAAGAAGCACTATTTGACACACAAGTCGTTTTACAAAACTTGCAAGAGGTTCACAGGCATCAAAATGCCTTATTAAAGCTTATGGTAAAAGAAACCGCGGACAGCATCTACTTAAAAAATAATGACCTAGTTACACCAGGTCAAATACTTGCAATCGCTGCCAGAGAGAAGGTGTCTAATGACAACTTAGAGATTCAATTAAGACAATCAAAACTAGAAACCATAGAAGGTGAGATGGGCTTGGATGTGGCAAAATCTAAAAAAATAATTGATTTTGTACAAGCCAAGTATGGAGGCAAAAACAGCGAATTGTTTGATGAAAATTTTGCCATTGGCATAGGGATCAATATCCCTTTCTTCGGAAATGCAAGAGAAAAAAGAAGCGAACATTATTTTAATAAATTAAGAACAGAAAGTGAAATCCTAGCCCTTAAAAAGGCGCAAGAAAAAGAGGTAGTGGATGCTGTAGAAAATTTCAGAAGCACGGCGTCTAAGTATCAGGTGTTTAAAGATCAAGCCGCTAATAGCAGTGTCACAGCGCTCTTAAATACGTACAAAACAATGGAAGGTGTATCGCCATTGATTTTATTAAAATTGAAGATTAGCGAACACAATAGAGTTATTGATATAATTAAAATTGAACGGGTGTTATATGAGAAGTATATAAAGATGTTAGCAGCTTCTAATGTATTGTTTCAAACACCACGGGTTAATTTTCTTAATGCAAATAGTTCATTAACAGAGTAGTATTGCGACCTTAGTTCTAACATAAAACTCATAATGATGGGAGTTTTTCATTATTTGTGTTAAATTTATAAAGAATAGAAAAAGAAGTTTTAAAATAAAAAGTTATGAAAAAAATAGTACTATTATTTGGGCTGACAATGATGTTTAGTCCCTTAATGAGCCAGGTGGTCATTAACGAGTATTCTGCGTCTAATTTAGTAGGGTATAATGACAACTATCAGAGCCAAGAAGATTGGATAGAACTGTATAACACTGAATTAACAGCGGTTAATCTAGGAGGATTTTATTTAAGCGATAGCGCATCAAATATTGAAAAGTGGGAAATTCCGGAAGGAACTATAATTCCTGCTAATGGATATCTTAGGTTTTGGTGTTCTGGGAGGGATGAAGCAACTTCTACAGGGTTTAATGACCACTACCATACAAATTTTAAGTTAAAACAAACAAAAGTAGACACAGAGACCATTGTATTGTCTGATGCAGATGGGAATATTGTAGACAGTGTTTTAATGCAAAAAACACAATTAGAGCACTCTATGGGAAGAAGTCCAAATGGATCTCCTACATGGAAGATATTTACTTCACCTACCTTAAATGCAGCAAATTTGGGAGCGTCATTTGACAGATACGCGGATACTCCAGAAATGAATGTAGAAGCAGGTTTTTACAATGGAACACAAAATGTGACCATTACATCTACAGAAGCAAACAGTACCATTCATTATACAATTAATGGATATTTACCAACCTCTGGGGCTACAGAATACGCAACTCCTATTTCAGTTTCTTCAACCCAAATTATTCGGGCTATTGTAGAGCCAAACACGCCTGGGGTGCTACCTAGCTTTATGGCATTTAATTCGTATTTCATAAATGAGAGCCATACGCTTCCTGTGATTTCAGTTTCTGCAGACCAGATGGAAGATTTATTGAATGGTAATATCAATCTAAGGCCAGAAGGAACAATGGAATACTTTGATGCTACTGGCGTAAGAAAAGATGTAGGGTATGGAGAATACAATAAGCATGGGCAAGATTCTTGGCAATGGGACCAGCGTAGTTTTGATTATATAGCAAGAGATGAAATGGGTTATCATGACGCTATTAATGAAAAATTACTTACGTGGTCTGATAGAGAAAGCTATCAAAAAGTAATTATTCGTGCCTCAGGAGATGATAACTATCCGGCGATTGACTCCAGTGCGCATATGAGAGATATGTTTATCCATCGGTTAGCAAATAAGAACGACCTGAACGTAGATATGCGAAGAGGTGAACGCTGTGTGGCATATGTAAATGGCCAATACTGGGGCGTATATTCTATAAGAGAAAAAGTAAGTGATGCAGATTATACAAAATTTTACTACGGTCAGGATAAGTATAATATTCAATATTTAATGAATTGGGGGAGTACTTGGGCGCAATATGGAGGAAGCCAGGCTTTTCAAGATTGGGATGAGATACATAGTTTCGCTATCAATAATGACATGTCTAATCAAGCAAACTATGAACAAGTTGCCGCAGAAATTGATGTAACGAGCCTAGTTGATTACATTTTAGTTAACTCTTTTGCGGTCTGTACAGACTGGATTAATTGGAACACCTCATGGTGGCGCGGTATAGATCCTAATGGTGATCATAAAAAATGGGGCTACGTTTTATGGGATGAAGACGCTACGTTCAATCACTATATTAATTATACAAATGTTCCAAATGAAGATCCAGATGCAGACCCTTGTTATCCAGAACAAATAAATTTAGACCCAGAACAGCACATTGTTTTGTTGAATAAACTTTTAGAGAATGATGAGTTTCGTCAATATTATATTACAAGATACATGGACCTAAATAACACGGTTTTCACCGAAGAAGAAGCTTTAGGTACTTTAGAAGGTATTGAGAGCTCGATCGCTGGAGAAATGCCTAGACACACTAGTAGATGGGGAGGTAATGTAAATGAATGGGAAGGAAACGTACAAAAGGTTAAAGACTTTATTTTAGATAGAATTGCTTTCTTACCAGGAGGTTTAAACGAATGCTACGACCTAAGCGGACCGTATGACGTATCTTTAAATGTAGAACCAGAAGGAGCAGGGCAAATAAAATTTAATTCTTTAACCATTGACTACGGAGACTATACTTGGAATGGAGAGTACCATGGAGGAATAGACATGAATATTGAAGCCGTCCAGTCTAACTCTGACTATGTTTTTGATCATTGGGAATTAGACAACCATACGCTGGCAGACCCAATGAGTGCGATGTCATCTTTTGAATTAAATCAAAGTGAGAACCTAACCGCAGTATTTGTATTGAGTGCCGGCGGAGCAGATATTGTTATCAATGAAATTAATTATAAAGACGCTCCAGATTTTGATGTTAAAGACTGGGTAGAATTGTACAACAACTCTGATACGGCGGTAAATGTGTCAGGATGGGTTTTTAAAGATGAAGATGATACGCACGAGTTTGTGCTTCCAGTTGGCGTTATCATGCAACCTAACTCTTATTTAATTATTGTAGAAGACCAAGCTGGGTTTCAAGCATTGTTTCCAGGGGTGACTAATGTATATGGTAATTTAGGATTTAGTCTTAGTGGCTCAGGAGAATTGATCCGCATATTTGATGCAAACGGAAACTTAATAGATAATGTAACATATGATGATCAAGCCCCATGGCCTGAAGCACCAGATGGAAATGGACCAACACTAGAATTGATTGATCCAGACTTAGATAACACCTTACCTGAAAGCTGGCAAGCATGCAATAACGCAGGATTTGAACATGGAACTCCAGGTGCAATTAATAATCAAAATTGCATATTAGGATTAGAAGAAAGCGTCGTATTAGATGTCGCGATATTTCCAAATCCAATGGACGCGCAGACAACCATTGTCGTGCGTAATGCGATTGCTGGTCTAGAAGTGAAAATGTATGACGTTTTAGGAAGAGAAGTGCAGAAAGTAACATCTAATTCAAATACGCTCATTATAGAAAGAGGCAGCTTAAATGCCGGCGTGTATATGTTAAAGATTTCTGCTGATGGAGGTACACTAAAAGCAACTAAGAAGTTGATTCTGGAATAACAGATGTATTTAATTTATTCAGACTCCTTTCAGTGCAAACTGAAAGGAGTTTTTTCATGAACCCTATAAAGCGTTTTATGTCTTTCGAGTTTGTTTACACTGCAGATGTCCCAATTACGGTAGTGGAAAATCATTTGATCACTTACGCTTTATTACTCAGGGCTAATCTTTGCAGGTTGTTTAAGACATATAGAAACTTACTCTTTTTAGCATAGACTGAAAGGAGTTTCTTATTGTATGGAACCCTTTAGCCTAACTTCAAAAAGAACAACGTTTCAAGCTTCACAGAGCTTGTTTTCATTAATAAGACGACCCAGTAGTAATACCATTATTTTAAGGGTTTAAACCTAGTGACTAACAAAGAATTTGTTTAAAAGCTTGTGCCTTCGGTTAATATACATATATTTGGTAAACCAATCTGGTAAACCAATTTATAAAAACATCAAAATGGTTTAAAGATGAATCTCAATTTTAAAGAGGCTATTCATTACCAAAAAAAGAAACCATTGAACCAAGTAATCTTTATAATTGGCGTTTCGGGAGTAGGAAAATCTACAGTTGGACAGTTGCTGTCAGATGAACTTTCTATCCCATATTTCGACGGAGACGATTTTCATTCAGAAGAGAATATTGCTAAAATGTCTAGTGGACAGCCTTTAAATGATGAAGATAGAGAAGGTTGGTTAATTGCCATAAACAAATTTGCGAGTAAAAAATTAGCACATAATAGTTTTATAATAGCGTGTTCGGCTTTAAAACAGAAGTACCGCGAGATTTTGCAATCCGGTATGGAACGTAATGTAAATTGGGTGCATTTATTCGGCTCATTTGACCAAATTTTTGAAAGAATAAATAGCAGATCAGATCATTTTATGTCTTCAGAATTATTGCAATCACAATTTGATATTCTAGAAGATCCTATAAACGCATTACAAATAAACGTGAATTTAACACCAGAAGAAATAGTGCAAACGATAAAGAGTGAAATGGGTATTAAATCTCAATTTGGGCTCTTTGGTCTAGGGGTAATGGGAAAGAGTTTATGTAGAAATTTATCCAGAAATGGATTTAAAATTTCAATGTTTAATAGACATGTAGAAGGCGTAGAAGAAAATATTGCCCAAGACTTTAAAGCCGGACATCCTGAGTTATCCCATGCAGTTCCTTTTGATGATATTGCAGCTTTTGTAGATTCATTACAAAGACCAAGAAAAATTATGCTTATGGTCAATGCAGGTAATACAGTAGATCTTGTTATTGAAAATTTACTACCGCATTTGTCTAAAAACGATATTCTAATCGATGGAGGGAACTCTAACTATGTAAAAACAAATGAGCGGGTCGAATATTTAAAAACTAAGAACATTCATTTTATAGGGGCGGGCGTTTCTGGTGGAGAAAACGGTGCTTTAACGGGCCCTTCAATAATGCCAAGTGGTTCAAAAGAAGGGTATAAAAACATTGAATCATTTTTAGGGGCAGTAGCAGCAAAAGATCAAAACAACTTGCCTTGTTGTACTTATATTGGTCCAGAAGGTAGTGGACATTTTGTTAAAATGGTACATAATGGCATTGAGTATGTAGAAATGCAATTGCTTGCAGAAATAGGCAGCATTTTAGCAGCACAAGGCCAGAATCAAAATGAAATAGCCAACACTTTGGAGTCATGGAAAGATACGACTAATAGCTATTTATTAGAAATCACTATTAATATTTTTAGAAAGAAAGAAGGCGAAGATTGGTTGCTCAAAAAGATCTTGGATAAGGCGGGTAATAAAGGAACTGGAAATTGGACAACAATTGCATCTGCACAATTAGGTGTGCCAAGCACGCTAATCGCTGCTGCCCTATTTGCACGCTACACATCGTTTAATAAAGAAGAGCGAATAGTTCATAGTGAAAATTTCAGCAAGACCAAAAAAATAATAACGGACATTGATCTTGATGAAATACGTGATGCTTATCAATTTGCGAGAATCATCAATCATTACCAAGGTTTTAAGCTTTTGGACGCAGCGTCAATTTCGTTTTCTTGGGATTTAAACCTTAGCGAGATTGCTAGAATCTGGACAAACGGGTGCATTATCAAATCTACTTTAATGGAAGAGCTGGTGCCTGTGTTGTCAAACACAAATAATATATTGATTAATCAACACTTTAGAGCGTTGATTAATCAATATAAACCAGCAATAAAAATAGTAGTTGCTCAAAGTATAGCGAATGAAATAGCTGTGCCTTGCTTAAGTGAATCTGTTCAATTTTTCAACGGAATTACCAGAGCAAACTCATCAGCAAATATTATTCAAGCACAAAGAGATTATTTTGGAGCACATACCTACAAAAGAATAGATGATGATTCTGGAAAAAATTATCACACAAACTGGAACTAACAATTTAAAAATAAAGCCATATTATGGAAGCAACACAGCCTAAGAAATCATTGGTCAAAAAATTTTTAGCACTCATACTAGGGTTTGGTCCGGGTATTTTTGCCATAGGATATACCATAGGAACAGGAAGTGTAACCTCAATGATTGTTGCTGGTAGTACCTACGGGATGCAGTTGTTGTGGGTGTTATTATTAAGCTGTATTTTCTCTGGGGTCTTAATGTTTACTTATGGTAATTATGCTTTAATTACTGGAGAAACGGCGCTTTATGGCTTTAAAAAACACCTTAAATATGGTAAGATTTTAGCAATTCTTATTATTGTCGGGATTGTCTTTGGACAATGGAACTCTTTAATGGGAATATTAGGCATTTCTTCAAATATAATTTACGAATTAATCGCTCAAAGTTACCCACAACTTGCAGATAATAAATATGAGGTTGTACTCGGAATAGCCATTTTAATTATTGCCATTTTCTACTCTTTAATGCTGGTTGGTAAATACACGTTTTTTGAGAAGATATTAGTCATTTTTGTTGCCATAATGGGACTTTCTTTTATCATCTCATTATTCTTTGTATACCCACTCTCGACAGATGTTATCGGCGGGTTAATCCCATCAATACCAGATGTCCCTGGCGGTAAGATGATGGTCGCAGCCTTTGTAGGAACTACTATGGCAGCAGCTACCTTTTTATCACGTCCGCTTTTTGTAAGAGGTAAAGGATGGACAATTGCGAACCTAAAACAACAAAAAAATGATTCTATAATCGCGGCAACATTGGTTTTTATTATAAGTGCTGCGATAATGGCGGTAGCCTGTGGTGCATTATTTCATCAAGGAAATCCTGTGACTAAAGTATTAGATATGGCAAACACGCTAGAACCAGTTGCTGGTAGGTTTGCGGTTTCCATTTTCTTTTTCGGGACATTAAGCGCAGGGTTATCATCCATTTTTCCTTGTTTATTGATTGCTCCTTTATTACTCGCAGATTATCAGTCTGGAAAATTAGACACAAACTCGAAGCAGTTTAGAGTTGTCACTTTTATAGCATGCTTGGTTGCTTTAATCGTTCCAATTTTTGGGTCAAACCCAATACAGATGCAGATTTTGTCGCAGGTTTTTAATGTCTTTGTATTGCCTCTTGTGATCCTCGGGATCATATTATTAGTCAATAACAAAAAAGTAATGAAAGGCTATAAAACCGGGATTTCCATAAATATTGGATTGTTTGCTGCGCTGTTTTTTGCCTGTGTGATTTCTTATAATGGTATCATAGCCTTAACGGAGTACTTTTAATAGAAGCATTTTTTTTCTTCGGAAATAATATTAATTTGAAACAGTTTTTAAATTTAAGAATGAAATATATAACAACCATAAAAAAAGTAATCACCGTCTTATGTATGCTGCTATTGTTCGTGTCTTGTAGTGAGGGAACAGGAAATTCTATAGGTGTATCTACTATTGATGAGCTCAACACAGCTATTGCCAAAAGTAAAGCAGGAGATGATATTGTGATGACAAATGGAGTTTGGAAAGATGTTGAAATTAAATTTACTGCAGAAGGTACAGAAAATAGCCCAATCACCTTAAAGGCAGAAACTCCGGGGAAAGTATTTATTGAAGGGATTTCTAATCTAGCCTTGAGCGGAAATTATCTAAAAGTTGAGGGCTTATTTTTTAGACACGGACATGCGCCGTCAGAAAACGTAATCGCCTTTAGAACAAGCGAAAGTGAGGTTGCAAATCATAGCAGTGTATCTAATTGTGTGATTTTAGATTTTAATAATATGGAGCGTGATCAAGATAATCTTTGGGTACAATTCTATGGAAAGCGCAATACAATGGACCATTGTTATCTTGCAGGAAAAACCAATGGAGGACCAACAGTAAGAGTCGATTTAAAAGGAAACCAAAGTATTAGAAACTACCACCAAATTGTAAATAACCATTTTGGACCAAGACCCAGAAAGGGAGGCGCTAGAGGAGAAACAATACAGCTTGGGAGTAGCTTTACTTCTATGTCGCCAAGCAATACAACCATTGCAAATAACTTATTTGAAGCATGTAATGGCGAAGTGGAGATTATCTCTAGCAAAACAAACTCCAATATCATTAAAAACAACGTTTTCTATAAAAGCGAAGGTTCTGTAGTTACCCGGCACGGAAACTATGTTACTATAGATGGAAACTACTTTATTGGCGATGGTGTTAATGAGCAATATGGTGGTATCAGAATTATTAACACAGGTCATTGGGTTACGAATAACCTTTTTTATAAAATTAAAGGAAAGAATTTTAGAAGCCCAATAGCAATTATGAATGGTATCCCAAAATCGCCATTAAATAGATACAATCAAGTTACAGATGTGGTGGTTGCGTACAATACTTTTGTAGATTCAGATTCGCCTTGGCAGCTTGGGGTAGGTACAAATATTGCACAAGCAGACGTTTTACCTAAGTCTGAAATACGCTCTGCAAGACCCTTAAGAACAGAAGTTGTAAATAATATTATTTATAATTCTGAAGGTGACGCAAACCCAATTATAGAGCACGATAAAGCAGATGGTATCACTTTTAAAAGTAATGTTATTTATAATAATGGGGTAACCATTGCAAATGATCACGGTTTAATCACTAAAGAATTATCGCTTACAGATATTGGTACAAATCTTTCTGTGCCTACCACCGGTTTTGATGATGTAGAAGTGTATAAGGGCTTCGATTTTGACTCTATTACTCATGATTTATTCGGAAATGCTAGAGATAAGTCTAATAAGATAGGTGCCATTGCACATGCAGAAAATATAAATTTAGAATTGCTTGACAAATCTAAATATGGAGCAGATTGGTTTTCTAACGAAAAATTGGATTTGCCACCCACAACAGACACTGTATCTAGTTCTGAAGAGTTAATTACCAAGATTAAGGAGGTTGGGAACGGAGCGATAATAGTGCTAAAAAAAGGTAATTATTTGATAGACAAGCCCTTAAAAATTAATAAGGAGCTTCATATAACATCAGAAGATAAAACAAATACCGTTTTAAAATATACTGGAGCAGAAAATTCTCCATTGTTTCAACTACATCCTTATGGAAAACTAACGGTTAATAACATAAAACTAAAAGGAACAAACACGCAATTTGCTTTTGCGAGTTTAAAAGAGAATATGTTTAATCATTTTGGGCTATTTGTTTCTAATGCAGAAATAAGTGATTTTAAGTACGCGCTAAAAGTTTACAAACAATCGTTCTCAGAAGAGATTACTTTTAAAAACACCTCCATCTCAGATTGTGAAAACGGGATCGAGTTATCTGAAGAAACTAATGATAGAGGCGATTATAACACAGAGTATTTAACCATTGAAAATTGCACATTTATAAACGTAAAACAGAATGTGATAGATTATTACAGGGGCGGTTATGATGAATCTACTATAGGTGGGAACCTTTTAGTTACAAATTCTACATTTACTAATTGTGGTGCAAAAGAGAAAAACAAAACCTTGTTAAACCATAGAGGGATTGTAAATGTAAATATTACTAAAAGTACATTTAATAACAATTCGGTTGTATTTGTTTCTATGCTATGGGGAGCAAAAAACAATGTAGCATCAGACAATCAAATTTCTAATTCTGGAAAGATTGCAACCGAAGAAAATTTGAAACTGAAGTTAATGTATTAAAACAATTAAAATGAAAAAAACAGCCTTTACAATCCTCGCTCTTTTAGCCCTTTTAGCATGTAAAAACAAGAAAGAGGGTATTTCCGAAGGGAATACGCAAACCGAAAAAGTAGTTAAAGCTCCAAGTGATGTATTGCCATTTATGGACCAATGGAAAATATTATTAGGAGACGGAACTAATATCGAAAATTTAGTTGGTTATTCTCAAGAAGATTTTTTCTATACTAAAAATGACGGCAAAACAGACTGGGTTGTTTATAAGACGCCAAATTCTGGAACTACTTCAAAAAACTCAAGCAACACAAGAACAGAATTGCATCAGAAAGAAGAATGGGTGCCAGAAACTGGTGGTAAATTAACAGCTACTTTAAAAGTACAACACGTATCTACTTCAGGTGATGCTAGAGTTGCGGCTTCATACTCAGTGGTAGTGGGACAGATTCATAGTGGGGAAGGACATGAAAATGAACCCTTAAAAATATTTTATAAAAAATTCCCCGGTCAAGATAAAGGCTCTGTTTTCTGGAATTACGAAATTAATACGGCCGGTGATGATAATGCAGGCAGATGGGATTTCTCTGAGGCGGTTTGGGGCTATGACATGGCGGGTATAGGGACAAGTCCTGATGAATTTCCTGCAGCGCCTACAAACGGTATTGCCTTAGGAGAAGAATTTAGCTATGAAGTAAACGTCTATAAAGGAATAATGTACCTCACATTTATGAGTGAAGGTCATAAAACAAAAACATTTACTAAAAATTTAATTGCATCAGATTACACTTCGCGTGCCGACATACCCGAGCAAACCAAAAATTTATTTGTGCCAATAGGGCAGGATGGAACAGAAAACCCAGATGCATATAAAGGAGAATTAAATTACTTTAAGCAAGGCGCCTATAATCAAACTAACGGTAAAGACCCTTCAACTAATATGGTCTGGTGTGCAGGTGCTGAAACCTATGGAGGAGATATTGCAAAACAATATGAAAACGGAAGTTATACAGAAGTGTGGTTTAAAGAAGCTACAGTAGGAGCTGGAACTGCACCAAAAAATCAGTAAAAACAGTTAATTAAAACAATAGAAAAATGTCTAAAAAAACTATCACAATAGCAACAACATTGGTATTTATTGGCGCCTTGCTGGCGTTCAGTAGCTGCAACAACACCGTTAAAGAAAATACCGAAAACGAAACTCAAAAAATAACATACCCGAGCGATGTTATTCCCTTTTACCATCATTGGAATTTGATTTTAGGTGACGGCTCTAATGCTGGAGTCGCTAATAATATGGAGAATGATGATTTCTTTTACACAACAAATGAAGAGAAAACAGATTGGGTAGTTTATAAAACGCCAAATAACGGTAGTACACACGGTTCTTCTAATAACACAAGGACAGAACTAGCTCAAAAGAAAAAATTCTTTCCTAATAAAGCTAATGACAAAATGAATGCGACGCTCAAAGTGATGAATGTATCTGCTACAGGTGATGCCCGCGTTGCAGCTTCATACTCCGTTGTAGTTGGACAAATTCATAGTGCAGATGGGCACGAGAATGAGCCGTTAAAAATATTTTACAAGAAATTTCCAGGACATGAAAAGGGTTCTGTTTTCTGGAATTATGAAATTAATACTGCCGGAGATGATAATGCAGGTAGATGGGATTATTCGTTACCTGTTTGGGGGTATGACTTTTCAGTCGTTGGGGCAGATAAAGAGAATGCACCAGCAGAGCCTGAAAATGGAATTAAGTTAGGAGAAGAATTTAGCTATGAGGTACACGTAAAAAAAGGCATTATGACGGTTTCATTTACCAGCGAGGGCCACGAATCAAAATCATTTACAAAAAACTTAGTTGAATCTGAATATGCGACAGCTGCAGATAGACCAGCGCAAGTAGAAAAATTATTTGTGCCCATTGGTCAAGATGGTTTAGAGCGCGAAGATGGGTATGCTGGCGAAGGTTGCTTTTTTAAGATGGGATCTTATAATCAAACAAACGGGAAGTCTCCAGAAAGCAATATGGTCTGGTGTGCTGGAGCAGAAACACATGGAGGTGATATTAAAAAACAATATGCAGATGGTAATTATGCTGAGGTATGGTTTAAAACAGCAAGTATTTCTGTTAGCGATGAGGCGGTTTCTAATGAAGAGTATTTTTCAAAAAATGACGATTATCAAAAATAGTATGATGAAAAAACTAGCAAATAAAAATGTGTTAATAACTGCTGGAGCGCAGGGAATAGGAGAATCTATTACTAGACATTTTATAGATAGTGGAGCCCATGTTGCGGTACACTATTTTTCAAGCGCAGATACGGCTAACGAATTGATTGCATACGCAAAGAGTAAAGGACAGAAAGCCATTGCAATATCTGGTGACTTAACTAAAGAAGCCGATGCGAATGCCTTGGTGAAAAAAACGGTAGAAGAACTTGGAGGTCTAGACATACTTATCAATAATGCTGGTTCACTAGTTGCGCGCAAAATGCTAAACGAAATGGAGACCGGATTTTGGCACAAAGTAATGGATATCAATCTGACTTCAATGATGTTTGTGACGCGAGCTGCGGCGCCGTATTTGGCAAAAAATGACAATAGTAGTATTGTTAATTTGGCGTCACTTGCTGGACGTAAAGGAGGGCACCCAGGTTCACTTGCTTATGCCACAAGTAAAGGCGCTATTTTAACTTTTACAAGAGCCTTATCAACAGAGTTGGGGCCTCAAGGTACTAGAGTCAACGCCGTTGCTCCCGGACTTATCCTGGGCACATCTTTTCACAATACGCACACAACAAAAGAATCTGCAGCTGCAACAACTGCAGGAATTCCTATTAAAAGAGCGGGTAATGCGGCAGACGTAGCGCGCGCGGTTTTATATCTGGCCTCAGAATATGATGGTTTTATTACTGGTGCTTCACTAGACATTAATGGCGGGGTTTATAACATGTAAAAACTGAAATAGAGTAGGGTTTAAATTATGGACAAGATTAAATTTTTTTTAGCAAAGCTGAAATTTTTTAAATACCAGTAGCTCTAAAAAGAAAAACTCTAAAAAGAAAAACAACAATAAACTATAGAATATGAAAAGATTTAGCGAAAAATACATCATTACAAAAGAAAAACAATGGGAAGTACTTGGAGGTGGAGTTTCAAGAAAATTTTTAGGTTATGATAACCAAATAATGATGGTTAAAGTAAAGTTTGATAAAGGCGCAATTGGATCTCCACATCAGCATTTTCACACACAAGCAACTTTTTGTGTCTCCGGAAAATTTGAATTCGAAATTGATGGAGAGAAGAAAATTATTGAAGCAGGTGATGGTGTATATATTGAACCAAATTTATTACATAGTGCAGTTTGCTTAGAAGAAGGAATGTTAATTGACACATTTAGTCCTGTTAGAGAAGATTTTTTAAGTGGTGATAAAGTTTCATATTTTGGTAAATAATCATATAAAATCACACTATTGATGAAGATTTTATGGAATAAACCTAAAATAACTACCTAAAAGCCTTGTCATTAACATAATTTTAATATATTTGGTTTACCAAAGTGGTTTACCAGTTTGGTAAACCACTAAAAAAACACCTTGTTTGGTATAGGTTAAAAGGTGTTTAACTAATAAAAATATTACGAACAACTAACTAATCTATTAAACTTAAAAACTAAATTATGAATTTAAAAAAGAAGCTAACCTTAATTATACTGCTTTTTAGTAGTACTATTATTTTAGCGCAAGAAAGCTACACGCTTACAGGAACTGTAGTTTCTGCAGTAGATCAAATGGGAATTCCTGGAGCAAATGTTCTTGTTGAAGGCACAAATACTGGTGCTTACACAGATTTTGATGGTAATTTTCAACTTAACGTAACAAGTGGTGATGTTGTCCAATTTTCTTATTTAGGATTTGTATCACAATCCGTTACAATTACTAACCAAACTACGCTTAATATTAGCTTAGCAGAAGATGCTAACTCTTTAGATGAGGTTGTAGTTGTTGGTTACGGTACTCGAAAAAAGAGCCACATAACTGGAGCAGTTGCTAAAGTAGGTGGAGATGATATTGCAGCTATACAAGCTAATCGTGTTGATGAGGCACTAGCTGGTAAACTAGCTGGGGTATTAATTCAAAATCAAAGTGGTGAGCCTGGAGCGGATCTTAAGATACAAGTAAGAGCAGCTTCGTCTCTTTCAGGAGACTCAAGCCCACTAATTGTTGTGGATGGATTTCCAATTTCTGGAGGTTTAGCAAGTATTAACCCTAATGACATTCAAAGTTTAGAGGTATTAAAGGATGCTGCTTCTGCGGCCATTTATGGTTCTAGAGGTGCAAATGGAGTTATATTGGTGACGACTAAAAAAGGAAAACAAGGTAAAGCTCAATTTAGCTACAATACATACTCTAGTTTATCAAGTAGGTATTTGAAAGACAATATACTTAAATCAGGTCCAGAATGGGCGGCATTTTCTAGAGAGCAAATTGCAGCAGGTAATTGGGATCTTTCTCAGGTTGACCCGGCTTTTGTTGAATATAGGTTAAATGCTTATGAAAATTCACCTGGTGCAATAAGCCCAGAAGACTGGCTTTTTAGAAATGGACATACATCTAGTCATGATTTTAGTGTGAGTGGAGGTTCTGAAGATGTGAACTACTTTACTTCAATTGGTTACCAAGACACAGACGGAATTGTTATCACTCAAGGTTATGAGCGATTAAATGCACGTTTAAATGTAGACGCTAAATTAGGCGATAAGTTTAAGACAGGATTAAGTTTTAATGGGTTTACATCTAAAAGAGATATAGTAGCTCATGATATGAGAGATTTGTTAAGAGCCTATGGAGTTCATTCTATTTACCATACAGCAGAATCTATTGCTTTTGTACAGGCTTTGGATCAGGAAGCACAAGGCTTAGGATTAGATCCTTTTGATGATGG
This sequence comes from uncultured Ulvibacter sp., assembly GCA_938041335.1. Taxonomy (GTDB): domain Bacteria; phylum Bacteroidota; class Bacteroidia; order Flavobacteriales; family Flavobacteriaceae; genus Patiriisocius. The sequence continues at coordinate 6,238 of CALIAF010000026.1, read as the reverse complement.
ATATAGAGGTGGCTCTGGCGGTACTGCTGCTGGGTTTAATGATAGTATTTATACCTTACAACCAGGTGATACTGCTCAAGACTGGCATTACGGAAGAGACAATAATGGTATTGGAGGATCTGGAGATGCAGGACCGGCTACTAAGCTTGATAATGCAGATCAATGGGAAAAAACGTTCTTCGGAAATGCAAGTTCTTATTTACAATATGAAATCTTAGATGGTTTAAATGTAAAAACTGTTTTAGGTGGTGACTATAGAGATACTAAAAGCTATTATTATCAAGGACTTGAAGCAGATTCTAGAGCACGTACAAATCAAACGGACTTAGATCAAACAGATTTACAAGTAACTTCTGTACTAAGTGAATCTACTTTAAATTATACTAAAGAGTTTGGAGATCATGATGTATCTGCTGTTGCGGGTGTTGAATATCAAACGACTAACTTAGTAGGTACTTCTATAGTTGGTACAAATGTTCCGTTTAGTGAAATTATTAATTATAACCTTTTAGACCCTGCAGATATTTCAGTATCTGAGAGAGATGAAACGGTAGTGAGAAAAAGTGTTTTCGGAAGAGTGAATTACGCATTTGATAATCGTTATTTAGTATCAGCATCAATAAGAAGAGATGGTGATTCTCGTTTTGGGGCTAATAATAGATTTGCAACTTTCCCAGCATTTTCTGTAGGTTGGAATGTACACAATGAATCTTTTTTAGCAGATAGTGATGCGTTGAGTAAATTAAAGCTTAGATATAGTTTTGGTTCTTTAGGAACAACTTCTTTTTTAGGATCATATGACGCTTTAAGTCTTTCTAACCCCTTAGCAACAGTATTAGGTACTGGATTTCTTATCCCAAATAATTTAGCAAACCCAGATTTAACTTGGCAAACTAACACAGAGACTAATTATGGTGTAGATTTCGGGTTTTTAAATAATCGTGTTACTTTAAGTACAGACTATTACACATCTGATACAGAAGATATGTTACTTAATTTTAGCACATCTGAAGTAATAGGTACTACTTCTTATCTTTTAAATGCTGGTGATGTAAGAAGCTCAGGTTTAGAATTTGAACTTAATGCAAACTTGGTAAATTCAGATAACTTTACTTGGAGCTTAGGCGCTAACTTGTCCACAGTGGATACAGAGATCACAGACTTAAATGGATTAAATGAATTACCGCAACAAATTTACGGACAGAGTGGTAGAGGACCAGTATTTAGAAATTACGTAGGTGGAGAGCTTGGTGAGATGTGGGGCTTAGAAACGATAGGAGATGTTGAAATGATCTATTTAGAAGATGGAACAAGACATCCTAACAACGCCACTGGTGAAAGTTATGTTGTAGATCAAAATGGTGATGGTGTGATTGACCGCACAAAAACCGTAGAAGATGGAGGAGATCTTGTGAAAATTGGACAAGCTACTCCAGACTTTTATTGGGGTTTAAATAGTAATATGGGTTATAAAGATTTTGATTTTTCTTTCCAGCTACAAGGATCGCAAGGCGCAGAAGTTTATAATATTGACCCGCTTTACTATGAATCTCAATGGAGCGGAAGATTAGTAGATAGTTTTGATGCTAATGATGACGGTATTGCCGATCATAATGGAGAGCATTATATTGGTAACAGAAACCAAACAGACGCAATGATACAAGATGCATCATACGTAGCATTAAGAAACCTTACATTAGGTTATACCTTAGATTCAAACCTAACACGCAAAGTAGGCTTCACATCTGTGAGATTCTACCTAGCGGGAACTAACTTGTTATACTTATGGTCTGATGATTATACATCATATAATCCAGAGGGTGTAGAAACAACTAATAGCGGTTATGCAGGACCTACAACTTATGGAGTACAAGTAGGTGCTAGTCCAATTGCAAAGAGTTTTACTATGGGATTAAACGTTAATTTTTAAATAAAAAAAGATGAAAAAATATATATATGTATCATTGGTATCGTTGCTGTTAATAACAGCATGTACCACAGATTTAGACCAGTCTCCTGATAATATTGCTAATGCAGATGAATTATCAGATTATACGGGGATTTTAAACGCGGCATACTTCTACCAACATGGTTCCGTTACGCCGATGGCAGTAATGGGTGACTTTAGATCAGACAATGCAGTAATGGAAGAAGAGCCTTACCCAGCATTTGATAGATTCAATACAGATTTAACGGATATGGAAGATCAATTTTTTGGCCCATTCTATACTGCTTTATACAAGTCTATAACAAGTGCAAATATTGTAATTGCAAATTCGGAGGACGCTACTCAAGTAGGTGAAGCTAAGTTTTTAAGAGGGATGTCTTATTACAAACTAGTTCAAGCCTTTGGTGGGGTTACTGTAGTACTGAGCCCAATAGCTATTGAAGAAATTCCAAATTTTGATTATTCAAGGCAACCAGTTTCTGACATCTATACAAATGTGATTATTCCAGATTTACAAGATGCTATAGCGGCTTTAGGTACAACAAGTTCAGACGGGAGAGCATCTTCTTATATAGCTCAATGTTTACTTGGTAAAGTATATGTTACCCAAGGAGATTTTGTAAATGCTGAGACGCAATTAGCCGCTGCAGTTAGTGGAGCAGCTGGTGCAGGATTTAGTTTGGTAGATGATTTTGCTGCTATTTTTGGTGAAGCAAATGAGAATGGAAATTCAGAAATTATATATGCAACAAGAATTTCAAGCTCGGTATCAGATGAATATGGATTTTCTGAATTTTGGGAATGGTCTGGTGGTTTAGAAACTAAGTCTTTAAATCCATTAGACGCATCTTTAATTGCTGCTTTTGATGCGGTTGCTGGAGAAATAGTTGATGTAGATGCTGGAGATTTAAGAAGAGCTGTAACTATAGACGTAGATGCTTTAGCATCACCAAAATTTCCTCAAGCTGAGGGTCCTGATCATGACTGGATAGAAATTAGATTAGCAGATATGATTTTACTATATGCAGAAACTTTGAATGAAAATGGTACGGATGCAACAACGGTACTTTCTTTATTAGATGATATTAGAGAGAGAGCAGGTTTAAATGCTTTAGATCCTGGCACTATTAATACACAAGAATTAGTTAGACAGGCAATCGCTGACGAAAGAAGATTAGAATTGGCCTTTGAAGGACATAGATGGTTTGATTTAGTTAGAACAGGCACTGTTGATGCTGCAATGGGAGAAGCGGTTAATCCTAACTACTTTGTATTTCCTGTTCCAATCTCGGAAATTCTTGCGAGCGACGGGGTGATTACACAAAATCCCGGATACTAAAAAAACTGGCTTTAAAGTTTATTTCTAAACTTTAGCCTTTAGCAGATATTTGATTAGCCATTAAATTTTGTTAAAAGTTTTACTGGCCTATAAAAGGCCAGTAAAACTTATTTTTTCAATAAGAAATATGAATCAGTGAACCGTTAATATTATATGTATTTTTATAACTTTAAATAATTTTTATTTGGATAACCAATTATTGAATATATTAATTTTATGAAAGTAGAAATTCTAACAACTAGTGATAATTATTCACTTCAGAAACGAGTTATAGATGAGATTAGATTGCTAATCAACAATAAAAATCTAGAACCAGGTGACAAACTACCTTCTGAAAGAATGCTTTCAGAAAAATTTGAAGTTACTAGAAGTAATATTCGAGAGGCTATTCAAAAATTAGAATTTTATGGCCTATTAAAGTCCATACCACAAAGTGGAACTTTTGTTGCTAATATTGGAGTGGTTGCAATGAATGGAATGATAGACGATATTTTACGCCTTGAAGATCCAGATTTTAAATCATTAGTAGAAACAAGAATTTTATTAGAATTAAAAACAGCAAGACTAGCGGCATTAAGAAGAACAGATCAAGATCTGCAAATTATAAAGGAGGCACTTGAAGCCTATGCTACAAAAGTGAGTGATGGAGAAGATGCGGTACAAGAAGATTTGCTTTTTCATCTAGCAATAGCTAAAGCTAGTGGCAACAGTACTATGAATACGTTTATGCTTATTATTACTCCTGAAATAATAACCAATTTTGAAAAGTATCACGTTTGTGATAAGGCGTTAGCCCATATAGGAGTGGAAGAACATCGACTCATTTATGATGCAATTAAAGATCAAAATCCCCAATTGGCTAAAAAAAGAATGAAAAAACATTTTAAAGAACTTTACAAGTATTGCTATAATGTAGAAATATAAAGCTTAGAAACTATAATGCTCACTTGCTTCTAATGGTTTTAATAAATGTAGAAATAAGGGAAACTTCGCATGGTAGATTTGTTTTCTGTACAAGATTAAAAGTACCTTAAGTATTTAAATTATAAATTAATCAGGCTACCATTGTAGATCGTTCTAACATTTATACGTCATATTTAAAAAAAATACGAGGTATGATTCAACCAAAGAAAAATGAAATTAAAAGGACTAAGATGGTGGGTAATTGGCTTAATTGCTTTAGCTGCTGTTATAAATTACATAGATAGACAAGCTTTAGGAGTCTTATGGCCAGATATTGCAGAATCAATGTTTCCTGATTTGGATGCAGATGGTCGAAAAGAAATTTATGCATGGATTACAGGTAGTTTTATTTTTTTTTATGCTGGAGGTCAGGCTCTCTTCGGAAAAATATTTGACTGGATAGGAACAAGAATAGGATTCGCAATCTCCATTGGAGTATGGTCTATAGCTACTGCTTTACATGCTTTTGCTGGTGGAGCGTGGACTTTTGCTATTTTTAGATCTATACTAGGTTTAGCAGAAGCTGGCAACTGGCCAGGAGCAGCAAAAGGAAGTGCTGAATGGTTTCCCGCAAAAGAGAGAGCATTTGCTCAAGGTTTATTTAACTCAGGTGCAGCTATTGGAGGTATTGTTGCTATTCCAATGATTGCTTTTATGACTGTATATTTTAGCTGGCAAATGATATTTGTTATCGTTGGTCTTATTGGTTTATTATGGTTGATACCTTGGTTCTTAATAGTAAAAGCACCACCAGAATACCATCCAAATATTTCTGATGAAGAAAAAAAATATATATTGAGTGGACAAATCACAAAGGCCGAGTCAGTGGATGGATCCGAATACACTCCAACTACTGGTCAGTTACTTAAACATAGAGAAAGTTGGGGAGTTATAGTAGCTTCTGCAGCAATTGACCCTATATGGTGGTTATTTGTAGCATGGATTCCTCTATACCTTAATGGTGTGTATGGCATGGATGTTAAGACAATCGGTATTTATGGATGGGTTCCTTATCTTGGTGCTATGTTAGGCGCGTGGTTCGGAGGTCTTTTGGCACAAAATAGAATCAAAATTGGATGGAGTGTAAATAAAACTCGTAAATGGGTGATCACACTTGGATGTGCTATTATGTTTCCGTCATTTTTTTTGCTAATTGATCCAGCTGCTTTCGCTTCCGTTTGTAATTTGGTATTAGGTTTGATGAATATAACTATGGATTCTCCATCGGCAGCGGTTATAATAATGGCAGTTATTTTATTTGGATTCCAAACATCCATAGGAAATGTACAGACCCTACCTAGTGATATGTTTAGTAAGAAAACGGTAGGTACGTTGTCAGGCTTTGCTGGTATGTCTGCTAAGTTAGCCGTCTTTGGATTCACAATTTTAGTGCCTTGGCTTACTAAAGGAGAAAATTATGCTCCAGCATTTTATGTAGGGGCAGGTCTTACCGCTGTAGCATTATTTGCTGTGTGGGTATTGATTCCAAAAGTTGAAAAAGTAAAGCCTCTGTAGTGTCTAGAAATAAATTAATTAGATTTTATTAAAGAATAAACGACATTATAAATTTATATAGATATGAGTAATAATAAAGTAGCAATAGTAACAGGAGCCACAAGTGGAATTGGTTTTGAAGTGGCCAAAAGATTAGGTCAAGATGGATACACTGTAATACTTAACGGCCTCCAAGATGACTTAGGAGCCGAAAGAGTAAAAGAACTTACTGATCAAGGTATCAAAGCGGAGTACTTTGGATTTGATGTAACCAATGAAGATGCAGTAACAGCAAGTATTGTTAAGATTGGTGAGAAATATGGTAAAATTGATACTCTAGTAAATAATGCGGGTGGACTAGGTGGAAGATCTAGATTCGAAGTAATGACTACGGAGTTTTATAAAAACGTAATGGCACTTAATTTAGATTCTGTGTTTTATGCTTCTAGAGCAGCAATACCTTTCCTTAAAAAAGGAGAGCATCCTTCTATCAT
>CALIAF010000025.1 GCA_938041335.1 uncultured Ulvibacter sp. | reverse complement strand
GCCTTTTGGTTGTGTGACTTTAATCGCTGTAATTTCACCAGCCTCATTTAGCTCTGGCACTAATACAGGGTTTACAAAACCTCTATACGGAGCCGCTGTAAATTGTTTGTTACGTTCTAAAACCTCAGCATGTAGAGTTTGGTCTACTTTAACCCCATACCCTTCTACTAAAGCTTCAACAGCTGCATAATCTCCTTCAGATTTAATACGTTGGGTTTCGCGTAATAATTGACCAAATAACTCATGTAACTTATCATAATCATTAATATTATAATAGGTCTTACCGTCTCGTGTTACTTTTTCAATCACCTTATCTGCTTCACCTTTTTCAAACACCCAAGCCGATACCCATTGTCTGTTTACCATATGTGCTTCTTCTACATCATCTCCTAATTCTAAACGCACTAACTGACCTATCATTCCATTACGAATATACCCGTCATAAGCTGCTTTTCCTGTTTTTTCCCAATCTGCTACAAGCCCTAATTCTTGTAATTTAGGATCCATTAAATAATACAATCCAAATAAATCTGCACGCCCTTCTTCAATGGTAGACTTGTATCGCTTTAAAGTTTCTTTTGGCGTTCCAACTCCTTCATTGATTTGACCACTTGCATGCCCCACTACTTCGTGAAGTGCTGTGTGTAGCTTATCCGCTAAACCACCAAATTCTTTTTCTAAAGCAATCTCTTCTTCATCATGTGCAAACTCTGCTAGACGACCACTACCCCCTGCATTACTATATGCATTAATGATGTTACCAAGTGAAACTGACTTACTACCGTGGGTTTGTCTTATCCAGTTGTTGTTTGGTAAATTAACACCTATTGGTGTACTTGGAGAAGCATCTCCAGCTTCACCAGCAACGATTACTGTTTTATAACTAACACCTTTAACTTCTTTCTTTTTATGTTCTGGCATTAATGGAGAATTGTCTTCAAACCATTGTGCATCTTTACTCAATGCAGCCATCTTTTTAGACATATCAAAATCCTTGATTTGAACTATAGTCTCATAAGAACCTTTATATCCTTTTGGGTCATTATATACTTCAATAAATCCATTAATCCAGTCAATATTACCATCTGTACTCGTTGCCCAAGAGATACAATAGTCATCCCAAGTATCTAAGCTACCCGTTTTATAATACTCAATTAATAGCCCTAGCGTTTCCCCTTGCTTTTCGTTTTCTGCAACGCCTTGTGCTTTTTCAAGCCACATAATAATCTTATCTATAGCCGCTCCATAAAGACCACCACTCTTATATACTTCTTCTACAAGCACACCATTTTTCTTAACCAATCGTGTATTCAAACCTATCTCAATAGGTTCATTTTTATCCACTTTGATAGCGTCGTAGAACTTCTCAACGTCTGCTGTTGTTACATCAGGCCCATAAAAATTAATAGCACTCTCTTTTACGATATCCGCATCTTTACTCAAGTTTACTTTTTTAGCATCTGCGTCATTAAACATTACTTCTACGGCTGCCGCATCTAAGCTTGTGCCCGTCTCTTTTAAAAGAACATTCAAGTAGTCTTTACTAAAAGCTGGCTTCATCTTAGCATTGCTATAATGATGATGAATCCCATTTGCAAACCAAATTCTTTTTAAATAGGTTTCAAATTTACTCCAATCATCACTTCCTTTATCACCAGAATAAGAAGTATATACATTTTCTAATGCGTGACGAATTGCCAAGTTATGGCGGTAATTTTGCGCCCACATAATATCACGACCTTCCAGTCCTGCTTGAGTTAAATAGTATACTAATTTCTGCTCTTTTAAAGTTAGATCTTCAAAACCTGGAATCTGGTATCGCAAGATTTTAATGTCTGCAACTTCTCCTACTTGGTAGTTAAATTCGCTTTCTGCCATTGCCACATCTGCATCGTTCCCGCTATCCTTTTTCATACCCTCATTACAAGAGGTAAAAAGAAATGTAGAAAACGCCAATGCTGCTAAAAATTTGTATTTCATGGATATTGTTGTTTTAGTTTGACACAAATGTACAAAATTAGTAGCGGTAATGTGTGCAATAGCTCGCAACAGTGGGTCCTATTTATTACTTCGGAAATTTTATGAAATGCCCCCTAGTCTCCTTAAATGATAAAAATTGTATCTTTAACCCAACAACCTAAATTCCCACATTATGAAATTATTAAAATACCTTTTCTTCCTTATTCTCATTGTTGTCATTGGAGGCGCCATTTATTTTGGTACGCAAGACGGAAAATTTGATGTAACAGAAACTAAAGTAATAAATGCCCCCGCTTCTTTAATTTTTAAAAATGTAAATGACTTTAATAATTGGGAATCTTGGGGTCCTTGGATGGCAAAAGATCCAGACATAAATATCTCTTATGCAGAAAAAACAGCTGGCGAAGGCAGTTCTTATTCTTGGACCAGCGATGTGATGGAAGTAGGAAATGGTAGTATGACAACTTTAAAGGTAATTCCCAATAAAGAAATTGAGCAAACCATTACCTTTAATTCACCCATAGGAGATTCTAACAGTGACGTAAAATGGAGTTTTGAGCCCACAGAAAACCCGGCACAAACTACAGTTAGTTGGGGAATGAAAGGAGAACAGAGTTTACTTGAAAAAGTATTTATGGCCTTTGCAGATGAAGATATGGAGCGAAGTATTAAAACCATGTTTCAAGAGGGATTAACGAACCTTGATGGTGTTGTCACAAAAGAGATGCAACTCTACAACATCAACGCTGATGGTGTTTCAGAATACGGAGGAGGCTATTATATGTACAATACAACAGCCGCAAAAACGGAAGAAGTAGGGTTGAAAATGGGACCATTAATGGGTCAAGTAATGGGCTTTATGCAGCAAAACAATATCAAACAAGCAGGAGACCCTTTTACCATTTACAATCAAGTAGACGCGGCTCAAAATAGTGTGATTTTTTCAGCAGCCATACCAGTAAAAGAAAAAATAAACACACCACAAGGCAGCCCTGTTCTTAGTGGGTATATGGAACCTGTAACGGCTGTAAAAGTCACCTTAAAAGGAGATTACAAAAACCTGGCAGAGGCCTACGCAAAAGGACAGCAGTATGTGGCCCAAAATGGCTATAAACCACATCCTTCAGCAAAAATGTTTGAAGTATACGCAACAGATCCTGGTCTTGTACCCAACCCTGCAGAATGGATTACTGAGATTTACATACCTATTATCAAACCTGTTGTACCTTTAATTGACTAAATGAAAGCAGTACTTCTTGTTTTTCTTGGTGGAGGTTTAGGTAGCGCAGCTCGCTATCTCCTATCTCGGACCATTAATAGTGCACCACCAGGTTTTCCCTATGGGACATTTGCGGTTAATATTATTGGAAGTCTGATTATAGGTGTCATCTTAGGGCTTGTGCTTAAGCAGCATGAACCATCAAGCAACGCAACGCTTTTTATCGCTACTGGATTTTGCGGTGGGTTCACTACTTTTTCTGCGTTCTCATATGAGAATGTGATGTTTTTAAAGGCTGGAGATTATCAGACTTTTCTAGTCTATACATTGGGTAGCATACTACTTGGTCTTGCCGCCGTTTTTGCAGGCATATGGATTGCAAAATCATTTTAGTCTCGTTCTAATGTTCACCAAAATCTTTTACACCCGCCTCCACACGTACGCCTAGATCATTCTCTTTAGGCGGGATAGGACAAGAATACCTTTGGTTATAGGCGCAATATGGATTGTAGGCTTTATTAAAATTTAAAATAATGATATCTCCTTCTGGGATATAAGCATCTAAAAATCGTCCACCACCATAACTACCATCACCACTAGTCCAATCTGTAAAAGGCAAGAACAGATAATCCTTTAATTCTGGATCGTCGTATGGCATTGTATTTTTATATAAATTCAGCTTTAATTTTTGATTATCAAGACTAAAGTGTGCCTCTCCATACTTTACATATTCAGGTTTCCTATCGGTAGTTGTTGGCATTAAAAAAGGCTCCTCATTTGGGGTTCGAACAAAAAGAGCTTCCACTCTATACTTTAAATCTATAGGATAAAAATCTAGTACTTTAAATGTTTTAAAATCCTCTTCGGTTAAGATGGTAGTTTCGGCAGTAGAAAATTTTTCATTTTCTTCAGCATGATACGCTTCAATTTCTGTAATTAATTCGGCCGAAGTTTGCGCAAACAGCACATTTCCGAAGCACAAAAAAAATAATATTGCAAATCTCATAATCTCATATTTTGGTCTAAGATACCGCATTCGCTTTTCAGAAAAAAATAGAAAAGAGGCCAAATCCAATAAAAAGTAGTACGTTTGAACTAGCAATTAATTAATATGAATACAGTAGTTACTATTTCTAGATATACCACTTGGGTGCAGTTGTTGCACAACCGGGGTTTGTTTATTTTGTGATACTCATATAAGATATTTCAATTGTAAAGCGTCCCGTTTCTTAACGGGACGCTTTATTTTTATACCATAACCAATGCAAAAATTAATCAACACATACTTAAATAACTTTAGAGGACTCTCTAAAGAAATATGGTTACTCTCTCTAGTTACTTTTATAAATAGAGCAGGTGCAATGGTGCTGCCATTTTTGTCCCTCTATTTTGTAAACGACCAATGCTACACTTTACCTCAAGTAGGTATTATTATGACGTTTTATGGTGTGGGCTCATTTTTAGGAACACTTGCTGGAGGCAGGTTAACAGACGCCATTGGGTTTTACAAAGTGATAGTGGCGAGCTTGTTTTTTGGCGGAATTGGGTTTATTTTATTTCAATTTATAGATGGTTTTTATGCGACATGTATAGGAATGTTCTTTCTCATTTTTATCGCAGATTCCTACCGTCCCGCCGTTTTTGTTGCCATTGACGTTTACAGTAAACCAGAAAACAAGACCAGAAGTATGGCGCTTTTAAGGCTTGCCATAAATCTTGGGTTCTCGATAGGCCCCTTAATAGGTGGGCTTATCATTGCGCATATTAATTATGGCTCCCTTTTCTGGATTGATGGTGCGACATGCATGATTGCGGCAATCGCCTTATTTATGTTATTAAAACCAAAATCAAGAGTGAAAGACGAGCCTAAAACACCAGAAGTAATTGAAGGTGTTTCGCCATACAGAAACCCTCATTATATGTTACTATTTGTAATTATGGTGTTAAGCAGTATTACGTTTGTGCAATACTTTAGTGTAATGCCATTATACTGGGAGGCAGATTATTTATTAACTCCAGATAGTATTGGGTGGCTCATGTTTTTAAATGGCGCCATCATTGTAGTTTTTGAAATGCCTCTTGTTGCTTGGCTCGAAAAAATTAAAATTTCTAAATCCATGGCTGTCTTTTGGGGAGGCGCGTTTCTAGGCGTTAGTTTTCTTGTTGTAAACCTAACCACAGGAATCTGGATACTCGTTACAGGCATGATTCTTATGACTATTGGCGAAATGATTGCATCACCTTTTGCTAGCACACTCGCGTTAGAAATGGCACCTAAAGGCAGAAAAGGCAGCTATATGGCCTTATTTTCCATGAGCTTTTCAATCTCTCATATGGTAGGTCATAATGGCGGGATGAACCTTGCAAACTCCTATGGCTACGATACAACTTGGTATATTATGTTTGCATTTATGATTGTTGTTTCTGCTTTAACACTCTGGTTATACTATGTGCTTAAAAAATCACCTAAATTTGATACCTATTAATAATAATATGAAATACCTCGTCCTATTTACACTAAGCCTTTTTATAATTGCCTGCGGCGAAAATGTGCCAGACACAATACCCAGTCTAGAAAAAGAAGTAATCCCTAAAACTTTTCCAAAATTAGATAGCACGAGATACAATGTAGGTTTTCTAATTATGGATGGTGTTTTTAATACAGAATTAACCGCACCTTTTGACATTTTTCAGCACACGATTTTTAGAGAAAACATAAAAGCAATGAATGTCTTTACAGTGGCAAACACAGATGCCCCTATTCTTACTTTTGAAGGGATGCGCATCTTGCCAGACTATAATTACATTTCGGATCATGTGCCTAAAATTGACATTCTCGTAGTGCCAAGTGCAGAGCATCATCTAGACACAGACCTTGAAGACACTGTGATGCTAGATTTCATTAGAAAAGTAGATAAAGAAGCACTGTTTATCACTTCACATTGTGACGGTGCATTTGTGTTAGCAAAGGCAGGATTACTTGACGGAAAAATTTCCACCACATTTCCAAGTGATATTGATGCAATGCGCAAGATGTTCCCAAAACTAGACATCAGAAAAGACGTGCTTTTTGTTCACGACGGAAAGTACATCACCTCTGCAGGCGGAGCAAAAAGTTTTGAAGCTGCCCTCTATCTCACCGAACAATTATACGGTAAAAAAATAGCCCAATCCTTAGCGGGGGGTCTTGTTATTGATTGGGATTTAGAAGAAGTCCCACATTTAATAATAAAGTAAGACCAATTATTTTAATGGCTTGATACTATTATTAGCCACCACATGTGACAATACTATTTGGGTTTTAGTCTCGCCATAGATAATCAACTGATCTATAAACTCTTCTAGATGCTTTTGATTTTTTAAAATCACCTCCATGACTATATTTTCATTACCAGTAATTCGGTAACAATTAAGCACCTCATCAAAGGTGGTTAACTTGTCTAAAAAAGGTTTCAACTTTCCCATAAATGCACGCACTGTAATGATTGCTTTTAACTGATAATTGGACACATATGGAGACACTACAGTATGGTAGCCTCTTATAAGTCCAGCATCTTCCATTTTTTTTATTCGCTCAGAAACGGCTGGAGAACTTATTCCTACCGTTCTCCCAATTTCTGCATTTGACATACGAGCGTTAGTTTGCAAAAGATCTAAAATCTTCCAATTTAGGGTGTCTATGTTCATTTTAACGTAAATTAGATAACTAAAGTAATATTTAAATCAAATATAGCATTTTGCATTAAATATTAAAGACAACTATCCTAAGTACTTAGTAAATTTGAATTGCTATTGAAATTGAGAATTACCCATGAACTTTTCGACAACACATCATTTTCCCAAATCGCCTATTTATAATAAAGCGATAGATATTCTTACATTATCACGAAGTATTTCTACCTACTTAGTGGACGACTTTGTTTCAAATACTGCAAATAGTCAAGAACATCCAGGAATTTACTTTTCAGGTGATATTATACAACAGTCAAATTCTCTTGCGCCAGAAATATTAAAAGCGGAGAACCATCCTTTTCAAGAGGATAGAATGAAGCACCTGCTGTCCATTGAAAAACTAACAAATTCTTTGACCAAAAATTGTGAGCGCCTTGAAAATTTCCCTTCTAATGGTAAAGATTTCTTACCCATTTTAAGAAAAGAATTGAAGAAGTTTAGAAAACTACAGCGTACTTGGATGATGACCTTATAGTCCAATATACTTACTCACCGATAAGACCAAACTCCACTCCTTCAGAGTAAGCAATTTTAATATTGTTTTCGCTCAATGCTTTTTTAATAGCTTCGTGAGTATCAAAAGTTACTTCCCAAAAGTTATCTGGCTGTGTATACGGTCTTACTGTGACTTGTACCGTATGTGAATCAAAACTTTCAATCCCAATCTCCGGCGCAGGGCTTTTTAAGATTAATGGTACCGTCTTTAGCGCATTCACAATGATGCCTTTTACTCTGGGAAAACTTTCATCATAAGGCATATTAACATCGATCTCGAGGCGCACCATCCCTTTTTCAGAATAGTTAGTCACTACATCACCTGTTATTTTAGAATTAGGAATAATCAATGTTTTATTTCCTGGAGTCACAATTTGAGTACTAAACACTCCAATCTCTTCAACCTTACCAAACTTACCTTCTACTTCAATCCAATCATCTACTTTATAAGGTTTAAGCGATAATACCAATAAGCCAGAAGCAAAATTACCTAAACTACCCTGCAAGGCCAAACCAATTGCAAAAACAGATGCCGCTATGATTGTTGTAAATATGGTGAGTTCAATACCCACTATAGATGCTACAGCCAATAGTAGCACTATTTTTAACAGTACCGTGATTATAGAAAGTAAAAATGGAGCCACCGTGGGCGATATTCTGGTTTTACCTAATAGGACACCAATGAGTCTTGACATCCATTTAATTAACCTAAGCCCTACAAATAAAACAGCAATACTAATTAGTATTTTAGGTGCATACACCCAAAAGTTCTCTGCTGCTGCATTTAAAAATTCTTGTAACTTTTCCATATAATTAGATAAAGAAATAAAACTGAAACGTGGCGGAAGTTAATTAATTAAGACAATTAATAAAAATATAGCTCGCTTTTCAAAGGATCCAGACAAAATTCGGGATAAGCGACCACTAACTTCTCGTTAAAAAAGAGAGAGGTTAGTGTCTGCTTACATATTCCTTCTGTACTGCCCTCCTACTTCAAATAACTTTGTCGTAATCTGCCCTAATGAACACACCTTAGTGGCTTCCATTAATTGCTCAAACATATTTTCGTTATTTATTGCCGCATATTGTACTTTTTTAATAGACTCTTGCGCCTTATCACCAAATGCTTTATGAAGGTTAGTTAACGTTTCTATTTGGTACAATTTTTCTTCCTCTGTTGCACGAATAACTTCTGCAGGCTGTACTGTAGGAGATCCTTTGCTGCTTAAAAAGGTATTCACACCTATAATTGGGAATTCTCCCGTATGCTTCAATGTTTCATAGTACAAACTTTCTTCTTGTATTTTACTTCGTTGGTACATGGTTTCCATGGCTCCAAGTACACCACCTCTTTCTGTAATTCTATCAAATTCTAATAACACGGCTTCTTCAACTAGATCTGTCAACTCTTCTATAATAAAAGAACCTTGTATTGGATTTTCGTTTTTAGCTAACCCTAACTCTTTATTGATAATTAACTGGATAGCCATGGCACGACGCACACTTTCTTCTGTAGGAGTAGTGATCGCTTCATCATAGGCATTTGTGTGTAGCGAGTTACAATTATCATTAATTGCGTATAAAGCTTGAAGCGTAGTTCGGATATCATTAAAGTCAATTTCCTGTGCATGTAAAGATCTTCCCGAAGTCTGGATGTGATACTTTAACATTTGCGCTCTCGCATTTGCATTATATTTATTCTTCATCGCTTTTGCCCAAATTTTTCGAGCTACACGACCTATCACAGAATATTCTGGGTCAATACCGTTACTAAAAAAGAATGATAAATTAGGCCCAAACTTATTTATATCCATCCCACGACTCAGGTAATATTCTACATATGTAAATCCGTTAGAAAGTGTAAAAGCTAACTGTGTGATTGGGTTGGCACCAGCTTCTGCAATATGGTAGCCGCTTATAGATACAGAGTAGAAATTACGCACCTGCTTTTCAATAAAATATTGCTGCACATCTCCCATAAGACGCAATGCAAATTCTGTAGAAAAAATACATGTATTTTGAGCTTGATCTTCTTTTAAAATATCTGCCTGTACAGTACCTCGTACTTGCATCATCGTGTCAGTTTTAATCTTGTAGTAGACTTCTTTTGGCAACACTAAATCTCCAGTCACTCCTAACAACATTAACCCAAGACCATCATTCCCTTCTGGTAATTCGCCTTGATAGGTAGGTCTTTTGACTCCGCGTTGCGCATAGATTTCTTTTATTCGTGCTTCAACTTCGAGTTCGAGTTTATTTTCTTTAATATGCTTCTCACAATTTTGATCAATAGCAGCATTCATAAAGAAGCCTAATAGCATCGGTGCCGGTCCATTAATGGTCATGGACACAGAAGTCATTGGGTGACTTAAATCAAACCCACTATATAATTTTTTAGCATCATCTAGACAGCAAATAGATACCCCGGCATTACCAATCTTTCCATAGATATCTGGGCGATGATCTGGATCATTTCCGTAGAGGGTAACACTATCAAAAGCCGTAGATAGCCGTTTTGCTGGCAATCCCATACTTACATAATGAAAACGTCTATTGGTTCTTTCAGGTCCACCTTCACCAGCAAACATTCTAGTAGGATCTTCTCCTGTTCTTTTAAACGGATACAATCCTGAGGTGTATGGAAATTCTCCTGGAACATTCTCTTGCTGGGTCCATCTTAAGATATCTCCCCAAGCTTGATACTTAGGCAAAGCGACTTTAGGTATTTGCGAATGCGATAAACTCTCCGTATGCGTATCAATATGAATTTCTTTGTCACGCACTTTAAATGTATACACAGGATTTTTGTACTTATTTACTTTTTCATCCCAACCTGTAATAACTTCCCAGTTATACGGATCAAGGTTTAATTTTACGCGGTCAAACTCTGCATTTAATAAACTAACTAGGTCTTTGTTTTCTTCTGAAATTTTAAAGGCATCACTATCCAAACCGGCTTTATCAAACTCAGGCATTGATCCGGTAACAGATTCAATGGTTTTAAAAATACCATATAGTTTTTGAGCCACTTCGGCTTGCTCATTTGCCGTTTTATCGTACCCTCTGTTGTTTTCTGAAATCTCAGAAAGATATCTCGTTCTGGCCGGAGGAATCACAAAAATCTTTTCGCTCATCTCATCGGTAATCTCAAAACTTGACTTTAATTCAGTCTCCGTTTTTTCTTGAAGCTCTGCCATCACTGCACTATAAAGCTTATTCATCCCTGGGTCATTAAACTGCGAAGCAATGGTACCAAAAACAGGTAGATCGTCTTGATGCGTTTCCCATAATTGATGGTTACGCATATATTGTTTTTTGACATCACGCAAGGCATCAAGCGAACCTCGTTTGTCAAATTTATTGATAGCAACTAGGTCTGCAAAATCAAGCATGTCAATTTTTTCAAGTTGGGTTGCTGCACCAAATTCTGGTGTCATAACGTATAATGAAACATCACTATGCTCAATAATTTCGGTGTCACTTTGCCCTATTCCAGAAGTTTCTAAAATAATGAGATCATACTCCGCGGCTTTGATAACTTCAATGGCTTGTGCTACATATTTAGATAAAGCAAGATTAGACTGTCTTGTGGCAAGACTACGCATATATACTCTTGGCGAATTAATGGCATTCATCCTAATCCTATCCCCCAACAATGCACCACCTGTTTTTCGTTTTGAAGGATCAACAGAAATGAGTCCGATTGTTTTTTCTGGGAAGTCAATTAAAAATCGTCTCACTAACTCATCAACAAGTGAAGACTTTCCAGATCCACCTGTACCAGTAATACCAAGCACAGGCGTCTTTAATGTCTCGTTCTTTTTTGCAATGGCCTGTAATGTTTCAGCAGCAATCTCAGGAAAATTCTCTGCTGCGGAAATAACACGAGCTATCGCACCCGGGTTTTTGTTTGCCAATGCTGCCAACTCACCATTAAGAGCATCCCCTATTGGGTAATCTGAAGTTTTAACCAAATCATTAATCATCCCCTGTAACCCCATCGCTCGACCATCATCCGGAGAATAGATGCGGGTAATCCCATAATCCATTAGCTCCTTAATCTCTGAAGGTAATATCACACCGCCACCACCACCAAAAATCTTAATATGTGCTGCCCCTTTTTCTTTTAGCAAATCATACATATACTTAAAGTACTCATTATGTCCACCTTGATATGAAGTAAGAGCAATGGCGTTTGCATCTTCTTGGATAGCAGTATTCACAACTTCTTCAACGCTGCGATCATGACCCAAATGGATCACCTCAACACCCGTAGATTGAATAATACGTCGCATAATGTTTATGGCAGCATCGTGACCATCAAAAAGAGAGGCGGCGGTTACAATTCTAACTTTATTTACAGGAATATATGGTGTTGCTTGTAGCATATTTTGTAGTGTATTTAGTACCGCAAATTTAAGCATTTTACGAGGGATATCAAGCAATTTAAGGCGCCTTCCTTTAAATGCTAAAATTTTAATAAAAGTTTGCTAATAGCGCTTCATATTTGTATATTGCTGCATTATTAAACTTAATTAAATATATTATTATGAAAAAAATTTACTTATTAGCAGTATTCGCTCTAGGATTAGGCTTATCTGCAAACGCACAATTTACTGACGATATCGAGGCATACAGCCTTGGACCAGTTTTTACGCCACGTTGGACAACTTGGGATGGAGTTAATGATGGTAATCAAAATGCTATCGCTACTGATGACCAAGCTTTTGATGGAACACAATCTATGGTTATTAACACTTCTGGTGGTGGTCAAGATGCTGTTTTAAACGTTGGTAGTCTTAAGACAAGTGGTACTTGGTCTATAGCATGGCAAATGTATGTTCCTTCTGGAGCTACAGCATATTTTAACCTTCAAGGTAATGTTCTTCCAAATGCAAATGCTAACTTAGAATTTTACACTGGAAACGTAACAATGGTTGGTGGTGTTTTAACTGATGATGGTGGAACAGATACAATTCCTTACCCAGAAGACGAATGGTTCGATTTTTCTGCTGTAATTAATGTTGATGATTCAACTTATGAGTTAAAGATTAATGGTGCAACTGGTGGTGTTACTGCTAAAGGTGCATCTGCTACTGGTTTTGGTGGTGCAGATTTCTTTGCTGATAATGCAACAAACACATACTATGTTGATGCAGTACGTTTTGCAGAAGGTTTATTAGGTGCTGATGATTTTTCAGGAGACGTTTTTAGCGTATTCCCAAATCCAGTGGTTAATACACTTAACATCAAATCTGCTTCAGTTATTGATAACGTAACTATCTATGATGTATTAGGAAAGCAAGTATTATCTGTTAGTCCAGATGCTATTTCTCCTTCTGTAGATATGAGCGCACTTTCTTCTGGAGCTTACTTAGTAAACGTTACTATTGGTAATGCAACTAAGACAATCAAAGTTCTTAAGTAATAGATTATTCTATTAAAAAAGTTAAAGGCCTTCCTAATGGGGGGCCTTTTTTTATCTTTACACTTTAACAAACCTCGATATTATGAAAAAATTAATTCTTACCCTTTGCTGTTTCTCATTATTCTCTTGTGCAGAATTACAGCAAGTAGTTAATAATTTACCTAACGGTGGTGGTCTTGACCAAACAACCATAGGCAATGGACTTAGACAAGCACTAGATGCGGGTATTGATAAGCAGGTAACTAAGCTTACAAAGAAAGACGGTTATTATAAGAATCAATTGGTTAAAATCTTATTACCAGAAGAATTACAAAAAGTAGATCAAACTTTACGCAGTATCGGTTTAGGAAGTCTCGCAGACAAAGGAATAATAGCCCTCAATAGAGCTGCAGAAGATGCGGTAAAAGGAGCTACTCCTATTTTTATTGACGCTGTAAAAGACATCAGTTTTAACGATGCGAAAAACATATTATTAGGTGCAGACAATGCCGCTACTAGTTACCTCGAAACAAAAACAAATACAGCGTTATATAACCAGTTTAATCCTGTGATTAAAAATTCTTTTTCAAAAGTTGGGGCAGATCAAATCTGGACTAACATCATCACAAAATACAACGCAATCCCTATGACAAACAATGTGAACCCAGACTTAACAGACTACGTTACAGAACAAGCGCTAAAAGGAGTTTATAAAATGATAAGTGTAGAAGAAAAAGAAATAAGAACAAAAATCTCTTCAAGAAGCACCGCATTGCTTAAACAAGTTTTTGCCTTGCAAGACTAATTTTAATCTTTTTTTAACAAGTATTAACTAGACATTAATAGCTCATTAAAACGAACCGTTTTACCTTTGTTGCTTAAAGATATACTTGGTTATGAATTTGTTATTTAAAAAGAGATCCAAAGAAGAAGTGCTCAAAGCGCAATATTCTGATCTTATGAAAAAATCTTATAAAAAAGCTTTAAAAGACAAAGGCCAGAGTGACGAGGTAAAGCTGCAAGCTCAAGAAGTTTATAATGCACTTATAAAATTACGAGGCATTTAAGCGATTTGTAATTTTTTAAAATATTCAAAGGCTTTTAAAAGCCTAGATCCATACCAAGAAAAATATTCCCCATCCACTAAATGCACTGGTTTTCCTAGTGCATTTTTCAATTCAAGAAGATCTTTGTTTTTAAATGGAAAAGGCTCACTACTCAGTAAAATAACATCTGCGTCTTTTAAATCTGCCAATTCGATGGCAGGATATCTCCCCTCTTTTATAGATAGAATATTATCAAATCTATTAAGCGTTAATAAATGGTCTATAAATGTATCTTTCCCAGCGCCCATATAGGGGTTCTTCCAGATAAGATAAGCCACTTTTCTACTCGCTTTTGATGTTATACCTAATTCAAATTCTTTTTGTGCGCTATTAATTTTTTGAATTAAAGCGAGTGCAATGTCATTTACATCAAAGATTTCTCCCAATACCCGTATCATCTCATTATTACCGGCAACATCCTTTATATCGCTTATCCATACAGGTGCAATTTGCTCACAGGCTTCTACGATCTCTTTTGTATTCTCTTCTTTATTACAGATAATTATATCTGGTTGCAAGGCCTTTATTTTATCAATCTGAAGGGTCTTAGTCCCTCCTACAACGGCAATCGTATTTCTTAAATGAATAGGATGCACACAAAACTTAGTGATACCTACAAGACTATCTATTAGCCCTAAATCTACCAAAAGCTCAGTTTGTGACGGAACTAAAGAAACAATTCGCTTTGGCGTTTCAGAAAAAGTAAGTGTTCTATGTAATTGATCTTTAACGATCATTGAGAATGACTTCCATTTGACTTTGTAAATTACTGGCAGCTTGAGCAGCAGCTTGAGCAAAATCATGTTCTTGAGAAGCATAAATGATACCACGTGAAGAGTTGACTAACAAACCGATATTCTCTGCCATACCAAACTTGCAGACATCATGTAGACTACCACCCTGTGCTCCTACTCCCGGAACCAACAAAAAACTTGTAGGCACAATTTTTCGTATCTCTTTAAAGTACTCGGCCTTAGTTGCTCCTACTACGTACATCAAGTTTTGACTATTCACCCATTGCTTTGAAGTTTCTAAAACGGTTTTATAAATTTCTTTCCCTTCCGAAATTTTCACTTGAAAGTCAAAAGCGCCTTGATTAGAAGTGAGCGCTAATAGGATGGTATGCTTTTTCTCAAAAGCTAAGAAAGGTTCAATGGAGTCTTTACCCATATAAGGAGCAACCGTTACAGAATCAAATGCCAAATCTTCAAAAAAAGCTTTTGCGTACATGGTAGACGTGTTTCCTATATCACCACGTTTTGCATCTGCGATTGTAAAGATCTCTGGGTAATTTTCATTCAAGTACCTAATGGTTTTCTCAAGCGATTTCCAGCCCTTTAACCCATACGCCTCATAGAAAGCTGTGTTGGGTTTGTAAGCTACTGATAAATGGTACGTAGCATCAATGATCGCCTTGTTAAATGCAAAGATGGGATCTTCATCATTTAAAAGATGCTTTGGAATTTTATTTAAATCAACATCTAGTCCAATACATAAAAAGGACTTCTTTTTTTCTATTTGTGCAACTAAGTCTTTTGTTGTCATTTTTATGATTTAAAATGCGTCTCCAGATTCTTTAAGTCGTTCTGTATTATCTACAAGTTGAAGTTCATCAATAATTTTCTGAATATCACCATCAATAATATTACTTAAATCATATAAGGTTAGATTAATGCGGTGATCTGTCACTCTTCCTTGCGAGTAATTGTAGGTTCTAATCTTTGCACTACGGTCACCACTTGAAACTTGAGAACCTCTTTTTATTGCATCTTCTGCTTGCTTTTTCGCTAATTCTAAATCGTATAAACGTGAACGAAGCACTTTAAATGCTTTTTCTTTATTTTTATGTTGTGATTTCTGGTCTTGACATTGTGCAACAAGCCCCGAGGGTATGTGTGTTAATCGCACAGCAGAATAAGTCGTGTTTACAGATTGACCTCCTGGTCCAGAAGAACAGAAAAAATCTACTCTTACATCTTTCGCTTCTATTTGCACATCAAATTCTTCTGCCTCAGGCAAAACCAATACCGTTGCAGCACTTGTATGAACACGACCCTGTGTTTCTGTTTGCGGTACACGCTGCACACGATGCACACCTGCTTCAAATTTTAATGTTCCATACACATCATCACCTTCAACTTCCATCTGGATGGCCTTATAGCCGCCACTTGTCCCTTCACTAAAATCTACAACACTTGTTTTCCATCCTTTGCTATCACAATACTTAGTATACATTCTGTGTAAATCGCCTGCAAAAATACTTGCTTCATCTCCACCCGTTCCTGCTTTAATCTCCATCACTGCATTTTTAGCATCTTCAGGATCTTTAGGGATTAGCATTACTTTTATTTCTTCTTCTAGAACTTCAATATTAGATTTGGCTTCGTCCATTTGCATTTTTGCCATATCTACCATATCTGCATCACTACCATCTGCTAGAATTTCTTCTGCTTCAGCAATACGCTCTGTAGCCATAATATAAGCCTCTCTTTTTTTCATTAACCCGCTAAGGTCTTTATATTCTTTGGTTAATGAAATATATTGTTTCTGGTCACTAATGATATCTGGCTGAATGATTAAATCACTCACTTCATCAAATCTATTCTTTACTATCTGGAGTTTTTCTAACATATTAGAAGGTGTTCGATTTTATTGAACGGGATACAAATTTACAATAATTTAGGTTGAATAATAGCTCTTTGTAATGGAGTGTCTGCGTATTTAATGTCTTCGGAAATAGGAAACGAATCACATTTCTGAAGTGTAAAATAAAAAGTGCTTTGCGTCTTGTTAAGACTAGCTAATACTCAAAAGTACCAAATTCACTTTTAATAGTCAGTTTCTTCTTGTCCGCCTTCTCTACACGACCTACAATCTGTGCCGCAACGCCAAAAGATTCTGAAATGGCGATAACCTCTTTTGCAATGACCTCTGGAAGGTAAATCTCCATACGGTGACCCATATTAAAAACTTGATACATTTCTTTCCAGTCTGTTCCGCTTTGGTTTTGAATCAATTGAAACAAAGGTGGAAGCTCAAAAAGATTGTCTTTTATAATATGAAGTTGATCAATAAAATGCAAAATTTTGGTCTGGGCGCCACCACTGCAATGCACCATCCCGTGTATGTCTTTATTGGTGAATTTACTTAAGATTGCTTTAATAATTGGCGCATAGGTTCTGGTTGGAGACAAGACTAATTTACCGGCATCTAACGGAGACCCTTCCACTGGGTCTGTCAAATTCATAGATCCAGAATACACTAAATCTTCTGGTACTGCATGGTCAAAACTTTCTGGATATTTTGTTGCCAGCACTTTTCCGAAGACATCATGACGTGCACTTGTTAAGCCATTGCTACCCATACCTCCATTGTATTCCTTCTCATAATTAGCTTGACCAAAAGAAGCCATACCTACAATGACATCACCAGGCTGGATATTGCCATTGTCTATCACATCACTGCGTTTCATTCTAGCGGTGACCGTACTATCTACAATGATGGTACGTACTAAATCACCCACATCTGCCGTCTCACCTCCCGTAGAATGTATCTTCACACCATAAGAAGCTAAATCTTTCAGCAGGTCTTCTGTTCCATTTATAATAGCAGATAACACCTCGCCAGTGATTAAGTTTTTATTACGGCCTATGGTAGACGAAAGTGCAATATTATCTACCGCACCCACACAGAGCAAGTCATCTACATTCATAATCAATGCATCCTGTGCAATCCCTTTCCATACAGAAATATCACCAGTTTCTTTCCAGTACATATAGGCTAATGACGACTTAGTGCCTGCGCCATCTGCGTGCATAATAAGACAGTAGTCTTCATCACCCGTTAAGTAATCTGGTACAATCTTGCAAAATGCTTTCGGAAAAAGTCCTTTATCCACATTTTTTATGGCATTGTGAACGTCCTCTTTTCCTGCTGAAACGCCTCGTTGAGCGTACCTTTTTGAAATATCTTGACTCATAATAGCAAAGGTAAAAAAAGAAACCTCATAGCAATGCTATGAGGTTTCTATAAAATGTTTATTTATTAACGAGTAAATAACAACTCACGATACTTTGTAAGTGGCCAGATCTCATCATCAACTAAAAGCTCTAATTTATCACAGTGATATCTTATGGTTTCAAAGAAAGGTTTTACTTTGTTGCAGTACTCAAAGGCGCGCTTCTCTGGATCATCTATCTTATTTGCTTTTTTACGCGCATTAATCATAGCGGTAGTGTCTTTATTGATACTTTCAATATGACCACTAATCTCTTCTATTAATCGCATTTGCTCACCGGCTAATTTTTTAAAGTCCTTTCCGTAGATATCTTTTAAACCTTGCACATTTTCAATTAAAATGTTCTGGTAACGAATCGCAGTTGGAATTACGTGGTTTCTCGCTATATCACCTAATACACGCCCTTCAATCTGGATGTGCATTGTGTATTCTTCCACTTCAATCTCGTGACGTGCTTCTATTTCTACCTTGCTCATAATACCAAGGTCAGTATACAATTTAATTGTCTTTTTAGACACTTGTTCTTTTAAAGCTTCTGGCGTAGTCTTGTTATTACTCAACCCACGTTTTTTTGCTTCTTTCTCCCAAGCATCTCCATAACCATCCCCTTCAAAACGAATACGCTTACTGTCTTTGATATACTCTCTTAATACATTAAAGATAGCATCGTCTTTCTTCATCTTCTTCCCTTTGATTAGGGCATCCACCTGTGCTTTAAATTCGATGAGTTGTTTTGCAACAATGGTATTTAAGACCGTCATTGGTTTTGCACAGTTGGCAGTAGAACCTACCGCTCTAAACTCAAATTTATTACCCGTAAAGGCAAAAGGAGATGTTCTGTTTCTATCTGTGTTGTCTAGTAAAATTTCTGGAATCTTCCCTACCACATTAAGTTTAAGGTCTGTTTTATCTTCGGGAGATAACTTTCCGTTTTTCACTTTTTCTAGAGCGTCTAGCACATTTGTCAATTGACTACCAATAAACACAGAAATAATAGCCGGTGGTGCTTCGTTAGCTCCTAGACGGTGATCGTTACTTGCTCCTGCAATAGCGGCTCTTAATAGCTCTTCATAATCATTAACCGCTTTAATCGTATTGATAAAGAATGTTAAAAACTGAAGATTCTTCATTGGCGTACTCCCAGGACTTAATAAGTTAATCCCAGTGTTGGTGGCTAATGACCAGTTGTTATGTTTTCCACTTCCGTTGACGCCTGCAAAAGGCTTTTCGTGAAATAATACTTTAAAATTATGACGATCTCCCACCTTACTCATCACATCCATTAATAAGGAGTTATGATCTACGGCAAGATTTGTTTCTTCAAAAATAGGTGCTAACTCAAATTGGTTAGGCGCTACTTCGTTATGTCTTGTTTTTACAGGAATTCCTAAGAGCATACATTCCGTTTCAAGATCACGCATATAGTCTAAAGCACGTTTTGGAATAGAACCAAAATAATGATCATCTAATTGCTGCCCTTTTGCAGAAGCATGACCTAATAAAGTACGACCTGTTAGATTAATATCTGGACGCGACTTTGCTAATGCTTTATCGATTAAGAAATATTCTTGTTCCCATCCTAAAGTAGGATTGATCTTCGTTACGTTTTTATCAAAGTACTTAGCAACATCTACTGCGGCTTTATCTATAACCTGCAGTGCTCTTAATAAAGGCGTCTTATTGTCAAGTGCTTCTCCTGTATATGCAACAAATACCGTAGGGATACATAAAGTAGTCCCATAAATAAATGCAGGCGATGTAGGATCCCAAGCCGTATATCCTCTTGCTTCAAATGTATTTCTAATTCCTCCATTAGGGAAACTAGATGCATCTGGTTCTTGCTGTACTAATTGCCCGCCACCAAATTTTTCAATAGCTCCATCTTCTGTAGTTTCAAAAAAGGCATCATGCTTTTCTGCCGTTGTACCTGTTAATGGCTGAAACCAGTGTGTGTAGTGTGTTGCTCCTTTAGCGATTGCCCATTCTTTCATTCCTGTCGAAATGTGATCTGCAACGCTACGGTCTATCTTACTTCCGTTTTCTACAGCATCTTGAACACTTCGAAATGAATCTTTAGTAAGGTATTGACGCATTGCTGCATCATTAAATACGTTTTGACCAAAAATAGCCGAACGTCTAGCTGGTTCTTGAACATCAATTACTGGACGATTGAATGTTTCTTTAATGGCATGAAATCTTAATGTGGACATAATAATGTGCTTTTTAAGTGGATTTAGTTAAAATTAAAGCGCAAAAATACGTTTATTTAAGAGTTACCCCCTATTTATTTATACTATTTATCAATAAAAACGTGTTTCGTTGTTAACAACCCCCTCTTTTTTGTGATTACTTCGGAAATTTTATTGATTTTGGAGATTTGGGTTACACTGATAAATAGAGAATGTACCTTTAGAGGAAAGAAGAAAGACCATTCTCTTCGCTCTTTGAAAGAAGAAAGAAACTGGGCTGAGAGGTTTATGTCTTTATTAGTCTAGAAGAAAAAGAGGTATTAAGTCGAGAGAAAAAAAATATCTTGTTAAGTAGTTCCGCTGCGCTCAGAATAAACGCTACTAATTGATAACTTAGGAATACGATAAACCTAAATCGCCTAAACTCTTTGAAACCTCAAATTTAACCTAATTCAAAAAAGCCATACTAATAAATGTACAATAAGCAATTACAATCAAGAACCCTTTAATTCTTCCTATCTCAAAACGCTTACCAATAAACGCTAAAGGGATTAAACAAGCTGCAAAACCAATCATCCACCAGATATCGCTTGACAAGATTTCTGGGCTATTTACAACTATAGGTTGTATGAGTGCCGTAATACCCAATACAGAAGCAATATTAAAAATATTTGAACCAATTAAGTTCCCTAAAGATAATGCCTTCTCTTTCTTTAATGCCGCAATAACAGAAGCCGCAAGTTCTGGCACACTCGTACCAACGGCAATCATAGTTACTGCAATAACGCGTTCACTAACCCCTAACATAGTGGCAAGATCTACAGCGCCATCTACTAATAGTGTACTACCAAAATAAAGCGCAACCGCCCCGATAAGTAACCAAATACCAATTTTAAAATTTGAGACTGTAGATAAAACATCATCCACCTCTTCTGCAGATTCTTCTTTCTTTCCTTTTTTTCGTGCTCTACTTATTAATAGGTATAAGTAAATTACCAGAATCACTAGTAAAGCAACTCCTTCTACTTGCGAAATCTCATTTCCGCTAGACAAAATAAAATAAAGCGCTAATGATAAAATCATCATCATAGGCCAGTTAAACTTATAGAAATCTTTGTCAATCACTAGCGGAGTTATTATGGCAGTGATCCCTAGTACCAAACCTATATTAGCAATATTTGACCCTATGACGTTTCCGAGGGAAATATCACTATGACCGTCTAATGCAGCTTGAATACTCACCAATAATTCTGGCGCCGATGTGGCAAAAGAAACAACGGTAAGACCGATGATCATTTTAGACAATTTCAGCTTAAAAGACAAACCAACTGCAGCTCGCACTAAAAACTCACCTCCTACTACTAACAGTATTAATCCAGCAATTATATAAACAATACTCATAGATATATTCTTGTACTCACAAAAGTGGGCATTACAGTGCGAAGATACTTAAATCATTCATTTATTTTTATACTGAAAAACAATAACCAACTAAAAGTTGAGTTATATAACTACAAAAACAGTTGTATAACTAATTTTTTCGTTATATGTTTGTGAAACCAAAGCAAAACGAGTCAAGTCATTATAAAAGATACCCTCCTACGCGGGCAATAAATATGGAAAAATTAACAAATAAAGAAGAAGAGATTATGCAGGTACTCTGGCAGCTTGAAAAAGCATTTGTCAAAGAGATGGTGGCTGCATTGCCAGAATCTGCCCATTATAATACGATATCTACTATTGTTCGTGGTCTAGAAGAAAAAGGTTTTGTGAGTCACCAAGCTTATGGAAAAACGCACCAGTACTACCCCGTTGTTACTAAAGAGGCATATGCAAACAAATATCTAAACCTCGCGTCGCAACGTTTTTTTGACAATAGTTATAAAAGTATGGTTTCGTTTTTTGCCAAAGAAGAAAAAATAAGCGCCGCAGAGTTGAGAGAGATATTAGCCATTATAGAAAAAAAGAACTAGTTATGGATATATTACAATACCTACTTAAATCTTCGGCGATACTGGCTTTATTTTATGCTGTCTATTATCTATTTATGCGCAAAGACACCTTATTTACTGCTAAGCGTTTCTTTTTTATATCAGGATTTATCACCGCACTTATACTCCCATTTTTAAAGGTTTCAAAAATCATTTACATAGATGCACCTACCTATGACCCTGTTCCTTTTGAGGCTTTGTCTTTTAATGATATGACACCAGTAAGCACAATCGCAGAAGCGCCAATACCGTTCTCAATAGACTGGATGCAAGTTCTTCTAGTGTGCTATTTAATAGGAGTGGTTTTCTTAGCGGCCAGGTTTTTAACCCAACTTATCTCACTAGTATTTTTATTTAAAAAAACACCTTCACAACCTCGTGATGGCTATAAATATCTAGAAGTATCAGATACTATTTCGCCATTTTCATTTTTCAATTATATCGTTTACAATCCTTCTTTACACAGCCAAGAAGAGCTACAAATGATTATGGCTCATGAAAAAATACACGGCAAGCAACTGCATTCTATAGATATGTTTTTGGGTCAGCTCATCACCATTATCCAGTGGGTAAATCCATTTTCTTGGCTCTATAAAAAAGCCGTAGAAGCAAATCTTGAGTTTGTCGCAGACGCATATACGATTCCTAAAATAGCATCAAAAAAACAATACCAGTTAACACTCGTGAAGGCTTCATCATCTTTAAAAGCGCCGGCGTTAACATCACCCTTTTATCAATCATTAATCAAAAAACGAATTCTTATGTTAAACAAAACCACAACCCACAAACGCAATCTTTTAAAAATGGCACTCGTCTTGCCTTTACTCGCTTTCTTTTTTCTCAGTTTTAATGTCATAGAAGAGATTGAATATAAAGAACCTGCGGCAAACACAATAGACAGTCTAATTATAACTTCGGAAACCTTAACAACCGAGATAACGGCTATTAAAAACAACATCAATGAAAGTACTTCAGCTTTTGAAGTTGATTTTACAGATCTAAAGCGTGATGCTTCTGGAAGTCTTACACAACTAGCCATTAAAACCAGATTTGCAAACCGAAAGACTTTTACTCATAATGTAACATATGGTGGAGATGATATTCAAATTCCTGCCATTAAATTAAATGTGATAGCAGATCAATTACACTTTGGTGACCTTAACGAGACTACCTTAATGCAAGTAACAGACACTGGAGTCAAAGCTTTAACATTTCCGAAGAAAGAAAGGGCAACTTCATCTAAAGAAAAAATGGGTAACAACCCCCTGTACCTTATTAATGGGGTAGAAATTTATAAAACAGCATTACCTAAAGATGTTAGTTTTGAGGTAAGTGAGAACATAGAGATGTTATACCCTAAAGAAGCTATATCTAAATATGGTAGAAAAGGAAAAGATGGTGTTTATATTTTTAATGGTAGGACTACTTTTAAAAAAGAAGCTCCATTAACAAATACAGAAGATGAAAAAGAGGATAGTAACTTAGCTGCAACAAAACCCATCTTTAAATATCTAATTACAAAAAACACAACAGATGCTGAGTTTGAACAAATAAAGAAGGATTTAAAAACAGCACATAACACCATATTTGAATATTCTACGACTCGTAATAGTAGTAATGAAATCACTTCGATTACTATCACACATAGTGACAATAAAGGTAATAGTGGTAATTATACTATAAATGACAATACCCCTATAAAGGACTTCACTTTTTACAAAACAGAAACAGGATTTGGTTTTGGGCAAGCAAAAGATGGGGAGAGAATGATGCGTCAATTTGAAGAACGAAGAGAGAATCTAGAGGAGAGAACTGAAAAGCGAAGAGAAATATTGGAAGAAAAAAGAGAACACCTTAAGGAAAGAGCAGAAGCATTAAGGGAAATGAAAAAAGATATGAAAGATCACAAAAGAAATGTGGTACAAAATAAAAGACAGCATAAAACCATTAGCGAGTCTATACATATTGACCACGATGGTGATAAACCTATAGTTATTGTTAACGGCGAAGTCTATCACGGAAACATAAATACCATTGACCCAGACCACATTGCTACCATAAATGTTATAAAAGGCGAAAATGCGCTTGTTAAATACGGTGAGAACGCTCATAACGGAATTGTGGAGGTACATTTAAAAAACACGAACCACAGTCTTAGCAACCGCACAAGCACTAATGTTTTTGCCATTAGCAACCATGGTCATGAAAATATATACATCACAAAAAACACAACGGATGCTGACTTGGTTACTATCAAAAATGAGATGAAGGAAAAAGGGTTTGATTTTAAATATAAGAGAGTTAAAAGAAATGCTAATAATGAGATTACTTCTATCAAGATAGATTTCAATAATGGAAAAGGGGATAAATCTGCGATTTCTAAAAAAAGCAGTTCGCCTATTGAAGATATTATGATAGCGTTATAAAATTTCTAATTGCAGAACTATATAGTCCCGTTAATAGCGGGACTTTTTATTTTGTACTTTTGTATGATGAAAAAGAAATTTTTTAAAGCCTTAGCAAAATTCAACAAAGCGGTACTCCCTAGTTTGACAAAAAACAGGGTGGACTTGGCTAAAGCTACTAAAGCACAGATGGCGCTATTTGGGTATAAATTATGGGTAACTAAAAATGCTTTAGACTAATAGCTTAGAATCGATGCGGTCTCGTATTTATAAAGCTTGTCGTTTCCTCTTAAAAAATCTATCTGCATAATAAAATTACATTGCACAATAATACCACCAGCGCGCTCTACAAGATTACAAGCCGCCTTTGCTGTTCCACCTGTGGCGAGTACATCATCGTGTATTAACACTCGATCTCCTCTTTGTATTGCATCTTCATGCATCTCCAAGACATCCATTCCATACTCTAAAGAATAAGGTTCTTTATAGGTGTCATAAGGTAGTTTTCCTGGTTTTCTTAGGGGCACAAAACCTGCATTAAGTTCTTGAGCGAGCATCATTCCGAAGAAAAAACCTCTAGATTCTATACCAACTACTTTATCAATTTGTTGATCATTGACTAAAGAGACCAATTGCAAAAGACATTCTCGAGAAGCTTCTTGATTAGAAAGCAAAGGGGTGATGTCTTTAAAAACCACTCCAGATTTAGGAAAATCTGCTATGTCTCTTATATATTTTGAAATATCTATCATAAAAAAAAGGGCATAAAAAAGCACCTATCTTATAAAGATAGATGATAATACAGTGCCATTCAAATTATTAGTCTCTAAACATTCTAGCCACAAGGCCAAAAAGAAGACATACTGCGGCACTTCCTAAAACTAATGTTCCTACTCCCATACAGCGAATATAATAAATTGCTTAAACTTTTCAATACCGTTAGTGAAAATCTAAGAATTATTAAATTCTATACTTAAAAGCCTCTAAATAAATAAAAAATGGTAGTTTTATGTCAATCTAACCAGATATGAAACTATTTATTACTTGTACATTCTTTCTATGTACCCTTGTTGTTTTTGGACAACAAAAAGAGAAAGACAGCCTGCAAAACATTCTTGCAAACGCCACAACTACAGACGCTAAGACAGCTGCACATAAGCAACTCACCTTGTACGCCATTAATAAGGACACCGCAAAATATTCTTCTATTTATAAGGCTGCACTACTCTTTTCACAACAAAACAAAAACCCAAGCGCTGTATTAGATCTAAAAGCTCTTGACGCAAAAAAGGAGTACCGATATCGTAATATTGATGCAGCATTAGAAAAGGCAGATGCGTTACTGCCAGAGCTTACAGCAGTAGAAAATTTGCAACTTAAAGCAGATATGCATCACCTAAAAGGCAACATTTATGCAGACAAATTAGATTATGCAGAAGCAGCAGTTCATTTTTACGACAAACTAGAAGCAACTAAAAAACTAGGAAATACAGATAAAATTGCCAGATCATACCATAATCTTGGCTGGGCATTAATGAGTGCTAAAAACTATAATAAAGCATTAGAATACTTTTCAACATCAATCCATAATCAAAAAGAATTCGAACCTAATATCATGGCACATACCTATTGGAATATGGGCATATGCTATATGGAGCAAGAAATGTATCTAGAAGCCTTAGCGGTTTTAAATAAAGGATACCATGAGGCGGTTCGAGTTAATGACATGAATGCAGCAGCTGGAAATCAAACGTGCATAGCCTCTGTATATGTGCGTCAAGATAAATTTAACGAAGGTTTGCAAGCTTATAAAAAGGCTTACGATATGGCTGTAAAAGCAAACCAATCGCCCTATAAAATCATAGAATCTCTTAATGGAATCATCTACAGTTACAATCAACTAGCACAGCCAGACAAAGCCACACCCTTTATTGCTAAAGCAGATAGTATCATAGAAAAAAACGAGTATTCAGATTTAAGAACTAGACAGTTTCTATTTCAGAAGACCAATAACTTGCTACAAAGAGGGCTTCCTCAAGAAGCAGATATCTATTTTCTGAAATATGAAAGGGCATACGATAGTTTAAGAGATACCAGAAATCAAGCAATGCTTCAAGAAAAAGAAGCACTTTATAAAACCAAAGAGAAAGAACAACAACTATTACTTAAAGAAGAAGAATTAAAAAATCAAAGGCTCTACACTGGATTACTCGCTGGTGGAGCTATATTACTAGGCCTCATTTTATTTCTACTCATAAGACAACGAAGCCTTAAAGCCAAACAACAAGTACAAGAAGAGAAGTTAAAAAATGCATTACACGCTATTGAAACTACTAACAAATTAGAAGAGCAAAGACTACGTATCTCAAAAGAACTACACGATAATATAGGTTCTCAATTAACCTATCTTGCTAGTGCTACACAAAATATAGAAATTGGGATTGATACCTACTCAAAAGAGGAAACCAAAACAAAATTAATGAACCTCTCTACCTTTAGTCAAGACGCGATACGTGACTTGCGTGATACTATCTGGGTAATGAACAAAACAGCTATCTCTACTGAAGGACTTACAGAACGTTTAAGAAATCTCGCTTATAAAGCGGCTACAGCTACTGGTATTGATATTTCTGTAAACAAAGAAGGCCCTAACGAGCAACTTTTAGACTCAAACACTACGCTAAATCTTTTTAGAATTTTACAAGAAGCCTTAAATAACGCCGTAAAACACTCCAATGCGACAAAAATAACTGTCGCTATTTTTTCAAATGCTCCAATGTCAATTAAGATCACAGACAATGGTGATGGTTTTGACACTAAAAATACATCATCTGACTCCAACGGATTGATCAATATGAAATCACGAGCTCAAAAAATAAATGCTACGCTTGATATTAACAGCAGTGAAAAAGGCACTGTATTAGAAATAATTTTTAATAAGTAGTACATTCAGAAAACACCTCGTTTAAATAGTACATTTCAAATAATTGAGCCTATTTGTGCAAGACAAACCATTCTTATAATTAAATTTGCACTTTTTAGAAGCATCTATTTATAGGTCTTCTATCCCGTTTAAACTATTCTATTTATGAAAGTTCGCGAATATTTTATCATTATTTCTATCGTCGTAACACTTGGTATTTTTGCCATTGCTAATTTCTGGCCTTCTATTCTATGGGCGTTTATTATAGTAGCCCCTTTAATTTTAATGGGAATCTATGACCTTATTCAAAAAAAACATACCATTCGCCGCAACTTTCCTGTTTTAGGCCGCTTTAGATATGTTCTAGAATCTATTCGTCCAGAAATAATGCAATATTTTGTGGAGACAGATACCGAAGGGCGTCCTATAAATCGAATATTAAGATCCTTAGTCTATAGTAGAGCAAAAGGTGAGAATGACACCGTACCATTTGGTACACAATTAAATTTATATCGTTCCGGCTATGAGTGGTTAGAACACTCTATGTTCGCTAAGAACAACCCTAAAGAGATTGGAAAATTTCCGAGGTTATTAATTGGAGGCAAAGACTGTACGCAGCCCTATTCTTCTAGCTTATTGAACATCTCTGCGATGAGTTTTGGATCTTTAAGTACAAATGCTGTGTTGGCATTAAACAAAGGAGCAAAAATGGGAGGCTTTGCGCACAATACTGGTGAGGGTGGTATAAGTGAATATCATTTAAAATATGGGGGAGATCTAATATGGCAGGTTGGTACGGGTTATTTTGGTTGCCGAAATGATGATGGAACTTTCAATGAAGCGACTTATAAAACAAATGCCCAACGTCCAGAAGTAAAGATGATTGAACTAAAATTATCTCAAGGAGCAAAACCGGGACACGGAGGTATTTTACCCGCAATTAAAAATACTCCCGAAATTGCAAAAATAAGACATGTAAAGCCAGGCATTGCATTGCATTCTCCACCTTCACATTCTGCTTTTTCAGACCCTATGGAGTTTATGCATTTCATTAAAAAACTAAGGGAATTATCTGGCGGAAAACCTGTAGGATTTAAATTATGTTTGGGGCGTAAACAAGAATTTATGGATATCTGCGAGGCCATGATTGCTACTGGTATTCAACCCGACTTCATCTCTGTAGATGGTGGAGAGGGAGGTACTGGAGCTGCACCTGTAGAATTTTCAAACTCTATGGGTATGCCATTACGTGAAGGCCTTGTCTTTGTTCACGACACATTAATTGGTTATGGATTACGAAAAGACATAAAAGTGATTGTAGCGGGGAAAATTATTACCGGTTTTCATGTAGCAAGAGCGATCGCATTAGGAGCAGATGGCTGCAACAGTGCTAGAGCAATGATGCTTTCTATAGGATGCATACAAGCCTTACAGTGCAATAACAACACCTGCCCAGTGGGCGTGGCTACTCAAAACAAATCTTTAGTAAAAGGATTAGTTGTGGAAGACAAAGCACCTAGAGCAGAAAAATATCACAATGCAACCATACAAAGTTTTCTTGAACTAATTTCTGCTGCAGGCCTCAATGGCCCTCATGAACTAGACCGAAGCCACATAAGTAAACGAGTGGGTAGTTTTGACATAAAAACATATGATGAAATATATCCTTATCTAGAAGAAAACTGTTTACTCCATGAAAACACCATTCCTGAAGAGTATCAAAGATTTTTTAAGCTTACACGTATGATGAAGTAGAAACAGATGTCCTATTTAAGCGACTACTTTCATATTTCTAATGCCAATTATTTAGCTCAAAGACCTTTACATCCCTTTTAAGTTTAGTAAACACGAATAGCAAAACAAAACAAATGTTGTTTTGCTATTTTGCTTGAATAAAAGCTAATTATGATGTTTTTGTGAGATAAACTCTTGATAAAAGTGGGTAATGAGCAAGTTTTTATAAGCTAATAGCATTAAATTGCGGTCAAATAAAACCAAAGATATGTCAACAAAAAAATTACTCTTTCTTTTCTCATTATTCACCTTTGCAGGATTAATGGCTCAAGAAAACACTGGACCTACAAGCGTTGTAACGGGTACCTATTTAGGTGAAACAATACCTATGCGCGATGCACCTATTCACAATCCTGAAATAGCAGGAATAAATGAATTAACCATTGTACCTAATAGGTATGAAGGAAGTCATGAAAATCTTGTAGAAGGCCGTTCTTTAAGTGCAAATATTCAAAATAATTTTGGCCCACTTCGTACGGTAGGTATTGGTGAAAATTTTGATGGTGCAAATATTAATGAATCAGGATTCGTTCCGCCAGATCCTACAGGAGCTGTTGGACCTAATCATTACGTGCATTCAGTAAACTCTATTGTTAAAGTATTTGACAAACAAGGAAATTTATTATCTGGTCCAACAACTTTAGGGGTTTTTCTAGGAAATGGAACGAATTCTGGAGATCCTATTGTAATGTATGATCAATTAGCAGACAGGTGGTTTGTGAGCCAGTTTGGTACAGCAAATAACTCTTTAGTTTTAGGAGTTTCTACTACAAATGACCCTACAGGAACGTATAATGTATATGAATATGTTTTTGGTGCATTTCCTGATTACCCTCACTATAGTGTATGGCCAGATGGTTATTATTTAAGTATAAATGAAGGTGGTGGTGGCCCTAACAATAACCGTTCTGTTTATGTAATGGATAGAGAAGCCATGTTAGCCGGTGAAGCTAATCCGCAAATGGCTGGTTTTCAACTCCCTAATTTAATTTCGCATCCGGGTACTATATTTAATTCTGGACCAGCTCATCTTACGGGACTTCAGTTTCCTGCAGACACACCTGGTTTTATATCTTATTTACAAGATGATTCTTGGGATAACGCGATAACAGAAGATCACTTAAAAGTATGGGAGATTGATCTGGATTGGGACAATATGGCCAATTCTACAATTTCGATTCCACAAGAAATACCTTTAGATAATTTTGATTCAATTTTTGCTCCTTTTGGTGTGGGTGAGATTGACCAACCTGGAACAGGTCAAGAATTAGCAGCACAAGGTGGAATAATATCATATGCATCAAATTACCGAAGCTTTGATAATCACAATTCTTGGTTAATCACTTTTAATATTGATGTTGATGGCAACGATACTTCAGGAATAAGATGGATAGAATTAAGAAATACAAATACAGATAGTGAATGGACGCTATACCAAGAAGGAACTTATGCTCCAGCCGATGGTAATAGTAGATTTATGAGTAGTGGAGCTATAGATTATAGAGGAAATATAGCAATCGCTTACAGTTTAGGAGGCGCGAGTACACCTGTAGGTTTAAGTTATACAGGAAGATATGAAGATGATCCCCTTGGACAATTAACCGTTGCCGAAACAACCATTGTAGATGGAGTTGGTGTTCAGACTTTTGCAAATAGATATGGAGATTATGCGCATATGACTATGGATCCAGATGGCTTAACATTTTGGTTCACATCTCAATATTTCCAATCAAACAATACATGGACTTCAAGAATAACTTCATTTAGATTAGCAGATGATTTTAACAATGATGTTGGTATTGTCGCGATTAACACACCTAATAATGGCTTATTAACCAATAGCGAAATTGTAGAAATTGACATAAGAAATTTCGGTCTTGTTGCGCAATCAAATATTCCAGTTGAATTATATGTAGACAATGTTTTAATGGCAACTGAAAATTTTCCTGGCACTTTAAACCCAGGTGATACGGGTACATATACTTTTACTCAGACAGTAGATTTATCTACAGCAGACCAAACTTACATACTACGCGCTGATACAAATATGGTAACAGATGAGTTTGAAACAAATGATAGTTTTGAAAAAGAGGTTACACATACACTTTCAAATGACGTAGGTTTTGTTGCTATAACAACACCAGAAGACATGGAGTCTATTGGACTGTATACTGTATCGGTGGTTGTAGAAAATTTTGGAGGTCTTGATCAAACAAATATTGATGTACAATACACTGTAAATGGAGGTGCTCCGGTAATCGAACAAATTACTGGCGTTACATTAGCTTTAGGTGAGCAAACAACATTTAGCTTTGCTACTCAAGCAGAATTTGATGCCGAAGGTGATTTTGACATTGTTGCTAAAACAAATTTAGTGAGCGATCAAGACACTGCAAATGACCCAACAAGTAAAACAATTACGGTTATGGGAGCTTGTTTACCAGAAGCAACTGGTGGTGATGGTGGTGATGGTTGTATTGTAGATGGTATTAAGAGATTTGTACTAGGAGTTATAAACGCAGATGACGGGCAAGATGGCTGTAACACAGAACCAGCAGATGGACCTAAGGGATATGCAGATAGAACTTACTTATCTACTAACTTAAGCAACCAAGAAGGGAACAACGTATATAACTTACAAGCTCAGACTAACTGGGATGATGGTGTTGGAGTAGAGGTTTTATCTGCTTGGATTGATTTTAATGATAATTTTATTTTTGAACCTTCAGAACAATTAATATCTGGAGAAGCTTTTGAGGTTGTTGATACATTAGATGATTTTGAATTAATTATACCAGTAGGTAGTGCGCTAGGACAGCATACACTGAGAGTTAAAGCGTTAGACGGATCTGGTGCTGGAGACATTAACGACCCATGCTCGAACTACGATTTTGGTGAAACGCAGGATTATACCGTTGAGATAGATGACACGCTAGGAGCTGAAGTAAATCAATTACCAGATTCAGATTTAGTGGTTAAGTCTTCAGATAATAAAAACTTTGATATCACTTTAACTACACAAAATGACAGCAGAATTTTTGTAGCTGTTTATAATGCTATTGGTCAACAATTAAAATACAAAAAGGTAAAAAGAGAAGGAGAAACGTTCAATCTTAATCTTAATATGGAAGCAATGTCTTCTGGAGTATATTTTGTAAAATTAATTGCGATAGATCAAAATACATTTAGAACCGTTAGGATTTTGGTGAAATAAGCATTTTACTTTTACCCTTCAATAAAAATAGGCTTCACAGAAATGTGAAGCCTATTTTTATTATCACGGAAACTGAGTATCCTAATTGCTTTTGTTAGAACTTGCTCAGATGTTCTAAAATTTAGACTTAAAGACGCCCCACAAATAAATTCAAGATACGAACCTTATACATTGCCTTAAGTTTCTACAATAAAAAAAAGCC
This sequence comes from uncultured Ulvibacter sp., assembly GCA_938041335.1. Classification (GTDB taxonomy): domain Bacteria; phylum Bacteroidota; class Bacteroidia; order Flavobacteriales; family Flavobacteriaceae; genus Patiriisocius. The sequence goes on along the minus strand of CALIAF010000025.1, from coordinate 102,610 downwards.
TTCACATTTCTGTGAAGGCTTGTCATTACTAGTAGCGGGAACTGGACTCGAACCAGTGACCTTCGGGTTATGAGCCCGACGAGCTACCTACTGCTCTATCCCGCGATATATGCTCCAATTTTTTCACTTTAGCTCTTAACTTTGCGGTTCATAATACCGCCAAAAATATTGGACTGCAAAGATACAAACCTTTTTAGGCTTTCCAAGAACTAAATGATAAATATTTTATATTTCAGAAATGAGAAATTATTGCTCTATGTGATCAGTAGAAAACTGAGTTAATATGGTGCTTTCATAAGCCAAAGAAAGCGCAATGAGATTACAACACACCTCACAATCTTCATACGTATTTCAAAAAAGCTACAGATGTATTGAGCATTATAGAAAGTTGCTCCAAACAAGTGTTATTCAGGCAGAATATAGCTGTTTTTACGCAAACTCGTATGAGATAAAAATCGATTTAAACTTTGTACAAAACCATTCCTAACAAAAAAACCACGCTGTATACGTGGTTTTTTCTCAACAATCTAAGCGTATAATTCGGGCACTAATCCTTTAACTTTATCACCCGATCTACATCTTTTCTTTTAATCCTCCATTTCAATATGAATGGTACTTGTCATTTTTAGTTTCTTTCCTTGCAATTTGGCCTGAGAAAAAAACGCTTTTGCAATTATCTGTTCTTTCATTAACTCTTCTATTCTAGAACTATCAAATTCACATTTATTACTAGTATCCCCTTCTGTTAAAGAAAGTCTTTGAATTTTGTGAAAGTTAATTTTCACTTCAAGTACCTCATTTATAATATCTGCCGCCTCTATCGAAGTAAATTTTCCTTCAATTAAATTTATTTTTTGTTGTGTTTTTAAAATAGGTTCTTTCAATATTGCTTCCATAATTATGTGTTTTAAAAAAAAAATATTCTTGTTTGCTGACACAAAGGTCGATGATTTAATTCATATATCTATATTTATATATCTTATAGTAATCATTAATTATATTTATACTAAATGAATAATATAAAGATAGTATGGCATTCCCAGTGTAATATTAAACGGAAATGTAATCGCTAATGCCATCGGTATATAAAGACTTGGGTTTGCTTTGGGCGCAGCTAGCTTCATAGCGGCAGGCACCGCAATATATGACGCACTAGCAGCAAGAATTGCAAACAACAACCTATTACCCTCACCAGTAACAAAAGCCCCGCTAACAATAGCCACTATTGTTCCATTTATTATGGGTATTATTATGGCAAAAAGTAACGCAAACCATCCTTTTTTAACAAAGTCAGATAATTTACGCCCACTTGTGATACCCATATCCAGAAGAAATACGGCTAAAAACCCTTTGAAAATATCTGTTGTAAAAGGCTTAATCCCTTCGGCTTGCGCTTCACTTGCCAATAGCCCCACTAGCAAGCTACCTATTATAATTACCACGCTCCCGTTTGTTAAGGCATGATGTAATACTTTTTTAGTCGAAACACTATCCTTGTTTTTATCCTTTCTAAAAACCATCATTAAAAGCAATCCTACCATGATGGAAGGCGCTTCCATCAACGCCATTACAGCTACCATATGACCACTAAAAGCGATCTGCTCCATTTCTAAAAATGAAATAGTTGTTACAAAAGTCACCGCACTAACCGAACCATACGCCGCAGCTATGGCCCCAGCATTCTCGACGCTAAACTTTCGTCTTAAGATAAAATAAGTGTATACTGGAATCGCAATAGCTAGAAATATTCCAAAAAGTAAAGACCATAAAATCTCAATAGTAAATGAACTATGAGCTAGCTCTTGACCTCCCTTAAAACCAATAGATAATAAGAGGTAAAGCGAAATAAATTTGGAAGAGTTTTTTGGTATTTCAAGATCACTTTTTAATTGTACCGCAATCACACCTAAAAAGAAAAATAATAGTGCTGGGTTGGTTAAGTTATCAATCAGTAAATGAAGGTCCATAAATGTAGGTTAGGTAAAGGATAGATAAAAGCCCAGCAATTATTCAGAATATATTCTAATAAAAGACAGCATGATAACAATCGCCCCACCTGTGCTTATCTCAGTTAGATGGAGATTGCCATTAGTAAGACTTAACACTATAAAAAATATAAACAATCCAAGTATGGATATCATCTTTAAAAATTTTACAGTATCTCGAGATATAAAAGTATTTAAATCAAGATTTTTGGCTATGAATCGATTTCTGTTTTTTTGAATAAGTGTTCCCATTGTTTTAATTTTTAGCAAAGATGCATGCTTTTATTTGTTAATTTTTATTTATATTTATTATGATTTATATAAACTATACTTATGAACTACACACTGCATCAACTAGAGATTTTCCACAAAATAGCAGCATTAAAGAGTGTTACAAAGGCATCTGAAGAACTTTTTTTGACTCAACCTGCCGTATCAATTCAGCTAAAAAAATTCCAAGAACAATTCAATATTCCATTATTCGAGATTGTTGGGAGACGCTTATACATTACAGAGTTTGGAGAAGAGATTGCACTTGCAGCAGAAAAAGTACTAAATGAGGTATCTACAATTAACTATAAAGCACTCTCCTACAAGGGGGAACTTGCAGGCAAACTTAAAATAGCCATTGTCTCCACTGCAAAATATGCAATGCCCAATTTCTTGACAGAATTCTTAAGCGAAAACCCCGGAGTTGACCTAACCATGGATGTTACCAATAAAGCAGAAGTGATGCGATCTATTGAAAATAATGATGTCGATTTTGCCATGGTATCCACGATACCAAAAAATGTAAAAATTAATCGCATCGAATTAATGGAAAACAAACTCTACCTCGTGGGAGGCAAACAGTATAAATCAATAGAAAAAAACTTAAGCATCAAAGTAATGGAGCAACTGCCGCTTATATACAGAGAACAAGGTTCTGCGACACGAAACGCAATGGAACGTTTTATTGCATCACACAAAATATCAACGTATAAGAAAATGGAATTAACGTCTAATGAGGCAGTAAAACAGGCTATTATCGCTGGGCTAGGTTTTTCTATAATGCCATTAATTGGAATAAAAAACGAATTAAAAAGTGGTGATCTTCAAGTCATCCCGGTCAAGAATCTTCCCATCATTACAAACTGGAATCTCATATGGTTGCGTTCTAAAAATCTATCCATGGTCGCAAAGAAATTTGAAGCTCATATTAATGAAAATAAAGCCGCTATTATGGAGGCTCATTTTAAATGGTTTGAGAAATACTAAAAGAGAGAAAACCTTCACATTTTTATGAAAGCGCTCGACTAGTAGACGAACTAGACTCTATTATCAAGATCTAAATTAACATGATATGTTATAAAACAGTTTGGCTTCACATACATAATGCAACCCGTCAATTTAGCTTGTCTATGACCACAAAAGACTTTGATATGAGCGTCGCAAGTTTGAAACATAAAGACCCAGTTACTTTTTTAACTGGGTTTACTACTAGCGAGAACTAGATTGATTTTCTAAACGTTCTGCCGCAGAAAACATTGGACCGCAATGACACAAACCTGTTCAGGCTGTGCAAGAACTATATGATAAATAGTTCATATTTCAGAAATGAGAAATTATTGCTCTATGCTATCAGCAGAAAACTGAGTTAAAACGGTGTTTTCATAAGCCACAGAAAGCTCAATGGGATTACAACACACCTCACAATCCTCTACGTATTTTTGAAAAGACACAGATGTATCGAGCATCATAGAAATTTGCTCCCAGCAATGTGGACACTGGAATGAATGTTCTTCCATGATATATTAAGAATTTAAAGATTCTAATTGAGTAGTAACATCTTCCCAATCACCCATAAGTTTCACTACTTCATCCTTCTTTGCTTGATAGCTATCAAAGAAACCATCTTTAGCTATGGTCTCTTCATAATTGATAGCAAGCTCCACATCAATGGCTTTTACATCTCGCTCTAGCTTATTAATTTTTGATTCAATTTTACTCAAACGATTTGTAAGCGATTTCTCCTTTTTTTGATCTTCATAAGACTGCTTCCCTGCCTTAACATCGGCTTTCACTTCTTTTGCTACTACCGTTCGCTTTTCTGCCTCGCGAAGGTTCTCTATATTTCGTTGTTCTAAGAAATAATCAATATCTCCTAAGTATTCTTTTATTTTATGGTCTTTAAACTCATAGACCTTATCTGTCAAGCCTTGCAGAAAATCTCTGTCGTGACTCACTAACAGTAAGGTGCCTTCAAAGTTTTTACAGGCATCTTTTAAAACATTTTTAGATTTTATATCTAAGTGATTGGTGGGCTCATCCATCACTAACACATTAAAGGGCTGTAATAATAGTTTTGCAAGCGCAAGTCGATTACGTTCTCCTCCACTTAATACGCGTACATATTTTTCAACTTCATCACCTCTAAAAAGAAAAGATCCTAAAATATTACGCACTAAGGGCCGTGTTCTTTCATCTGCGGCATCTAACATGGTGTCTTCTACCGTTTTTGTACCATCTAAATATTCTGCTTGGTTTTGTGCGAAATAGCCTATTTGCACATTATGACCTAACTCAAGCACGCCGCCATGCGGAATTTCATTCACAATAATTTTTGCAAGTGTAGATTTTCCTTGTCCGTTTTGCCCCACAAATGCCACTTTTGCATCGCGCTCTATCATTAGATCTACTCCTTGTAAGACTTTCTTATCTCCATAATCTTTAGAGACGCCCTTAGCTTGTATCACCACTTTTCCAGGTACTTTACTAATAGGAAAACGCAAGGACATTACAGAGTTATCATCTTCATCTACCACAATACGATCTATTTTATCTAACTTTTTCACCAGCGATTGTGCCATGGTGGCCTTACTTGCTTTGGCTTTAAACTTAGAAATCAGTTTTTCTGTATGCTCAATCTGCTTTTGCTGATTTTTCTGAGAAGCTAATTGTTGCTCTCTAAGCTCTTTACGCTGTACTAAGTACTTGGTATATGGCTGTTTATAATCATAGATTTTACCTAAAGATATCTCTATAGTTCTGTTCGTTACATTATCAAGAAACATCTTATCGTGACTCACCACAACAACGGCTCCAGGATAATTACGCAAAAACTCTTCTAACCACAATATAGACTCTATATCAAGGTGGTTAGTAGGCTCATCCAGCAATAAGATATCATTGTTTTGAAGCAATAATTTAGCCAGTTCAATACGCATACGCCAACCTCCAGAGAAGGTCTCTGTAATCTTATTAAAATCTTCTCTCTGAAAACCTAAACCTTGCAAAATACGTTCTGTCTCTCCTTGATAGTTATAACCTCCGTGTATTTCATATTGCTCTTGCACCTCATTAAGGTCAATCATCAACTGGTTATAGCCTTCGCTTTCATAATCTGTTCTGGTAGCGAGCTGTGTGTTTATGTCTTCTAACTGCTTTTCGTATTTTTTAATTTCAATAAACGCTTGGTACGATTCTTCAAGAACGGTACGGCCTTTTGTAAAATCAATATCTTGTTTTAAGAAACCGATAGACAATTCTTTATCCATCGCAATAGAACCGTCATCATACTCTTGCTCTCCAGAGATAATTTTAAGTAAAGTAGACTTTCCTGCACCGTTTTTTCCTACGAGACCCACACGAGTTCCTCCACCCAATTGAAACGTGATTTTTTCAAATAAATACTCTCCTTGAAATGAGACAGATAGGTTATGTATATTAAGCATAAATAATATTGATTAAAAAGAACACAATAGCCGTATTCAATTTTTGCAAAGATGCTTAATTTTGTAGTGTTAAAAAAATACAGCTTACGCGAAAATTTTAAAGATTCAAAACCACTTTAATGGTTTAGAATTTCCGCAGAAACAAGAAATCGCTTTAATAATAAATTTAGCGCCCAAAAAGATTTCCGTCTAGTCGGAAAATAAACATGAAAGGAACAAAACTATACAGCATTTTTACCGGAACATGTCCTGTATGTCATATTGGAAAAATGTATACAAATAGGAATGCGTATAAGATTTCAGAAACACTAAACATGCACGAGCGTTGTTCTCATTGTGACACAAAGTACAGAATGGAGCCCTCGTTTTTTATAGGAGCTATGTATGTAAGTTATGGAGTAGGTATCGCCGTTGCAACAGCTGCATTCGTGATTGCATATTGGAGTTTACACTTTAGCTTATTTGCTTCATTTATAAGTTTAATAGCGGCATTAGTCCTGTTTTTACCGCTAATCGCTCGCGTCTCCAGAAATATATGGATTAATATGTTTATGAGTTATGATAAGACCAAAGCTAAGGCTTCAAAAAACGATTGATATCAACTTCTAGGGGTAGCTTTTCTCCTGCTTCTAATTGCCTTAATAACCAAAACGACACTAAGGGCGCCATAGAAAGTCCTCTGGTCCCTAAACCATTTAAAAATGCTATCCTTGACTGCCCTTTAAGTAAACCAATAAGTGGTCTTCTATCTTTTATGGTGGGACGAACTCCCGCTACTTGATTAACCACCTCAAAAGGGCAGGAAATCATTTTGTTAAGTTTAAGCAAGATCTCCTCGCGTTTTTCTGGAGATGGTATTGCATCATAGATATGACGGTCATAGGTCGCTCCTATTTTATAGAGACCATCACCTAAAGGGATAAGCATCATACCTCCTTTTAATATGGAAGAAACATTTAATTCTGGCGCCTTTACAATAACGTAGTCCCCTTTATTACCTATTAAAACAGATTTATTAGTAAAAGGATCTTGATAAGGAAAAAATGGATTCTCAACCACTTTTGCACCCTCTGCAAAAACAATGTGTTTTGCAGCCCAATCTTTATATTGAACCTTAGTTTCAGTTACTTCTAGTTGGGTATGGTCAAAATCATCTTTAGCATACCTTCCTTCTTTTTCTAATTTTTCTATGTAGGCATCAAGAAGTACTTCTGGTTTTAAATGATGCCCCCCACTAACAATGCCTAAATGATAAGGTGCGTTTATATACTTATTCGTTGATGCTGTCAAGTTTGGATTTAAAAACGTTTTTAATTCATTTTTATCACTTGCCACCATCCAGTCATTTTGTTCTTCAATCGAGTTTAGAATACGTTTAATCTTCACTTCGGAAATGATAGGCACCTCAAGATAACGTTCTATTTCTTTATAAAACGGTATGGCCTTATCTTGAAACTCGTTGGCTTTCCAAGCCGCAGTAAAGCGTTTGAGTACGGTAGGATTAAGCACCCCTCCAGAGGCTGATGTTGCTCCACTTTTAGCGTCTGCAATTACAACAAAAGAGCGATTATGTTGCCTTAAAGTTTCAGCAAAACATAGCCCTGCAATACCAAAACCTACAATGATGTAATCCACATTTTTCACAAGGCAAAGATACTTTTTAACGGTGTTGACGCCTTAAAATTTCAGCATAAAAAAAGCCTCCTAAAAAAGGAGGCTTTATATCTATTACTTCATAAACTATTAATAGTTCCAGAGATCAATTTCGATGTTACGAACTTGTTCACGAATACGATCTGATTCTAAGAGTTGCATTAATGAGTTATCGACTATGTATTCATTAACTTCTCTATCGCCCTGAACATTGTCCTCTTTATAAACCAAGCCACTAAAGCGTCTTGAATTTAAGAGGTGATCATAAGAGATGGGTTGTGACGTATTCTTACGGTTAAAAGCTTTTGATTGATGCAAAGTCTCACGTGCCGCTGGGAAAAATACCCAAAACAAATCTACGGTATCATCGCTACCACCTTCATCATCAAATGCCTTAGAACGAGCTTCTCCTGCTACTGGACAAAGGCCCAATAAACGATACTTAAGCTCACCTTGACGTTTGTCAATGTACCAAAGCCCTCTCATTTTCCAACCTTCTATATCTGCAGCATCTAATGTAAACTCACGTATATATTCGTCATCTACAAAACCATCTGCATTAAACTGATCAATACCATAATCTGTCGTATCTCTATATACTAAAGATGCATCTAGATCTCCAAGGCTTCTTTTCTCAGTAAAATAAGAATCTGAATATACTTCTGTAATTTCACCGTTTTTCATCGCAGTTACAAGTACATCATATAAAGATCTTCTATCACTACCTATGTTGTTGGTGTCAATAGGGTAGTATAATGGAAAGTTAACACGTTCATCAAGATCAACGAACTCCCAAGTAGCTTTAGACCACAGCACATCGCGTTCGTCAACATAACCGTATGGTAACGGCTCATCGTTGTCGTACTCAATTTGAGCTGCTGTCTTCTTGCCTATATCGTCTGGAGTTTCGGCATTCAATATATTGATCTGCGCTACAGAAGTAGCCGTCGCAAATAATGCAATCGCTCCAGTTAAAACAACATTTTTAATAGTCATAGTGTATTATTTTAATTCTAGTTTGTCAATTCTATACAGATAGGAGATATTTTTTTCAACTTATAACCTGAATTACCAGATATTTTAGCGTTGATATCATATATCTGAACCGTTTCACCTCTCTTCGCTTTTCTTAAAGCACTTGAAGCTGCACCGTTCAATTTTCTACCGCTTACCTTAATTGTTGGTTGCCCGCTCACTTTAAAGCTAAATCCTGTAACATCAAGTTTAAGGTCAAAATCAAAATCATCTAATTTTGCACTAACACTAGATTTTTCTAGTCCTTGACGCTGCATTTTTACACAACCTCCATTACCGTCTTCACCACGAATGGCTCCAGTAGGTCTTGGGATATCTTTAATACGGAAAGTAGCTTTATCTGAAACGCCACCACCACCGTTAGGTAATGTAGCACTAACGCTAATTGTTACTTCACGCCCAGAGCCAGGAGTCATCGTATAAGATGTTCCAGATTTTTTAGATAAACCAGGTGCCGAAGCATTTACTTTACTTGGGTTGATACCAGCAAAATCAATAGTCATTGGGTTAGATACACCACGATAAACAACGTTCATTTTATCTGCAGCAATAGTTGCAGAGTTAGGTTTACCAATGGTTGTATAGCTTTTTTCAACTTTAACAACTACTTCTTTACCATCTTGTAAATAGATAAGGTTACCTGTTATTTTGTGTTCTCCAACTCCACCTGCACCCATTTTAAGCGCAATTCTACCGCCCATAAACTCGTACTGATCTGCACGTATAGGTCTTCCGTCTATTTTAAGTTCTACTCTTTCTGGTTTTGTAGATTCATCTACACGACCAAGTCCAAGTACACCATCAAAGCTATCACTTGAATAATAAGCACCTTTTGAGGTAGTCATTACCGTTTCGTAATTCGCTTCAGAAATATTAGTCAATGCCTTTAGGTTACCAGCTAATAACTTCGTCATTAACTCATTTTCTACTGACTTCACATCATTCTGAGTTTGCGTCATTTTAGTAATAGACGAAATCATTGGAAAACCAACAAAATTGTAATTGATAAAATTTTGAGTAGTTGCAGAAGGACCTTCACCCACCTTGATATCAGCCGTGTTGAAATCATTTTTCACCTGCGCCACTAATTCTGGATTATTATCACCCATTAAAGCAATCATTCCATTTTTATACTTGTCCATCTCATCCATATACTTTTGACCCGCTTCTGTTAGGTTTCCACCTTCAAAATAAGTTTGGTCAAGTAAACTAGACGTGTCCATAGTCTCATAGTCTGTAGCATCCTCTAAATCTGCTGTTAACATAGATTTCTGAGTCTCGATAAACCCTACATAATCGTTAGACAGCTTATTCGCTTGTCTCGCGATATCTGCTGTTTCTTTTGCTTTTTCATTTTCACCTTCTTTAGCGGTTAAATCTGTTAAAGCTTTAGCGTTTTTCGTTTCGTAGCTCGTATTTGCTCTGGCCAATTTTTCATTAATTGAACCAAATGCAGATAGCACTTCTTTTGACATATTTAATGCCAACATCGCGATGAAAACCAGATACATCAGGTTAATCATCTTTTGTCTTGCGGATAGTTTTCCTCCTGCCATTTTAAATTTGTTTTAAAATTAATATTCGTTGAAAACTATCTTAACTGTTTTTTCCCATTGCAGATAACATACCACCGTAAACTCCATTAAGAGAAGAAAGGCTCGTTGTTAAGTGCTCCATTTGAGATTTAAGTTGCTCCGCATTTTCTGCTACGCGCTCATTTACCTCAGTCTGACGACTTGTAGATTCTACTTGTACTTTATAAAGGCTATTTAAAGACTCCATTTGTGCAGCAGCCATTGCCATCTCTTCGCTATATTTTTTAGTAGAGCTCATTGCCTCTGCAGTTGGCGCCATACCTTTAGCGGCTCCTTCAAAAGATTTGATACTAGTAGAAAGACTATTCATCATTTCTCCATCAATACGTGCATCTTTTAGCATTTCATCTAATTTTTTAGATAATAGCCCTTGTGCATCTTCTGGTTGCTTTGCTTTCTTACCTGTTGTAAGACCGCCAGCTAACTCTGGGTATACTAAAGACCAATCTAGATCTTCATCTATTGGCTCAAAAGCAGAAATCGCAAAAATGATTGCCTCTGTAACAAGACCAACAGTTAATAAAGTGTTTCCATCAAATGGAAAACCGAAATCCCAGTGAAGGATTTTAAATAATGCACCAATAATAACGATTGATGCTCCAAGCCCGTAGGCCATATTAAAAAGTCTTTTAGTTGCTTTAGACTGTGCCATAATTAAGTAAGTTTTAGTTTAGTTTAAGTTTAGTTTATTAAAAAATTGGGGTTTAATATATTTTAAGAGATTATCTCGCGTCGCCAAATTGCTCATTTAACGTCACGTCAGTACCTAAGTAATCTTGTACTGTTCTGAATCCAATATAGCTACGTGCAGAATCTGCATACTCATAATCACGAGTACTCACCTGTAAGAAGTAGGCCACATCTTTCCAAGAACCACCACGTACTACTTTACGAGCATTGTCATTGTCGTTTACACTTGGATTCATAGATGAAGAATATTCATAAGAAGCAGCATCATAAGATGAGTTTACCCACTCAGATACGTTACCTGCCATATTATACAGATTGTATTCATTAGGCTCATAGGCATCTGCCTCTACTGTATATAAGGCTTGATCTGCCGCATAATCACCACGTAATGGCTTGAAATTTGCTAAGAAACAACCACGGTCATTTTTGGCATACGGCCCTCCCCAAGGGAAAGTAGCAGATTCTAGACCACCACGAGCAGCATATTCCCATTCTGCTTCACTAGGAAGACGGAAAGAGTTTACAAAATTGTTTCCTTTAGATTTCTGAAATGAGTTTTTGTACAAAGTACGCCAAGCACAAAATGCTTTTGCCTGCTTATAGTTTATTCCTACCACAGGGTATTCTCCATAAGCTTCGTGCCAGAAATAATCGTTATGCATTGGCTCATTATAAGAATAATTAAAATCTTTTATCCAAACGGTAGTATCAGGATAGATCATCAACTCTTCTTTCTGAATAAAGTCTCTTCTTCTTTTGTCCTGGTTTTTAGCAGCAGCTTGAATATCCATATATGAATATTGAAACTTTAATTTAGTCACGTCAATAGTACGCTGTCCATTATACGCCTCATCTAGTGGGATATACATACTGTCCATCACCTCTACATAATATTCATCTGGGTATTGTTGGGTGTCCCAAATAAGGTCGATATTTCTATTGATACGTCTTCCTGCATAAAAATCTTCACCAAGACCATAGTAATTGTCTTCCATATACTGGTCATAGGCAGATTTCTCTTCATCTTGATTATCATCAAAAGCAAAATCACCAATTCCGCCATCTCCAGGAGTGGCACCTACTTCGTCTGCAAGGACTGCAAGTTTTAAACGTACGGTAGAATCACGAACCCATTCTACAAACTGACGGTATTCAGCATTTGTAATTTCTGTTTCATCCATATAAAATGAACGTACAGTAACGGTCTTTGTTGGGGCATCGTTTACAGCAACGAAGTCATCGTCTGCTTTACCCATTATAAAAGAACCACCTGGAACTAAAGTCATTCCGTAAGGCTTTTCAGGGAACCATTTTTTACCTTTTGCTCCTACTAATTCTCCTCTATCACTAGAGTTACAACTGAACAAAAAGGTAGCGATCGCAGCTAATGCAATAAACTTCTTCATAGATTTTAGGTTAAATTCAAAATTTTAAGGGCGTAAACGTATCTAAAAATTGTGTAATACACAACAATAATGTTATAAAATCCTTAAAACTTTTTTAATTTTAGTTGACTGTTTATACTTCATTCTTCCTACGGGCTTTGTACCATCTTTCGGGGATTTCCTGTTGGATTGCACCCAAATAATCGCCATAGGTGCAAGGTAATAACGTCTGTCTTTTTAATTTATTATTAACATTTGAAATAAAAGGTAATTCTATCCACCAACGCCCCGTTTTACTGCTCTTTTTAAATGTTAAAATTTCATCATCTATCGGTACATTGTAGGTTGTAAAGCAATTTTCATCGTTAAAATCATCGTCTTTCACTCTAAAATTGACCCCTTCTATAAAATACCAAATCATTTGCGCAATTAACATCGCTCCACTTTTACTTTCAGTACTCCCATTTAATTCATAAACGCCAAATGAAGTTACTTTATTGCTAATTCCTGCATATCTTGATACTGCACAGATCTCTCTTCCGTCAAAACCATTGGGACTTTCATCCCCAGAAATGGACAAAAAAGCTCCTTTTATGGAGGTCGCGTCAAGGGTCACAATATCTGCATCTCTCAACAGTGGTTCTACACTCTTAATGTCTGCTACAATATCGCCCAGTCTAAATGCATCAAAATACAGTTTGTCCATCAATCCAATCTCTTGAGGCGGATTATAGTAGGATTGGTACCCTATCGTGCAATAATTAAACAAATTATAAGGCTCATCTACAATGATCTTTCCTATATACGACTTATTGGTCATAGGCTTCTCGGCATCACCTAAATCAAACCTACCATCTATATTTACGTAATTGACCATTTTACCAATGGCATCATAGGCTCTATACTGCCCATAGGCCATATCTTGACTTCCTCCTAAAATAATTGGAATCACTTTTTTTAACAACAACTCCTCTGTTATTTGCTTCACTGCAAACAGTGTATCTGCTATTGTAGCCCCTTTCTGTATATCACCTAGGTCAATAATTTTACCAGACCAATTGCCTGGATATAAGGAGTATAATGCTTTTCTGAAATTTTCAAAATTCACCTCAGCCCCCATATAATCTACATCGTTACGGTTTTCGCGTATTCCGAAAATAGCAAACTTGGCTTTTGATACAACAGGAATAGTACCCCCTTCCATATGCAGATCAAGCTGTTTCCCTAAAGTGCCCGCAGGCAATACCTCACGATGAGCAATTACAGATTTAGAAACGGGGACTAAGTATTCTTTCAAAGGGAATTAGGAATTAGGAATTAAATATTTATAAGCTTGTTTCAAATACAGCACATTTCCGAAGCAATTATTCCTATTTAAAACATTAAAAATAGTTTCTTGCTGTAGTAAAAAAATCTAAGCTTCCAGTAATCGCAATCCACGATTTACTTTTAACAATTAACTTATTACTTCTTCTTTACTGCCGTTTTCTTCTTAGCAGGTGCTTTTTTCTTTTTTGCCGCTGCTTTCTTTTTCTTGGGTGCTTTTTTCTCTAAAATAGCCTGTGCTTGCTCTAGCGTCATCTTTTCTGCCTCTGTAGTTTTTGGCAATTCTACCTTAGTTTTTCCTTGAAGCAAGTTATAACGACCCCATCTAGCTTTCTCCAATCGTATTCCTTCCGCTTCCCAATTATGGATCACTTTATCAATCTCCTTCTGCTTCTTCACCTCTATAAGTTCAATGATATCTGCTTCACTCAGGTTGTCGTGATCGTACTTCTTATTGACATTGATAAACATATTGTTCCATTTGATAAATGGCCCAAAACGCCCCTTCCCTTTTTGTACGGGTAAATCCTCATACATATATATAGGCGCATCTGCCTTTTTCTTCTCTTCTATAAGTTCTTTTGCCATGGCCATATCCACATCTAATGGATCTTGCCCTTTAGGTAATGAAACAAACATCTTCCCTAAGCGAACATATGGGCCAAAACGTCCATTGTTCACTTCTACTTCTTCCCCGTCATAAACTCCAAGTGTTTTTGGCAACTTAAATAAGTCCATCACCTCTTCATAAGTAACTAGATGCAATTGCTGGTCTGGGCGTAGACTAGCAAATTTTTTCTCTTCATCATCTGCCGCTCCTATTTGCGCCATGGGTCCAAAACGACCTAAACGAACTATAACAGGCTTACCAGTTGCAGGATCTTCTCCCAAAGCCCTTTCACCACTTTCTCTATTTGCATTCTCTTTTACATCTTCTACTGTAGGATGAAACTTATCATAGAAATCTTTCATCATGGTCTTCCACTTCAAGTTTCCATCTGCGATATCATCAAAATTCTGCTCTACTTTTGCAGTAAAATTAAAATCTAACACATTAGAAAAATGTTCTACTAAGAAGTCATTCACAATCATCCCAATATCTGTTGGAACCATCTTTCCTTTATCAGACCCTACCGTTTCAGTTAACTGAGCATCCTTTACCGTTTCACCTTCTTGTGTCATTTGCAAGTAGGTGCGTTCTACTCCTTCTACTGTTCCTTTCTCTACGTAGTTTCTGTTTATTATAGTAGAAATTGTTGGGGCATAGGTAGACGGACGCCCTATACCTAACTCTTCTAATTGCTTTACTAAAGAAGCTTCAGTAAAACGGTATGCCGGTCTTGTAAATCGCTCTGTAGCGGTAATGTAGTTTTTATTTAAATCGTCACCCTCTTTAAGATTAGGCAACATCCCTTCTTGTTCTTCTTCTTCAAAATCAGTTCCTTCTAGGTATACTTTTAAGAAACCATCAAACTTGATCATCTCTCCATTAGAAGTAAATTGCTCTTTTAAAGTGTTGGCCCCGTGAATCCCAATTTTAACATTGGTACGCTCCAATTGTGCATCACTCATTTGAGACGCTAGTGTACGTTTCCAGATTAAATTATAAAGTCGTGCTTGGTCGTTCTCAATATTAACGGTGTGCTTAGACATATCTGTAGGCCTAATCGCTTCGTGAGCTTCTTGAGCTCCTTTAGACTTTCCTTTATAATCACGTGGCTTACTATATGCTGCACCATAAGATTTTGTAATCTCTGCAGCTGCTGCGCCTTTTGCGTCATTAGATAGATTTACACTATCTGTTCTCATATACGTAATTAAACCCGCTTCATACAAACGCTGGGCAATAGTCATTGTTTTACCTACTGAAAAATAAAGTTTTCTCGAAGCTTCTTGCTGTAAGGTGGATGTCGTAAACGGTGCCGCTGGAGATTTCTTTGCTGGCTTTTTAACTAAACTCGCTACATCATATGATGCGCTTATGTTTTTCTCTAAAAATGCTCTCGCCTCTTTTTCTGTTTTAAAATTTTTAGCAAGTTTTGCTTTAAACCTACTGCCGTCAACACTTAAAAACTCTGCATCTACTCTATAAGAAGCGACTGGAGTAAAACCTTCTATCTCACGTTCTCGCTCTACAATTAATCGCACTGCAACAGATTGCACACGCCCAGCAGAAAGCCCACCTTTTACCTTGCGCCATAAAACTGGCGATAATTCATACCCCACAAGCCTATCTAGTACACGTCTTGCTTGCTGCGCATCTACTAAGTTATAATCTATTTGTCTTGGGTTTTCAATTGCCTTTAAAATAGCCGTCTTTGTAATCTCGTGAAAAACGATGCGCTTTGTATTCTCATCATTTAAATTTAACTCTTCAGATAAATGCCACGCGATTGCCTCTCCTTCTCGATCCTCATCACTTGCTAGCCAAACCATTTCGGCTTTTTTAGCTTCTCTTTTTAATTCTGCCACAAGTTTCTTCTTGTCGCTGGAGACTATATATTTAGGAGTAAAATCACCTTCCACATCTACACCCAACTCTTTAGAGGGTAAATCTGCAATATGACCAAAACTGGATGCCACCTTAAAATCTTTTCCAAGAAATTTTTCTATGGTTTTCGCTTTTGCGGGGGACTCAACAATCACTAAATTTTTAGCCATTTGAAATTTTTTATATCAATTCTCGAAGTGTCGAGAACCTAAAAGTGGGCTACAAAAGTATGTGAATTTTTTTTATACCTTAAAATATATCTCAAAATTTGCTTGGTTTTAGCGCCAAAACCACTGCTTTTTACTTCGGAAATATAATATATTTCACACCCATTCAACCCATTAAAAAAGCCACTTTCAGTAAAAGAAAGTGGCTTAAATAAATTTCAAATGAATTATTTTTTGAAGTTTAAAATTTCCGAAGTTTGAATTACACTAATAAATTACCAGAAGTTGACGGCTCCTCATCAAAACCAATAGTGTCTTTATAAATGTAATAATAGGCAACATAATTGTATGCCATTGTTGCTACAAAACCTATATAGCAAGCTATCATTCCTAATGTAGCAATCAGACTAGCTATAAAAATAATCCCGAAAAGTACACCCCAATATTTATTACCTAGTTTAAAACTTGCTTTAACTAAATCTCCTACACTCATCTCTGGGTTAAAAACAAAAATAGGTGTAATAATAGTTAATGGAACCATCGCGTATATTATAGGAAAGTAACACAGCATTGTAGCGAGTATAGCAATACCCATTGTAGCAAGTGATAATAAAAGTATTTTTCCAAAATGTTCTTTCGCAATTGAAAAATAACCACCTATGGTATCATTAGTACCCAAATCTTTATTTTTCACCAACTTTAAAAAATGACCCAATACGGAGACATTAACCACTTGAAGTAAAAAAGAGAACACAAATACAAACAGCACCCAAACAACAATTAATACTGGAGACATGTCTTTAAAAAAAGTGGGTTGATATCCATATTCACCTGCATGTTGTATCATATCAATATAAGCCGGCAGGACTGGAATATAAATAATAAGTAAAAAAGGAATTGCAATAGCAAGACTGATAAGGCTATGTATGAGCCCTTCTTTAAAGACGAGCTTAAACATGTCAAAACTTTTAGAGATAACATCGCTAAAGTTTGGTTTTGAAGATTGTTCTATTTTTTGAAAGATTTTGTGTTCCATTTGGTTTGGGTTTACGTTTTGCTATTTGACGCAAAAATAATAAAAAGTTACCTGCCACTTTGTCATAAATTGCACTTTATTCTTATCTTTGCACGCTAGTTGAACAGAAGTTAAAACAAAGACCCAGACGGATCTCTATGGAAAAAACAATAGACCAAAAAGTGCAGGGTAACGCACTAAATATCACACCTAAAAAAAACAACACGCGCAAACTCTTTATTGAGAGCTACGGTTGTGCAATGAATTTTAGCGATAGTGAGATTGTAGCTTCCATCTTGAGTGAACAAGGTTTTAATACAACACAAGTGCTTGAAGAAGCAGATTTAGTACTAGTAAACACCTGTTCTATTAGAGATAAAGCAGAACAAACCGTTCGCAAACGTCTTGAAAAATATAACGCGGTAAAACGTGACATCAACCCAAAAATGAAAGTAGGCGTGTTAGGCTGTATGGCGGAGCGACTAAAAGAAAAATTTCTTGATGAAGAGAAGATTGTAGACATGGTTGTAGGCCCAGATGCCTATAAAGACTTACCTAACCTTCTTGCAGAGGTTGAAGCAGGAAATGACGCTGTTAATGTAATTCTGTCTAAAGAAGAAACCTACGGTGATATCTCTCCGGTTCGTTTAAACACCAACGGGATTAATGCACTAGTAAGCATTACACGAGGTTGTGATAATATGTGTACATTTTGCGTGGTACCTTTTACCAGAGGTCGCGAGAGAAGTCGTGATCCAAAGAGTATCCTTGAAGAAATAAACAACCTCGCAAACACGGGCTATAAAGAAGTAACCTTGTTAGGCCAGAATGTAGATAGCTACTTATGGTATGGCGGCGGACTCAAAAAAGATTTTAAAACCGCTACCGAAATGGAAAAAGCAACCGCAACTTCTTTTTCACAATTACTAGACCTTGTAGCCTTGGCACAGCCCGAAATGAGAATCCGTTTTTCTACTTCAAATCCGCAGGATATGACAGAAGAAGTGTTTCATGTAATGGCAAAACACAAAAACATTTGCAAGCATGTGCACCTACCCGTGCAAAGTGGAAGCAATCGCATTTTAAAAGAAATGAACCGCCAGCACACAGTAGAAGAATACCTCACACTTGTCAATAAAATGTGGGAAATACTTCCAGAAGCCAGCATCTCACAAGACATGATTATTGGTTTTCCTTCAGAAACAGAACAAGATCATCAAGACACCCTAGCCTTGATGGAAGAAGTGAAATTTGCATTTGGTTATATGTACAAATATTCTGAAAGGCCAGGAACGATGGCTGCTCGTAAGTTTGAAGACGATATCCCAGAAGCAACAAAAAAGAGACGATTACAAGATGTTGTAGATCAACAACGTAAAAACGGCGCATACAGAACACAGCAATTTGTAGGTAAAGTAACCGAAATTTTAGTTGAGAAAGAATCAAAGAAAAACCCAGACCAATGGAGTGGCCGTAATGAGCAAAGCATTGTAGCCGTTTTCCCAAAAGGAAATTACAAGCCAGGTGATTTTGTACAAGTAAAAATTAATAGTTGTACAAGTGCAACATTGATAGGAGAAGCGGTGGTCTAGACATAATTAACGAATAGTTAAAAACGATTCTCATTTTTGAATTGTTTTCTTAACTCGAAAAAGATTCCCGCCTTCGCGGGAAACACATATGGAAAGTATACAAGCAACAAAACAGCGATTTGGGATTATTGGGAACGACCCTAAGCTTAACCGTGCCGTAGAGAAAGCGATACAAGTAGCGCCTACAGATATTTCTGTGTTGGTTACTGGAGAGAGTGGTGTCGGTAAAGAGAGTATTCCTAAAATAATACACGCGTTATCGCACAGAAAACACCATAAGTACATCGCGGTAAATTGTGGTGCCATTCCAGAAGGAACCATAGATAGTGAACTATTTGGTCACGAAAAAGGGTCTTTTACTGGAGCAACGGCTACCCGTAACGGGTATTTTGAAGTCGCAGATGGAGGCACCATATTTCTGGATGAAGTTGGAGAACTACCCCTACCCACCCAAGTTAGACTATTGCGTGTTCTGGAGAATGGTGAATTTTTAAAAGTAGGTTCTTCTAAGTTACAAAAAACCGATGTTCGTATTGTCGCTGCAACAAACGTAAAAATGGTCGAGGCCATTGAAAAAGGAAAATTCAGGGAAGATTTATACTATAGATTGAGTACGGTAGATATTAACCTACCACCATTAAGAGAACGTAGCGAAGATATCCACCTATTGTTTAGAAAATTTGCATCAGACTTTGCGCAAAAGTACAAGATGCCTACTGTACGTCTAGATGACCCAGCAATCAGTGCATTGTTACAATATCGATGGAGTGGAAACATTAGACAATTGCGTAATGTAGCAGAACAGATATCGGTTCTAGAGACCAACAGAAGTATTGATTACAAGACCTTACGTGGGTACTTGCCAGATATGGGTTCTAATTTACCAGCGGTGATAGGCTCAAAAAAATCGGAAAGTGATTTTAGTAACGAGCGAGAGATTTTGTACAAGGTGTTATTTGATATGCAACGTGATGTAAATGATCTCAAAAAACTCACCATGGAGTTAATGAACTCGACAAACACATCTGAGGTTAAAGATGAAAATTCTACTTTAATTAATAAAATATATTCTAAAGATAATAACCACGAAGAACAGCTTGCAGCTATTGTAGAGGACGATTATGCAAATGAAAGCACAGATGTAGAAGTGCTTAGAATTTCTGAAGCACAAGAACAGAAGTCCAATTCTTACGATTTTGCAGAAGAAATAGAAGAGGAAGAAAACTTATCATTGCACGAGAAAGAACTGGAGCTCATTAAAAAATCACTTGAAAAATACAAAGGCAAGCGAAAAGATGCTGCAGATGAGCTGGGTATAAGTGAACGCACACTTTATAGGAAGATTAAACAATATAATTTGTAATTTGTGGGTTCTATTTTTATGAAATATTCAATACGTAACATAGCGACTACTTTTTTACTACTTTGCCTAGCTTTAATAGTAAGCGGTTGCGGTGCCTATTCATTTTCTGGTATTAGTATAGGTGATGATGTAAAGACTTTTCAGGTGAACTATTTCCAGAATAATGCGGCAAATGTGCAGCCTGGAATTGATCGCGACTTTACATTAAAACTGCAAGATTTAATCTTAAATCAAACCAGCTTAGACCTTGTCAATAATAATGGAGATCTTGTTTATGAAGGAGAGATAGTCGAATTCTACTTTGCTCCCATCACAGCAACCTCGCAGAGTACTGCTGCCCAAAACAGATTAACAGTTGGTGTAAACGTGCGGTTTTATGACACGCAGTTGCCAGATAATGATTTTGAACAACGGTTCTCATTTTATTTTGATTATCCCGGTGCAACCCAATTAATAGGAAGCTCTCTAGACTCTGCTTTAGACGAAATTTTTGAGCGTATCACACAAGATATATTTAATCAATCGCTCGCAAAATGGTAAACCGTGAATAAGGAAACCTACACATATCTATTAGCAAACCCTCAAGAGATTGAGAAGGAGCATTTGGGTGACATCTCGGTGATTTTAGACACCTATCCGTACTTTCAATCTGCTCGCGCTTTACAGTTAAAAGCCTTTAAAAAAGAGAATAGTTTTTTATACAATGATGCTTTAAAGAAAACCGCAGCATATACTACAGACCGTGACGTCTTATTCTCTTACATTACCTCAACAGAATTTGTTCAAGATCAGATTTCGCAAGCTATTATGGCTCATGATTCTCAGTGGAACGAGATAGAAGTATTGCATCAAGATGTGTCTGAAGAAGTAAGTCTTGCCCTAGATAGAGAGATGAAACAAGAGCTTAAAAAGGCAAACGCTATACTAGACCCTCATCTTTTTGAAAAGAAAAAAATAGATGTACTTTCTATATTAGAAAACAGTAGCACTCCTTCGGAAATAGCAAGTAGCGACTCGAATGCAGAAGAAGAAACACCCGTTAAGATTGAAGAAAACGCACCAATTCCATTTGGCAAAGGCGATACACATTCTTTTACGGAATGGTTAAAACTATCAAAGGCAACACCTATTCAGAAAACAGAAGACACTTCAAGTGAGTCTATTTCCGCAGAAAAAAAAGCTACAAAAGGAGCAGAAAACAAGGTTATAAAGTTTCAGCAGATAGAAAAATTTATACAGGAGCAACCTAAGATTGTACCAAAACCTAAAAATGAACCTTTCGCACAATTTTCTATTGCAGAGAGCGGCAGCCCGAAGGCCTTGATGACAGAGACTTTAGCTAAGGTATACCTCCAACAAAAGAAGTATAATAAAGCGATACAAGCATATAAAATATTAATTTTGAAATATCCCGAAAAAAGTGGTTTCTTTGCAGACCAAATTCGGGCAGTAAAAAATTTAGAGAAAAAATAACAGCATGAGTACGTTTACGATATTTTTAGTTTTGATCATTTTTATAGCATTTTTGCTAGTAATAGTTATAATGGTGCAGAATCCTAAGGGAGGCGGATTGTCTTCTTCTTTTGGTGGTGGCGGAACCCAGCAAATGGGTGGTGTTAAGAAAACAACAGATTTTCTTGATAAAAGCACTTGGACCTTGTCTATTATCTTAATTGCTTTAATCTTACTATCAAACATCCCTTTATTAGGAACAGCAGATAATACTACAGATTCTAGAGCCATTGACTCTAACAGTATTGAAAACTCCTTACCAGCAACACAGGACGCTCCGCTTCCGGTTTTAAATGATGATGCCGACGCGAATAAGTAAGACATCTCTATTATAAAATAAAATATATCAATGCCAGCTTATGACAAGCTGGCATTTTTTGTTTGTAAAAAGTTTAATTTGACAGTTTCCAAGCGTTGGCATACTTTCTGCCTAAAGAAGATTAGTATTAACAAGATTCCCGCCTTCGCGGGAAAATAAATTTTCAATTTATTATGAGTTTAAAAATTCAACCACTAGCAGACAGAGTTGTCGTGGAGCCGCAAGCGGCAGAAACGAAAACCGCATCTGGACTATACATACCTGATAGCGCAAAAGAAAAGCCACAACAAGGCAAAGTAGCTGCAGTAGGTAATGGAAAAGAAGATCACAAAATGACTGTAAAAGTAGGAGACACCGTGTTATACGGCAAGTACGCTGGCACAGAGCTTAAGCTAGATGGCAATGACTATTTGATTATGCGTGAGGACGACATCCTCGCAATTGTCTAAGGACAATGACTCGAAAATCACAAAAAAATTAAACAACAAATCCCAAAATTTTACAAAAAGTAGTGACATTGTCAGATTGAGCGCAGTCGAAATCCATTTTCAGACTATTACTTTTAAAACTTGAAAAATTGCTTTTAATTGGGAGATTAAACTAACAAACAGATTCCCTTCTTCAAGGGAATGACAAAATTAAAATTTTGACATGGCAAAAGATATAAAATTTGACTTAGAAGCACGTGACGGTATTAAGCGCGGTGTTGATGCATTAGCAAATGCAGTAAAAGTAACTTTAGGTCCTAAAGGACGTAATGTAATTATTAGTAAATCATTTGGTGCACCACAAGTAACAAAAGACGGAGTTACTGTAGCAAAAGAAATTGAGCTAGAAGACCCCTTAGAGAACATGGGAGCGCAAATGGTAAAAGAAGTAGCGAGTAAAACCAATGATCTTGCTGGTGATGGTACTACTACAGCTACCGTTCTTGCACAAGCGATTGTAAAAGAAGGATTAAAAAACGTTGCTGCAGGTGCAAACCCAATGGATTTAAAACGAGGTATCGACAAAGCCGTTGAAGCTATTGTTAAGGACCTTGAAAAGCAATCTACTAAAGTAGGTAACGACAGCGATAAGATTAAGCAAGTAGCTTCTATCTCTGCGAACAACGATGACCAAATTGGTGATTTAATTGCCAAAGCATTTGGAAAAGTAGGCAAAGAAGGAGTAATCACCGTTGAAGAAGCTAAAGGAACAGATACCTATGTAGATGTTGTAGAAGGAATGCAGTTTGACAGAGGTTTCTTGTCTCCATATTTCGTTACTAATAGCGAGAAAATGATGACAGAATTAGAGAACCCTTTTGTGTTCTTATATGACTCAAAAATCACAACGATGAGTCAGATAATGCCTGTACTAGAACCTGTTGTAAAAACTGGGAGAGCGCTGTTAATTATCGCCGAGGATATAGAAGGAGAGGCTTTATCAACTTTAGTAATAAATAAACTAAGAGGTTCATTAAAAATAGCAGCTGTAAAAGCCCCTGGTTTTGGTGACCGTAGAAAAGCAATGTTAGAAGATATTGCGATACTTACCGGTGGCTCTGTTTTCTCAACAGACTTAGGCCAAGATATAGAAAAGAATCCTTTTGACATAAGTACCTTGGGTGAGGTAGAAACTGTAACCATTGACAAAGACAATACAACTCTTGTAAATGGAGCCGGAAAAAAGAATACAATCAATGCTAGAGTAGGTCAAATCAAATCTCAGATTGAAACTACAACAAGTGATTATGACAAAGAGAAGCTACAAGAACGTCTCGCTAAATTAGCGGGTGGTGTAGCTGTACTTTATGTAGGTGCTGCTTCTGAAGTTGAAATGAAAGAAAAGAAAGATCGTGTTGATGATGCCCTTCACGCAACAAGAGCTGCGGTAGAAGAAGGTATTGTTGCTGGTGGTGGTGTTGCCTTAGTACGTGCAAAAGCGGTATTAAGCAAAATCACAACAGATCATATGGACGAAACTACGGGTGTACAGATTGTAGCGAGAGCCATTGAAGCGCCTTTGCGCACTATTGTCGAGAATGCTGGTGGCGAAGGTAGTGTAGTAATTAGTAAAGTAGCAGAAGGTAAAAAGAACTTTGGGTACGATGCAAAAAGCGAAACATACGT
The DNA here is from genome assembly GCA_938041335.1 of uncultured Ulvibacter sp. Taxonomy (GTDB): domain Bacteria; phylum Bacteroidota; class Bacteroidia; order Flavobacteriales; family Flavobacteriaceae; genus Patiriisocius. The sequence goes on along the minus strand of CALIAF010000025.1, from coordinate 78,655 downwards.
AGATATGATAAAAGCGGGAATCATTGACCCTAAAAAAGTAACACGTATTGCATTAGAAAATGCAGCATCTGTGGCGGGAATGATCTTAACCACAGAATGTGCTTTAATTGACATCAAAGAAGATGCTCCAGCAATGCCTATGGGCGGCGGCGGGATGCCAGGGATGATGTAAACAAGAGCTTCGGCGGGCAATAATTAGTTGCTTTATAAATAAAAAATGCCTCCCAAATATGGGAGGCATTTTTTTATTGCTTATCTAACAATTAATAATGAATCTATGCAGCTGTCGCTATATTCATTAGATAAGGTTTTTAACTTTATCCCTATTATTTTCCAGAAGGAACTGAGCAGCTTGCTCCACCCCCCTTTTTAACACCTAGTTTTACTAAAATAGTTTCTAATAAGCACCATTTTGTAAAGGCCGACTGTATTAAATTAACGCCTATAAATACAGTAAACCACATCCAATGTGGGCTTACGTAATAGGTAAGAAAAACGCTTAATAGTACCATTGTACCTACGACTACTCTAAAATATGTGTTTAACATTATGCTTTTATTTTAAATTTATATATATTTTTCAATTGATATAACAACCGTTTTAATTGGTTATTTGTTTCTAAGTTTAAGGCTCTAATATGGTTAAATAAGCCATCAATGTTCTCATTTTCTATAGAAGTGAATAACAAACAAGATTTATTACCAAACTTTTAACCTCCAATTCAACTTGACACCGTTAATAATGAAGGTGCATTTTTATGACCATCCATATCTGCACTACTAAAAGCTTCAATATTTACCTTCTTAAAAAGCGTTAAAACATCCTTTTCTATTTCTCCTACTGCCGTTACAATTACTAGTTTCATCTTTTAAAGTTTTAGGGTTTGTTAATGAGAAAGAACATTTCCAAAGCAATTATGTGTGTCGTCATTTATAGTTCTATACAAAACAGTTATTCTTTCTTTTTCTCAATCATATAATAAACTAAGGGCACCACCAACAGTGTCAATACTGTAGATACAATGGTACCACCCATTAGTGAAATTGCTAATCCTTGAAAGATAGGATCAAATAAAATCACAAAAGCTCCTATTACCACAGTTCCTGCTGTTAATAGTATAGGTGTTGTTCTTACGGCACCTGCTTCTATAGCAGCTTGTTTTAAAGGAATTCCTTCTGCGGTACGTAGATTAATAAAGTCAATAAGTAGCACAGAGTTTCTAACCATAATGCCAGCTAAAGCAATCATACCAATAAATGATGTTGCCGTAAAAAAAGCGCCCATAATCCAGTGACCGAGAATAATCCCTATTAATGATAATGGTATTGCCACCATCATAACTATTGGAGCTTTAAAATTCTGGAACCAACCTACTATAAGAATGTAAATCAATATAATAGCGCCTAAAAATGCAATCCCTAAATCTCTAAAAACTTCAAGTGTTATTTGCCATTCGCCATCCCATTTTACGGTATAATCATCCTCATAATCAGGCTGTCCTAAATACATTTCATTGATACTAAATCCTTTAGGTAATGGAATCTCTTTTAACTTTTCTTCCATTCCCAAAATAGCGTATGCTGGGCTTTCAAGTTCGCCAGCCATATCTGCCATTACATACACCACGCGCTTTTGGTTTTTGCGATAAATACTCTTTGCACTTGTCGTTTCTGTAATAGTTACTAGATCTGCAATAGGCATCATATTCCCCTGCTTTGTTTTTACTTTAAGCTGAGAAATATCTGAAATCGTTGACTTTTCTTTTTCATCTAAAGCCAATAATAAACCCACTTGATTCGATGCATCTTCATCATATAAATTAGTAATCGGTCTATTAGACAAAGCCATATTCAAGGAGTAAGCAATCTGCTGTGGTGCAACACCGTACAACATCGCTTTTTCTTTATTAATGTCAAACTGATATTCCGTTTGATCATCTTCTACCATCCAGTCTATATCTACCACATCATCTGTGTTCTTCAAGATATTCTGTATGCTGTTTGCAATTTCAATTTGCTTCATATAATCTGGGCCATATACTTCTGCAACAATAGTAGAAAGCACTGGAGGCCCTGGCGGAACTTCAACCAACTTCACATTTGCACCATACTTCGCTGCAATTTTCTGAATATCTGGACGGAGCAATTTTACAATGCCGTGGCTTTGTATAGAGCGTTCTCCCTTATCAATTAAATTTACTTGAATATCTGCCATATTACTACCACCACGCAAATCATAATGACGTACGAGGCCATTAAAAGTAATAGGTGCAGAAGCCCCAATGTAGTTTTGATAATTAACTACTTCTGGTCGGGTAGATAAATACTGCGCAATCTCTTGTGTCACAACACCAGTGCGCTCCAGTGTAGTACCTTCTGGCATATCTATCACTACTTGAAACTCATTTTTATTATCAAAAGGCAACATCTTTACCACAACTGAGTTTGTGAAAAACAACACCATGGTACCCATTAACAAAACAAAAGTTCCACTTAAAAACAACCATCTTTTTGCTTTGCTCTCCATTAATGGGCGCTCCACTTTGTTATAAATGCGATAAATAAATGTTTCTTCTAAAGGCTTTTCTATTTTTTTAGCTTTCCCTGACCTCTCTTTTTCTCTTAAAAAAATGAGTCCTAAATATGGCGTAATAGTTAAGGCCACAAACAATGAAAGAATCATCGCAATAGAAGCTCCTATAGGCATTGGTGCCATATAAGGCCCCATTAATCCAGAAACAAATGCCATAGGTAATACAGACGCAATTACTGTAAATGTGGCAAGAATGGTTGGATTACCTACTTCGTTAATCGCATATAAGGCAGCTTGCTTAAAAGGCAAGCGATTCATCTTAAAATGCCGGTGCATATTTTCGGCAATAATAATAGAGTCATCTACTACAATTCCAGTTACAAATACCAATGCAAATAAAGTTATACGGTTAAGCGTGTAGTCCATCATATAATAACTCAACAACGTAAGCGCAAATGTAATAGGTACAGATAGAAATACAACCAGCCCACCACGCCATCCCATGACTAACATTACTACAAGCGTTACGGCAAAAATAGACCCAATAAGGTGCCATAAAAGTTCAGATACTTTTTGTGATGCCGTCTCCCCATAATTACGAGTAATCTCTACATTCACATCATCTGGGATTAGTGTTTTGCGCAAGTGCTCCACTTTTGCAATAATCACTTCTGCAATCTTCATGGCATCTGCGCCTTTTCTTTTTGCTACGGAAATAGTCACAGCAGGATATTCAGACTTAAAACTAGAAGCCTTCTTACTCCCTTGTCCAAAACCTAAACTCACATAATTTTGAGGTACTTCTGGACCATCAAGAATGGTTGCTATTTGTTTTAAGTAAATAGGTTGATTTTGTTGCACACCCACTACCAGATTTTCAACATCTGTTGCCGATTCTAAAAATTTGCCAGTGTTTACTAAAAACTCCGTGTCATTTTTATCAAAGCTTCCGGCACTTAACTGTGAGTTATTTGCTTTGATCATTTCAGAAACAGATAAAAAATCTAGTCCGCTGGCAGCAAGTTTATCTTTATCTAGCACCACTCTCATCTCACGATTTCTACCACCTATTTTGTGAGTAACCGCAACATCGTTCACCTTTTTAATTTCGGCTTCCAGTTCTTGCGCCATTTGGCTTAACTGGTAATCATCATAATTTTCACTCCATAATGTAACCCCTAACATAGGCACATCATCTATAGCACGTGTTTTAACTAACGGAAACGTAACACCATCAGGCATTTGATCCATATGTTTATTAATCTCGTTGTATAGTTTTACAAATGAACGCTCAATGTCTTCGCCCACATAAAACTGGACGATGACCATCCCTTGTTCTTTCATAGAAGTAGAATACACGTATTCTACTCCTTTTATATTTGAAATTAATTGCTCTAAGGGCTTGATCACCCGAGACTCAACTTCTGTTGGGCTCGCCCCAGGATATCCAATAAAGATGTCTGCCATAGGCACATCAATTTGCGGCTCTTCTTCTCTCGGAATTAAAAACGAACTCCACACCCCAACGACCATAAATACAATCATAAGCAGCACTGTGAGCTTTGATTGCATAAATACTTTTGCGATTTTCCCTGCGATTCCTTCTTTCATTATTGACTCTCTATTATAGATATCTCGTGAGAGATGATTGTTATTATTTGAGCGTTTTAACAGGCTATCCGTTTCAATCTTTTTTTGCCATATATGGAAGCAAAAAGGATTTCCACTATTATCCTTAACGCATAGTGACTGCCCGATATAGTAGCTATTAAATGCTACTCAATTAAGCCTCCATTTTTTGACTACTCTTCCTTCTATACTATTTCAGAAGAGAGTATTTTATAAATGCTTAACCAATGCCAAATAAGCTTACCCCAGCCATAAAGAGAGGCTTATTCTAAATGTTGTGCTATTTTTATTTTTTTCTTCCTCATTAGATAGGGACTAACAAAAAATCGTCTTGTTATTTCTTAATACCTCAACCCAATTATCACTTCTCATTTAAAACTGTTTACCGCCACCACAACTGCATCTACCTACTAATTCCGCACACTAACTCTAGCGCCATTGTACAATTTCCCTTTCGCAGAAAAAATGTATGCTTCATCTGCAGATAAACCAGATAAAACTTCGACTTGATCGCCAAAGGTTCTCCCTAATCGCAACCATCTTAAAAGTGCCGTGTTGCCCTGGCTCACGGTATACACACCAGATAATTGTCCATTTGTAACAATAGCTTCAGTCGGTATTAAAACTAGTGCTGTTTTAGCTTGTCGCTCCACCGGAAATTGAACCGTTGTAAACATTCCCGAAAGTATGTTAGCATCTGTTTTATCAAGTGCGATTTTCACTAAATACTGACCGCCCGTGTTTTTTGCCGATGTGCTTACTTCACTTACTTTACCTTTAAACGTTTTGTTTAAAGACTTTACAAGCACGCCAACTTTAGTGTTCTTTTTAATTTGAGAAATTTCCGTTTCTGGCACCATTGCGATTACTTCAAAACTTCCAGGCGTTTCAATAGAAAGTAGCGGTTGCCCTGGATTTGCCATTGCACCAGTTTCAATATTTTTACTCGTGACAACTCCACTAAAGGGTGCCGTGATATTGCTATACGCAAATTGTGCATAAATCTCGTTCTTCATTTGATTTGCGACCTCCACGCGTGCTTTTGCCATTTCATAATTAGCCGTCATATCATCCAATTCTTTTTGCGAGGCGCTATTGTCTTCAAACAGATTTTTAAAACGTGTGTAGTCTTTTTGCGCATTATTGTAAGCTGTGGTAGCTTCTGTAATACCTGCGTTTACTTGTGCTTTTTTTGCTTGTAAATCTGAGTTATGTATAGACACTAATAATTGTCCTTTACGCACTTTATCTCCGACATTTACGTGTACTTTAGTCACAAAGCCCATCATTCTGGTACTCAAATCTGCACTGTTTTCAGCCTGCACCTTGCCGCTTACACTTAAAAACGGACTCGTACCATTTGCTACTATTTGGTTTACTTTCACAGAAATCATAGGGGTGTTATCAATAACTACCTTCTTCTCTTCACCACCACAACTCGCCATAAATAAGGGAATTATAAATACTATTATTAGGTATGCATATTTTTTCATTTTAATGTTGTTAGTGTGTTGCACTTCGACAAGCTCAGTGTGACAGTTAAATATTATAATATGTGGCGGCTTAGAATACTAAAACCTATTCTTTGGTTAAAAAATCTAAATACGATTGTGCGTAGTTGTATTGAAAAATGGTTTGATAATATTCTAATTGCTTTTGTGCGTATTGGGTTTCTGCAAGTAAGAGGTCTGTTGTTTTTTCAAGTCCTTCTTTAAATCTGTTACCTCTTATTCTTAGGGATTCTTCAGATTGCTCTAGTGCTAGTTTGTTTAATGTTAGCTTATTTTCGGCATCTAGCAGACTTCGTTTTGCTTTGTTCAATTCAAGGTTGCTTTTAGAAACATACTGCTCATATTCTAGCTTTGATTTTTGAAACTCTGCGTGACTTTTTTGGGCTTTTCCGAAGCGTTTAGAACCTTGAAAAACATCCCAGCTTACTTGTGCGCCTAATAAATAACCGTTAGCAGCACCCTGAAAAATATTGTCGTCATAAAGCTCGTAACTCCCAAATGCATTGAGTCTAGGGTAAAAAGCCATTTGATCTGACTTGTTGGCTGCCTCGTACCCATTTGAGACAAGTTGCATCGCTTTTATATCAGCTCTATTCTCTGAAATACTGTTATTTGACTCAATAGTAAACGTGTTTTTCGTCAATGCTTCGCTGGGTTGATATACCACGTATGTTTTATCATTCATCAAAAAAGACAGGTAGTCTGATGCGTTTTGCACATTGCTATTTGCCATTTGCAATTGATTTCTAACTTCGGTCACCCGCACTGCGATATTAAGTACATCTGCTCTTTGTAAATAGCCCTGTTTAAAACTGTTTTCTGTAAGTTTCTTATTTTCTAATGCCGTTTCCAGTGCTTTTTCTACCACTTCTAAACCCTTATAAGCAAGTTGTAATTGCATATACGCCTTCTCTACTTCAAGGGTTAAATAATCACTAACGCGTTCTTGCTTTAAAGACATCGCTTCCATTTTAGCCTTGGCAGCTTTACGTTGATACATCCCGTCAAGATTTACAAGGGGTTGTTTTATTTCAAACTTAGTCGCAAAGTTTTGAATCTGCATAGGGTTATTTAACAATACAGGATTAAAGTCATTTTGAGTTAAAATCTCTTGATTCAATCTTGACCCAAACGCCATCAACGGGTTTGTGGTAGTGATCCCGGTGTGACTCGCTGTAATATGGGGTAAAAACACGGCATTAGTCTGTCTATAATCTGCTCGCGCTTGTATAAACTCTTGTTCAGAAATTTTAATTGAAGTGTTATTTTCAGTGACTTTAGACGCAATCTCCTCTTTAGAAATCAAGACCGTGTGCTGTGCAAATACGTGTGACACTAATAGCATCGAGCTACAAATAAAAAATAGCGTTTTATTCATTATAATAAATTATAGCAACAAATTTAGAAGTACAATTGAGAGAAGTAGGTAACAAAAGTTACTTAAATCAATATTAAATAATAACTGTTTTGATGCTTTTCATATTAAAACGAAAACTAACAAATGCCTTGTTTTTTATGAAAATGAGAAACCTAATGTTGGCAAGAGAAATAAACAGAGTATAATTTATGGATCACTCAAACAAAATAATTTACGTAGTTCGTGCTATTTTCACTCTGCACGTTGTAGTTGGTTTTATCTGGCTAGTTTTTATGATTACTAAGAATAGTAGGATTGGATTATTATGCCTAGATTAATAAGGTATTATTTTCTCACGCCCAATTGAGAAAATGAAAAGGTGGCTTTCTTTGTTATAAGGTCTCAATAAAGCTACGATGTAATTTGATTTTATTCTTATTTTCCATCTTTTTCAAAAGTCTAGAAATCACTACACGGCTCGTATTAAGATCTGCCGCTATATTCTTATGTGTAGTATAAATATGTTTGCTATTTAATATTTTAATTTTATCGTTAAGATAATTTTCCAGACGCTCATCCATATTATTGAATGCTATATTATCAACGCTCTCTAAAAGCTCCATCATACGAGCGTGATAACTAGAAAAAACAAAGTTACGCCACGTTTTATATTTGCTGGACCATTCTTCCATTTTACCAATAGGGATCATTAGCAATTTTGAAGGGGTCTCAGTCACTGCGCGTATTTCGCTCTTTGTATTTCCCATACAACAGGTCATTGTCATGGCACAAGTATCACCTCTTTCTAGATGATATAATAGCAACTCATCACCTTTCGCATCTGGACGCATAATCTTTATACTGCCAGAAAGCAGTAGCGGCATAGATTTTATATACTGTCCAGGTTTCATTAATTCTTGTCCCTCTGGCACTTCTAGTAAAGTAGCTACTTGGCTAATCTCTTCTATGAGTGCGGGCTCAAATTGTGAACGATAATATTCGTTGAGTTCTTTTATCATTAACTAGTTCTTATCTTAATTCCTGCTTTTATCAAAAAATAATCTAAACACAGAGAGTGAAACAAGTGTAATAACCACTGGCCAAATGACAAATAAATCCACTCTAAGTACTTCTGCATCTTCTGGCTGGTAACTTAGCCATTGCTGCATATAGTATTCCCAAACAAGAGAAGCGATGAGCACAAAAACGGTGATGATATAGAGTAATATTCTAGGGGTAAATTTCATAATTTAAAGATACAAAAAAAGCCATCGAATAATCGATGGCTTTGTTATAATGCTATTGCGTATTTTAATTCTCGTGATCTTTTTTTACTGCCTCATCACGATACAAACAACAAGCGTGAACCGTGTTATATTGTTCTTCTGTTGCTTTGATTTCTTTAGTGTCGTGACCTACTGCTGCTACGCTTGCACTTATCGTTTTAACATCTGTCTTATTCTCATCATAAATAAGACTTAGTTGTTTAGTCTCTACATTCCAAACGGCAGACTTTACACCTTTGGTTTTTATAGATGCTTTTTCGATACGCACTTTACACATACCACAAACACCATCTACTTCTACCGTTGCTCTGGCGTTTTTGTCTTGAGCGGTTGCTGTAAAACCAACAAAGGCCATCATTAAAACTACTATTAGATTTTTCATACTATTATATTTTCAGTTTAAAATTAGTTATCTGTTTTTACTGGTATTCTATATCTAAGCCCTGCATAATAGTTACTACCAAAAATGGGGCCATACACAAAGGTAGTATCAAAATTTGAACCAAAAGGGTTTTCTGCATCAAGAATTGGATTATCCTGTCTCACATCTGTAAAATTCTCGGCACCTGCGTACAATTCAAACCGCGGACTAAATACTTTGGTTATCTGTGCAGTAAAGGTCCCGAAAGACGGCGTACGCTCTGGTAATCTAAACGCCGCGTCATTCCCTTGGGTAGACGAATAACGCTGAGAACCCAACCAATTATAGGTTAAGTCAAACTTCCATTGCGAATTATTTTTAATGTCCGTTTCATATCCTACGTTTGCAAAAAACCGGTGATTAGGTGTTAATGGCTTTTCTTCTGTCCCGCCTACATAATCCGTTTTTACATCATAAAACTTATAGGCAGTCCTTAAATCAAAATGTTCAAATGCATTATAATTTACCTCAACTTGAAAACTATTTGCTGTGCTCCCATTCTCCAGATTATAAAAACGAACTTGATTTACGTCTTCCCAATCTACCACCACTTGGTTTTGAAAGTTCGTTCTATAATAATCAAAAGTAATATCGCCTTTTCTTTCAAATAAGTTAAAACCTTGCAGCAAACTAATGCCATAATTCCAGGCAATTTCCGGGTTTAAACCGTAAATATCCCCTCCTTGATCATTTATAGATATGGATCGAGATGTTGAAAACAATGACTGATTCTCTGCAAAGATATTTGCACTTCTTTTACCTCTTCCTGCAGACACTCTAAATGCTGCTTTGTCCCAAGGAGTATATCTCGCGTGGATTCTTGGAGTTATAAAATTTCCGAGTAAATTATGGGTATCTGCTCTTAAACCCGCAGTCATAGTAAAGTCTTCTAAGTCATCAAAAGAATACTCAAAGAAGGCTCCTACAGATTGCTCGGTTCTAGTGTATTCTGTGGTTTCTACTAATTCTTGAAAATCATCATAGGTAGCATTTAAACCTGTTTTAAAGGTATGTCTAGAATCACTAATAATAGAATTGAATAGTAAATTAACATATCCACTTTGATGCTGTATATTATAATCACGAAGACCAAAATAAGATTTCTGATCGTGATTACTAAACGCCATTTGTACACCCATACTTTGATAAGGGATATCTGGAAACACATAGCCCAATTTTACATTTGCACCAAAACGCTCTGTGTCTATCTCTCCACCCCAATTAGTTGCGAGGCCTTTATCAACATCTGGATTAAAAGCTACTTGTCCTATTTGTTTATCATCTTTTAAATAGTTGATATTAATAAAACTAACAAACCCCTTTTCTGCGTCAATGTATTGCCAGCGATTCATAAGATTAATTTGCTCCATTAGTGGAGTGTCAAGAAATCCATCTTCATTTCTATCATTTTTCACGCTTCTTTGGTTTCCATGCAGATATAAACCTGTACTCCATTTATCTGAAATCTTAGTATTAAGGTGCGTATTTAATTCTAGTCTTCCGCCCACGGCTCCATACCCATTTACAAAAACGCGATCATCTGTTAATGGCTTTACCAATTCTGTATTAATCTGGCCCGCGATACTCTCAAAACCGTTTACTACACTACCTGCTCCTTTGGTAATCTGGATGCTCTCCACCCAAGTACCTGGAATAAACGTTAGCCCGTAGGCTTGCGATGCTCCACGAATAGTAGGTATATTCTCTGTAGTAATTAAAGTGTACGGTGTTGTTAGTCCCAACATCCGTATTTGCTTTGACCCAGTTACGGCATCTGCAAAGTTGACATCAATAGAGGGATTGGTTTCAAAACTCTCAGACAAGTTACAACAAGCCGCTTTTAACAACTCTGCACTACTTATATTAATTACGTTTTGCGACTGCAAAAAGGATCTAGAGGTCGTTTTTTTACGAGAACGCACGGTCACCTCCTCTAGCGTTGCACTTGACTCTAAAACATGTCTTAATTTTCTGGGCTTCGTTACCGTAATGGTATCTGTTTTATACCCCACAAAACTGATCACTAATTGATCATATTCTGCACGATAAGGCAGTTCAAATAATCCTTTAAAATCTGTAACATCACCTATCTCACTATTAAGCCAGAACACGTTTGCACCAGACAAAGGGACTTCTTTGCCTTCGTATACTTCTAGAATGATACCTTCTACTTTCTCTTGAGCAGAAAGCCAAAACGGTACCATTAAAATTAAAAATTTTATATATCTCATAGCAGGTTCGTTTTAATAATGAGGGTTATAGCCATAATGATCATAATGGCATTTTCAATAAAAGTGGCTTGCGTCATTGGTAGTTTTAATACGGTACCAAGACAAGCACATTGTATGGTTTTCTTGCGCAATAAGGACTGTGTCACTCCTATTGTAGTAATTACTAAAATAAGTATAGTAACTAGTAGCACTATAGGGATTTCTACCCGAGCCAATAATAAAACTCCAAGTGTTGCTTCTATAAAGGGATAGATTTTACTATAGACAGGTACTACCTTTGCTAGTGGGTCATACATTTTAAATGAAGTAGCGAACCCTTTAAGGTCAAAAAACTTAAAGAGACTAAAGATTAAGAGGAAGGTCCCCATAAAATCGAGCATCGCTTCATCTAAGTTCCAAGCTTTAAAATTGGTTGCAATCACTAGTATGATTATAAAACCAAAAATGAGAAACAAGGGTTTTAATTGCTGAAATTTTGACAACTCGTTTTCTTGCGCGGTTGTTTTAAAAACAGCCAGCTCTTCTTTAGGCAGTGCTTGTGGTATTATTTCTGAAATGCTAAATTTTTCGGGTAACGCAGCTTGTAACGAACTGACATCAATATGATGATCCATTTCAATTGTTGCGGTTTCTAAAGCCAAATCAACAGTTGCCGATGTGACGCCGTCCATGCTTTTTAGTTTTTGCGCTACAGAACTTTTACAACCCTTGCAGGTCATTCCAAGAACGGAATATGTGTGTGTCATGTGTATGAATTGATAAGATGAATTAATTATAAAAGCCCAAGTATTGGGTCTATAAAATTTCAGCAAGTGGTATGCTGATCATCAAATCAAATAAGGAAAGTCTCGTAAAGAACTGAAATGTTCTTTAACAAAGGGGGCGGATTATACTCTGAAAACTGAGGTAATTCTTGGTTGTTAATTAGCGTTTGTTCAAGAACAAAAACCGAAACAAATGACGATACAACAACATCATTTAATACAATATCATAGCTTGCCTGCGCAAAGTTATCATCTGTAGAAACATTTGTGTATTGGTTGTCACAGCAATCGTGTTCTTCCTCTTCTTCGTCACCACAGTCGTCATCCATCATTGCCATACCACAGTTCATCTCCTCTTCACCAAAGGTAATTTTCTCTAGCATTACAAAATCACCACAATAGTGCTGGGCATAGGTAAGCCCCGTACTGCTAAGCAATAACAAGAGTGATAATATGAAAGAAAAGACTTTTTGCATTCTTGCAAAGGTAAATTAGAAAATTTAAATGCTTGGAAATTATACGTTAAAATTACTGAATGGTGTCATCTACACGACCACAACGGTACATCTTATCGCCAAAATAAGGGTTCTGAACTTGCTTATCACTGCTTAACCAATACCCACCATTATTATTAAAAGCCATTGGGCAATACATTTTATAAATCATCCCAGCGTCTAAGGCATCTGCTAGAAGGTTTTCCATTGCTGCGGTGATAACAACAAATTGGGCACGTTGGTACGCAATATCTTGAGTTTCTAAAACCTGCTTAGCGGCTTGAACGGCAACATCATACGCCCCTGCTTCTTGGAGGGCAAGAATCAATGTTTCTGCAGAAACAGCAGCATCCTTTGCATTTGTGTTTACAAGTGCGTTCTGTAGTTTACTATACGCATTGTAGGCATTACCTATTTTTTCGTTTTTAAACTTCGCATTCAAAGCAGGCTCTGGATATACTTCTTTTTCAGGCTTTGTATCTATTTCTATTACTTCAAGGTCTGTATTATTGTTCGACTTTTTGTCATTTCCGCAGAAAGACAGGGTTAGTGTAATGACAAGTACTAGGGTGATTTTTATAATTTTCATAGGATAGATTTTGAATAGCAAAAATACGATAACCTCTTATTTTTTAACGAAATAAAACGCAGGAATTAACAAAAGCAACAACAAAGGCTGGATAAGAAAACGGCGTATATAAAATAACAGTTGATAGTCACCAACGGTTGTAATCTTTAACGCCAAGGCCAATAGCACCATTAAAACCATAAAAAACAAAAGGTAAATAACCACGGAAATTTGAATGACTTCCCATTTCTTAAATAACAACCAAAGTATCGCTAAAGAAAGTACGGCGTTGAGTAAAAAGCGTAAAGTGAGATGTACATAAAATTTTGGCACCACAAATTCTGGCAATGGTGCTGCCGCAGTATTAGCTTTAAAGAAAAGCAGCAAGGGATCATAAAACAATACCTCTTGAAAATACCGCACTCCAGCGAGCATTGCAAATAAAACCAGAACAAGTATGATTCTTAGTACCTTATTCATTGTTTGCTCGAGAAATATTGCGGACCCAGATTAACCATAAGATAAAAACCATCCCGTAGATGATTCCGGGAAAAACGATATCGTGTAAAAATTCACTTTGCTCAGGATACTTGTACAAAGCAATACTTAAAATAACAATTCTAATGATATTAGTTGCGTATATAAGTGCAAGCCCACTCAAGATATAAAGGAATGTCTTCTTAAACTTCTGAGCAAAAGCGATTATAAAAGAAACAAACAGCACCATTATGCTTAACGCGTTGCAGCCTTCATTAATGTTCCCAACATATTTTCCATACAAGAGGACGCGCAGCATGGGCAATTGAGGATCTACTTGTAAAGCAGGCTCATAACCCAAAGCTGCCAAAACCGATTCTGTTTGAACAGCGATTAAATGAGTACTAAAATCTGGGTAGTAACTACCACCTTTAGACCAAGAAATATAGCCAAAATATAACGCGGACAAGACCGAGTAGGTTCCTAAAAAGAGCAATAGGAATCTAATTACGGGCCAATATTTTTTAAAAAGATCTCTCACAAGGATTTATGCTGTCTTCATTTATATCAAATTGAAAGCAACTTTAACAAAAATACTGTAATTCTTTTTGGGAAGAATTGCAGCAATCAAATACTTTTGCTTACCAAGCTAAATGAACAAATCTATGTCCCCTAATAATCTACAACCTCAAGTTTCTAAAATACTACAGCAAATAAACGAAACTCCAGAAACTAAAATGAGACAGGTGTGCGAGTTACTCCAAAACAATATTACGTATTATGATTGGGTGGGATTCTATTTTGCCAATCACGAAGCTCAAACCTTACATTTAAAAGCCTACGCAGGAGAAGCTACAGACCATACGGTAATACCCTTTGGCAAAGGTATTTGTGGTCAAGTGGCCGTTTCTAATAAAAATTTTGTGGTACCAGATGTAAAAGCACAGGATAATTATATTGCCTGTAGCATTACGGTAAAAGCAGAAATCGTTGTACCCTTATTTAAAGATGGGAAAAATATTGGGCAAATAGATATTGACTCAAATACCGCAGATCCTTTTACGCAAGAAGACGAAGCATTTTTAGAATGGGTGAATGAGCAAGTAGCAACTATTCTCTAGCTTCGATACAATTTTGTGAGTTTTTATTAACTAATAAATTCAAATTTGTAGTCACAAAATCACTCAGCTCCCTGAGATGGCTACATTAATTACTCTTAGTCTATTTTATTGCAATTCGTAGAAAATTGAAAGTCACAAAAAGAAATCCCAAATTCCAAATAACAGTATTGGATTTTGGGATTTCTTTTTTGACATTTTCCAGCTCTGCTGGTTTTACATTCCCGTTCTAATCGCCTCTACTGGATCTAATCTTGACGCAGAGATAGCCGGTAAAATTCCAGCAATAAGTCCTATTAATACAGAAACAGATGTTCCAATAAACATGTTCCAGCCAGACAGCACAAACTCAAAGTCATCTAAATAAGCGTTTGCTCCTTGAGCTAATAACCATACAAACAGCATTCCAATTATACCACCAAATAAGGCAAGCACAACAGCTTCAAACAAGAATTGGAGTAGAATAAAACGTCTTTTTGCACCTAGTGATTTTTGTATCCCAATAAGATTAGTTCGCTCTTTTACACTCACAAACATAATGTTTGCAATACCAAAGCCACCAACAAGCAGCGAGAAACCACTTATTAAGAGCCCCACGAGATTCATGGTGCCCGTTATATTATCTATAAACTCTACTAAGCCTTTTAATTGATTAATAAAAAAAGTATCAACATCATCTGTTTTAAGACCACGAGCAACTCTAAGTTTCTGTCGTATTGTTGCCATCAATTCTTCTTCATCAACTCCTTTTTCTGGCTTTACAATTATTCTCTGAAAACCAGCTGTTTTACTGTCTCCAAATATTTTTCGAGCAGCATTAGCAGGAAACAATACCCAAGTATCTTTTGAGTCACCGCCAAGTCCACTTCCTTCTTTTTTTAATGTTCCAATTACAGTAAATTTCCTTCCATACATCCTTACTTTTTTACCAATGGCAGCAGCTGGCACCCCAAATAATTCGGTCGCAACTTCATAACCAATTACGACTACTTGCGAACCACTATTAGACTCAGATTCATTATAGTACCTGCCCTCCACAACTTTTAAAGATTCTATATCGTAATGCTCGTGTGTTATCGCTACAAAGTTAACATTGCTCACTGTATTACCTTCATACTTAACAGCAGTGTTAGGTACGTTAGTAGCATACGCCACTGCCTCAATATCAAATACACTTCTTTTTATGAGTTGATACTCTTCATAAGATACATTTGGAAACTGCTGCCATTTCCATCTTGGGATGTCTGTTGGGCCAAAAGAAAAACGAGCAATAATCATTGTACTCGTGTCGAGCGAACTGATACTACCTTCAATTTCTTTTTTAAGCGAATCTACCGCTGCTAAAATGGCAATTATAGAAAAGATACCAATAGTAACCCCTACCAGCGATAAGAAGGTACGTAACTTATTATTTCTAAGTGCATTTATAGCAAAATTAAAACTCTCTTTGAGAACTCTTAAATAGATGAGCATAGTTGGTGGTTTCCGTTTTTAAAAGTCAGTATTGAACACGTTTAAACTTTTTCTTAAATCGAAAGATAAAGTTATGAAATGCCTATTAACAATTCAAACTTCGCATAAACTAAGTGAATTTAGGCATTCTATCTTCCTTTAAATATAAAATATCAAATTTAGATTAAAAGTAGGACGCTTTCTGTTAACAAATGTTACAAATATGAGCGATGATTATGTATTTTTACGACTTTTAAAAATCAAATTTAAAAGCCACTAAATTATCATGAGCGATCGCAAAAAAGTAACTTCTGCACTCATTTCTGTATTTCATAAAGACGGCCTTGGCCCAATAGTTAAAAAACTAGATGCCCTAGGCGTTAAAATCTACTCTACCGGTGGTACAGAAAAATTTATTACCGAAATGGGCATCCATGTAATCCCTGTAGAAGAAGTTACAGATTACCCATCTATTTTAGGCGGTCGTGTAAAAACATTGCACCCTAAGGTTTTTGGTGGTATTCTTAATCGTCAAGAAAATGATAGTGATGTTCGCGAAATGGCAGAATATGGCATTCCGCAATTAGACATTGTGATTGTAGATTTATATCCTTTTGAGAACACGGTAGCGTCTGGAGCTCCAGAACAAGACATTATCGAAAAAATCGATATTGGCGGTATTTCATTGATTCGTGCTGCTGCAAAAAACTTTAAGGACACGATCTGCGTTTCTTCTATGGAAGATTATGATTCATTTTTAGAGGTGCTTTCAGAGAATAATGGTGAGATCTCATTAGCAGATAGAAAGAATTTTGCTGCAAAGGCTTTTAATGTTTCTTCTCATTACGATACTGCGATTTTTAATTATTTTAATAGTGACCACGCTATACCTTCTTTAAAAATAAGTGAGACCAACGGTAAAGTACTCCGATATGGAGAGAACCCGCACCAACGTGGATTCTTCTTTGGAGACTTTGATGCAATTTTTGATAAAATACATGGCAAAGAATTAAGCTACAATAACCTACTAGACGTTGATGCAGCCGTTAATTTAATGAACGAATTTAAGGGAGAAAAACCAACATTTGCAATCCTGAAACATAACAATGCCTGTGGCATATCGCAACGTGACACAGTCCACCAAGCCTATGTTGATGCATTAGCAGGAGATCCTGTCTCTGCTTTTGGTGGTATTTTAATTTGTAATACAGAAATAGATGAAGTCACCGCACACGAAGTACATAAATTGTTTTGCGAGGTGGTTATAGCACCATCATTCTCTAGTGCAGCTTCTGAAATATTAATGGGTAAAAAGAACCGTAGATTATTAGTACTTAAAGAAACGGTGATGCCTAAAACTACGGTAAGAACTTGCTTAAATGGAACACTTGTCCAAGACAAGGATAATATAACAGATAGCTTAGATAAATTAACTCATGCTACAGACAATAAACCCACTGATAATCAGTTAGAAGACTTGATGTTTGCCTCTAAAATATGTAAACACACAAAGTCTAATACCATTGTACTGGCAAAGAACAAACAATTGTGCGCAAGTGGAACAGGTCAAACCTCTAGAGTAGATGCCTTAACACAGGCAATACACAAGGCAAAAAGCTTTGATTTTAACCTTGACGGTGCTGTGATGGCAAGTGATGCATTTTTCCCTTTTCCAGACTGTGTAGAGATTGCGGGTAATGCAGGAATACATGCTGTAATACAGCCTGGAGGCTCTATAAAAGACCAATTAAGTATAGATTATTGTAATACTAACAATTTAGCTATGGTATTTACAGGTACACGTCATTTTAAACATTAAAAAAAAACTATAAGCTATTGGCTTTAAGCACTAAGCTAGAGGCTTTGCAAACTGCATTGATTAAATGATGTCTATATATCCGCCTAATGCATACTGCCTAAAGCTTACAGCTAGAAATCTAAATAAATTTAATACCTTTGTTAGTGCTTCATTTTCAGCATTAATAATCTAATACACCTCTTATAAACTTATGGGATTTTTTGACTTCCTCACTGAAGAAATCGCTATTGATCTTGGGACGGCAAACACACTGATCATTCATAATGACAAGGTTGTTGTAGACTCGCCTTCTATCGTAGCTCGTGACCGTACTACAGGCAAAATTATTGCTGTAGGACGTGAAGCTGCATTAATGCAAGGTAAAACACACGAGAACATAAAAACCATTAGACCACTTAAAGACGGGGTAATTGCAGATTTTGACGCGAGTGAAAAAATGATAAATATGTTTATCAAAGATATCCCAGCGCTTAAGAAAAGATGGATTACACCTTCATTAAGAATGGTAATCTGTATCCCAAGTGGGATTACTGAAGTAGAAATGCGAGCAGTAAAAGAAAGCGCAGAGCGTGTAAATGGTAAAGAGGTATACTTAATTCACGAACCCATGGCAGCTGCCATAGGCATTGGTGTTGACATTATGCAGCCTAAAGGAAACATGGTGGTGGATATAGGTGGAGGTACCACAGAGATCGCAGTAATCGCACTTGGAGGGATTGTATGTGACAAGTCTGTTAAGATTGCGGGAGATGTATTTACTAATGATATTATCTATTATATGCGCACCCAACACAACCTCTATGTAGGAGAACGTACCGCAGAAAAAATTAAAATACAAATAGGTGCAGCAACAGAAGATTTAGAATTGCCGCCAGATGAGATGGCAGTGCAAGGTCGTGATTTACTAACGGGTAAACCTAAGCAAGTACAAACCTCATTTAGAGAAATTGCGAAGGCCTTAGATAAATCTATTTTACGTATTGAAGATGCCGTGATGGAGACATTATCTCAAACGCCGCCCGAGCTCGCTGCAGACATTTACAATACAGGAATCTATCTTGCAGGTGGTGGCTCTATGCTACGTGGTCTTGACAAACGACTTTCGCAAAAGACTGACCTTCCAGTTTATATCGCAGAAGATCCTTTGAGAGCAGTAGTGAGAGGAACAGGAATTTGTCTAAAAAACCTACCGAAATACAAAAGCGTACTTATACATAAATAGATCACAAAGTATACAAGCATTTCTTCGGAAATGTGAACCCAATAACATCTGTTCTGATTCATGCAGCAAATTATATTTTTTTTCGTCCGAAATAAAAATTTCCTGTTGTTCTTTGTCCTTTTTTTAATTGCCATTACATGTACTATCCAATCAAATTCTTACCACACAAATTCATTTGTTAATTCGGCAAACTTTTTAGGTGGTGGGATATACAGTGCGCGATCTTCTGTAACGGATTATTTTGGTTTAGATTCAGAAAATCAAAAACTCATTCAAGAGAATGCGTATTTAAGAAGTCAGATTACGCAACTCCAGAATATTTCAGAAGAGAAAACCGATAGCGCTATCTCAAGTGCGCCCTTCTATTTTAAGACAGCAAAAGTGATTAATAACAATTACAATCTTTCTAAAAATAACATTACCATTAATAAAGGATCTAGAGACAGTGTAACTATTGACCAAGGGGTAATTACCTCTTTAGGCCTTGTAGGGATTGTCAACAATACATCAAGACGATTCGCAACAATACAGTCTATCTTAAATACGAATAGTGAGATTAATGCTAAACTAAAAAAGTCTAATCATTTTGGATCTCTTGAATGGAATACTGCAGCACCAAATATCGTTCAATTAAAGCAAATACCTCGCCTCGCACCTTTAAAAATAGGAGATACCATAGTAACTGGCGGAAAATCTACCATCTTCCCTGAAGGAATACGCATTGGGACTATTATAGATTTTAAACTAACAGATGACGATAGTTTTATAGTGGACGTTCAACTTTTTAATGATATGACAAACCTAAAACAGGTGTATCTCATCAAGCCCACACAAGCAAAAGAAATCTTAGAACTAGAAACAGCTACAGAAGATGCAGAACAGTGAGTTTTTACAAAATATCATCCGTTTTGTAGGCCTCGCGCTCCTTCAAATTCTTGTGCTTAATCACATCAATTTTTTAGGGTACATTAATCCGTATCTCTATATTTTGTTTGTGCTACTTTTTCCATTTACGGGGAACAGAACACTACTCATCTTTTTAGGGTTTTTATTAGGCCTTACCATTGATATGTTTAGCAATACTGGAGGCGTTCACGCCGCTGCCACGGTACTTATCGCATATATTAGGCCAGCGCTTTTAAAATTTTCATTTGGAATAAGCTACGAATACAACGTAATTAAACTAAATCAAGTGCCAATTAGTGAACGGCTCTTGTATATTTCAGGGATGGTGTTGATCCATCATTTGGCATTATTTTTATTAGAAACATTTAACATATCACACATACTCTTAGCCTTAAAATCGACGTTATTTTCTAGTATCTTCAGTATTATTTTAATTTTTTGTGCTTTGGTTTTATGGGGTCGGAAACGTTCATAAAATCATTATAATTTCAGAATAAAAAACCTTCGTGAGAAAATATTTACTACTTATTTTAGTCTTAATTACCGGCCTTGTTTTTACCGGTAGGCTATTCTATTTACAAGTGTATAACACTTCTTTTCAAGCACGTTCTGAGAGCAATGCCTATAAGGTTATGTATGATTACCCGCAACGCGGTTATATTTTTGATCGAAATCAAAAACTTTTAGTCTCTAACCAACCGTCTTACGATGTAATGGTTATACCTAGAGAAGTTAAAAACCTAGATACTTTAGAGTTTTGTAGTCTTTTAAAAATACCAAGGGAGCAATTTGAGAAAATTATGGTGAAAGCCAGAGTATACTCGCCACGATTACCTTACACGGTTGTCCCGCAACTCACAAAAGAAGAATATGCTTACCTCTCAGAAAAGATGCGTAAGTATGATGGGTTTTACATTAGAAAGCAATCTTTACGTGATTATCAAGTAGCGCATTCTGCAAATGTGCTGGGGTATATTAGAGAAGTAAATGAAGCTATTGTAAAAAAGAACCCGTATTACCAAGACGGAGAAAACATGGGAATGCAGGGTATTGAGCTAGCTTATGAAGAAGAACTAAGGGGCGTTAAAGGGGTGAAATACATCCAGAAGGATCGATTTAATCGTGATATAGGCAAATACAAGGAAGGCGCGTTTGATACTTTGCCGCAAAGAGGAAAAGACATTACCTTATCCATTGATGCTGTACTACAAAAATATGGAGAAGAGTTATTTATCAATAAACGAGGTGGAATTGTAGCGATTGAACCAAAAACAGGTGAAATTCTAGCATTAGTTACAGCGCCTCATTATGACCCAAAATTATTGGTAGGACGTGAGCGGTCTAAAAATTTTAGCCGAATGTTCTATGACTCTATTTCGCGACCGCTTTTTGACCGCGGACTTTCTGGAGAGTATCCGCCCGGTTCTCCATTTAAAGCATTGACTGCACTTATAGGCTTGCAAGAAAATGTAATTAATACCCAAGAACGCATCTCTTGTCGCGGCTCCTATAATTACGGCGGAAAAAAACCCTTAGGATGTCACCATCATAAAAGTCCGTTAGCAATGGTAGGTGGAATTGCCCAATCTTGTAACAGTTATTTTGCGACGGTCTATAGGCGCACCATTGAGAAATTTGACACACCACAAGAAGGTATAGACTCGTGGAATACGCATTTAAATAGCTTTGGCCTAGGTCAATATACGGGACACGATATGCCAAGTGGGCGCAAAGGGCTCATACCAGACGCAAATTATTATAACCGTTATTATCGCTACCCTAAGTATAAATGGTATGCTCCAGCCACCATATCAAACTCAATAGGGCAGGGAGAAGTTTTAATGACACCTATGCAAATGGCAAACTTTACTGCTGCGATTGCAAACAAGGGCTGGTATATTAAACCGCATTTAATTAAAGATATTGATAAACAAGATTCCATCCCGAGTGAGTATATTAAAAAGAACTACACGACAATAAAACCGGAATTTTTCGACCCCGTTATTCAAGGTCTTTTTGATGTGTATAATGATGGGACAGCCGCAAACCTTAAAATTTCTGGAATTGATATTTGCGGCAAAACGGGTACGGCAGAAAATTACACGAGAATAGATGGCGTCACTACAAAACTTACTGACCACTCTACCTTTATCGCTTTTGCTCCAAAAGACAACCCGCAGATTGCAATTGCTGTATTTGTAGAAAACGGATATTGGGGATCGCGTTGGGCTGGAAAGATTGCAAGTTTAATGATAGAAAAGTACATAAAAGGCGAAATCACAAGAACAGACTTAGAAACCTATGTATTAAACGGAAATCTAGAAGCAGAATACGCCAAGCCGCATAGTGGGATTCCTTTTTTAATTAACCAATAATGACTAACGGACGTACATCACGTTTTGACTGGATTATCATTTTGCTATTCTTAGCATTAGTGGTTATTGGGTGGTTAAATATCTACTCTGCCTCTTATGTGGATAATGTAGAAAGCTTTTTTGACTTAGGAAATATCTACACTAAACAATTACTATTTATAGTTTTAAGTTTATTTCTAATTGTTTTCATCCTCGCTATAGACGTTAAATTTTACGAACGATTTGGGAGTATTGTTTACATTGTTTCGCTCGTTTCACTACTTGGTCTTTTCATTTTTGGTAACAGTATTAACGGTGCGACATCCTGGTATAGTTTTGGGGCTTTTGGGCTTCAACCCAGCGAGTTTGCAAAAGCGGCCACTGCGCTTGCCGTAGCAAAGTATGTGAGCGATATACAGACTAACATGTCTCTCTTTAAAGACCAACTTAGAGCGTTTTTAATTATCGCATTACCCGCTTTGTTTATTATACCTCAACCTGATCCTGGGAGTGCATTAATTTACGCGGCATTTGTATTTCCTTTATATCGTGAAGGAATGCATTATGTTTATTTATTATTAGGCTTTTTTGCCGCAGCATTATTTATTGGCACTTTAGCCTTTGGTGTTTATTGGATTGCAGGATTGGTCTTGTTTATTGGCATTGGTCTTTTCCTTTTTAATCGTAAACGGCGCCCCAATAAGTTAAAATATCTCACTATTGTTTTCGCCTGTGTCGCATTTGCTTTTTCAGTAAATTATATTTTCAACAATGTATTTGAACAACGACACCGAGATCGTTTTAATATTGTTTTAGGTAAAGAAGTAGACACAAAAGGAATAGGATACAATACGAACCAAAGTGAGATCGCTATAGGCAGTGGAGGGTGGCTTGGCAAAGGCTGGACAGAGGGTACACAAACTAAAGGAAACTTTGTGCCAGAACAGCATACAGATTATATTTTTAGCACCGTAGGGGAAGAATGGGGGTTTCTAGGGTCTATATTAGTAGTTGTTTTATTTTTAGCATTAATTATTAGAGTCCTGGTATTATCTGAGCGTCAAAAATCACAGTTTAGCCGAGTCTATGGTTATAGCGTGGCTGCCATTTTATTCTTTCATTTTTTTGTGAATATCGGGATGGTTTCTGGCATTTTCCCCACAGTTGGAATACCGCTCCCCTTCTTTAGTTACGGAGGCTCTGGATTATGGGGATTTACTATATTGTTGTTTATTTTTGTTAGGTTAGATAGTAGAAATTATTACTATACCTAGAAGAAAGAGAAAAGACCAATCGCTGCGCGCTCTGAAAGAAGAAAGAAATTGATTTTTAAAATTAAATTTAGACCTTAGGGGTGGCGAGCAGTTATTTTTTGTAATTTTTTCTACATTTTCGATTTCGAGTTCGATTTCAAAAATTACTTCCACCAGCTCTTCACATCATCATTGCGTTCCAACTCGTTTTCAATAGGATCTGGTAAGGCAGGGAAGAAGTCTATTCCTGTTTTTTGCTCTATTTCATCAATAGATACCATATAATTATAAAAAGAACCAGACGTTTTCCCGTTAGGCATTAAAAAGGCAATTGCTCTATACGCATCGCCACGTTTGTCAAATACTATTTTATAGAATTCTTCTGGGATGGAGACTCGCTCCTCTCCTATTGTTTTTAAATCGTCTTTTAAAACCCCTCCAGTAATTACATAAACATCATCGTATCTACCTGCCCAATAACGCACCTTTTGTTCTAGGCTGTTCCATAATCCAGAATTAAAACCATGCTCTTGCGGACTAATGTTACTGGTTAAAAACGTTTCATGGTAGGCATCATATGTAAATTTACGGTCACCAGCAGGACATAGGTGTCCCCTATCGTATCCAGAATTTTTATAATTGCGCCAGTCTGCAGATTTGGTTTTCACATCTCGATCTTCAATAAAATAAGGTCGTTTATGCTGATCGCTGGTTAAGTGTTTATCAAGTAGCTCATAAGCCACCCATTCTGCTTGCTCATGTTCTTCTCTATAACTTAAGGTATAATAAGCGTGCTCAACTATCTCGCCATTACTTGATGGCAGCACGTTTCCGAAGTCGATAGAAGCCTCAGGAACATCCTCTTTATTGAACGATGGATAGTCCTCGGTTTTAGTGCTCACATAGCCCTCTAGATAGTAGAGAATTACAGTGACAAATACAATTAAGATGGGGTATAAATACTTTCGGTTCATTTAGTAAGAATATGCTGCAAAGGTAAGAATCCTTTTTTTGAAATATTGTCAAACTAAAACAAACTAAGTAGTCTTGGAATAATAACTATGAATAGTATTATCACGCTCCCAAATAAAAAAAGCCTCTCCATTATAATAATGCAGAGGCTTTAAAAAAATTATTTAGTTTTTAGAATCTATAGTTCATTGAAAGATTAATCATAGTTCCTAATTGACTAAAGTGATACCCATCATACGTCATTTGAGAATAACGCTGATTAAAAGTAATCAAGTTAGATTGATTTTGCGTTTGAGCTGCATCAGCTAAAATTGCGCTTCCCGCTGCATTTTCTGCAACAAATTCCCATTCTGGTAATATATTAAGGAAGTTATTTACATTTAAAGACAATGTTATCTTATCTGTAGCGCTATAATTTACACCTAGATCTGAAACAATTTTTGCTAAAAACTCTGTACGTAAATTGTTATCTAAACCTTGTTGCTTAAAGGTAGTTTTACCGAAGTACGTGTTGTTTAAAGATATTCCGAATTTAGCGATTTCGTAGTTTGCACCAAGAATCCACTTAGATTGTGGTCTTGATGTAAAGAACAATGCTTCTTGTGTAGCGTTAACAACAGATTGTCCAGAGTTTGCCACTAGAGGGATGTCTTTAACATCTCCTTCACGTTCGTTCTGTATCGTATAATTTCCAGAAAGGTTAAGATCTAAATCACCTTCTCCTAACTCGATATTCTTCTTACTTAATACAACATCAATTCCAGATGTTCTAGTATCGATCGCATTAGAGAAAAAACTTACATCAGACAAGTTGTTATCTCTTAAGATATCATCTAAAGGAGTAGTACCAATATTGTTACCATCATCATCAAATGCAGTACCTGTAATTTCAGATCCTAAGACAATTCTATCCTTAACAGCAATGTTATAATAATCTACTGTAAAACTTAAGTTATTAGCTAACTTACCTCCAACTCCAATTGTGAAGTTATTTGAAGTTTCTGCATCTAATTCTGGTATACCTAATAATTTAGCTTGTGTAGATACATTATTAATTAAACCACCCACTTGTATTCCTTGACCAGGAATAAAGCTGTATTGTGCTTTTTGAGTATAAATTTGGTGTAGCGTTGGTGCTCTAAATCCAGAAGAAATAGATCCCCTTGCAGAGATTTTGTCTGTAATTTTATAACGTGTACTAAGCTTATAAACGAAGGTGTTTCCAAAATCTGAATAATTTTCAGTTCTAATAGTACCACTTAATAAAAACTCATCACTCACGTCATAATCTGCAGAAAGGTACCCTCCAAAGTTGTAACGATTGAATTTACCAGAATTTTGAGGTGCATTACCTGCAAAAGAATCTGCTCCACCACCATCATAAGATGCTAATTCGCCTTCAATTACTTCAAAAGTTTCATTTCTAAACTCAGCTCCAATACCAATACTTACCTTATCAGATAAAACTCTTGAGATATCCATATTCCCAACGTTATGTGTAAACTTAGTTCCACCTGGATCAAATGATTGCTGGCTATTTGCTTGGTACAATGGTGCACCTTGGCTTACTTCACCATCATCTATAACTCCGTTATTATTTGTATCAATCCAAGTTGAAGGAGAGAACACTTCGTTTCTGTTATGTGATTGGTTTACTTTATAAGTCTGTGTGTTTCCACCAGTGGTATAACTTAAATCAACATTCCATTCATTAATCTTAGTTTTTACTCCAACCGTTCCATTGTAATCATTTAATAAACCTTCAAATGTTGGTACATAACCATCATATCCGCCTGCATTATTTGGATTATTCCCTGGGAAAAAATCTGCTAAATATGGAAAATCATCTACAGTTCTCCAATATGGAGTTCTATAGTTTGCAAAACTATTTACACTCTTATAAACATATGCTGAATTAAAGTATAACTCCGCATTATCGCTTAAATCAAGACCTCCATTGATTAAAAATTTTGACGATGCAGTTTCAGGAGATCCATTTATATTGTTTGCATCTGGATTACGAGATAAAAACTCTTGAACATCAGCAATATCCGCTCCAAAATCTGCTGCTTCTCCTGCCGCATTAACCGTACCAGGTCTGTTTGCAAGATTTACTTTAGAGAAATCTATAGTATAGTTTACAAAACCTTTATCGTCTCCTATTTCAGTTCCGTTATTCACAGCGATACCAACCATTTCACCATCACCTTCAGAGGTAATTCCTGTTCTTAACGTTGCAGACCCTTTATTAACATCATCTTTTAGTATGATGTTCATTACTCCAGCAATCGCATCAGACCCATATTGAGCAGATGCTCCATCTCTTAAAATTTCTACACGCTCTATAGCATCTGTAGGTATTGCAGAGATATCTGCACCAGTTTCACCACGTCCAGGTGATGTTTGCGTGTACAATAATGCACTTAAGTTTTTTCGCTTACCATTAATTAATATCAATGTTCTACTTGGTCCCATGTTTCTAATCTCATAAGGATCTAAAAGTGATGTAGCATCATTTACAGGAGTTTGTACCGTGTTAAATGATGGTATTTTGTACTGTAATGCCTTATCAAAGGTAATTTGACCCGTGTTTTGAAGTTCTGCAGCAGAAACAACATCTACTGGCAATGCAGTGTCGGTTTGACTTCTAGGCGCCGTTCTTGAGCCAACGACTACAACCTGATCTAAACTCATACCTTCTACGAGGGTGACGTTTAAATTACTTTGTCCATTTACCTTTATGCTTTTTGTTTCGTAACCCAATAAACTTACTACTAGAGTAGCGTTGTCTTGTACATTAATAGAAAAGTTCCCGTCAAAATCTGCGAGAGCTCCGTTTGACGTACCGTCTTCAACGATATTTGCGCCAGAAATAGGGGAGTTATTCTTGTCGACAACCGTACCTGTAACGGTAGTTTGCGCAATAGAGCCAATACTAAAGAGTACGCCCAACAATAAAAATGTAATTTTTTGCATATTTGTTAATTTAAGTTTGTTAGTATTCATAATTTTAACATTATGAATGATTTATTTATATCAAACCTACCACTATTATTGTAGAATCAAAAACATATTGAAAGTAATATTATCAACCCTTCACATCCAGTGCATCCCTCAAGCCATTACCAATCATCATAAAGGCCGTTACTAAGCTCATAATAGCAAGCCCAGGGATTAATGCTAAAAATGGTTTTCCTAAAATAATATAACTATAGTGGTCTTTGATAATCCCGCCCCAGCTAGGCATTGGCGGCTGTGCTCCTATGCCCAGAAAACTAAGCCCGCTTTCTATGAGGATGGCTCCTGCAAAGTTTGCAGCGCTAATAATAATTACTGGAGCGAGGCAGTTAGGCAATATATGTTTAGTAATAATCCTAAAATCTTTAAAACCTAAAGCTCTTGCTGCTGTAACATATTGTTCCTCTTTTACGCTCATTACTTGCCCGCGCACCACTCTTGCTACTTCTACCCACATGGTTAACCCGACGGCAACAAATACTTGCCAGAATCCTTTTTCTAAAGCTAAAGTAATAGCAATAACTAAAAGTAGGGTTGGGATTGACCAAGTGACATTAATAATCCACATGATGGCAGCATCTACTTTCCCGCCATAGTACCCCGCAATGGCTCCCATAGGGATACCAATAAGTAACGAAATAAAGACCGCCACAAAACCAATAGCAAGTGAGATACGAATACCCACGAGCATTCTACTCAATAAATCACGACCATATTTATCTGTCCCTAAATAGAAGGTTTGTTTTTTAATGTATCGTTTTACAATTTGGTTGCCCGATGTCACCTGCGGAAATAGGTCGAGTTTGTATACTGTTTCTATCCCTTCCAGATTACCTTCGGTGTAAGGCGTAATTGCGATTCCTTCATCTGTGATCCTATAGGACGATAAAGGCAATTCTGTTTCTGTATTTTCCTTTCCCAATAAAAAAGAACCGAAGGTGTTTTTCTTAGATGTTTCCGAAGGAATAGTAAGCATCTGAACGTCAAAACCAGGCGATTTACCATTGATAGACAAATGCATTTGGTTGGCATTTTTTGAGTCATCTGGCGCTAAAGCATACGCGAAGATTGCCACAAAAAAACACAAGACCAAAAACCAAAAACTAAAAACGCCCCAGAAATTCCTCTTGAATTTCTGGAGCGCAAGTTTTGATAATGAGGTTGAGTTGTTCACCCCACAAAGCTACTTAATTTTTTATTTCGGTAACCTTGTTCTTTCTAATGTTATTCAACTTTAAATCTTCTAAAACATTAACAGCCTCTTCTACATAAATATCTTTTGCAAGACTTTTGTGCCATCGTTTGCGCTTTTCTCTTAAAGTAGTGTCACGTTTCATTAATTCCATTTCAAAAGGTAATGAGCGATAGCTCATCTTGTTGTCATATTTATTGATCGCCTCAAACTTTTCACCCTCTTTCTTACGGGCGTCAATCTCGTTTTTATAATCTTCAAAATTGAGTGTCACTTCCATTTCATCTCTACGCTTTTTTATCCATTGCGCATTCTCATCTATTAGTGATAGCTGTTCACTCACGGCTATACGTGCATTGCTTTTTGCAATAGCCGCGTCAAAATCAATATAACCGTCAAAAACATTATAGTCCGCTGGGGCTATCTTATCATATGGTAATGGATTATCATAATCTCTTTCTCCAATATCAATATAACTATAACGATCTGGCATTACTACATCACTCTTCACTCCTTCTAGTTGGGTAGACCCACCATTTACTCTATAAAATTTTTGTGTGGTAATTTTTAATGCTCCTATATCGCCTACATCACTATTACGCAGCCATTGGTTAAGATCGACAACATTTTGAACGGTTCCTTTACCGTAGCTCTGTTTACTTCCTAGAATGATCGCTCTTTTATAATCTTGCATAGCCGCTGCTAAAATTTCTGATGCAGAAGCAGATAACTCATTTACCAAAATTACCAAAGGACCATCCCAAGTTATACTTTGATCTTCGTCTTTAAGTACTTCTTTATTTTTTCCACTAGAAGCCACTTGAACCACTGGCCCGTCTTTGATAAATAATCCAGAAATCTCTACAGCGGTTCTTAATGAGCCACCTCCATTATCACGAAGATCAAGAACCAAGCCTTCCATGCCTTCCTCTTTTAGACGTTCTATTTCTTTTTTAACATCACCTGCGGCGTTGCGTTTATTATAGTCATCCATATCAAAGTAAAACTGCGGTAAATTAACCAGACCAAATGTTTTATCTTCCTTTTCAATAACTGTAGACTTCGCATAGGTCTCTTCAAGCTCTACGACATCTCTAGTAATAATTTCTTCTTCTAAGGTACCATCTATGCGCTTAATAGTTAAAATTACTTTAGTGCCTTTAGGTCCTTTAATTAATTTAATCGCATCGTCAATGCGCATCCCCACAATACTCACTGCTTCGTCCTCATCTTCTTGTCTTACTTTTACTATCGCATCTCCAGCTTCCATATGCTCGCCTCTCCATACTGGGCCACCACTTATGACTTCGGTAATCGTAATGTAATCGTTTTTCTTTTGCAGTCTTGCTCCAATTCCTTCAAGCTTCCCGCTCATTCTTAAATCAAAACGGTCTCTATCTGGTGGTGCAAAATAATTAGTATGCGGATCAAACTCAGCCACAACCGTATTTAAGAAAATAGCAAAGTAATCATGACGCTCAAGGTCATCTGTAAATTCAAAGTACTCATCCAGAGAAGTTAATGTAGACGTTCTTGATTTTTCTTCTATTTCTTTTTCAGAACGAACGGTAAAACCTTCTTCAGTTTCCAACTTTTTCTGGTCTTCTTCATACAGATCGTAATAATTAGATATGGTAGAAAACTTTAATTGCTTTCTCCATCGCTCTTTTAGTTCTTTTTTGTTTGTTGCGAAAGTACTTTTGTCATAATCGACATCTATCACTTCTTTTTCGTTATAATCAAAAGATTTTTTTAAGACTTCTGCATAGGTCTTTCTTGCGTCCATCTGTCGCTCTGAGAAACGCTCGTAAACCGCATTAAAGAAGCTTAAGTCTTTAGCTTTTAACTGATCATCGATATCGAATTTGTATTGTTCAAACTCTGCTATATCACTCGCTAAAAAGAATCTTTTTACTGGATCTAGCCCTTCTATAAAGTCGTTATATACAGACTCTGAGAACGCATCGTCCATAACCGCAGGACTATAATGTCCTTTCTCTAATACGTAAGCGATTAGATCTATTAATAATTTGTCTTTATCTGGATCTTGAAACTCTTTTGTGGTAAAACTGCAAGACGCAGCGGCAACAAAAACAGCAAGAAATAATACTTTAAAATTCTTTTTCACAATGCGCATAGACTCTTCTTTTTAATATGGACTAAAATATATATAAAAACCGTGCCAATAGGACGATTCACATTTAAAGTTTTGTTAATCTAAAACAAAAAGAAGAAAGATGATAGATCGCTATGCTGAAAGAGGAAGAGGAAAGAGTAAAAGCATTAATGTTTTGAATTGGATGAAATTTTATACAACTCTTAAACCTAAGTTTAGCTAATCTTTAAGTCACTAAATATTTCTTCTGAAATTTTATGAATTCAAAACATTATAACAAATAAATATGACCAAGTTCAAAATTTCAAGAATCAAATCTTACTTCTTACTTCTTTCAGTTCCGAAACTTCGAAATCGACTTACCTCCTTAATTAAGGTATCAAAAATTAAAACAACATTTCAAATATGATAACAAAGTGAAAGGTGATAGTATTTCAGAATCGCATGTATTAATTGTATTTTTGTTGAGAACCTAATAATTACTATGTCAAAAAAGAAACCGCTCATATTAGTTACTAATGACGATGGGATTACCGCACCCGGAATACGCGCCCTAATTGCCGTTATGAATACCATTGGAGATGTAGTAGTAGTTGCGCCAGACGCACCACAGAGCGCTATGGGGCATGCCATTACAATCAATGATGTTTTGTACTGTAACAAGGTTAGTGTTCTAGAAGGGCAACCGCAAAAAGAATATAGCTGCAGTGGTACACCAGTAGACTGCGTAAAACTCGCAGTAAATGAGTTACTAGATCGCAAACCAGACATTTGCGTGAGTGGTATTAATCACGGGAGCAACAGTTCTATAAACGTAATTTACAGCGGTACTATGAGTGCTGCAGTAGAAGCAGGAACGGTAGGAATACCGGCTATTGGGTTTTCTTTATTGGATTATTCGCTAGAAGCAGATTTTGAACCAGCAAAAAAATATATCGAGTTAATGGTAAAACAATGCTTAGCTAAAGGCTTACCTGAGGGAGTGGTTTTAAATGTAAACTTTCCGAAGTTATCTGCCAGCAAGATAAAAGGCATCAAGGTATGCAGGCAAGCAAATGCGCATTGGGAAGAGAAATTTGACAAAAGAACAAATCCCTTAGGCCGTGATTATTACTGGCTTACTGGCGAGTTTA
The DNA here is from genome assembly GCA_938041335.1 of uncultured Ulvibacter sp. Taxonomy (GTDB): domain Bacteria; phylum Bacteroidota; class Bacteroidia; order Flavobacteriales; family Flavobacteriaceae; genus Patiriisocius. The sequence goes on along the minus strand of CALIAF010000025.1, from coordinate 46,830 downwards.
TTAATAAAGATAAAGGCGAAGATACCGATGAGTATGCATTGTCACAGGGATATATTTCTGTGGTACCTGTGCAATATGACCTCACTGCACATCACGCCATAAAAACTATAAACACCTGGGACCTATAATGCAAAAAAATTATAAAGAAGTACTCTTTGGTATAGGGATTGGGATTATCGCAAACCTTATAGGAAGCTATTTATATATTTATTTTTTCTCTAAATACAGCGTTGATACCACCTGGGATTTAATACTAAAAGAGGATCTTTTAGGAAGCATCATCGCGCTAGGGGCAATTTTAAACCTTGTTGCTTTTTTCTTACTTTTAAAAAAGAGAAGAGATCTTCGCGCTCGAGGAGTTCTCATTGCCACCTTAGGCGCAGCAATTGTTGTTTTAATTTCAAAATTTTTATAGATGAAATACTACCTCATCGCTGGCGAAGCTTCTGGAGACCTACACGGGGCAAACCTCATGAAAGCGCTTAAGATGGAAGACCCTGAAGCAGAATTTCGGTTTTGGGGTGGCGATTTAATGCAAGCGCAAGGAGGTACCATGGTAAAACATTACCGCGAACTCGCATTTATGGGGTTTATTGAAGTGGTAAATAATTTGGGTGCGATTTTAAAAAACATTGCAAATTGTAAAAAAGACATCACTGCTTTTAATCCTGATCGCATTATTTTTCTTGATTATCCCGGTTTTAATCTGCGTATTGCCAAATGGGCGAAGACTAAAAACTTTAACACGCATTATTACATCTCGCCACAAATATGGGCCTGGAAAGAAGGTCGCATAAAAGGCATCAAAGAATCTGTAGACCAGATGTATGTCATCTTACCTTTTGAAAAGGATTTTTATGAGAAGAAGCATGATTTTCCAGTACACTTTGTGGGGCACCCACTAATAGATGCAATTGCAAACAGAGACCAAATCTCACCAGAAGCTTTTAAAAAAGAACACGGTCTAGAAGATAAACCTATTATCGCATTATTACCTGGAAGCAGAAAACAAGAAATTGGAAAAATGCTTTCTGTAATGTTATCGATCACCAAAGATTTTCCAGAATATCAGTTTGTCATTGCGGGCGCACCAAGTCAAACAAAAGTGTATTATAAGACCTTCATAAAACAAAACAACGTTCGTTTTGTGCGCAACAAAACCTATGATTTATTATCAGTAAGTCATGCCGCATTGGTTACTTCTGGTACAGCAACGCTTGAAACTGCCCTATTTAAAATACCACAAGTGGTGTGTTACAAAGGAAGTCGTATTTCTTATGAGATTGGAAAGCGCGTGATCAAATTAAAATACATTTCGCTGGTCAACCTCATTCTAGACAAAGAAGTAGTGACAGAGTTAATCCAAACGGAATTTAATGCAAATCGCCTGAAAGAAGAGCTCACTAAAATACTTGATGAATATAATCGTGCGGCGCTGTTTTTGGAGTATTACGATTTAGAGCAAAAATTAGGCGGTAAAGGCGCTAGTGGGAAAACTGCTGAATTGATTAGCAAAGACAACACATAACCATCCGAATTTCTACTGGGTTTAAAGTTTCAACAAAACTATAAAACGGTATTACCGCAAAAGCAATACTAAAAGCCGCAAGAATACCTTTTGTAATTACTGAAACACGCTTGGCAGGAACATTGTCAAACTCATCATTCTCGAAATCTAAAGTATAATTTGAAACTGAAAACTTTTCTTCCTGGCTATAAACAATCCCTTTTTTAATTTTTAATTTTTTACTCTTCACTTTTTTAGTTGCCATATAAATGATTCCAGCTATTGCCAAAGCATAAATAAATAACAAAGTAGCAGACTCATTATTTAAAGTAAGAAGTGAGATATTAATATTGTACATACATCAAATATACCTTAAATTGCAATACAGACCCCAGACTTGACAATTTTGTATTTATGAAAAACTTGCTCTACCTGCTGCTGCTCACTATATTTCTGGCTTCTTGCGGTTCTAAAAAATCAGTACCACGTAAAAACAGAGCCATTACTTCTAGTGAAGTAAAAGCACCTTCAACTTCAAAAAAAATAGATAATATTATTAGTGAGGCGATGCGTTATGAAGGAACGCGCTATAAATTTGGAGGTACTACAAAAAGCGGGATGGACTGCTCTGGCTTAGTCTATATAGCTTTTCAAGAAAATAATATTGCTTTACCAAGAGTGTCTCGCGATATGGCAAAAAGAGGCAATCGAGTTTCATTACAAAAGGCAAAAGAAGGAGATTTATTATTTTTTCAGACCAATAAAAACAGAAAGGTAATCAACCATGTGGGGCTTGTTACTGAAGTCAAAGGAGGTGTTATACAATTTATACACAGCTCTTCGTCTAGAGGAGTCATTGTCTCTTCGCTCGATGAACGTTACTGGAAAAGTGCCTTTGTAGAAGTAAGACGTATCATTTAATTGTCTAACTTGTGCTAGAACGTTCATTAAGAGCGTATTTAGCAGCTATGAAATTTATCAATTATCCTATTATCAAGTTTTCTTTTTTCTTGACTATTGGGATATTAGTTGCACATTATTTTGGTAAATTCTTTACCGCACCACTTTATATACTTCTGGTTTTTCTTGCACTCCTCGTCATTTTTTGGGCCATTGCTCGAAAAAAAATGTTTCAGAATATCATATTCGGAATGGTGACTTATCTCGCTTTTATGACCATTGGTTTTATAAATTATCAATATCGACTTCCAGTAAACACTTCTAATCATTATTTAAACAAAGCCACCGATAGTACTCAATTTCTTGAATTGAAAATCTCAAAAGAACTAAAACCTGATAATTATAATCTTAAATATATAGCCAAATTACAAGCCATTGATGGCGAAGATGCACAAGGAGACATTTTGCTTTTAATGAGTAAAGACTCCACTACTACCTCCTTACGATTAGATGAGATTGTTTTAATCAATACGAGCGCAGAAAAGATACGAGCGCCACAAAACCCGCATCAGTTTGATTATGCCGCGTATATGAGATCGCTGGGTATTTATGGGCAAATACGTAGTCTTCCTTCGGAAATAATATTGCGAGAACAAGGTGCCATCTCCATCACTGGATATGCTGAAGGAATTAGAAACCATATTATCAACACATTGAAAGCGTCGCCAATTGGTATGGAAGAGCGGGCTATTATTCAAGCCCTATTATTAGGGCAGAAAAACGAAATTAGTAAAGAAACATTTGATGAATATGCCGCAGCCGGAGCCGTTCACATTCTTGCTGTTTCTGGTTTGCACGTTGGGATTATCTATATGATCCTTCTTGCCATTTTCTCACCACTACGTAGATTTAAATTTGGTAAGCAGATACAAAGTATACTCATTGTGGTTTGCCTCATTGGTTTTGCAATTATCACCGGGGTATCCCCTTCTGTAACCAGAGCTGTAACCATGTTTAGTTTTTTAGCTTTTGCCGGACTACTCCATAGGCAGACGAGCACCATAAATACACTTGCGCTTTCTTATTTAGCATTATTGTTGGTAAATCCGCTTTGGATTTTTCATGTAGGTTTTCAACTGAGTTACCTTGCCGTTTTCTTTATTGTATGGATGCAGCCTTTATTAAGAGATCTTATCACGTCGCGCAACTACTTTATTCGTAAAATATGGGGAATAACAACAGTAACGATTTCCGCCCAACTTGGCTTGCTCCCTTTGAGTTTGTACTACTTTCATCAATTTCCAGGATTGTTTATAATTACTAATGTAGTGATTCTGCCATTTCTAGGGCTTCTACTAGCAGCAGGTATTGTAATCATCATACTGGCACTGATGCATCTACTTCCAGACTGGCTGGCAGAAATCTTTAGTAGTATTGTAAAAGCACTGAATGACTTTATTGCTTGGATTGCCGCGCAAGAAGATTTTTTATTTCAAGATATTCCCTTTTCTATTTTTAAGGTCTTTGGAACTTATTTTGTAATCATCTCTTTCGTATTACTCTGGAAAAAATTCAACTTTAAAAGAACAGTTCTTGCACTTTGCAGTATTGCCATCTTAATTTCAATTTTTGGATATGATCGATGGAAAAGCCAAGTGAATGAATTAGTCATATTTCAGAAAAGCAGAAAAACATTAATTGCGACAAAACAAAATCAAGAACTTCTTGTTTTTAGTTCAGATACCACAGAAGCCGTTTTAAATTCTTACCCATTAAAATCATTTAAGACTGAGATTGACGTTGGCACATTTCGGCAAGAAAGAGTGCCATCCTACTTTATATTTAACGAGCAGCGTATTGTGGTAATTGACAGTACTAATGTATACCCTCAACTGCGCAATATTGATGTTTTACTGCTAAGAGAAAGCCCTCAAATCCACCTAGAACGGGTATTAGACAGTCTCCAACCTAAACAAGTGATTGCAGATGGTAGTAATTACACAAGCTATATAAATAGGTGGCGTGAGACTTGTTTAAAAAGAAAAATCCCCTTTCACCACACGGGTAAAAAGGGAGCTTTTATTTTAAACTAGAACCTGTTATTTACTGCTCTTACCTTCTTTAAATTTATGTTTAAATTTTGTCTGATATTCTTGCCATCTTTCTCGAGTGGTAATCTCAAGGTATTCATCTGAGGCAATCATCTTTAAATAAACCTCTAACTGTTTTGGCGTTTTATATCCTGGCACTGCCTGTATTAGGGCTCCGTCATCTTCAAAAAATACGATACTAGGATAGCCTTGTAGTTTTAAAGCATCTGCAAAAAAGTGTGTCGTGTTTCTACCTCTTCTTCCCTCTTGATAGTTTGGATTAGTATAGGTAAAGCCATCATGAGTTACCGACTCTGTTCCCTCTGCATTAAACTTTACCGCATAGTAATTTTCATTAATATATTCAATCACATCTGGATTACTAAAGGTGTTCTTATCCAGCATTTTACAGGGCCCACACCAAACGGTATAGACATCCATCATGATTTTTTTTGGTGTTTCTTTCTGTGCCGCGAGGGCTTCATCCATAGTCACCCAATTAATTTTTTGGGCGGACATCGTTGCTGTGCTTAGCAGGATCACTACTAAAAAAATGTACTTCATAATATATAATTCTAAGTTTTCCTAATAATTACTTTGCCTTAAAAGAAGGTTTAAAGTTTAACGTGTAACTATTAAAATCTTCTTGTGTTTTTAAGGCTTTATAATCGCCTTCTGCAAATAACTTTAAATATAGCTCTAGTTGTTGTGGTCCTTTATAGCTCTTTACTGCTGTTAACACTTCACTATTCTCATTGATAAAAACTACCGTAGGATAGGCTCTCACCCCAACGTGTCTCGTAAACTGATGCTGACTATTGCGACGCATCGCCTTTGCTGGATCAAAGCTTGGGTTAGCAAAGTCAACGTCATTAAAACGCACTGGCTCCTGCCCTTCTGCATTGAACTTTACAGCATAATAATTTTCATTAATATAATTTGCCACGTCTGCATTGCTAAACGTATCACGGTCCATCATTTTACACGGGCCGCACCAATTGGTATACATATCTACAAAGATGAGCTTTGGTTCTTTTTCTTGTGCTGCAAGGGCATCATTCATAGACATCCAATTAATTTTCTGGGCAGACATCACGCCTGTAACCATCAATAAAGCAAGCAATACAATACGTTTTAACATAAAAAAGGTTTTAATAAAGATATGAGAATTAGTTTAAAGCAAAAAACGTTCCACAAAAAGGGAACGTTTTTAACTTTAAATAATTGTATGATTAACGGATACCGTGCATCATTTTAATAAGTTTCTTATTTATAAGTAACATTATTACACCTGCACCTATAGGTATCAATGTGAATATCATAAAGAAGTAGGTTAAGCCTTTCTCTTCTAGTATTGGATCCATAAAACTACCAGTATAACCTGCCGCTAAATTTGCTACAAAGTTTGCAAGAAACCAAATTCCAAACATTAATCCAACCAACTTAATAGGTGCTAACTTACTAACATAAGAAAGCCCTACTGGTGAGACACAAAGCTCACCGAGGGTATGGAACAGATAAGCAACGACTAAGAACATCATACTCACCGATGCCGTCTTAGCTCCTAATGGTATTCCAGTTGAACCATATGCTAAAATTCCAAACCCTATTCCTAATAAAATAAGACCAATAGCAAATTTTACTGGACCAGAAGGATTGTATTTACTTTGCCATAGTTTTGAGAATAATGGTGCAAAAGCAATAATAAAGAAAGAGTTTAAAATACCAAACCATGATGCTTTTACTTCAGCAACATCTGCATTAAATTCTCTAACCAACATCCAAATTACAATTGCCCAAATTATAACAAAACTAGTTCCTAACAGTATGTTTGAAAGAGAGTATTTTGCAAAAGTTTGTTTAAATAACATCCCTAACACCCAAGTAATTATTATCATTGGGACTATAGTAAGTATTGTGTTGAATATTTTAAATGTCATTGCTCCATCACCAACTAACAATCTGTCTGTATAATCTGCAGCAAAAATAGTCATAGAACCACCCGCTTGTTCAAAAGCCCACCAAAAGAAGATTGTAAAGAAAGCCAATACACCAATAACAATAAGCCGATCTCTTGTAACTATAGATTTTTTAGCAGCATCAACAGTGTCTTCAATTGCATCTGCTGTATTCTCTAATGAATCTTCAATGGCATCGTCAAAATCTTGAGCACCTTTTGGCGAAAGACCTATACGTCCAAATATTTTTTGTGCAAAATAGAATTGCAACATACCAAAGAACATAAAAATTCCTGCCAACCCAAAGCCATAGTGCCACCCAATAGATTCACCTATATAACCACATAATAGAATTCCTAAGAAAGCCCCGGCATTAATACCCATGTAAAAGATAGTATATCCTGCATCTTTTTCTTTTCCTTGATCTTTATAAAGCTGACCAACCATCGAAGAAATGTTCGGCTTAAATAAACCATTTCCAATAATTAAAAGCCCCAAACCAGCATAGAAAAATGGATCAGAAAAAACCTCAAGCGCCATTGCGGCATGACCTAAAGTCATTAATAGAGCTCCAATTACTACGGCATTACGATAACCTGTAAGCTTATCAGCGATCAAACCACCAAATATTGGGGTAATATAAACTAAACCGGTATACCAGCCATATAAAACTAAAGCTTCAGCTCGTTCCCAACCCCATCCATCATCTAAAACAGATGCTACTAAGAACAGCACCAATAGTGCTCGCATACCATAGTATGAAAAACGTTCCCACATCTCTGTGAAAAACAATACAAATAAACCAGATGGGTGACCTAACACCGTCTTTTGGTTTGTTTCTGAACCTCCAAATTTAAATTCCATTGAAAAATTTATTAATTAATAATAGTTAGTAGTTGTTTACTTTTTTTAATTGCTGTATATCTAAAAGGTCTTTAGGCCTGTTAGCTTTTATTTTGCTTAGTATTAAATCTTCGTAAGCTAAAACTCTCCACCTTATTATTTCCTCACCTTCTAACTTAACTATCTCCGCCTCCTTAAAAGCTACCTCAAATGGTTTATTTATTGAAAAATTAGTAATCAATTCAAGTTCCATTTCAATAGGCGAAAATTTTACAGATATATTTTGTTGCTGTTTTGAAACTGCTTCTGGTAATTCCTCAATAACATAGCCCATTTCTGTAAACACCTTCAACAACTTGGCTAAATTTTCATCTGTCGTTTCTATCCAAAAATCCACATCTGCAGAATGTCTTTGATACCCATGAAAATTAACTGCTCCACCGCCCACAAGGATCATCCTTACTTGATAAAAGGATGCAAGTCTTACAAAATTTTTAATATTACTTTCCCAATTCATCTTGATTAGGAATAACAATTACAAAATTATCTTTCTTTTTTAGTTTATGCTTTATTGGAAAAAAGTGCACTTGCTCCATTAATTTTAAAAATCGAGTAATGCGCTGTCCACCGCTCAAAGCTAAAAATTCTTGCGCTCGTCTTTTGTTACTTTCCGCTTTTGTAGCAAAATTAATTTCCATAAAACATTATTATCGTTTCAATTACATCTTAGGCTCACCCAAAGACTCTTTGATAAAATTTGTCATTTTCTTGTATAGATGTAAGCGCGTATTCCCACCATAAATTCCGTGGTTTTTGTCTGGGTAGATGGCCCAATCAAATTGCTTATCTGCTTGCACTAAAGCCTCTACAAGTCGTGTCGTATTCTGCACGTGTACATTATCATCTGCACTACCGTGAACTAATAGATAATCTCCTTTTAACTTATCTACGTGAGACATAGGAGAATTGTTATCATATCCACTTGCGTTTAATTGAGGTGTACTCATATAACGCTCTGTATAAATAGTATCATAAAAACGCCAGCTAGTCACTGGTGCCACCGCAATTGCCATTGCAAAAGTATCTGCGCCTTGAAACAAGCAATTACTTGACATAAAACCACCATAACTCCATCCCCAAATTCCTATTCTATCTGCGTCTATAAAAGGCATTGCACCTAGCTTCTTAGCCGCTGCAATTTGATCTTCCACTTCGTACTTACCCAACTCATTTTGAGTCATTTTTTTAAAATCACGTCCTTTTAGTCCAGTACCACGACCATCTACACAAGCAATAATAAAGCCTTCTTGCGCTAGCATCTGGTGCCAGTAGTCATTTGCACCATTCCAGCTATTAGATACATTTTGAGAACCAGGCCCAGAGTATTGGTACATAAATAATGGATACTTCTTAGAAGGATCAAAGTTCTTAGGTTTGATCATATACATATTCAGGTCTTCGCCATTCACATTAATGGTAGAAAATTCTTTAGCCGAAATGTTATACCCTTTTAATTGGTCCTTTAATCCGCTATTATCTTTTATTTCACGAACTACCTTTCCACTCGTGGCATCGTTTAAAGTATACACAGATGGTGTCTCTGTATTATTAAAAGTGTTTATAAAATAAGTGAAATCCGTACTAAACGAAGCTCTGTTGGTCCCAGTGTTAGCCGTTAATCGTTGCTTACCGGTACCATCTGTTTTAATAGAATACACATCTCTGTTAATACTTCCGTTTTCTGTGCTTTGATAAAATATACGACTAGAAGCGGCATCAAAACCATAGTAGTTGGTTACTTCCCAACTCCCTTTAGTGATCTGATTAATAAGCTTCCCTTTATGATCATAGTGGTAAATCTGGTTCCACCCGTCCTTCTCACTTGTCCAGATAAAACTATTATCTTCTAGAAAAGTTAAGTTATCTGTTACATCAACATAGGCAGCGTCTGTATCTTTTAATATCAAACTAGCCTTGTTATTTTTTGCATTTACAAAAACAAGGTCGAGCTCATTTTGCTTTCTTCCTGTTACTTGTACGCTCAACACGTCTTTATCACTGGTCCATTTTATTCTAGGTATATAATAACTGTCAAAGGCGCTTAAGTTGACCATTTCTGTCTTTCCAGAAGCTACATCGTACATATGCAAGCTTACTTCTGCATTAGGATCTCCAGCCTTAGGGTATTTAAAAACTTGCTGACTTGGATATAGCTCATTTCCGTAGACATCCATAGAAAAGCGAGGCACGTTTGTCTCGTCAAAACGAATAAACGCTAATTTTGTCCCATCACTATTCCAGTCGAAAGCACGAACAAAAGCAAATTCTTCTTCATACACCCAGTCTGTGATTCCATTAATAATACTGTTCTTCTTACCATCTGTCGTGATCTGTTTAACAACTCCGGTCGCTAAGTCTTTTACAAAAAGATTATTATCCTTCCCGTAAGCCACTTTATTGCCCGCTTTAGTCAAATGTGGTTCTTGTATTTTATCTTCGGAAATTTTAGTAAGTTGCTTACTATTTAGATCATAAAGTACATAGTCCCCTAGTGCAGAACGGCGATAAATAGATTGTAAATCTGTCGCTATAAGCATTTTGCTTTCGTCATCGCTAAGCTCATAAGAAAGTATGCGATCTAAGCCTTCCACATCTTTTGTGTCAATTAACGTGCGTACTTTTTTACCGCTCTTATAATCATAAACATCTACAGTCCCTCCGTTTCTAGTACGATTGAGTACTGCATATTCTTTACCGTTATCAAGAGAACGTAAGGCATCAAGGCCCTGTGTTCTAAATTTTCCAGTCCAGATATCTTCTAATGAGATGTCTTTCTGTTGTGCTGTTGTTGTAAATGATGTTGCTAAGAACAACAAGAAAAATGGAATGCTGAAGAAGTATTTCAAACTGTTAAATTTTTGTTCTAGCAAGTTTACTAAAAAAACCATAAAAAACAGTGTGTTTTCGTGTTAAATACGGCGCATATGTTAGCAAATCACAGTAAAATCAAACGTATTAAAATTCGCGTAATACATTTAAAAGCTTTATCCAGATATTTTAACACATAAATTGGGTTTAACTATATTTGCAATAACAAACTAAAACGTGCTATGCCAAGTCCCATTTCAGGATTTTCAAAAAAAAATAAAGCCGAAAAAATAGACTGGCTTGCTTCTCAATATTTAGAGCAAGATCCAGAAGCAATCGCCGTTTTAAAAAACTACTGGCACCAGGATGAAACGTTGCAACAATTGCACGATGACTTCACTGAGAACACGCTCTCTAATTACTTTTTACCATTAGGGATAGCACCTAATTTCTTGATTAACCAAAAACTATACGCTCTGCCTATGGTTACAGAAGAAAGCTCTGTAATTGCTGCTGCGAGTAATGCGGCTAAATTTTGGTTAAACAAAGGAGGTTTTGAAGCATCAGTTATTTCTACCGTAAAAAATGGGCAGGTACATCTTAATTACTTCGGAAAAGCGACAGAGATGACCACCTTTTTCAATAAAATAAAACCCCTTCTCATTGAAAGCATTGCAGACACGCAACGAAATATGAAAAAAAGAGGTGGCGGTTTAATTGACATCGAGCTTATAGACAGTATAACGACACTTGAAGGCTTTTATCAATTGCATTGCACCTTTGAGACTGGCGATGCCATGGGCGCCAATTTTATTAATACCTGTCTGGAGACTTTTGCAAACACTCTAGAAAAAGAAGCAGCAGCGCATTCCCTATTTATTGAAAACGATCAATACCCAGAAGTAGTAATGAGTATTCTCTCTAACTATGTGCCAGAGTGTACGGTGAGAGCTTCAGTGAGTTGTAAAGTTGCAGATTTAGCACAAGATGATATTAGTGGTGAAGAGTTTGCTACAAAATTTGTACGCGCTATTGCTATTGCAAAAACAGAACCGCGCAGGGCAGTAACACACAACAAAGGAGCAATGAATGGTGTAGATGCCGTTGTAGTGGCAACAGGCAATGACTTTAGAGCCGTAGAAGCGGGTGTACATGCCTACGCCGCTAGAAACGGAAAATATACAAGCCTTACAGATGCAAAGATAGAAGGAGACACCTTTCATTTTTGGATTGAGCTCCCCTTAGCCATTGGTACTGTGGGCGGACTCACACGATTGCATCCTATGGTAAAAGTGGCTTTTAAAATTTTGCAAAAACCCAACGCAAAAGAGTTAATGAAAATCATTGCAGTATCTGGACTCGCACAAAACTTTGCGGCCATACGATCATTGACTACTACTGGAATACAAAAAGGGCATATGAAAATGCACCTAATGAATATTCTCAACCAACTAGAAGCCACCGTAAAAGAAAAAGAACAAACCGTTGCACATTTTACCAAACACGCGGTATCGCATAGTGCTGTGGTTAATTTTGTAAACCAACTTAGAAACTAACTTTTGGAACGTACTTTTTACAGTCACGGAAAATTATTACTTAGCAGTGAATATGTTGTACTTGATGGGGCAAAGGCACTTGCGATCCCCACTAAAAAAGGGCAGACTCTAAAAATTTCTCACAAAGGCACCGCTATTAACACAATACATTGGAGCAGTTTTACAGTTGATGGTGATTGCTGGTATGAAGACACCTTGAGTATGAACCAGCACGAAATTGTTTCTGATACAGATTCTAAAATTTCTAAGACATTGTGTGAGATACTAATGGCTGCACAGCGACTTAATCCTTTATTCTTAAAAGTTATAATTGAAAGGACAGTCGAGACGCATTTAGAATTTCCGCAGGAATGGGGATTAGGATCTTCTTCTACTTTGGTTAATAACATTGCGCAATGGGCAGATGTAGATGCTTTTAAATTACTTTACGCCTCATTTAAAGGCAGTGGTTATGACATCGCAGCAGCTCAAATGGACAGCAGCTTTCTATTTGAAGTAGAAAATGAGATTCCGAAGATAACCGCTACACCTCTATCCTGGGCATTTACTGACCAGCTTTTCTTTGTGTATTTAAACAACAAACAAGACAGTAAAGAGGGCATTTCGCATTACAAGTCTAAACGACTTAAACAAGATATTGACACTGCTTTCTTCTCGGCTATTTCCGAAGCAATGATCGCAAGTAAAACACTTGAAGATTTGAAACTTTTAATGGGGAAGCACGAAGAGGCAATTTCAGAAATTATTGAACTACCGACAGTTAAAACACAGCGTTTTACGGACTATAAAGGCGCTATTAAAAGTCTTGGTGCTTGGGGTGGTGATTTTATAATGGTGACCGGAAACCTAGACGATATTGCTTATTTTAAGGATAAAGGATACCACACAATTGTTCCTTTTTCTGAAATGTGTTTGTGATCACACTTACAATCTAATACAAAAAAAGCCGCTCCTTATGGAAGCGGCTTTTTGCATGATGTAACACGACAGATTAATAGAAATTCGCTCTATTATCTTCAATGTCGGCTTTCTTTTTAAGTGCCTCTACAACCATCGCTTCAATACCTAAATTTTGTGCATTTAACTGGTTTGAGAATGAAGCATAATTTTCTAGTTTTTGCGCTGGTACCTTTGCTAAAACTTTCACAACAAATACACCTGCATTACCTACAATTGCGTTTGATGTTTCCATTGCTTCTTTTCCAAATGCTACACCAACTACTTTAGGTTCTGCACCAGCTCCAGGAATGGTTGGGATTGCCATTGACACCGCCGTTGCTGTTTGCACTGTTACACTATTTGCACTAGCGATTGCATCAAGATCAGTACCACTCATCTTAGCTTTTATCAACTCTGCTTTCTTCTTGTTACGCAATATAGGTGTTACCTGAGCAGATGCATCTGCTACACTCATTGCACCCTTAGGACTCTTGCGTGTTAATCTTGCTACGACATATCCGTTAGGTGTATTAAAACGCTTAATAGCACCCACTTCTGTATCTTCTTCAAATGACCACTTGATGATCTCTCTAGAATTAGCCAAACCAGGTATACTAGCGTCAAGGTTTCCAATTTTGTTAACTGGACGTACTTGTAAGTTCCCCTCTGTTGCCATTGCAGTAAAATCACCTTTTCTTGCCGCATCTTCAAACTTTGAAGATGTAGAGAATACTTCGTTTACTGTTTCTACAGAAGGTTCTACTTGCTTAACAATAGTTGCTAACTTATATGCTGTTTGCGTATTCTTTACATCTGTAACGTGAATAATATGAAATCCAAAGTCTGTTTCTACAAGTCCAATGGTTCCTTTTTTATTATCAAGCATAAATGCCTTATAAGCAGGAGCAAGACCCGTATTAGGATTTAAATACCCCAATTCTCCCCCTTTTTCACTATTACTAAGATCTTCTGATTTTGCGGCTGCAACTGCTGGAAATTTAGAAGGTGAGTTCTTCACCACTCTTAAAATACTATCTGCAATTGTTTTTGCTTCTTCTTTAGTTCTAGTTATATCACTAGCAGCTCTGAGCGTTCCGGCCCATCTCACTAAGATATGGCTTGTATTTATTGAATCTGCTAATTGTCTTTTTGCTATTACTCTTGTCACATTATATGTAGCAGCATTTTTATAAGGCCCTACTACTTCTCCTACTTCTAGATCACTATCTGCAGCAGCAAGTGGTGCAGGAATGTCCTTAGAAAAATACCATCTGTCTTGGTAGGTTACATCAGAGTGATCATTTACGTAAATCTCAGGATTTTCTGCAGCAGCAAAAGCCACTCTAGGGTCTCCATTTTGATCTTTTCCTGCAGCTAAATAGTCTCTCATTCCAGATTCGGCAGCAGCGATATCAGCATCTGATGCTTTCTCCTCAAAAGACACATATTCAATATCTGTTTGCGCATCAACTTCATAGTTTGAAATATTTGAGTTGATATAGTTTCTTATCTCATCTTCTGAGACAGTTACATCTGCATCGTTGATAGAAGTAAAAGGTACTTGTACATACTGAAAGTTCACTTTATCATTCTCATAACGATATTGCTGTTCTCCTTCTGCGAGCGTGCTTTTTAAACCCCCTTTGATCATATTCATGTAGTTACGTTCTAAGATTCCCTGAACGATACTATTTTCATATGTAACCCATTGTTTGTAACCTTGATCGTTATTTTTCTTCATGTTAACGATATACTGAGTCATCACATTACGATCAAATTGTCCTAATTCATTCTGGAACTGAACATTCCCGGCAAGACCTTCTGCTAAAGCAGCATTAAGTTGATCCTCTTCTACACGAATACCTAGTTTTTCAAACTCTTCTGAGAGTAAGACTCTTTTTACTTCACGATCCCAAACCACATTTACTGCGGCAGCTGTATTTGCTGAAGGCCCCATCTGTTGTTGCGTAGCCTCAACCTGAGACATAAAATCTGCCTGTGAAAGTTCTGTATCATTAATTGTAGCGACTCTAGTTTGTGCCTTATTTGAGCTTCCACCTCCGTTTTTAAGTACATCTGCAAGTACAAAGGCAAAAAGTGCCATTGCAATAATCACAATTAAAAAAACTGTCTTTTGTCTAATTTTGTTTAGTATAGCCATCTATATTCTGTATTATTTTCTTTATTATTTCTGAAATATTCCATCCTTCGATACTTATGGACGCCTTCTTCCTCATGTACTGTTCCTTAAACCAATGGATTTGACGCATTAATTTAGTGGGCGAAAATACTATTTTCCCCTCATTAATAAAAATGATACATTGTAAAAAACACCGGAAATTGAAAAATATTATTCCTCTGGCGCAGGTTGCACTTCTATGATCTCAATTTTTGTACTAGAAACTTCTACAATATGCATTAAATAAGCGCCTATTACTACCTTCTCTCCATTTTCTGGAATCCCCTCGGTATGGTTTACAACCAGACCTCCAAGTGTCTCATAGTTTTCACCTTCGGGCAAGTCTAGTCGATACATATCGTTTAGATAATCTACTTCTAATCTTGCAGAAAACTTGTAGTGATTTTCATCTATCACCTCTTCTATTAATGCTACAGAATCATGTTCATCTTCAATCTCCCCAAAAAGCTCTTCTATAATATCCTCTACCGTTATAATACCCGAAGTTCCGCCATACTCATCTACCACTACCGCGATGCTTTTTCGTTTTTTACCTAAGATATTCAATACATCTTTTGCTAGCATGGTCTCTGGCACAAAAACTACAGGCATTAATATTTTTTTTATCGTTTCTGGTTTCTTAAATAGCTCAAAAGAATGTGCATACCCCAAGATATCATCAATACTCTCCTTATAAACCAAAATTTTTGACAGTCCGGTACTTGTAAAAAGTTTTCCTAGCTCTTTTATGGTTGTCGCAATATCTACAGCTACCATTTCTGTTCTAGGGATCATTACCTCTCTAGATTTAACTTCGGAAAAGTCAAGTGCATTTTGAAAAATCTGAATTTCACTATCAATTTCATCAACTGTATCTACTGTTTCCATTTGCTCACTAATGTAATTACCAAGCTCTAATTTTGTAAAACTCAACTGTACGGCATCGCCTTCGGTCTTAAAAAACACGCGTAGTACAGTGTCTGAAATCCAAATAATGAACTCAGAAATTAAAGAAAAGAAAATATAAAAGAAATAGGCCGGCACCGCAAATATCTTCACCAAGCTATTGGCATAAATCTGAAAAAAGACTTTGGGTAGAAATTCTGCAGTAAGCAAAATAACTATGGTAGAAATAATGGTTTGTACCACAATGCCTAAAAACCCAGTGACCGGAACGTATTTAATAAGCAAGTCCCCCATATACAAACCATAAACTACCAATGCTATATTATTACCCACGAGCATTGTGGCAATAAACTTAGAAGGACGATGGGTTATTTTTTGAAGTACTTTAGCTAAAAAATTGTTCTGCTTTTTTTCTATTTCTATATGTATCTTATTTGAAGACACATATGCAATCTCCATCCCAGAGAAGAAAGCAGAAAGGATAAGCGAAGAAATAATGATGATAATAGAAACGTAGTCCACTATAAAAATTTACTAGTAAAGGTAAACAAGTTTGTGATTAAAATAAGAAAGACAGCAAAATGTTGTTAAACTATTTTGAGTCAAGAATATTTCCGAAGCATTAAAAACCTTACTTGTTTTTGTCTTGGTTTTCAATATTTTTTCTAAATTTTCTTTTAAAGAAAAACATAAACACCGCCATTACAGCAAAAAATAAAAATAAATATGATCGTGTTTTATTTTCTCCCCAGTATTCATAAACTAAGTACAAAGAAAAAATTGCCATCGCGATATAGGCATACTCAAAAAGGCGGTAGATTTTAGATCCCATCTGTTTCTTTTGTTTTATCTATAAGTTGTACTCCTTGATTTTTACGAGACATAAAAGTTTTAAAATCTTCACTACTATTAAAACCTTCTCCTTCGTTAAAAGAGCCATCCTTAAATTTAATTTTATAGGGCTGGTCTGTAAACACCCATTTGTTTTTTTGATCCCAGTACATCTGTTCTGCAAATACCGTAGTACCATCATTTGTGACTACTTTTACATTATTGCGCATATCTACTAGGTTACTTTTTATGTACTCTACGGCAAAGTCTGAAGTAACGACGCTCTTTTTATTTTTATCATCCCAGTACCACACTTCCACTCCTTCTGGGAATTCTCGGTATGGAAATTCTAAGGTAGTGTAATCAAAAGATCTGGGTGTCATCAAATTCACTTTCACTTTTCCAGAATCGAGATACTTGGTGTTTGTATTCACCCCAATACCTACAGGAGCATTATCACTAATAGACATCCTTTGAATATCCTGAAAATTATCTTTACACGAAAAAAGCGTGATGGCACTTAGTAGTACCATCACGCTTTTTAATATATAAAGTTTATTGTTCATCCTTATAGGTTAGGAACTCTTACGCTACCACCTACCCAACATCTAAAGCTTATGGTCTTACCTGCCATATTTGCACTGAATATATCAGATTTACTTGGCGCTCTACCCGCATAACTAGCGGCTGTTTGGTTTGCTGTACTTGCAATAGCTCCATCTACTTTTCCTGCTTTTCTAGCAAGATCTGCTGCCTTCCAGTACATTGCTCTCTTCTCAAAAGGAGTGGTCCCGCAGTTGTTTGCACTTTGCGCATACATATTTGCTATTTTTAAGTAAGCAATACCTGCATTAGGCTTTACCTCTAGCATTTTGTTATAGTAACTTCTAGCATCACTTAACTTCCCTGCTTTTCTAAAGTTTTCTGCAAGACTGTAATAAACTCTTGCTTTATCTTTAGGGTTAGTCTCTAACTCTGCAGACTCATTAAAATAACGTAAGGCTTCTGAAGCTTTACCATCTTTTTCGGCTAATTTACCTAAGTAATAAGCAGACTTTGCAGAAGGCTTTAACTTGTGTAACTGCTGTACTAATTTAAAGAACAATGGATCATCACAATCTTTAGCGTTTAACCTACTTAATGCTCTGTTTACCCAAGCAAGATCATTCTTGTTTGCTTCATAATCTTTATTATATAAAGGCACCAAGTTTGTACAATCTGCAATTGAACCTAACTTAGCATCTACAGACCCTCTCACTTTTCCGAAGATACCTAAGTTCTTCTCATAAGCACTATAATTCTTTTTATCTCTAGAGCTTAGAGTCTCACCCGCTTCTTCCTTATCAGAAAATGCGATAATCTTTTGCGCCATTCTTCCTTCTTCATCTTCTAGTTTCTCTGTTACTGCATCATACAAATCAAACATGTTTGCAAGTGGAACTGCACCATCTTTATTTAGGTCTACTGCTAATGAAAAGTAAGTATACAAACTTTTTGGACTTTTAAAAGCCTCATTATAGTTGTTAAACATTGCTTCGTACGCCTTATACTGTTCCATTTTTGTACCTACTCCCGCATCGTACTTTAACTGAACAATATCCATCTCAACCTCACCTTTATCCGTTTTTTCTGGATACAATCTAAGACGATCATTATATAATGTGATCAAATCATTTACTTTAGATTCATCTCCGTTCTTAATAAAGTGCTTAAACATTTTTTCACCATATTGATATACTGCTAAGCTGTATGTTGGGCAAGAAGCAACAACTGGTCCGTAGTGCTTAATGGCTTCATCATAATTTTTAGCTTTTGCTGCTTCTGTAAAAAGTGATCCTTTAAGCATACACTCTTCACTCGTTTTTTGAGCAAAAACATTACCTATGGTCAAGGTAAAAACGGCTAATAGTAAAACTATGTTCTTTTTCATTGTATTCGTGTTATATAAGTTAGTCATAATATCTTTTTTCAAACCATCTGTCGTTTAGTGACAGACTTAAAAATGTATTGAAGAAATTTTCTTTTATCAATCCTGATTTTGTTGTTCCTCTAGAACCAAATTCAACACCAACGTTAATATTAGTAAATAATTTCCCCGCTGGTAGTCCTACTCCAAAAGATGTGCCAAACTCATTAATATTCTCGCCGTTGACCACCAATCCCGTTCCTTCAAATCGCATTCCAGCACGATAAACAACTCGTTGCCAGTATTTTCCTATCCCGTTGTAATTAGGGATATAAAAACCTCCTAACTTCATTTTTGAAGCATCCTTGAAAGTAACATTATCAATTATAAAAGTACGATTTGTAAAATTACTGGTTTTTTGGTTCGTAAATTCTAAACCTATAAACCAGTTCTTTGGAGCTCCAATACCCCCACCTACTGTAACTTGAGATGGAAAATCAAAATCTGTATCTCCCACTGCTACTTCTTCCCTAAACAGTATACCCGTAGCACCCGTAGTTGGCGATACAAATACCGAAGCAATCTCTCTAAAATTTTGGCTAGACAAATTAGTTGCTGGCGTATAGGTAAGGCTACCCATTATTTGCAAATTCTTATTAAGCAGTTTTTGATAGGCCAATCCAAGGGTATAATTCAATCCAGACAAATCAGACTCATTACGCTCACGAGTAGCATACTCAAATTCGTCGTTTGCACTAGTAATAAGAGCTGTGTTATTAATCTCACCAAAATTATAATTTGTCTCAACGCCGACGCTAAGGTCATCTGTAATAGCATATGCTAGACTTAAAAAAGCCCTATTTAACCCTCCATCACCAGTGTATAGTGTGTTAAATAATTCTCCCTCTGAGGTTAAGTTATACCCAACTGAAGTATAAGGAATTAAACCAAAACTGGCACCAAACTTCCCCATTGGTATTCCTATTGCTATGTAATCTAATGATGTTGTTGACGCTTGTGCTTCTCCCTCATTTGATTTCTGCTTTGAATACTTATGACTCGCTCCTATTGCAAAATTTGTAAGTTGTAATCGTGCTAAACCCGCTGGGTTTTGCATATTTAGGTGAATACTGTCAGAGTACACACTCATACCTCCCATCATTCTGTTCTCTGCAGTACCTTTAAATTTTAGAGACCCTATCCCGTAAAACGAGTAAGGAGAAGTGGTTCCTTCTTGCGCAAAAGTTGTTGCGCCTATCACGCAAACAAAAACTGTAACTACTATTTTTTTTAACATCAATGTTTATTATGTTCTAAAATAAAATGTAACCCTTCTAACAAAAAATTTGAGTTTGCAAAGATGCTTATTTTTATACTATCACGCAAAAAATCTGTATCTCCACCTGTTAAAATGACTGTTAAATTAGGATACTCGTTTTTGTATCTATTAATTGTTCCTTCTATCTCGCTAATAACGCCATACAACACACCACTATGCATACTAGTATTTGTAGTGTCTCCTATAAAAAACGACGGGTTTTCTTTTTCAAGAAGTGGCAATCCAGCCGTAAAATGATTCATAGCTTTGTAACGCATGGCTATTCCTGGCGAAATCGCACCTCCTTTGTAATGGTTCTCACTAGACAGAAAATCATAGGTAATACAACTACCTGCGTCTATTATTAAGACATTTTCCTTCGGAAATTTTACGGCACCGGCACTCGCTAAAGCAATTCTATCTACTCCTAAAGTTTTAGGTGTAGCGTAGTCATTTACAAACGGCACCAAAGTATCATTAGTAAGTTGGACTAAGTTATATTTTCCCGAAAGCAAATCGATATAGGTTTCAGAAAATGCACCAACAGCAGAGACCATACAATGTGTAATCTTAGAAAACTGCGTGGATAGCTCTGATAATACCAAAGGAAACTCTTTATTTTTACAAACCACTTTATGTACCAGCACGTCTTTGTTAAAAACAGCCAGCTTGATAAAGGTATTCCCTACGTCAACAATTAAATTCATACAATTAGAATGACGACAAAAATACAACTTCATTTCAAGCTATATCACAGCGTTTCAATAAAAATAGAACTTCCTTTTAAATTTATTATTTATTTATTTTGATGTAATCAAAATAACTTTATATTTGCACCCGCTTTAAGAGAGAGATTTTAAAAAGCGACAAAATAAAGAAGGTGCCTTAGCTCAGTTGGTAGAGCAATGGACTGAAAATCCATGTGTCCCTGGTTCGATTCCTGGAGGCACCACTTTACAACCCGAAACTCACGTTTCGGGTTTTTTGTTTTATATAAATTTCTGTGTCAGCGCTATGAAAACAAAGGGATTACAGATCCCTACAAAGACCGCTCCCGCAAATTAAATCCCGATGTGTAAAAACACATCTTGGTATTTTTTTATTCAATACACTTTTTGAGCAAGCGCTATGAAAACATTGGGATTGCAGATCCCTACAAAGACCGCTCCTGCAAATTAAATCCCGATGTGTAAAAACACATCTTGGTATTTTTTTATTCAATACACTTTTTGAGCAAGCGCAAAGTGTATTGAATAAAAAAATCCCGATTCATTTCTGAATCGGGATTTCTATTTGATGTGGGCAATGAGGGATTCGAACCCCCGACCCCCTCGGTGTAAACGAGGTGCTCTGAACCAACTGAGCTAATTGCCCGCTTTGTTAGCGAGTGCAAATATAAAGTAGTTTTTAAATTCCACAAACATTACATTGAAAATAATTTAAGTTTTTTTCTATTGCTAATAATCCCCTTTTAAACTATTTCTGCCACCACAAACGTACTTCCACCTATAAACACCACATCGTCAGTACCTGCCGATTTTATAGCTGAGCGGCAAGCTCCTTTTACGGTTTTAAAACCGTCCCCTTTAAGTCCTGCTGTTTTAGCAAAACTCTCCACACAATCAACGGTCATTGCTCTTGGTATCTTTGGTTGACAGAAATAGTAATTCGCATTTTTAGGAAACATACCTAAAAGCAATAGAACGTCTTTATCATTAACAAAACCCAATACAAAATGCAGGGTATTATGAGGTGTTTCTTGAAGTTGCCGTAAAACTATCTTGAGCCCTTCTTTATTATGAGCCGTATCACAGATCACTGTTGGCAATTTACTCAACACTTGCCAACGACCCATTAAACCTGTGTTTTTCACAACATTCGCTAGACCTTTCTTGATTTTATCTTCGGAAACTTGAAACTCATTTATATCTAGCTGTTTTAAAGCTACTCTTGCGGTTCGCTGATTTGCTAATTGATAATTACCTTTCAAATCGCAGGAGTAAAATTCAATGCTGCCTGTTTCTGCAGTAATCAGTATGGCTTCTTTTTCTTGTGTGACTTGCTTAAAAACCGGTAACGTTTCCGAAGTGGTCTCCCCAATAACCACAGGAACTCCTTTTTTAATGATTCCAGCTTTTTCTTTTGCAACAAGCGCTAAAGTGTTTCCTAAAAATTGAGTGTGGTCTAAACCAATATTTGTAATAACTGATACTTCTGGAATAATAACATTTGTGCTATCAAGCCGTCCCCCTAAACCTACTTCGATAATTGCAATATCTACTTGTTCGTGAGCAAAATAGTCAAAAGCCAATCCAACCGTCATCTCAAAAAAAGATAACTGGTTCTCCTTAAAAAAAGATTGATGTTTTTTAATAAACGCCGTTACGCTGCGCTTTGACATCATCTCTCCATTAATTTTAATACGTTCTCTAAAATCTTTCAAGTGAGGAGAAGTGTACAAGCCCACCTTGTAGCCCGCTTCTTGCAATATAGAAGCCAGCATGTGGCTTGTAGAACCTTTGCCATTAGTTCCGGCAACGTGTATTGCTTTAAATTTATTTTGAGGGTTATTTAAATACTCAACTAACAAAACCGTATTTGATAGATCTGCCTTGTAAGCTGCTTTTCCTGCGCGTTGATACATAGGAAGCTGCTGATACATCCACAAAAGGGTTTCTTTATATGTCATATTCTATTTTGAAAAAGAGTCATTACACTTACTCTGATAGCTTAAAGTTGTAGATGATCTTACCTATTTGCTTCGTAGGAGCTTCGCTATCAGGATTAAACCGTGTCGCTAGTGCAGCGCGTCTTGCTGGGTCTTTTAAACAGGGAGAATTATTAGTTGTACCACGGACACCGGGTGTAGCTTTTATCACTTTACCCGTTCTATCCACTTCAATGCTCACTACTACTATTCCTTCTTCATTACAGTCTTGAACGTACTTTTGCTTATTTAAAGCTTTACGGCCTCCTAAGAGGTAGTTACCATCGCCATCTAGCCCTTTGCCAGTACCGTAGTAACTTTTTGCATTAGGGTCTCCATTAGGATTTCCTTTATCTCCCGCAGTATCGTCGTTCCCTTCTCCGCCTTTGGCAGTCCCATCGCTTTTAGGGCCATTAATTAAATTATCGAGCGCACTTGTTGTTGTTTTATCTGGAGTAGGCTCTGGTTCTTTTACAGGTTCTTTTTTTGGCTCCACTTTTTTAACGGGAGTCTCCGTTTTTACAACTTTCTTTTCTTCTTTTTTAATTACAGGTGCGTCTTCTGTGTCTTGGGTGACCACATCTTCTTTCACCTCAGTCTCAGGCTCTGCAGTAGGCGGTGGCGTGGTTACTTTTGGCGCAGACTTAATAGCCTCTGTAGGCTGAATATTCCCTGTACCAGTATCTGTAGTCCCAAAATTAACCGCAATACCATTTTCAGGTGGCGGATCTAAATAGGTCATCCCCACAAAAAACAAGAGCAATAGTAACAACGCATACAGGATTACTGTAATCGTCATGCTTTTTCTTTTATGTTCTGTGTCGAGAAAGGGCATTTTTTTGAATTAAGAATTAAGAATTAAGAAAATTAAAAAATAACAGGTACTACTTTAACTAAATAGTATCAACAATAATACCATCCAACTGATTACTTATTACTGAAATCAATTAGGACGCACTGCAAGCACCACTTTAAATCTGTTTTTATTTGCAATATCCATTACAAATACAGCATCTTCTATGGGCACACCTTCTTCTGCTCTTAAAATTAAGGTAGGCTCTTCTTGTCCTGCTAAAGCTGCTTTAATTTGACCCTCTAAACCACTTTCAGAAACGCGTTCTTTATTTACATAAAACGCTCCATCTGCCGTGATACTTACACTTGCTTTCTGGACGGTTGTAGTTTTCGCACTTGCTTTTGGCAGTATTAAATCTAACGCATCTGGTGTTACCACATTTGGTATCAACAAAAAGTACACCAATAGCAAGAATACGATATCTGTCATGGAGCTCATGGAGAAGTCTGGACTTACTTTATTTCTTCCGCGTAAGTTCATATATCAATTTAATTTTGAAAGGTTGGATAAAGAAATTGAATTATTTTTTAACGAATCGAAGTATAAAATAATCAACATAGCCTTAGCTACGTTTATTATTTTAAACGAAGATTGGGTGAAAAAGAAACGATTTATATTCGGCATTTTAATGTTAGATTGATATGCTTAAGCTGGCTCGTTAAGTAAGTCTAAAAAGTCTACCGCTGTAGCTTCCATTTGGTGTACTACTTTATCTGTTTTAACCACTAGATGATTATAGCCTATATATGCAATAATACCTACTATTAATCCTGCAACTGTTGTTGTCATCGCGGTATAAATACCTTCGGCAAGTAAACCCATTTCTGCTTGACCGCTACTTGTGGCTAGTGTATGAAAGGCCAAAACCATCCCGATTACTGTTCCTAAAAAACCAATCATAGGAGCAGCACCAGCAATAGTGGCTAACACACTTACGTTTTTTTCTAGTTTATATACCTCAAGGCGACCAGCATTTTCAATGGCAGTGTTAATATCGTCCAAGGGGCTTCCTATTCGGCTAATTCCTTTTTCTGTCAATCTTGACACTGGACTATTTTGCTGTGCACATAACACTTTTGCACCTTGCAAATTTCCGCCGGAAACGGCATCACGTATTTGATTCATAAAATTAGCATCGTATTTAGACGCGGCTTTTATGGCAAAAAAACGTTCAAAATAAATGTAAAAGGCTATAAAAAGTAAAACGGCTAATGCGCCTATAATAATCATACCTCCGGTACCGCCATTTACTATGAGGTCAATGATGGATAGGGTTTGTTCTGTAGCTTCTGGTTCTAATTGTTCAGCGACTTCTTGTGCTGTTTCTTGAAAAAATAGACTCATTTAATAGTTTGTTTGTTAAGTAACGTTAAATATCTAATAAAGATTGTGCGGCTAACGCATACTGGGATTATTACAGAAATAGCAGTACACCAGCAAGACCAACTAATGTAAGTACAACAGTATAAGGGAAAGCCATTTTTGCCATTTTTCCGTAAGATAAATTTATTACGGGTGCCAGCGATGATGTTAGTAAAAACAAGAAAGCCGCTTGACCATTTGGCGTGGCTACACTGGGTAGATTTGTCCCTGTATTAATAGCAATTGCAAGATGCTCATAGGTTTCTTTAGTGATCGTCCCTGCGGTGTAAGCCGCTTCTACTTCACCTATATATACTGTGGCAACAAACACATTATCTGATATCATACTAAGCACCCCATTTGCGAGATAAAAAATAGCGGGTTGGTTTGCAGGATCTTGTTCTAACGCCCAAGCAATAATAGGCTTAAATAAATGCTGATCGTGTATCATTGCAACAATCACAAAAAACACTACTAGTAATCCAGTAAACGGAAGTGCCTCCTCAAAAGCTTTACCTATAGAATGTTCGTCAATAATCCCCATAAAAGCAGTTTGAACTACAATTAAAGCTAAACCAATTAAACCTACTGGAGCAATGTGTAATGCTAACCCTGCGATTAATAATAGTGCCGAAATGGCTTGCACAACTAAGGCATATTTCTCTTTTTTGGTTCGTTCTGCATCTCTTTTTTCCATCCATCCATCAATAATCTGTCTTACCACTGGCGGCATTTTTTGCCCAAAATCAAAAATCTTTGTCGTTTCTAATAGCACGGTGGTTAACAAACCTGCAAAAAACACTGGAATGGTAATAGGTGCCATTTTTATAAAGAACTCTACAAAATCCCAACCCATTTTACTTCCTATCAATAAGTTTTGTGGCTCACCTACAATGGTACAAACACCACCTAATGCGGTACCTACTACCCCGTGCATTACTAAACTTCTTAAAAAAGAGCGAAACTCTTCTAAAGTTTCACCACTTAACTGCTTTCTATCTAAGGTGTTATCATGATCTAAATCTAAATCACTAGAATGAATTTTGTGATATACATTATACATACCAAGACCCACGCTAATAAGAACAGCCGTTACGGTCAGCGCATCAAGAAATGCCGACAACACTGCACTTATTGTTACAAATAACAGTGATAGAACAAGTTTAGATTTGACCTTAATAAACAGTTTTACAAAAATGTACATGAGTAAGGGCTTCATGAAATAGATTCCGGCCACCATAAATACTAGCAGCAGTATCACTTCTAGATTCTGAGAAATCTCAAAATACACTCCATGATCCATTCCTGGTGATCCAGGACTGGTGAGACCAAGCGCTAGAACCTGTATCGCTAATAGTCCTCCAGATTGAAGCGGATAACACTTTAAAGCCATTGCCAAGCAAAAGATAAACTCTGCTATAAAGATCCACCCCATAATTGTCCCGTCAAGAACAAAATAGGCAGCGACATTAAATATTAAGAAAAATAAGATGGTTGATTTGAACCAAGATGGGCTGTTCCCTAAAAAATATTTATACATTACAGTAATTGTTTTAAAGCAATTTCAAATGCCATTTTACTAATATTAGTTTTACTATTGTTGCTGTCAAAGGTGTTTTTAATGGCATTTTTAATAGTCATAGACGTATCATTAAAAATGGCCTCATCTGTCATTTGTACTTTCCGCTCCATAAAATAAGCAAAAACACGTGCCATCCCACAATTACTAATAAAATCTGGGATCAAACTCACACGCTCATCTGTATATTCCATTATACTACCAAAGAAGATTTCTTTATCGGCAAAAGGAACATTTGCACCACAACTAATCACTTCAAGACCCGTGTCTATCATTTGAGATATTTGCTCTTTAGTAATCAAACGAGATGCTGCACAAGGCGCAAAAATTTCACATTCTAAATTCCAGATTTTTTTATTGATTTCTTCAAAAGGGATCATGTGATCTGCAACCAGTGTATTTCCATCCTTATTATGATATAGATTTGTAATTTCTTCAAAAGAGAAACCGTCTGGATTGATAACTCCGCCCACGCGATCAATGATACCCACTACTTTAGCACCCATTTGTGCTAAATAAAACGCCGCGGCAGCACCTACGTTTCCAAAACCTTGGACGATGGCTCTTTTACCTTTCACGTTTCCGCCGTAAATATCATAATAGTGACGTACTGCTTCTGCCACTCCATATCCCGTAATCATATCTGCAACGGTGTATTTTTTAGATACATCTGGCGAGTAGGTTGTATTTTCAATCACCTTGATTACTCCTTGACGTAACTGGCCTATTCTATTAATTTTATCTGCTTCTGTTGGCGAAAAATGTCCATTAAAAACACCTTCTTGCGGGTGCCAAACACCACTTTGCTCTGTGATTGGAATTACTTCATGGATTTCATCTACATTTAAATCTCCTCCCGTACCATAATACGATTTTAACAATGGTGACACCGCTTTATACCAGCGCTCTAAGACTCCTTTTTTACGAGGATCGTGCGGGTCAAAATTGATTCCAGACTTGGCTCCACCGATGGCAGGACCTGAAACCGTAAATTTAACTTCCATCGTTTTTGCGAGTGAAAGCACCTCATTCTCGTTAAGTCCTACTCGCATTCTGGTCCCTCCACCTGCTGCACCTCCTCGTAGCGAGTTGATTACTGTCCAGCCTTCTGCTTCTGTTTCTGGGTCATTCCAGTGAAAAACTATTTCTGGAGTTTTGTCTTCGTACTTTTTTAGTAATTCTTTCATACTTGTGCCCGCATAGGCGGGTATCTTTTAATGTTATTTAAATCCTTGAATCCTATTTTTAGCTTCCGCGAAAATGTGCCGAACATAAAGCCTCTAAAAAAATATGCAGCAAAGCTATAATTGATTCATCAAAGAAGGAATTTTAAATATTGATCGTCAAATAAACAAAATGTCTGCTGCCAAAGCAACTTTCATTTTTAATTTTCTTTAACACATAGCTAAAGATTATCATCACATCCCATGGCAAAAGCCCTTGAATGTGAACACAAATATAAATAAATGGGTATGTGTTTTTGTTTCTTTTGTATAAAATTTATGAGCAGAAATGTTCACAAATCACATTACACTTAAATATATATCTCAAATAATATAACTTGCACCAATAAACCATTTTTATTGAATTTTGAATCCATTTATTTAAAGCATTCCTCGCTCGTTTATAACGTGGCGCTGCAGTATGTACAAAATAAAGAAGATGCAGAAGAAATTACCCAAGATGTGTTTGTAAAAGTGTATGATAAACACAAAAATTTTAAAGGGGACTCTGCTTTAAAAACTTGGATTTACAGGATAACCGTAAACACCGCTCTAGACTATATAAAAGCTAAGAACCGGAAAAAAAGAGCTGCTTTTAAAAACAGCGACGATACCGCACTAGAGTTTATAGGCGACTTTGATCACCCTGGCGTTTTACTGGAGAATAAAGAAAATATGGCCCAACTATTTATGGCTATTAATGAGCTCCCAGAAAACCAGCGTACGGTTCTTATTTTACTAAAAGTAGATGATCTTTCGCAAAAAGAAGTGGCAGAAATTTTAGAAAAATCTCCGAAGGCGGTAGAGTCTATTTTTCAGAGAGCGAAAACCAACTTAAAAAAAATAATAACCCAGAACGAAGGTTTACATATAAAATAACGTCTAAATAACACTATGGAACATCCAGAAGATTTATTAAAAAACATACAGAAGGTCGCACCAGACCCAAAGTTGTATGCGGCCATAAAACAACGAATTAAAAATCGCGAGATTGAAACTACACCTTGGGGTATCTTAAAAATTGCAGCTATTCTTTGTGGAATACTCCTATGTGCAGAAGCATACATTATAGCAACACCAGCGGCAATAGATATTGATGACGAGATTGCGCTAGTCTCTGTTAACTCTAATACATTATACTATGACAACGAATAGAAAACTTACTATAGGTATTATTGCATTGCTTGTAATTAACCTCATCATTCTATCATTTTTATTTATGGGGCATAAAAAGAAAAACCGCCAAAAAAATGACAAGCGTGAGGGTCCTATGCAAATTATCAGTAAAAAACTTGACTTTAATGACGAGCAAATTGCTTCATTTAAAGAGATCGTTAAAGCACACAGAGAAAACGTACAATCTAAAGACAAAGAAATAAAACAAATAAAAATCGCTATTTTCAATTCACTTGGAAGCGACACACCTGCTAATATTGATTCTTTGACCACTAGAATAGGATCCATACAATCAACTATTGAGGCTGCACATTACAATCATTTTGCAGCAATAAAAAAACTCTGTACCGAAGATCAACTTCCTAAATTTACCGAACTGAGTAAAGAACTTTCTAAAATGTTTATTGGACCAAAAGGGCGCGCCCATAAAAGAGAAAAAAACAAAAAATAGTACTACGTTTTTGATTATTGATTTGGTTTTTAAAGAGTCCTTACTGCAAATAGTAAGGACTCTTTTATCATACTAGTTCTTTCTGCAGTTTTTCAATATCATTAAAGATGGTTTTGTATTTTCTTTTATTGGGTTTTGTGAGATAAGCGCCTTCATCCATTAACTCTTGCACTAAGGCTATTGCATCTTCTTCTTTGTCGTTGTCTTTTAAAAACTGAGCAAGAATCAATCGCTCTTCATAATTAGAGTAGCGCTTGTTTATTTTTTTAAAAAGTGTTTCGGCTTTCTCTATATCTCCAGTCTCTGCTGTTGCCAGCCCATAATACATATTGCTATTAGAGGCATCAAAGTCTGGATGGTTTTCAATTATTTTGGCCGTTGCGATGACGTCTTCAAAAAGTTCATTTTTAAAGAGGGCTTCTACTAGTTTGGTATTTCCGTAGAAATCTTTTGCGTCTTGCCCTTGCAATGCCGTGCTGTATTGCTCGATGGCCTTAGGATAATCTTTCATGTCTAAATATCCATCTCCAAGATCTAACCGGCTCTGAAAAGTATCTGAAAATGCTACTTTCTTCTCAAGATCTTTAACACGTTTAGTTGGGTTTAATACGGTAACTACTTCTTCCTGCACTTTATCTATATCTCGCAGATTAATAACATGCGTAATCAAATAAATAGTACAACCAATTACGGGCAGCAAAAAAATAACGAGATACCAATACCACTCACTTCTATTCTTGTAGGCGTGGTAAACACAATAAATCTGGAAGGCAATAATTAGGTAGTAATACATGAAGCAAACATAATCAAAAGGAACATTACTAAAGGCCAGAAAATAAATTTCCGCTAGAGTGATCTTCACTCGCGCCAGTAACACTTGACAGACAGTTTACTTCACCTCTAAGTTTTAGCACACCTAACAAACCAAAAATGAGCGCTTCTTTATATTCGAGCAATTCTTTTTCTGGCACGATAAGCTCCACATCTTTGTGCTTTTTTATTTGCTGTAACAAATAGCCATTATAAGCTCCACCCCCTGTTACTAGCACTTTGGCGCCTTTATTAAACTGTCTTGCAATTTGTTGGGCCGCGTGATCTGTAAATGTTCTTAAGGTGTCATTGGGTTTTGCATAGGTGGCGTCTAAAATTGAAAAAACTTCTTGCTGCACCCACTCTAAGCCTAAAGATTTAGGGGGCAATAACTTATAATACGCTAGCCCGCTTAATAGTGAAGATTTTGCATATAAAAACGTCCCACTTTTTGCCAAGGCGCCGTCATCATCAAAAGGAACTCCGGCTTGCTCTGCATATGTATTTAAGACAATGTTTACTGGACAAATATCATAGGCGACTCTGTTTCCATCTCGCTCAAGTGACACATTTGCAAATCCGCCAAGGTTGAGGCAATAGTCGTACTCCGGGAAAAGTAAGCGATCTCCTATGGGCACTAAAGGCGCACCTTGCCCTCCCAGCGCTACATCTTGCACTCTAAAGTCGCATATTACGGTCTGTTTTATTAGTTCTGAAATAGTAGGGAGATTCCCTATTTGTAAAGTAATCCCATTTTCTGGCTGATGCAGTATTGTATGTCCGTGGCTGCAAACTGCATCTAGATTTTCAATACCGTGTTTCTCTATAAAGGTCGAAATTTTATCGGCTAGATAAACGGTGTATGCTTCATTTAGTATAGTCAATGCTTCGGCAGATGCACCAACTGCTCTTTGTAATCGTGTTTTCCAGGATGGCGAATAGGCAATAGTTTCGGCTTTTCCGAAGGTGTACTCCCAAGTTCCATTTTCAGATACAGTGAACCATAGTTGCGCTAGGTCAATACCGTCTAATGAGGTACCACTCATAATACCGAGCACGTGATAGTTGGTTTTTTTCAAAAAAGTGTGTTTTGGGTGATAAAGGTAGTGAAAAGGGAGGTTTGATTTTACATTACTCTTGAGTAGTACGGTTTGACCCAAGATCATTCGCTTCGCTCATTACAAGACTCAAGACAAAAGCGCAGGTATTCAAAACATTGGTCTTGTTTCGTGCAGTCCGCCCTAAGCGGACGGTCGTGGGTCAAACCGTCCAGCCCTAGACCAAAACTCCAACAGAATTGACTTTTCCGAAGTAAAAAAATCTTAACTCTTTTTAAGAAAAACCATCTTGAAAATTATCGTTTTAAAAACTATCTTTGCAATCTCAAAAAATAACAATATACCATGGATTTTAACCTATCTGAAGAACATTTAATGATACGCGATGCCGCTCGTGATTTTGCTAGAACAGAATTACTACCTGGCGTTGTAGAGCGTGATAACAAGCAAGAATTCCCTGCAGAGCAAGTGAAGAAGATGGCAGAGCTGGGCTTTTTGGGTTTGATGGTAGACCCTAAATATGGCGGAAGCGGTATGGATGCGATTTCTTATGTAATCGTGATGGAAGAGTTGAGTAAGGTAGATGCCTCTGCTTCTGTAATAGTTTCTGTAAACAACTCATTAGTTTGTTACGGTCTTGAAGCGTACGGAAACGAAGCACAAAAACAAAAATACTTAACCAAGCTTGCAACAGGTCAATCTATAGGAGCCTTTTGCCTAAGTGAGCCAGAAGCAGGTAGTGATGCTACATCGCAACGTACTACAGCAATAGATATGGGTGACCATTATCTATTAAACGGTACTAAAAACTGGATTACCAATGGGGGTACTGCAGATTACTATTTAGTAATAGCACAAACAGACAAAGAAAAAGGACATAAGGGCATCAATGCTTTTATTGTTGAGAAAACCTGGGAAGGTTTTGAGGTAGGACCTAAAGAAGACAAACTAGGAATTAGAGGAAGCGATACGCATACCTTAAACTTTAACGACGTTAAAGTGCCTAAGGAAAATAGAATAGGTGAAGACGGGTTTGGTTTTAAATTTGCAATGAAAACACTTTCTGGCGGTCGTATCGGTATTGCCGCACAGGCGCTAGGTATAGCACAAGGAGCTTATGAGATGGCCCGTGACTATTCTAAAATTAGAAAGGCGTTTGGCACAGAAATTTGCAACCACCAAGCGATTGCTTTTAAACTGGCAGATATGCACTTAGAGATAGAAGCAGCGCGTCACCTTGTGATGAAATCTGCTTGGGAAAAAGACAATGGCATCAACTATGATATGAGTAGTGCGATGGCAAAACTAAAAGCCAGTAAAGTAGCGATGGAAGTTACCGTAGAGGCGGTACAAGTGCACGGTGGTAATGGTTTTGTAAAAGAATACCACGTAGAGCGTATGATGCGTGACGCTAAGATTACACAGATTTATGAAGGTACTAGTGAGGTACAGAAGATTGTGATTAGTAGAGGATTATTGAGAGATTAATTCTACTTCGGAAATTTTAAATAGTTGAACCCTGACCTTTTGGTTGGGGTTTTTTTATGAGGTGGTTTTTTTAGTATCTTTAGGCTTGGACGGAATACTTTTGTCTTATCTATTGTTGTAATTAATTAAAGTGCAGAATATATAAACTGTTAATTTGAATTTATCTGACTACGTAAAAAGAAGAAATGGTGTGCCTTTGGGTAACAGCGATTCACTTCGTAATATGTTGAGTCGTTCTCTGGGAGCGGGAAAATTTTCGATATTTTGGCAATACTGGAATCCAATCTGGGGGTTCTATCTGGGGAAATATATATTCAAACCGCTTAAACTCATCTTACCCCAAGCATTATCGCTGATAATCACTTTTGTCATCTGTGGATTTATCCATGACGTGGCTATCATGTTATTAAAATGGAAATTTGTCCTACTCCTAACTCCATGGTTTTTATTTATGGGTCTTGGTGTGATTTTAAGTGACTATGCGAAAATTGATTACTCAAAATTTCCATGGCTAGTGAGAGCTGGTATAAACATAGCTATCATATTAGGTTGCTTATTTATAGCCCACCAAATAAGAATCTAAAAACGAAGTGGAGTTGCTAAAATGAATAAACTAATTACAATAACGCATTTAAGCAATGCGGGAGTTTGTACTTAATTAAAAGTTGAGGTATATCTGTGAGACCGCCTAATTTTAACAAATTCGACTTATTGCAAAAAAAAAATTAATAATCGAAATTTGTAAAAATTAGCTCGTGCGCGACCGGAAGGCTATCGCCTTTCTTTTTCCGCAGGGATCATAGGCAAAAACGTTGGACAATAAAAACTAGAAAGATCATTACAAACATCTTGTCTTTCTTTTGCTAGCAACTAATAACTTATCGCATTAGAAAATAAGCCTTGTTTCTATTGCTTCCACAACATTATTTCGTTTATTTGCAACCATTCGGAAGCCGTATTACGGGACTGCCTGTGTAAATAATTATTCATTAACAAACCACTTTATCATGAAATTAGTTTATATTTTTTTACTATTCGTGTGTTTCCAGACACAAGCGCAAGATTGGGTACAAGTAGCTTCTTTACCTAACGCTTTTAACCAAACGCATCACTCTTTTGCTTTTAGTTTTGACGACGTGGGCTACATGGTCGCTGGTAATGCGAATTCGGGAGTACGAGATGATTTTTATCAGTACAATCCTGTAACCGATTCTTGGACAGCGCTTACCCCTTTTCCGGGCGCGGCTCGTGGTTTTGCGATTGGTGATACTTGGGATGGTAAAGCATACTTTGGATTTGGTAATGATGGCGTATCACGATTAAATGATTTATGGGTATTTGACCCTTTGGATATGAGTTGGACAGAATTGGCCCCTTGTCCGTGCGCAGAAAGAACGCATCCGGCTATGATAGCGCATAATGGGAAAGTATTTGTAGGATTAGGAGGTAGTGCATCAGGGAATTTGAAAGATTGGTGGGAGTATGATATCGCATTAAACACTTGGTCTCAAAAGGATGATTTACCTTCACTAGCGAGACATCATCCGTATCAATTTGGCATTGGTGATTACGTTTATACGGGCTTCGGTCATGGCAATAGTATCTATAATAATTGGTTTCGTTACGACATTGCTGGGGAAACCTGGACTCAAGTAGCAGCATTACCTGCAGAAGCTCGAGTGGCGGGGACACAATTTTCCTATGATGGTTTAGGCTATGTACTAAGTGGTGACGGAGATAACCACAACTCTATGAATACAGGAGAATTTTGGGCTTATGACCCTGTAACAGACACTTGGGATGAATTACCTCCTCACCCTGAGGGATCTCGTTGGGCTCCTTCTTCTTTCATTATTGACGGAGAGGTTTATATCATAAATGGTACTAGTTTTGGGCAATATGTCTCAGAGGTTTATAAATATGATTTGAATCAGGTTTTATCGACTCATGAATTAACAAATTCAACTATTAGTATTTATCCAAATCCGGCAATAGATATTATCAACATTGATGCTCCAGAAAGTCTAAATTACGATGCGAATCTTTACGACTTAAATGGAAGTTTAATTGTCAGCACAACAAATAAGTCTGAAATTGAAATTCAAACCTTACCGCTTGGTATTTATCTTATTGAAATCATAGACCTAAACTCTGGCCAAAAAGTAATTGATAAAATAATAAAAGGAAAATAAAATTTCAGCCCACAACAACACATACCGCACGTTGCTTGTTCTGGCTCGCTAGAAGTTCAAACTTTTATTGTAATTTAGTCTAAACCGAAAAAACAATCAAACGGCTTTGCCGAGGCCTACAATACGAATTATAAAACTCGACTCAGCACCAAGTTTACATTCAGCAATACAATACTAAAAACACCCACGACGATGATTAGTTTAAGGATGGTGTGTAAAATAATGTAATGTAGTTTTCTTGAAGATTTCCAGAGAATCATGTTAAAGACAATCAAGGCAAGAATACTACCCAAAAAGTAGATATACATATACCCCATCTCATAGCGTGTTAAGAGCAATGCAACTGGAACGAGGGTAGCTATACTTAAAGCTGTGAGCATTTGTTTAGACACTTTTGCTCCATAGACCACAGGGATTGTTCTGTAGTTTTGAGCCAAATCTCCTGTAATATTCTCTAGATCTTTTGTAAGCTCGCGCATCGAGATGAGCAGAAATAGAAATGTGGCGTGCACAAATATGACTTCGTTAAAATTTCGGTAATAAATAAAGACAGCAAAGAATGGAATAACGGCAAGGATGGCTGCCACCAGATTACCCACAAAAGGATACTTCTTTAATTTATGAGAGTAAAACCAAATCATAAAAATATAAATGGAGAAAAACGCCACCGCCCTAAAACTCACATAACTCGCAAATACCACCGAAATTAAATTAAGTATAAAGTAACCAGACAATTTGGTTTGCTGACTTACAATCCGGTCTAGCATCGTTTTATTAGGCCGGTTTATTAAATCCTTCTCACTGTCATAAAAGTTATTGATGATATACCCGCCAGCAATGGCCGCCGCACTCGATAAAACAAGGCAAAGTAGGTTAGGGTCAAAGATTACTTGCCGCAACGGTAAGTCTGGAGCAAGGATATAAATAGAGGTTAAGTATTGTGCTAGGCCAATGATGAGTATGTTGTAGCCACGCACTACAGAGAATAAGCTGAAAAACTTTAACAAGAGGTGTTTTTGTTTTCGGCTAAACATAAAATAAGAATGTTAAATGCTAGAAATTATAGACCACTTCAAGCTTGTGACCGTCAAGTGCTTTTCGTGCCTGGTCAATGTCTTCCGTAAAACCGAGCATATAGCCACCGCCACCAGAGCCACATAATTTTAAGTAGTATGCGTTCGTGTCAATCCCTTTTTTCCAGAGTGTTAAAAACGCTGCAGGGATCATAGGCTTAAAGTTGTCAAGTACCACTTTACTCAATTCTTTTACATTACCAAAAAGGGATTTTACGTCTCCTTTTAAGAAATCGTGCACGCAATCATCGGTATGTTTAATAAACTGATCTTTTAGCATCGTACGAAAGCCATCTTGCTTCATTTTTTCCATAAAAATGTTGACCATAGGCGCTGTTTCGCCAATAATACCACTATCTAATAGAAACACTGCTCCTTTACCGTTTAAGGTTTGAGAAGGGATATCTGCACTTTCAATATCTGTTGTGCTGTTTATTAAAATAGGCAAGCTTAAATAAGAATTTAAAGGATCTAAACCTGAAGACTTCCCGTGAAAAAAGCTTTCCATTGCGGCAAAAATGGTTTTTAATTCTAATAATTTTTCGCGAGTTAAATTTTCAAGTACCGTTATTTTATCTGTTGCGTATTTATCATAAATAGCGGCAACAAGAGCTCCACTGCTTCCTACTCCATATCCTTGCGGAATGCTACTATCAAAGTACAACCCATCTGCCACATCCTTTTGCAAATCTTCCATCTCAAAAGTAACCAAGGTAGGTTGCTCATCTTGAAGCTTTGCTAAATAAGTGACAAAACGCTTTAAACTCTGGTTAGATTTTGTGGTTGCTACGGTGTGGTGCTCGTCAATTTTTAGCGCTCCATTATAAAAATTATAAGGTATTGAAAGTCCTTTAGAATCTTTGATGATCCCGTACTCGCCAAATAATAATATTTTAGAATAAAAAAGAGGGCCGCGCATACTCGTACAATGGTTTAAAAACTAAAGATACAAATTTAACAGTTAAACTGTTCCGTATCTCCTACAAAGGTAGCTTATTTCTGAAATGTGAACACCTTAAAACCCATACAATTATTGTTAAATCGCTCATAAATTGTATCTTAGAGTAAAATAATCGTGATGAAAATTTTCTACACCGTTTTATTGGCCTTATTTGTTATACCTCTAATTGCCCAAACTCACACTTTTACAGGAGTAGGCGGCTCTACAAGTTGGCATACGGCCGCCAACTGGAGTGCAAACTCAGTACCTACAAACGCCAGTGATGTTTTAATACCTGATGGTTTTGAAGTAGATGTCACCAGTTCTGCCGCGGCACAAACACTTTCTTTAACAGGATCTGGCACTTTAAATCTAAAAGCAAATATTTCGGTTACTGAAACTTTCGGCATTGAAAGTGTAGCGCTATTAAATTACGAGAAAGGGAACTTAAGTGCTAGCACACTCAATAATAACGGAACTATTCGTTTTTTGAGCAACCAAATAAAGACTTTAACTACTATCGTTTTAAACAATAACAGTCAGATGGAGTTTGTTGACAGCAATACCATTAATCTTTCTGGAACCGTCGTCATAAACAATATGAGTGGTGGTGTTATGGACATTCTTGCAAATGGTGCCTTATCTAGGCAAAACGGTGCCGTAGCAACATTAATTAACGATGGTATCATAAGAAAATACACAGAAAATGGTGACTTCGGAAATTTTTACATGATATTAGATGTAGTGAATAACAACATTCTAGACGTTAAAGAAGATAACCAGTTACTATTCTTATCTCCGCAGGCATCTTTACATAATACTAGCACTGGAATTCTATCTGGTACGGGTGTTTTTGATATCACTTCTTCTTTTATTAATCAAGGTACCGTTTCGCCTGGAGGTGATGAAGTTGGTACATTAACTTTTATAAACACATTTATATTAGAAGACGGAACGCTATTATTAGATATTGAAGGTCCAGATAATCACGACAAAATAGATGCTTTTAGCACGGGCGCTTTATCCGGTTTGATTGCGGTTCAATCTCTTGAAAATAGTGATCTAGAAGATGTTTTTTCAATAATAACCACTGGTTTTTTTATTGAGTCTTGTTCTTTTCCTAGTGAATTTGATTACGATGATGGAACAGGATTACTAGCTACTTTTGGAGTTCAATGTGACGATGTGGAACTTGCAATAAAGCTGAATTCTTTAAAGCTTATCGGTTTTGATGAATACAAGGACCTTAACTTTAGCATTACTCCTAATCCAATCAACCAAGAAGCAACAATAGTAATAAATGTAAGCTTACTTCAATCAACTCAGCTTAACATCTACAGCATCTCTGGAGAAAAAGTAAGAACGGTTTCAATAGACTCAGAAAACACGACTTTTAACCGTGACTCTTTAGCAGACGGGATGTATTTTGCCCAGCTTGTTTCGGAAGGAAAAGTAATAGCTACAGAAAAGATGATTATAAAATAGAAGCTCCTAAGCCACAAGCATCGTGAATGTACTCTCCGTTTTTACAGAAATCGGCAAGGTCATTTTGAATAAATGCTTGCACGGTTTCTTTCTCACTTTCTGGATACAAGACGTGCACATTTGCGCCAGCATCTAATGTAAAACAGACCTTGCTTTCTGTCATTGCTCTGTACGCCCAAATGCGATTTATAATCTCTAGCGTATTGGGTTTCATTAATATGAAATACGGTTTACTCGCCATCATCATGCCGTGTAGCTGCAAAGCTTCACTTTCTACCAATGAGATGAAAGCTTCAAAATTTCCATTTTCTAGAACCTTTGTTATAGAAGATAAATTGTCATTGGCCGTTTTAAAACGAGCTGTCGCATAGGGGTTGTCATTCATTAAATCGTGACCCACGGTACTACTCACTTGCTTCTCCCCTTTGTCTACAAGTAAAATCGTGTCTTGATAATTTCTGAAATTTTCATGAATGGCACCTTCGTACTTCACTCCATACAAATTGCTACTCCCTTTAATTGCTGGATGTTCTCCCCACACAACAAGGGGTCCTTCAAGGCTTCGGGCTGCGCTACCTGAGCCTAGGCGAGCTAGAAAGGAGGCTTTTTTATTCGCTTTTGTCAGACTGAGCCTGTCGAAGTCCTTGTCTTGCAATTGCCCTTCGACAAGCCTGTCCTGAGCCTGTCGAAAGGGCACAGGGTGACAAAGTTTTGCTTCAAGAGCAACCAAACATACCGCCAATGCACTCATCCCACTAGCACTGCTAGCAATGCCACTACTATGAGGAAAAGTGTTTTTAGTTTCAATCCTAAATGCATATTCTTTTAAAAAAGGCATATAGCTCTCAATGCGCTC
This sequence comes from uncultured Ulvibacter sp., assembly GCA_938041335.1. Lineage (GTDB taxonomy): Bacteria > Bacteroidota > Bacteroidia > Flavobacteriales > Flavobacteriaceae > Patiriisocius. Next base: position 7,773 of record CALIAF010000025.1, on the reverse strand, counting down.
AAAGAACTTCTTGATTTTAGGCTCAAAAGATGCTTCTCTATTTCCATTGAGATACACTTCAAAATTAAAGTGATCTGAAGGTTTTATTTTTCTAAAATGCAGCGCTGTTTCTGTTCTACATTGTGATAAAGTAAAACTAATGGATGCATTCTGGGGTAATTGTTCTCCATATTTTCCCCAGTATTTCACCAAAGCTATATTACTTGGGGACTGACATGAAATACTGCCATTCTCTGGAAAGGTTGAATACTCTTTAGGAAGGAAATCACTCGTGCTCATAGATACATGGTATGCCTACAAAGATACTATTTTGCTTTTAGGAAGTCGTGAGCGAAATTAATTTTAGCATCGTTTTATAATTTCTGGAGGTGGCAGAAACTTTTAACTTCTTCTCCATAAAATTAGTATTCATTTTAACACGAGCGGCGCTAATCGTGGAAAAGAAATAAACACAGCGATCTGTAACAAAGTATTCTTCTTCTGGAAATGTAAAACTTTTAAATGTAGATAGGTTTTCAGCACTCGGGATTTCAGAAAGTAAGGTAAAATAACTCAGTGCTGTCTTTTCGACATTAAATGGACATTGATCAAAAATGGATTGAAACTGATTTGCTTCGATTACAATTATTGGAACATTCCAACCATACTTTTCTAGGATAGCTTCTGTAATCAATGGTATTAATTCTACCTCATCCTTTTCCGATTCGAACACCCAATTACCCGTATGAATATAAACCTGAGGTTTTTTTAATCCTAGCTCCTCCAGCATAGTCAACTGCTCTAACTTAGGGAACTTCTTATGACCGCCTACATTTATTCCTCGTAATAATGCAATATAGCTATTATCCATTTTTGCTTTTTGAAATTTCTTGCGCCACCATATAACCACTGGTCCAAGCATTCTGAAAATTAAAACCTCCAGTAATCGCATCTATATTGAGCACTTCGCCAGCAAAATAAAGACTGGGATGAATCTTACTTTCAAAACTTTTAAAATTCACTTCTTTTAAAGCTACGCCACCAGCAGTGACAAACTCCTCTTTAAACGTACTCTTACCATCAACTTGAAAGATAGATTGTGTAATTTGATTGGCGAAGTTCTGCAATTTCTTTTTTGAAATATCTGCCCAAATTTCTTCTTCAGAAATTCCTGAAGCTTTTAATAAATTTTGCCATAAGCGTTTAGGAAGTTCAAACTGGGCATATTTATAAAGCGATTGTTTCGCATTTTTAGTTTTAAGACGCATTAATTGCTCAGCAACTTCTTCTTGATTTTCATACAGTAACCAGTTTACTTGTATTTGAAACGAGTAGCCTAAAGGGGCTAACAATCTCGCCCCCCAAGCAGAGAGTTTTAAAATAGCAGGACCGCTCATTCCCCAGTGTGTAATTAACAAAGGACCTTCACTTTCTAGTAATACTTTATTATTTGCACCCACCACTTTTATACTAGCTTCTGTTGCCACACCTGGTAAATCTGTAATGCGCTGGTCTTTTATATTAAAGGTAAACAAAGAAGGTACCGGTGGGATAATCGTGTGTCCTAATCCTTCTAATAAATTCCATATTTTAGGATTACTACCAGTTGCAATCACAATTGCCTTGGCTGTTAGCACATCTTTTCCTGTACTGAGCTCCCAATGTTCTTTATGCTTTGTTATTGTTTTAACAGGGTGGTTTTTTAAGAGTGAAATATTAAGTCTTGCTATTTCCGCAGTAAAACAATCTATGATAGTTTGCGAGCTATTTGATGTAGGAAACATACGACCATCTTCTTCCATTTTAATGGCAACCCCACGTTCTTCAAACCAAGCCAATGTATCGCCTGTCATAAAACTATGAAAAGGCCCAAGCAGTTCTTTCTCGCCGCGTGGATAGTTTTTAGAAAGTTCCTTTGGCACAAACTCGGCGTGGGTTACATTACATCTGCCGCCACCAGATATTTTTACTTTTGTCAATACATCCTTACCGCGCTCTAAAATTGCAATTTTTGAAGTCGGTGCTATTTCAGCAGCATTAATTGCTGTAAAAAACCCAGCCGCACCACCGCCTATTATAAGTATATCGTAGTTAGTTATCACCTTTCAAAATTAATGATTTATATTGCTAATAATGAACACCAACTCTAATATAAAACTTTATGGCACATGTAGATGCCATAAAACACGCTACTACCAAGACTTTTTAGATAATAAAGGGCTGGTATATGATTTTCTGGATGTTGAAAAGAACGAAACCCATGCCGAAGAACTAAGGTGCTTATATGAAAACAGGAAACTCAATTTTCCTACAATAATAGTGGGAGACAAAAAACTAAGAAATCCAAATGATGCCGAGTTGGAAAAATGGCTGAATAAGCATCAATAGCGAGAAACAAAAAAAGCTTCCCATTTCTGAGAAGCCTTTGTGCGGATGACAGGAATCCCCGCATCAAGTGCGGGGTAAACTTCAATTCCTGTCATAAATTATATTAATAAAAAAAGCTCCATACTTGAAGTATGAAGCTTTTTTTTAAAGTGCGGATGACAGGAATCGAACCTGCACGCCGTGAAGCACTAGATCCTAAGTCTAGCATGTCTACCAGTTCCACCACATCCGCAGACGAACTTGCCCCTTTTACGGGACGGCAAATATAAAGAAGTTATTTTATTTACAAACAAACAATGCTGCAAAAAATTTCTACTTTTTGTACCTTTATTTTTTTAAGCAAATTATTAACTTATAATACGGTTTCCCGTCTGCACGGGAAGTAAACATGAAAAGTGCAAAGCCCTATATTGAGGAACACAAAGACAGATTTTTAAAAGAATTAATTGAACTACTTAAAATTCCTAGCATTTCGGCAGACAAGGCCTATGCTAAGGATGTCATTAGAACTGCAGATGTAATAAAAGAAAGTCTAGAAAAGGCAGGATGTGACCATGTTGAAATCTGTGAAACACCAGGATATCCCATTGTATATGGCGAAAAAATAATTGATGAAAATTTACCAACTATTTTGGTATATGGGCACTACGATGTGCAACCACCAGATCCAGTTGAATTATGGGACAGCCCACCATTTGAACCAGTAATTAAAAAAACCGAGCTACACCCAGATGGCGCCATATTTGCTCGTGGTAGCTGTGATGACAAAGGACAAATGTACATGCATGTAAAAGCATTAGAGTACATGACCGGAACAGGACAATTACCTTGTAATGTCAAGTTTATGATTGAAGGAGAAGAAGAAGTAGGTAGCCAAGGTCTAGATTGGTTTGTAAAACGTAATCAAGAAAAACTAAGCAATGACGTGATTCTTATTAGCGATACCGGTATGATAGCAAATGACATCCCAAGTATCACAACGGGACTAAGAGGCTTAAGTTATGTTGAAGTAGAAGTAACAGGTCCTAATCGCGATTTACATAGTGGACTTTATGGAGGCGCCGTAGCAAACCCTATTAACATTTTAACAAAAATGATTGCTTCATTACATGATAAAGACAATCATATCACGATACCCGGCTTTTATGATGACGTTGACGAACTTTCAAGAGAAGAACGAGATAAAATGGGAGAAGCACCTTTCAGCAAAGAAAACTATTGCAAGTCTATTGGACTGGAAGATACCTATGGAGAAAAAGGATATACCACTAACGAGCGCAACAGCATACGCCCTACTCTAGATGTAAATGGTATTTGGGGAGGATATATTGGCGAAGGAGCAAAAACAGTAATTGCTAGTAAAGCATTTGCAAAAATATCTATGCGCCTTGTCCCTAATCAAAACTGGGAGGAAATCACGGCATTGTTTAAATCACACTTTGAGCGCATTGTACCCAAGGGAGCAACTGTGGTCGTAAAACCACATCACGGAGGTCAAGCTTATGTTACTCCTATAGATAGTCTAGGCTATCAGGCGGCGAGCAAGGCTTATGAAACTACTTTTGGTAAAACACCAATACCGCAGCGTAGTGGTGGGAGTATTCCTATTGTGGCATTGTTTGAAAAGGAACTTAAAAGTAAGACTATCTTAATGGGCTTTGGCTTAGATAGTGATGCGATTCACTCCCCTAACGAACATTTTGGAATCTGGAACTACTTAAAAGGGATAGAGACAATCCCGCAGTTTTATCATCAATTCACCCTGATGAGTAAGTAATTTCCTTCAAAATTATATGCAAAAGGTTCTATTCAACGTATCGTTGAATAGAACCTTTTTTTATTTAACGATTCATTTCTACATTTCAACGAGCCCAAATATCGAACGAACTAAAATTTAAAAATAGGGTAGATTTCAAAAGTATTTTTGTGCCATAAAACCACTAGATATGAAACGTTACAAGATTGCACAAATTATCCTTATCCTACTATTAACAATGACCTCATGTACAAAAGACTCGCTCTCCAATGAGCAAGAAGACTTTAGTATTGACCTTACTTTGGCACGGCAAAATGATTCTCAGTTTGCACAAGAAGTGCTAGTTTTAATTAACGAACATAGAGTTTCTATTGGCCTTGATCTTTTAACTCTTGGCTCAGAATTTTCTTGTGCATACGCAGTTGAACACACCAACTACATGATTGGCTTGAGTGAGATTAATCATGATAACTTTCATACTCGTTCTGCTGCACTTCAGAGCGAAGGCGCCCAACAAGTAGGAGAGAATGTAGCCTACGGTTACAGCTCTGCAGAAGATGTTGTAAATGCTTGGCTTAATAGCACATCGCATAGAGACAATATAGAAGGTAACTATACTTATTCCAGTTTTGGCATCATAAAATCTGATGATAATAATACTTATTATTTTACACAACTCTTTTACAAAGAATAAAAGCATTGCACGCCTACTTATTTGCTCGATCCTTAAAATCATTCTCCCAAAGATGGTTTTAGGGATTTTTTACGCACCCCTTTTTACTTCTGAAATTTTAAAAGCTGCAAATCATCACTCTATTGAAAATTGCTAATTCATTGAGTTTTTTATTCAACGAGCCATTTTTACCATTCACCGAACCTAGCTATCGAACGAACTGAAATTTAAAAATAGCCTTGTTTCCTAGCATACATTTGCACTATAAACAAAACAGCAATGAAAACAATACACTACTTTTTTTACTTATTTACAGTTGCCACTTTATTAGGGTTTCAAAATGCAAATGCGCAAGACGTACCTTTTAATTGTGATTTTAGCGCCTATTTATTTCAATATAATGACGTGTACGCGCTTGATTTAGCATCTGGAAACTCATATCAAATCGCAACAGACGTAACACCAGGCAGTATAAATGCTACTGGATACAATCCAACTGATGGCTATATTTGGGGATCATTATCAAGTCCAGAAAAGTCTATTGTGCGTATTGGACAAAATTTTGAAACAACAATCTTCACCATTCCAGAATTACCAACAAGCAATAGATATGTAGGAGACGTTTCATCACAAGGCACTTATTATTTAAAAGCTGGAGGAGCTACTTTTTATAAAGTTGATCTCAATCCAGATTCAGCCAATTATGGAAATTACATTGGTCAGGGAACGCTATCTCAAAACATAAGCATTCATGATTGGGCGTTTAATGCCGTTGATGGAAATATTTACGCAGTTGAGAAAAACACAAATCATCTCTATAGAATTGACCCTGCTACAGGAACCGTAAATGATCTTGGAGAAGTACCAATATTAAGTGGATATAGTTATACTTATGGTGCCGTATATTTTGATCTTTCTGGGAGGTTTTATGTCTCAGCAAATCAAACAGGAACTGTATTTGTAATTCAAAATGTACAAGATCTTACAACCACAAGTGGTATAGACTCAAACTTATTTGCCTATGGGCCTTCAAGTTCAAGTAACGATGGTGCACGATGCCCTACTGCACCAGTACCACAGGAAATTTGTGGAAATGGAATTGACGATGATGGTGATGGACTCATAGATTGTGACGACCCTTCTTGTTCTGGCGTTTTAGAATGTCCAATTGCAGGACCCACATCTGCTGGAAACGAAGGTGGCCTAGAGAGCAATAATAGGCTTTCACAAAAGATAAATCAGCGAAACTTTAAAAGAAACAAAGCTGGGTATTTGTTTAATAGAGAGACTGCGCGAAGTATTAATAAAGATGCAACGTATGGTACTCCTAACAGAAACGCTAGTTTTGAATTAGAAGACTTCATTCCTTTAGATGTTTTAGATCAAACCACAGCCATAGAGTCTACTCCCAATGACCTCATTGAGATTACAAATGCAACAGAAATCATTTCTGTTGATTATATTAGAAACGATGAGGCTATTGCCGCTTTAATGATTCTAAAAACAGAAAACGGGGTATACGAGCACACAAAATACATCTGTGATCGTCTTTTAGGTGCAGAGCTAATTTCTGTTTCTACCATAGAATTAAATGGTCAAAACTTCATTAAATCTATTATAAAAAATGCTGAAGGTAATACAGAATTTGTTTTGAGCCTCTCTGCAAAACTGACTAATCAAGATGCTAATTTCGCTATTGAAAGTCACTGGAATTTAGATAGATATGAAGATGATGCCGCGTTTTATAATTTTCAAATATGGACAAGCTCTATAGATGACTTATTAATACTTAGTGCCGAAGTATTAAATCTACTAGAAATAAAAAGACCCATTAACACTTATGATCTAAGTACACCGCCAACAGTTTTTGTTAAAAAGGGAAACTATTCAAATGGCGTGCTACAATTAGATATTATTAATACCAACAACAGTCAAAACTTTACGATTAATGGTGGCTTAAGAAAAACTGAAACTAGCGAGACAGAATATATCGCCATAGAAAAAGAGCTGTCTGGGGCATATGTTAGCACCCACACTATTGAAACCGGACCTCTTTTTGACATTGGGTTTAGACTTGACAATGTTACAAATGATACTCCAGACGATTTATTTTTATCTGATGGACCTTGGGGAGTAGATGATTTTGCTGCGAGTACACAAGTAAGTTCATATGAGATTACTCAAAACGAAGATCAAAACTCAAATTATGAACTGGCCATAGAAAGAAATGTCTCAATAACAGCAACAACCAGTGAGTATATTTCTGTGTACCGTGCTTTTACTCCAAAATTTCAAAGTGTAAATCTAAGTGATTTTACAATGTTAGAATTTGATGCATATGGTACTGGACAAATGCAAGTCACACTACTTAAAAAAAGCATCTCTGTTTGGGAGAATCAATTTAAAACAACAGTTACTCTGACAGAAAACAATGATCACTTTTATCTACCTCTTGCTGCATTTACATCTAACGATAATCAAGAATTTGATACCACAGATATTACAACTGTTATTTTCACGATGGTATCAGAGAATGGAGCCTCTGTTACAAAGGAGATGAACATTTTAAATATTGGGTTTTCTAATCTTTTAAATACAGAAGAAGCATCTCAAAATATAACGAATAAAGTGACGATATCTCCCAATCCGGTGAATGAGAATTCAATATTACAGTTTTATGCCCAGGACGAAACGGCTGTAATAATTTCTGTTTATGATTTGTTAGGAAAACAAATTTACAGCGAATCTATTAACGTTAAGTATGGAGCTAATACTTCTAGCTTAAATGTAATAGGATTGCAACCTGGTATTTACTTATATCAAATTGAAAGTCAAACAATGAAATACCTTCCAGGTAAGTTTATCGTGCGATAATCGATAGCTACAAAAATGTTTACAAAAGCCTTTTCACAAATTTTAGTGAAAAGGCTTTGTTGTTATTAGGATTTCAAGCACATCACATTTTTCAGTAAATACA
>CALIAF010000024.1 GCA_938041335.1 uncultured Ulvibacter sp. | reverse complement strand
CGTTTCCGGAGTTCTATAATTTTAAGTTGTCCTATTTTATACGATAAAGCTTGTCCTGGGTTTGCCATATAGCGCTCGATCTCACTGATAATACCTGCCTCAGATTCTGCTTCGTTGTCCAGTGAGTACTGGATAGCTTGTTCTCTGGTCCATCCTTTTGAGTGCATTCCTGTATCTACTACTAGACGTACTGCTCGGTGCATTTCTGCTCCTAACATACCAAAATATTGATACGGATCTGTATATAAGCCTAGCTCTTTACCTAAAGATTCGCTGTATAAAGCCCAACCTTCTCCATAACCGCTATACCACAGTGTTTTTCTAAAATCTGAGAGGGTTGTACTTTCTTGAGTCAATGAAATCTGGTAATGGTGACCGGGTATTGCTTCGTGTAAAAACAAAGACTCGTCACTATACACATTGTATTTTTTAGCATCTGGAATAGGTGTGTAGAAAACCCCGGGTCTTGTGCCATCTAGTGAGCCAGGATTGTATTCTGCACTGGCACTGTTTTCTCTAAAAGCTTCTGTCTGTCTTACCTCAAAAGGTGTTTTTGGTTTTTTATCAAATAGGGCTTCCAGTTGTGGTTTCATGGTTTCATGAATGGCGTTAAAATTTGCAATCACTTCTTCTGGGGTGTTATAGGGCATCAACTTCGGGTTCTTACGTACCTCATTAAAAAAAGCTTTTAAGTCTCCTTTAAAACCTATCTCAGTTTTTATTTTTTCCATTTCAGAAAGAATACGGGCTACCTCACTCAAACCTAATTGGTGTATTTCATCGGCTGTCATGGTGGTCGTTGTGTACTTCTTGATTTGATGTTGGTAATAGTCACTCCCATTAGGAATCGCATCAATACCAGAGGTTTTTCTGCCAGCTGGCAAATATTCGGTTACCATAAAATCGTGGATGCTTTTATAGGTAGGGATTACGCGCTCTTTAATCATGGTTGTGTAACTATCTGTTAGTTCGTTGCGTTCATTACCTTTAATATCTTTAGGGAAATTTTTAATTGGCGTATAGAATAGATGTTTATTAAGATCTGCCACGGTCATATCTTTTAATTGCGGTATTACTTTGTTAATCAAAGATGTTGGCAGGACATAGCCTTCTTTCATTCCCATTCTCATATTCGCCTCTGCAGCAGAAAGCCAGCTTAAATAACCATCCACACGTTTTATCCAGTTTTTATAATCTTTTGTATTCTTAAAAGGCTGGGCGCTCATACCACTGGCTAGCTGTCCAAAACTTAAATTTTGCGACCACATCTGGTCAATAGGAAAATACTCACCATTTTTAAAGTTCATTTCCTCAAGGTTCATATCACATTCCCAAGTAAGTATACTGTGACTCATTTTTTGAGAAGTACTTAATGTAGAGACATCTAGTTTATCTAATGCATTTAGGTAGTTCTGATAATGCGTCTTATTATTCTGGATGCTCTCCAAAGAAAGTGGATTTACATAGAGTGCATTGAAGCGATTATCACCCGTCATCGTAGCAGCCACAGGGTTTAATTTTAAACCGTCTTCATAATAGTCTTTTAGCAATTGATCAAAATTAGCGTTAGTCGCCACATTTTTATTTTTTTCTTTATCGTCGCAAGAGAGTACAAAAAGACTAATAATGGCGAGGAAGATAATGGTCCTATTTTTCATGATGTTTCATTTGTTGGAAGCTAAAGATACAATTAAAGACTTCTTGAAATAAAAATACCGCTTCAATAATGAAGCGGTATTGGGTTTTTTTTAATTCTGAAATATTATCGTTTTATCAACTGTACCATTTTGTTTTCATTTTCTGTTTCGATAGATATAAAATAGGTTGCGCTTGCTATTTCGGCTATAGAAAATTGATTTTGTTGTATTTCTGAAATACCAAAGCTCTTTATATTTCTTCCTGAAATATCTAAGACTGTTACTTTTTTAATTGAAATACCATCAGCATGTGAAAAGCTAAAACTACCTAAAGTTGGATTAGGGAAGAGTTGTAAAGCGCTTAAAATTTCCGAAGTACTTGTTGATAGAGTTGGATCTACAAAAATGTCAAAACTACAACTTGCGATATTGCCACTTGGGTCGGTTATAGTTACAGTGATTTCTGTTTCACCTTCACCTACCATTGTCCCCACTTCTGGATCTTGTGTTACGGTTGATTGATCTAAACAGTTATCTGAGACGATTACAGTACCATCTGCTATAAAGTCTGGGAGAGCATAAGGCGCGATAGATGCAACAACCACGGTTTCTTCAGGACACTCAATTGTAGGGTCTAAATTATCAACTACAAAAACGTTTGCAATACAACTATCGCTAAGGCCACCCGCATTTGTCACTGTTAATGTTACTGGAATCGTAGTGCCGGCGTCATCACAATTAAAGGTGTCGATATCTACTGTAAGTGTATATCCGCAAATATTAAATGCATTATTTGCCGAAATATTCTGTGGCGCAAGTGTGCCAAATCCATTTTCATCAAGGACAACACTCACGTTTTGGCAGGCCGCAATGGGTGCAGCACTCGGCGGATTTACCGTTATTATTGCGGTACAAGTGGCTTGATTGCCGGAAGTGTCTGTTACGGTTAATTGTACTTCGTTTTCACCAAGGTTACTACAATCAAATTCTGTGATGTCAAGTTCATAAGATGCAATCTGACAATTATCTGTACTGCCGTTATCTATCATTTCTGGCGTAATGATAATGATGTCGCCATCTTCATTTACTTCTACTTCTATATTTTGACAACTAGCAGTAGGCAATACATTGTCTACAATGGTTACAATGGCATCACATTGAGAAACATTTCCGCTTTCATCGGTAACTGTTAGTACCACATCATTAGTTCCAATATTATCACAGTTAAATGTTGTTACATTAATTTCGACAGTCACATTTCCGCAGTTATCAGTACTACCGTTGTCAATAGCATCAGGTTCAATCATTGCTATTCCGTCAGCATCAAGTGCTACGGTTACGTTTTGACAACTCGCAGTAGGTAGTACATTATCTACAACAGTTACAATAGCATCACAATCTGAAACATTACCAAATGCATCAGTCACGCTAAGTATTACCGTGTTGTCCCCTAACATGGTACAATCAAATGAGGTAATACTCGCATCAAAAGAAGCGATTTGGCAGTTGTCAGTACTGCCGCCATCCAGCATTTCTGCTGTAATTGTTGCCATCCCTGCATCATCTAAAGCTACTGTAATAGATGCGCAAATGGCTTCTGGAGCTAGAGTGTCTTCAACAGTTACTACTGCCGTACAGCTATCCATATTACCGTCATCGTCTTCAACCGTCAAGACCACATCATTGTCACCAATGTTTGAGCAGTCAAAAGTGTCTATATCAATGGTAGCGATTGCATTTAAACAGATCGTTCCAGAACTTACATTCACATCTGCTGCGGTAATAGACGCTATGCCATTTTGGTCTAATTGTATGGTAATGTTCTGGCAAACCGCTTCTGGCAAAGTGGTGTTTTCTACAGTAACTGTAAAAGAACATTCAGTAATATTTCCGCAGTCATCCACTATTTCAAATTCATTAATGGTATCTCCTATTGGGAACTCGCTACCAGATGCTATCCCATTTATTAAATTTATAGTCACATTTCCGCAGGTATCATTTGCTAGTATTTCATAATCTACTATTGCAGTACATTGCTCAGGGTCTGTGTTTACTGTAATATCTTCTGGACAGTCTACAGTGGGAGGAATGCCATCTTGTATGGTAATGGTTTGAATACAAGAGACGATGTCACTACCGCAACCATCTTCAGAAAACCAAGTACGGGTAATTATTTGAGTATTTCCGCAGGTTTCTTCTATAGCATCAGAAAATGTAATTACTGGATTAGGATCACAAGAAGAAACAGCAGTCGCCATACCTGTATTAGCCGGAGATGAATCATCACCACAAGCAATGGTAACATCTTCTGGGCAGGTAATTTCTTGACCCCCATCGTTGGGTATCACATTAGCTACCGCGACACACATAGCCGTTTGCCCTGTGTCACTTGTTACGAGTACGTTTACGTTATTTAAACCGATATCTGCATTTGTAAATGAAACCGCAGGGGCTAGTGGCGTTCCAGCCGTAACCGTATATCCACCACAGGCTACAAAAACACTTTCTAATAATTGATCTGCAGTTATAGTTGCATTTCCTGTAATGTCAAGTTGAACATCCAATGGTAATGAGTTGACCTCATACGTATAGTCGAGTCTCCAGTTATTTAAAACTCCTGGATCTGCGTTAAATGTGTCTTGAATTGTTATGGTCCATGTACCTAAAGTGCTTTCGCCATCAAATGCGGTTAATGCATTGCTTGGTATGTAATTTGGTTCTGGGAATGCTGCTCCATTATTGCAATTGAATGGATTAACAGATTCATCATCTAACAAAGAAACAAGGTTGTTTCCTGAGCAACCATCTGTAGTCCCATTAAAAATGACTACTGGTGTTGCGGCAGGTGAAATTAGCGTTATAATCATATCTTCAACATACGAGTGCGAAATATCTAGTGCAACATTTAAATCTGTAAGCATCACATCTTGAGTAATCTCAATAGTTGTGCTCACCGTATTGAGGTCTTCAATAACTAATCCAGGAGAATCTTCAAAAGAACCATTCATTTCTAGAAGTCCAGAGCCTACGCAGATAATTACTGGAGGTTCATCTGTTACCAAAATATCATCCATTAATACTCCCGGTGCGCCGGTACAAAAATCTGTTGTAGCATAGCTAATGGTTACCAGTCCTGCTCCAGAAATACTAGGGTCAAATGTAAACGTAGCTCCGTTACCGTCATCCGTTACTCCTATGCCACTATATACTCCACCTACAGGAGAGCCTCCACCAAGTCCAGTTTGTATACCGTCTGCAAGGCAAACTTCTTCAATTACATCTAGTGAAGAAAAAGTAGGAGGGAGGTCAAATGCTTCTGTACCATCACTTCTGCTATCAGAGCTACCTTGTGTAGCGCTAAATCCTAATCCGCGGCGCGCAAAAGCTGCCCAGATTTCACAAATGTGACTTCCGCCATACAATGCTTGGTCTGCGGCTAAAATTGCATCACGACCATCTACAAATCCTGGAGAGCAAGGTTGTAACTTAAGCCCTTCAGTTACTAATGCAAGTGATGTGTTATTTCCACCAGTACCGTTATAGATATCAGGATCAAAACCTTCTAAAGCGATAAGCTCCCAGGTCATTTCCCATAACATGTTGGCCCAAACCGATCCTACACCGTGTGGTATTGCCTCTGTGGTAATATCATCATAGGTATGTGGGTTTATGGCAAAATCAGTACTGTAAGGAAAGGTTCTTATACCATTGTCATTGGGCCCTTGGCCTAATAGCCAAGTACCTATAGGGCGTGCTTGTGTTCCTATATCTCCAGGTTCTAATGTATGCATCAGCCCATAGTAATCACTCCAACCTTCACCCATTTGTTCTTGATTAGTAAGACAGTTAGCATTAGCGGCTCCACCTGTTAATCTGTTAGAAATTCCGTGGCCGTATTCGTGGACGATCACACCATTATCAAGGTCGCCATCTCTGTCTCCGCAAACAAACATTTGCATTCTAGGAGATCCTCCATCTGCAGGTGTGCCAAAAAATGCATTACAGGTGGATAATCCGTCTTGCGCTTCGGCATTCACAGAATCATTTCCAATTCCGCCCAAGCCGTAAGTGTTTTCTTGAAAATTTCCAGAATCAGAATCAAAACCATATTGATACATAACATCGTGTATTATGTTATTCCAGTAAAACAAGTTGGTGATTACTCCCGATAAAGATGGATCTGCAACTGAATACGTAGTGTTTATCGGGAAATTAAAGTTGAGCGCAGCACCACCGTCTGGGCTAAATCCCGGAGAGTCTGTATTATTAATATCATCATAGGCAAATACATTATTTCCTCTTGTGATTGTAAATTCTGCGCCAGCAGTTCCGTCCGTATCGTGCCATCCAAAAGGTGATGCGACCGCATTATCTGGGTCTACAACCACGCTTGGTGCTCCATAGTTAGGTGATTCTATAGGCATAGGGTATACAAAATAACTACCTACTAAGGCTTCTTCATTGGTTACATCTGGAGTAGGTAATTCTAATGGGCCTATAAATACGTTTTCTTTTGTAGTATGCACGTGATCTTTATGGTCCCCTAATATGTTACAAGACAAGGTCCAGTTATAGGTTTCAAGAATTTCTCCAGTTGCTGCATCAATAATATAGTTATACCAGTTAGGGCTTGTCACTTCATCGATGGAGATATCCCAGGCCAATCTAATTCCAGTGTTCGTTTTAAAATAAACCAACTCAGCCGGAATCTCACGATTAGAAATCCCTCCATTTGAAAAAAGTGATTTTCTATTCACAGCCGTTGAAGTTTCAATCGTGTTTAGGTTGATAATAGAATACCCTTTTTTCTGAGCAACAGCTGCGATGGCTTGCGCAGCATCTAAAGAGGTCGATGATGAAGTAATTTTTTCTGAAATATCGTTGATAAAACTATTGTGCGTTTTTAATACAGTACCATTGGCTAAAACGTGAACACTAGATTCTGTACCTAAGACTTCGATGCCATTAATAGCTTGTCTAAGATACATATGCTTCACTCCACTAATACTACTGGTATTTTCTTTAGTAATAATAAAGGAGTTGTCTGGGTTTTTTATTAATTGTGCTAAGGAGATGTTCGAAATACCTTGTTGTGCTTTACTATGTTTTTGTCCGAAAACATTAAAGCAAATAAGGGTAAAGACAAATAGAAGTAGGTTCTTTAATTTCATATAATTTGGTTTAATAGTAACATCTTTGGGAATGTTAACCTTTGCGAAAATATATATTAATGTGCTGTTTTATTAAGTATTACTGTTAAATAGTCCTGGTTCAATACATGCTTATGGCACAGAAGTAAAGTTAAAAACAATACTATCAATATAAAATTATGGGATATTTTTATGAGAAAAGGCAGTCTGATTGTTTGTTAAAGATGGCTTCCAGAATCATTACTAAAACAAAAAGCGCAACGATACTAGTATCGTTGCGCTCCATCAATGGTATCGCGTACGAAACAAATTGTTTCGTATAATTTACACTACTACTTAAATTACTTTTTTATAATTTGAAAAGTAATGCTTGTAACATCACTCGTTACTGTCATAAAGTAGCTTGCGTTTGCAATTTCTGAGATATCAAATGTTTCTTCAATACTGTTACTAGAAACATCGAACGTTTTTACGATTCTTCCTGAAATATCAAATAGTTGAATACTATTTATCGAAACGTTTTGCGGGTTGCCTAGCACGACAAAGTCTCTTGCTGGATTAGGATAGATTTGTAAGGTCTTTAGCATTTCTGCAGTAGGTATTTCTAGACTTGGATCTATAAAAATATCAAACTCACAACTTACGCTGTTACCACTTGGATCTGTAACCATTATAGTGATTTCTGTTTCACCTTCATCAACCATAGTTCCGGCTTCTGGATCTTGAGTAACAACGAGTTGGTCAAAACAATTATCTTCAATAACTACTGTGCCATCCATCACATAGTCTGGCAAGGTGTAAGGTGCAAGAGAAGCAATTACTATAGTTTCTTCTGGGCACATAATGGTTGGAACAATATTATCTACAACAAATACTTCGGCAATACAACTATCGCTAAGGCCTTGTGCGTCTGTTACTGTTAATGTTACAGGGACAACGGTGTCAGCGTCATCGCAAGTAAAAGTATCAATATCTAAAGTCAATACATAGCCACAAAGGTTAAAAGCATCATTTGCCGAAACGTTCTGGGGTGTGATAGAAGCCATTCCGTTTTCATCTAGAATAACCGTTAAGTTTTGACAGGCTACAACTGGGGGATCACTAGGTGGGCTAATAGTAACAATTGCCATACAAGTGGCCTCATTACCCGCGCTGTCTGTAACTGTTAATACTACGTTATTATCACCTAGGTTAGTACAGTCAAATTGCATCACATCAAGACTGTAACTTACGATCTCACAATTATCGGTACTTCCATTATCTATCATCGCAGGAGTAATCGTAATTGGGTCTCCATCTGCATTGATTTCAATAGCTATGTTTTGACATACCGCTGTAGGTAAAATATTATCTTCTACCGTTACTACTGCTATACATTCTGAAACGTTACCATTTTCATCTGTAACGAGCATAATTACGTCGTTTTCTCCAAGGTTTTCACAGTTAAATGTAGTGATGTTAACTTCTACAGTCACTTCTCCGCAGTTATCAAAGCTACCGTTATTTACCTCTAAAGCTTCAATTGTTGCTATTCCATCTGCGTCAAGTTCTACGGTAATATTTTGACAAATCGCTGTAGGGAAAATAGAATCTGCAACGGTTACCGTAATGTCACAAGAATTAGCGTTACCGTTTACATCTGTTACGACAACAGTAATTATGTGTTCACCCACCATAGTACAATCAAAAGTTGTTGCGCTAATATCGATCGTGTCAATTTCGCAATTTTCTGAAGTAATATCTTCAATCATTTCTTCTGTTATCATCACCATACCTAAGTCATTCAATTGAATCGTGAACGGAGAGCAGTCAATATCTGGAGCTAAGTTATCTTCTACGGTAACAACTGCAGTACACATGGCTGAGTTTCCTGCCCCATCTACGATGGTAAGCACAACGTTATTATCACCAATATTTGAACAATCAAAAGTGTCTATATCAATGCTCGCGTTTTCGCTTTCGCATACTGTCCCTATACCTCCGTTAACATCAGCTGTTGTAATAGTAACCGTTCCATCTGCACCAAGTTCTACCGTAATGTTTTGGCAGATAGCTTCTGGTATCACCGAGTTTTGCACAGAAACTGTAAATGAGCACGTGTTGCTATTTCCGCAGTCATCAACTATCTCAAACACATTTATTGTATCCCCTATTGGGAATTCACTGCCTGAGGCCAAACCACTTGTTTGTGTTATGGTTACGGCTGCACAAGTATCACTTCCGGTTACATCATCATAAGTAACTACAGCAGTACATTGATCTGGATCGTTAAACACAGTGATGTTATCTGGGCATATTATTGCAGGCAATATCGTATCTGTTACAGTAATGGTTTGTTCACACGAAACAATTGGGTTGTTACAAGTGTCTGTTGCAACCCAAGTACGGGTTATTGTTTGTGTATTTCCACAGGTTTCTACTACTTCATCTGTAAAGGTAATTACAGGATTTGGATCGCAAGTAGAATTTGCAGATGCTGTTCCGGTAGCAGCAGGAGAGGTGTCTTCACCACATTCTACTGTAATATCGTTAGGGCAGCTAATTTCTAAAAGCACATCTGGAGCAATCTTAAAAGAATACACTCTAGATTTTCTATTAAAACCAGGATCTCCTGAATATTCTGAGGTTACCCAAAAAGTAAGGTCATCTACAGGGTCCCTAACTCCTTGACCATAATCTCCATAACGATCATTAGAAGTTACAGACGTTGTTCCTGCAATGGCTAGTTCTTCTGGGACTGTCATAGTGCCAAGTGGGTCACCATTCATTCTTCCTGTATAGTATAAAGAAGGGAAGGTGTCTGTACCAGATTTGGTATACCCTAATCCTATGTTTCCTTCGCTATCCATAGAAATACATCCCATAAATACAGATTCTTTTTGAGCAACTGTGGTTGCTGCCGGGTCTGTAAAAGTACCTTCTTGAAAAACAACCCAATTTGCACCATTATCTGTACTTCTTAACTCGACCCATCGTATACCTGATTTTTGAGTTCCGTCTTGGATTTCTACTACCCAGTTTAATAAGATGGATTGGTGAGTGCCAAACTCATACCAGTGCGACATATTCATTACTGCTCCTACAATGGCATCAATTCTTTGTCCGGTTCCTGGTTGTGCGATATTTGCAAAACCTCCAGCAATAGCCGC
Source organism: uncultured Ulvibacter sp. (assembly GCA_938041335.1). Lineage (GTDB taxonomy): Bacteria > Bacteroidota > Bacteroidia > Flavobacteriales > Flavobacteriaceae > Patiriisocius. The sequence continues at coordinate 53,305 of CALIAF010000024.1, read as the reverse complement.
ATCAAAAGGTGCTGTTGGTATTTCAATTTTTCCTGAAATGGTAGAGGCATTTATAGTAGCCGCATTTGTCCAGTCCATATCGATATTCCATAAACCAATATGATCTGTTGTGATACCTCCAAAGGCATCATCTTGATAAAAAACAATCTTAATATCTCCAGTTGCGGCTCCTGCTGCTTCTGAATGCACTGGAATAGGAGCAGCAAAACCGCCAATACCTAAACTCGCTGGAGAGAACCCTGCAATTTCTGCAGTAGGATCTCCTGCTAGCATTTTGTTTCTATTAAAAGTATATACTTTTTGAGCACCTGTAAAGTTACCTGCTGTTGCATAACTATCACCCCAAATACCGTAGTGTGGGTAATCATTTCCAGCGGTAAGCTCGTACTCATAAACGTTATAGGCACCTGTAGGGTCTGGTGTTGTTGAAATCCCTACTAAAAACACATTGTCAGATAATGCAGGGTTACCGGATAACTGAAATTGAGAAATAAACCATCTATCAGCTTCTCTATCATACATTACTACTGGGTCACCAGCATTGTCTGCGTGATTAGGTCCTGATAATGGATCGTTTAATGTCTTAGGAAATCCTGCAGCAATAGTACCGTTTTTGTCATATACTGCCCAGACTCCATTTTGCATAGTCACAACGTGATTAGGACCTACAGCCATAGAAGGATCTGGCGGAGCAGATTGGTTGCCAACATCATCAAAACTCACTATGGGAGCTCTGTTTATATTAGATTTGTTTGGAGCGATGTCCATTTGCATTTTAGGGTCAATAGAAGTGCTACTCGCCCCAGCCGCATTTAAAGCTGCTAGTTTTCTTTTTCTTTTTGCACTCAAGTCATGACTTGTATTTGCTCCATCCTTTGGAACAATAAAGCCATCAAAAGTTGATAAGTCATCACAAACGGGTAAATCTCTCACTGGAGGAGAAACAAAAAAGTTTGAGGGAGTTAATATTAATGTCGGATTCTCGCTAGGAGTATAAGACTCGTTATTATCTTGAGCAATGGCAGTCGTTGCACAAAAAATAAAAGCTATAAAAACGAATTGATTTTTTAATTTAAGTAATGATTTCATCAGATCAAGTATAGGATTAGATTTAATAATAAAACAGGTAGGCAAGTTACTAAAAACCTAGCGAATAACAGATGGTTATTAGATAGCGAGTTTTTGAAACTTCCTTCCGTATAACTATTGATACTTATTTGCTAAATCTCTATGAAATATGTACTCTTAATAAGCGTAAAATAGTTGTGATGTAAAGGTAATTATCATTTAAAGCACATTAAAATTATGGGATATTATTATGAGAAAAAACCTTCGTGTTAGGAAGGTTTTTTCTCAATTTACTGTCTATGAAAGAGGTTTTATTTAATCATCTCATAACTACGTTTAATAAACGCTGTCATATCTTCCCCTTTTAAAAGCCCTTTGCTCAGCTTGGCGAGGTCTAAAGCTTGATTCACCAATCGTTCTTTCTTCTTAGCAGTTTTGGTGTTTAAAATTTCAGAAACCAACTCGTTATTTGTATTTACAATGAGGTTATACATTTCTGGAAAACCACCCATTCCAAACATACCGCCACCGCCACCAGATTGCTGCATCTCTTTCATACGGCGCATAAATTCTGGTTCTGTGATGGTAAATGGATTAGCATTACTATCCATTGCCTCTAGCTGCACCGTAAACTTGTCTGCCGGGATGGCATCTGTTAAGAATGTTTTTAGTGTTTCTTTTTCTTCATCATTTAACTTAGAGATTGCCGCTTCATCTTTTTTGATGAGGTTATCTATATGATCACCATCTACTCTTGCAAAACTTACCTTCTCGTTGCTCGTTTCCATTTTTTGGATGAGGTGAGAGATAATAGGAGAGTCTAGTAATAAAACTTCATATCCTTTGTCTTGAGCAGACTGTATGTAACTATGTTGCTCTTCTTTATTACTTGCATATAACAATACTAACTTTTCGTCCTTATCTGTTTGTGTTGCGGCAAGCTTCTCTTTTAATTCGGTGAAGGTGAAATATTTTCCATCTACCGTTGGGTATAACATAAAGTCCTGTGCCTTGTCAAAGAATTTATCTTCAGTAAGCATTCCGTACTCGATTACGATTTTAATGTCATTCCATTTTGCTTCAAAATCTTCTCTACTCTCGTTAAAAAGGCTTTTTAATTTATCACCTACTTTACGGGTGATATAGCTCGATATTTTCTTAACTGCACCATCTGCTTGTAAATAACTACGCGATACATTTAAAGGGATGTCTGGAGAGTCTATAACTCCACGAAGCATTTGTAAAAACTCTGGTACGATACCTTCTACATTATCAGTTACAAATACTTGGTTTTGATACAACTGTATCTTGTCCTTTTGTATTTGCATATCTTGACTCATCTTTGGGAAATATAAAATTCCCGTTAGATTAAAAGGATAATCCACATTTAAGTGAATGTTAAAAAGTGGCTCTTCAAACTGCGAAGGATATAGTTCTCTGTAAAAAGTAGAATAATCCTCGTCTTTTAACTCCGTAGGTGTTTTAGTCCAAGCTGGATTAGGATTATTAATGATATTTTCTACTTCTTGTGTAGGCGCAGGGTCTTCCTCTTTTGCATCTTCTGGCTTTGGTAAGGTCTCTGTCTTCATTCCAAACTTTATTGGAATAGGCATAAACTTGTTATACTTTGATAAAAGCCCTGTGATTTTTCCATCTTCTAGAAATTCCTTTTCGTCTTCAGAAATATGAAGAATGATTTCTGTCCCTCTTTCTTTTCTATCTGTTTCTTCTAGTGTGTAGTTAGGAGAACCATCACAAGACCAGTGTGCTCCTGGCTCTTCTTTAAACGATTTTGTGAAAATCTCAACTTTCTCTGCTACCATGAAAGCGGAATAAAAACCAAGACCAAAATGTCCAATAATTCCTGCGTCTTCTCCTTTGGTATCTTTATATTTTTCAATGAATTCTTCTGCCCCAGAAAATGCAATCTGGTTGATGTATTTATCTACTTCTTCTAAGGTCATCCCTATACCTTGATCAATAATATGAAGTGTTTTTGCTTCTTTATCAATCTTTACCTCGATTTTAGGATTTCCGTAGTCCACTTTTGCTTCACCTATATTAGTAAGGTGCTTCAGTTTTAAGGTCGCATCTGTGGCGTTACTCACTAGCTCACGTAAAAAAATCTCGTGATCGCTATATAAAAATTTCTTGATAAGCGGGAAGATATTCTCTACCGCTACATTAATTGTTCCTTTGCTCATATGTATTGTCCCGCAGTAAGCAGGAATGTTTAATTAAATTAATTTCTTTGCTTCTGAAATATTCAAAAGCAATACCATTTTGCATTTTGTGACATCATGTCATTAAAAAGGAAAACCTATGTTGGGTAAACTTTAACAAAATGTTTAACGTATTACTATAATGATTAAACAAAATAGAGTACCTTTATATTTGATAGTGATATTACTTGGGAAAGTAATTTTTCACACTATCTATTGGTTAGGTTGTTTTAAGGGTGTCTTTTTTAGACACCCTTATTTTTTGTTACAAAGTAAATAGTGTTTGCAAATTTTGCATTTCGATAATTGAAAATATTATCTTGCATACTTATACCTTAATATAATAGTATGTATACCTCAAAAATTATCGGCCTCGGAAAATATGTGCCAGAAAATGTAGTCACTAACGATGACCTTTCAAAATTGATGGACACAAACGATGCCTGGATACAAGAACGAACAGGAATTCAAGAACGTAGGCATATTAAAAAAGGCGATGGAAATTCTACTTCCATAATGGGAGTGAAGGCAGCTACAATTGCCCTAGAGCGAGCAGGTTTACTTCCAGAAGATATAGACATGATTGTTTTTGCAACCTTAAGCCCAGATATGTATTTTCCTGGCGGTGGTGTAGAAGTACAGCATTTAATGGGTATGAGAACCGTGCCGGCATTAGATGTGCGTAATCAATGTAGTGGTTTTGTGTATGGAATTTCTGTGGCAGATCAGTTTATTAAAACAGGAATGTATAAAAACGTTCTAGTTATTGGCGCAGAAAATCATAGTGGAGGATTAGATTTTAGCACACGCAGTCGCAGTGTTTCTGTTATTTTTGGTGATGGAGCGGGAGCGGCAGTATTATCCAGAAGTGAAGATGAATCAGGAATCTTATCTACACATTTGCATAGTGAAGGCGCACACAAGGATCAACTCGCCTTGCAAGGTCCTAGCACATCTTATTGGGTGCCAGAGATTATAGCAGAAAATCCACAAGAAGATATCCCATATTATCCTTATATGAATGGTCAGTTTGTTTTTAAAAATGCAATTACTCGTTTTGCTGAGGTTATTAATGAAGGCCTTATTGCAAATGGTCTGGATGTTTCAGACATAAATATGCTGATACCCCATCAAGCAAATTTGAGAATTTCTCAAATGATACAGCGTAAGTTTAAGTTAAGAGATGAGCAGGTATATAACAACATACAACGTTACGGTAATACAACTGCCGCGTCCATTCCAATTGCCTTGACAGAGGCTTGGGAAGAGGGTAAGATAAAAGCTGGTGATCTTGTGGTGCTGGCTGCCTTTGGTAGCGGGTTTACCTGGGGAAGTGTCATTATTAAGTGGTAAACAATTACATTATAATCGAAACTTAAAACGTTCTGGTTCTACCCTAAAAAACCAAAGCCTTTTAGTGCTAAACTAAAAGGCTTTTTTACTTACACTCTTAAAATTATATAAAGGCTAATTCAAATAATCTCTATGTTTGTAATACTATTTCCCTAATGACTTCGGAAATATTAAAGTGTTGCACATTTAACAAAATATTATAAAAAACAAACCCGAAGTCTAGAACTTCGGGTTTGGCATTTTACTGCTATTATTAACACTAACCATCAACGTAAAATTTTCACAGTAAAACGAGAAACGCTTCTACATTATAGACGGAGCAACTTATTAATTGTTACACCAATCTCAAAAAAAACATAGGTTTAATATCAAGCTCGTGCCAGGAGCGCCTAAAATCTGCTACTTTTACTAAATGAAAAAGAAAACCTTAGTTATTGGTGCGAGTTTGAAGTCTAATAGGTACTCAAATATTGCCATCCATCGTTTAATAAGTTATGATCATCCCGTAGTTGCAATTGGTCTTAGAGTAGGTGAGGTTTCAGGCGTTACTATTTCGGTAGAAAAAGAAGATTTTAGGGATATTGATACTGTGACATTATATCTTAATCCCACAAGGCAAGAGCCTTTTTATGAGTACATTATCTCGTTAAAACCAAAACGTGTCATCTTTAATCCTGGAACTGAAAATCCTGAATTTTATTCCATATTAAAAAATAATAATATGGATTTTGAGGTTGCCTGTACCTTAGTCCTTTTGGGTACGAATCAATATTAAGCCTAAAAATGTGATGAGCCCATTTATGGGTAATATCTCCCAATGAAACTGGTAATCACCAATTATACTTGTGGGTAATGAGGTAATTGCAAACGTCAAGCCTATAGATGCCAAGGCAACTATCCAAGCGTATTTGTCTTTAATTTTATAGTTGGTCAGGATTCCAAAAGCAAATAATCCAAGCAAGGGTCCATAGGTGAAAGTCGCAAATGTAAATAGGTTACTCACCACATTCCCTTCTAGAGTGTTAAAGATTATAACAACGACGATTAGCAAAATAGAAGCTCCTATATGTACCTTTTTACGCAACGGCTTTTGGTCTTCTTTGGGTCTCTTTTCAATGTTTAAAAAGTCAACCGAAAATGAAGTTGTTAGCGATGTTAACGCAGAATCTGCGCTAGAATATGCGGCGGCTATTAAGCCTATTATAAATGTGACCGCTAGGGCTGTTCCTAAACCTTGATTCATTGCAATCTCTGGAAATAATAAATCAGTTCTAGTTTTTCCGTCTACCACAGGAATTGAAATCCCAAATTTCTCAGCATATATAAATAGTAATGCTCCTAAAGATAAAAAGACAAAATTTACAATGACTAGCAATGTGGCCATGCTAAACATATTTTTCTGAGCGTCATTTTTATTCTTACAGGTCAAGTTTTTTTGCATCATATCTTGATCTAAGCCCGTCATGGCAATAGCAATAAAGATTCCTCCAATAAAATATTTCCAGAAATAAGTTTTCGAATTTGGATCATCAAAAAAGAAGATTTGACCTTTGGAAGTGAACTCTGGAGAATTTAAAAATTCTAAATACGTCCAGTCTAATTTACTGTTAATTAAGTAAATACCGGCTCCCACAGCAGTGAGCATTGCAAGTGTCTGTAGTGTGTCTGTCCATACAATAGTTTTAATGCCACCTCTATTAGTGTATACCCAGATAAGGAGAATAGAAATAACCACGGTGAGCCAAAACGGAACACCAAGTGCTTCAAAAACAATATACTGCATGGCTAGTGCAACTAAAAATAATCTAAACGAAGCTCCAGTTACACGTGAGAGTAAAAAGAAAAATGCTCCGGTTTTATAACTTACTTTCCCAAAACGTTGTTCTAGATATTGATAAATAGAAGTGACATTTAGTTTGTAATAAATGGGTATTAAGATGAACAGAATAAATAAATAACCAACAAAAAAGCCAAGTACGCCTTGCATGTAAGCAAATTGTTGACCGCCAATCATTCCGGGGACAGAGATAAAGGTAACGCCACTTAATGATGCACCTATCATCCCAAAGGCAACTAAATACCAAGGAGATTTTTTTGATGCTTTAAAAAAGACGTCATTACTGTCATCTTTACCTGTAAAATATGATATTAATAAGAGTAGTCCAAAGTAGGACGCTATTAATAGTAAGATGTGAATAGGTTCCATAATCTCCTTTTTTTCTACTAAATTGAAGTTAATCTTGCAAAGATGGGTATCCTAATTCACATATTTCTATATTTTTGAAAGCTTTTTAGAATGAATACTACTAAGCCATTAAAACCAAATGCTATGAGATTGCTATTTACACTTTTTGCGATTGTATTATCGACATCATCTATGTTCTCGCAAGAATATATTGATATGATGGAGGCGAAAACCTTTACTGTCGAAGAAATAATAGAGAACGCCGAAGCGTACTTTGCTAATAGAGACAAAGGAAAAGGTTCTGGTTACAAACATTTTAAGCGTTGGGAATATGATGCAGTCAGAACGATGAATGAGGATGGTTATTTAAAAACTGTCGCAGAAAAAATAGCTTCACGAAATGCGTATAACGCGGCGTTAAATGAAACAGCAGGTCAGCGAGTTTTACTTAATGATAACTGGCAAGAATTAGGCCCATTGACAATAAACCCAACATCTTCTTGGTCTCCAGGAGTAGGAAGAATGACTGGGATTTCTGTAGATAGAAACAATACAGATCATTTTATTACAGGAGGTCTAAATGGCGGAGTTTGGCGAACGCTCGACGCTGGGGCTACATGGACACCATTGTCTGATAATTTTGTCAACCTAGAGGTGAATTCGGTTGCTATTGATCCCACTGATTCAGATACTTATTTTTTTGGTGCAAATGATGGTTTAGTTTATAAGTCAACAGATGCGGGTGCTACTTGGAATGAACTGGCAGTCGTTGGCACATCAATTGTTAATAAAATTTTAATCAACCCCGATGACTCTAATATCATGTTTATCACTAACCAAAGCTCTGGTGTTTTCAGATCAGTTGATGGTGGGTTAAACTGGATTAGTGTTACAAATGAAGATAGGGGCTACGATATTGAGTTTCAGCCTGGCAATACTTCTATCGTTTATGCTTCTGGAAGATTCTTTAATAAGTCTACAGATGGTGGAGCCACATTTACTCAAATAGATATTGCTGGGGTTACAGCAGATGCAAGATCAATGATGGCAGTTTCAGAGAACAACCCAGATATTATCTATCTATTGCACGCTCTTGATGCATTTGCTGGTATTTTTAAATCTGAAGATGCTGGAGAAACGTGGGTGGAATTAGATCACACGGGTCGAAATTACATGAATTTCAGTGAAGATGGAGTTGGTGGTGGAGGTCAAGCCCCGAGAGATATGGATATCGTGGTACACCCAGATAATGCAGATCAAGTACATATAGCGGGTGTTAATGAATGGCGTTCTATGGATGGAGGTGTTACGTTTAATTTAAATGCACATTGGCTAATAGGATTATCGCAAGATGAAAATCTAGGTTATATTCATGCAGATGTTGATTATCTTGAATTTGTTGATGGTAAATTATATGCTGCAACAGATGGTGGAGTTTTTAGAGCAAACAACCCAACAGATGCGGTTAGTTTTTCTTATTATGAAGATTTAAACAACGGATTAGGAACCCAACAATTTTATAAAATAGCCGCTTCTCAGACTCAAGATGCAGTTGTTAGTGGTGGAACACAGGATAATGGAACAACAGTCTATAGAGAAGCAACTAATGATTTTGTATCCTGGTTAGGTGCAGATGGAGGTGGTGCGGGAATAGATATTGCAAATTCAAGTAGGATATACGGTACCATACAGTTTGGTAGTAATTTTAGATCTTTTGATGCGGGAACAACGTCTGCAGGAGGTACTGGGCAAACTCCTGAAAATGGGCCATTTGTAACACCATTAGAGACAGATAAAATAGATGCAAATACGGCATATACACTAACCAATAGGGCGCCTAATAATAATGGTGTTTTAGTTGGGACAAATACAGTTTGGAAAACAACAGATTTTAGTTCAAGTTGGGTAGCGATCTCTCAGAATTTTGGGAGCGTACTGTCAGATGTGCAAGTCTCTGCATCTAATAATCAAGTTTTATATGCAAGTAGAGGTGCAGTAATACAAAAGACCATAGATGGAGGTGCTACAGACTGGACACAGACAACAAACCCAGGTGGTTTTGTGAACAATATTGCAATTCATCCTACAAATCCTAACCGAGTTGCCTTGGCAATAAGAGGAACTACAAAAGTTGTTATTACTCAAGACGGAGGTGTTACTTGGACAGTTACTAATACGGGTTTACCTGATTTTACTGCGCTTAGCGTTATCTGGGATGATAATAATAAAGAGGGCTTATATTTAGGGATGGACTTTGGTGTCTATTATATCGATAATACTATGGAGGAGTGGATTCCTTATAACAATGGATTGCCTAATGTAATTGTAAATGATTTAGATATTAACAATGTAACCAATACCTTGTATGCGGGTACTTTTGGTCGTGGCCTTTGGTCTTCACCCTTGGTGGAAGATGGTCTGTTGAGTGTTGGTGATTTTTTAAACGAAAACGACGTGGTGCTTGCACCTAACCCAGCGGCTACTCAATTTACGATAACAATGCCTCAAGCAACGCAAGCTGATATTAGAATATTTAATATACAAGGTGCTTTAGTAAAGTTTGAAAAAGGCGTGTTTATTTCTGGTTCTCACACTATTAATGTAAGCGCATTAACTGCGGGTAGTTACTTTGTTAGAGTTAATTCTGATTTAGGAACAGTCACTAAACAATTGATAAAGAAATAATCAACAGTAAATATTTGTTACAAAGCTTCAGAAAGTCAATTTCTGAAGCTTTTTTTTTATCTTGCATACCATGGATTTTTCTTCTAAACTCTTAGAAAATGCGGTGAACGAAATGTCACAATTGCCGGGTATTGGCAGGCGTACTGCATTGCGTTTGGTGCTTCATCTCTTAAAACAGCCCAAGGAGCAAGCCATCGCTCTTTCAGAAAGTATTAAAGAATTACGCGAAGAGATTAACTTCTGTTCTAATTGTCATAATATTTCTGATGTTGCTTTGTGTGAAATCTGTGCAAATCCTAATAGAACCAGTAGTATTGTCTGTGTGGTAGAAGATATTCGAGATGTAATGGCTATAGAAAATACGAGTCAATATCGTGGGCAATATCATGTATTAGGTGGCAAAATATCTCCTATGGATGGCATAGGCCCCAGTGAGTTAACCATTGAGAGTCTTGTTAAAAAAGTAAGTGCAGGGCATATAGAAGAACTCATTTTTGCTTTGAGCTCCACCTTAGAAGGAGATACTACTAACTTCTACATTTTTAAACAACTTGAACAACATTCCATTACGATAACTACTATTGCAAGAGGAATCTCTGTAGGCGACGAACTTGAATATGCAGATGAGGTTACCCTCGGAAGAAGTATCTTGCATAGAATTCCTTTTGAAACTTCCTTAAAAAACAACTAAGACTTGAAACTATCTGTCATCATTCTTAACTATAATGTGCGCTATTTTTTAGAGCAATGCATTCTTAGTGTAGAACGATCGCTAAATCATCTTGATGCAGAAATAATTGTAGTAGATAATAACTCGCCAGATGACAGTTGTGAGATGATCCGAGCTGTTTTTCCGCATATTACCTTAATAGCAAATAAAGATAATGTAGGTTTTGCCACTGCTAATAATCAGGCAGTAGCTATCGCAAAAGGGGAGTATGTTTGTATTTTAAATCCAGATACCGCAGTTACAGAAAATTGTTTTACCGAAACAATAGCCTATGCAGAACGGCATCCAAATATGGGAGCATTGGGTACGTATCTAATGGATGGAACAGGTCTTTATTTGCCAGAAAGTAAGCGTAATCTTCCTACACCAACCATTGCTTTAAAAAAGATGATGGGTAAGGGCAATGCTAAGAACGGCTATTATGCTAGTCATGTTTCAGAAAAAGCAGCCGGAGAAGTGGCAATTTTAGTAGGTGCATTTATGCTATTGAAACGTGCCGTTTATGAAGAAGTAGGGGGTTTTGATGAAGACTATTTTATGTATGGAGAAGACATAGACTTTTCTTACCGAATAGAAAAAGCTGGATATAAAAACATGTATTTAGGCGATACCACGACGCTCCATTATAAAGGAGAGAGTACCGTTAGAGATAAAACCTATCTAAAACGATTTTATGGAGCAATGCATATTTTTTATGACAAGCAGTTGTCGCTGTCTCTTTGGCAAAAAGCAATGGTTAAATTTGGAGTTTTTGGTGCTAGATTACTTCATTCTTTAAAGGGTAATTCTGTAAAAAATAATTCTAATGTTGAAAAATCTATTGTCTTTACTGATGACTTTACATTATTGAAAAAGCTCTCAAATTTATATGATGCTTCGCTTTCTGCATCGGCCATTGCCGTTCTGGAAGACGGGATACTTCACAATACAGAGCTTATTTTTGATGCAGACTATATTTCATACCAACGAATATTTGTTTTTATGCAACAAATGAGCAATAAGGGGAATAGATTTAAAATTAAACCTCCTGGCTGCAACTTTTTATTGGGCAGTGATCAAAGTGACAGCAAAGGAAGTGTTGTTAAATTTTAGAAAATAGCTTTAATTAACCTATTTATTTTAACTAATTTTGCGCTTTAAAATTACCTAACAATACTATGGCAAGATTTGAATTAAAACTACCTAAAATGGGTGAGAGTGTTGCAGAAGCAACAGTAACCAATTGGCTTAAAAGCGTTGGTGACACCATTGAAGCAGATGAGGCAGTCCTAGAGATTGCTACAGATAAGGTAGATAGTGAAGTGCCTAGTGAGGTAGATGGTGTTCTTGTAGAAATATGCTACAATACAGATGACGTAGTGCAAGTAGGTGAAATACTAGCCATTATTGAAACCGATGGTGAAGTAAGTGCTCCTGCTGCAGCAAACGATGAGATAAAAACTCCTGCCCCTAAAGCAGTAGCCGCAGTAGCACATGTAGTAACCGTAGCTAAAGAAACTACAGCAACAGCCATCACAAATTCTGGAGATCGATTTTACTCGCCATTAGTAAAAAATATGGCTGCGGCAGAAGGTATTTCTCAAGCACAATTAGATAATATAGCGGGTTCTGGAAAGGACGGACGTGTGACTAAAAATGATATGTTGGCGTTCATTGAAAATGGAGGCGCTAAACAAGAAGTAGTTGCTCCGGCTAAAACGGAGTCTTCAACTACTGCTCCTGCAGTAAAAGCGGCAGCACCTAAGGCTGCTCCAGTTTCTGTAAACGGAGGTGATGAAGTGATTGAGATGACCCGTATGGGTAAATTAATCGCACACCATATGGTGGCAAGTGTCCAAACAAGTGCACATGTGCAGTCATTTATTGAAGCAGACGTAACAAACATCTGGAACTGGCGTAAAAAAGTAAAAGATGGCTTTTCTAAACGAGAAGGGGAGAACCTAACGTTTACACCTATATTTATGGAAGCCGTAGCAAAAGCTTTAAAAGACTTCCCGATGATGAATATTGCCGTAGATGGTGATACTATCATTAAAAGAAAAAATATTAATCTAGGAATGGCAGCAGCTTTACCAGATGGAAACCTTATCGTTCCAGTAATCAAGAATGCAGACCAATTAAACTTGGTGGGTATGAGTAAGGCGGTTAATGATCTTGCTGGGCGTGCTCGTAATGGTGCGCTAAAACCAGACGATATTCAAGGCGGAACCTATACGGTAACAAATGTTGGAACTTTTGGCAGTATTATGGGAACTCCTATAATTAACCAACCACAAGTAGGAATTTTAGCTCTAGGGGCTATCCGTAAAGTACCGGCTGTAATAGAAACTCCAGATGGAGATTTTATTGGTATTCGTTATAAGATGTTCTTATCACATAGTTATGACCATAGAGTTGTAAATGGTGCCTTAGGAGGTCAGTTTGTTAAGGCCGTATCAGACTATCTGGAAAGGTGGGATTTAAATCGTGAGATTTAATCTTTCTAGTTGAAAGTTGATGTTTGGTTGAAGAAAATTTAATAGTTTTTTATTACTAAGTTTCTACGAGATTCTGGTTATTTCAAATTCTCCATTTGCTGATTCTTCAATGTAAAGATCTTCATTGTGTTTTTCTTTAAATATTTTCATTTCCCATTTTCCAAGAACGATTTTCTTATCGACTTCAAAAAATCCAAGATAATGTATGTCTGGATGTTCGTTTGTTTTGTCTAGGATTATGTTGTCACCTTCATCGATGTAGTAAGAACAAGGGTATTTTAATATGAAACTCATTTTTTCGTCATCAAAAAAACCTACTACACTTGCAGGTTTATCATGTATTTTTTTAAATTCATCGTCTATAGAAGTCCCAGTAAAAGAGTTGTCAGTTACTGTGAGTTCCATTGAAAAAGACACTGTCTCAAATTGGTCTTTCACTTCATATCCAGCTTCATAGGTGAAATAGCCTTTCCATTTTTGTGTCTTATTAATAATGTGCATTTTTTATTTTTTCAATTTACTAATAATCTCTTCCAACTGGTCCCAACCAAACAATAGCTCATCTTTGTTCCAAATTACTGGAAGTCTCATGGCTTGAACTTCTGGATATTTCTTTGCTATAAAGGCAGTAAACTGCTGGTATAATTCTGGGTCTTTGTTGATGTCAAAAACTTGATGATCAATTTTATTTACGTCAAGCTCAGTATGCAGTAATTGGCATTTTTCACAAGTTTCATCTGTAAACAATACAACTCTGTTTGATATTTGCTTTTCAATATCAATCGTTTTTTTCTCATTGGTGAGATCTAGGGTGTAATCCTCATCGTTAACAATTAAAGTATAGTCATAACTTGAGGCTACATTAGAGAGTTCGATTAGTGTGATTAACTGAACCTTTTGTCCAGGATTGATAAACTTAATTGTAGGCCTGTCTGCACTACGTCTATAGCCTTCGCTGCGTACCATGAAGAAGACATTTAGCGTGTCTTTGGTAATGTTCTCTGCGCTAAAAACAATACGTTTGCCTTGTTTTTTTTCTGAAACAAGAATTCTGTCATCTTGCGAGAATGCAGTATAACTTATGGAGACTAATAATAATGTGAGTAAAAATTTTAACTTCATAATATTTCAAAAGTAGTAATTGTTACCTTTACTGCATAAACTATACCAATGCAATTAAAATTAAGTAAACCCATCTGTTTTTTTGATCTGGAAACCACAGGAATTAATATCGCTAATGATAGAATAGTAGAAATAGCTGTACTCAAAGTATTTCCTAACGGAAATAAAGAGAGTTTTGTTTGGAAGGTAAACCCAACGATTCCTATTCCGGCAGTTACTAGTGCTATACATGGTATCACAGATGAGATGGTAGTAAATGAGCCTACTTTTAAAGAACTCGCACCTAAGATATTTGCATTAATTAAAGATTGTGATCTTGGAGGTTATAATTCTAATCGTTTTGATATTCCTTTATTAGCAGAAGAGTTACTAAGAGCTGAGATTGACTATGATCTTAAAAAAGCAGCTTCTGTAGATGTGCAAACTATTTTTCATAAAAAAGAGAAGCGCACGTTAGAAGCGGCATATATGTTTTATTGCAATGAAGAACTTAAAAACGCTCATAGCGCAGCCGCAGACACAAACGCAACGTACGAGGTTTTAAAATCTCAACTGGACCGGTACGATGAACTTGAGAATGATGTTTCTTTTTTGTCCACCTTTAGCGCACATAATAAGTTTGCAGATTTTGCTGGTTATATTGGTATTAATAAAAAAGGGCAAGAAACATTTGCCTTCGGAAAACATAAAGGATCACTAGTTCTTGATATACTTGAAAAAGAACCAGGCTATTTTGGGTGGCTGCTTAATGCAGATTTCCCTTTATATACTAAGAAAGTATTGACCAGAATAAAATTAAATACCCTAAATAATAAACTTTAATATTTCCGAAAATTTCGAAGGGACATTGGCTATCATTAATCAACTAGAAGATGCTTAAAACGGGTATTACATCTTCTGCTTTATCAAATATTTTATCCACATGAAAATTATATGCATAGGTAGAAATTATACAGATCACATTGCCGAGTTAAATAATGAACGACCCGAACATCCTGTTGTTTTTATGAAACCCGATACAGCAATTTTGCTTAAAAAGCATCCCTTTATTATTCCAGAATTCTCGAACGATGTGCATCACGAAGTAGAAGTGTTGGTCAAGATAAACAGATTAGGGAAGCACATAGATAGAAAATTTGCACATAAATATTATGATGAGATCGGGCTCGGGATAGATTTTACGGCACGAGATCTTCAGGCACAGTTAAAGGTAAAAGGCTTGCCTTGGGAAAAAGCAAAGTCTTTTGATGGTGCGGCAGTAATAGGAACGTTTTTACCCAAAAGTGACTTTGCAGATGTAAACACATTAGATTTTAGGTTAGAAAACAACGGAAAAGTCGTTCAAAAAGGCAATACCGCTCTAATGTTATGGAAAATTGATGCTTTAATCGAATATATTTCAAAATATTTCACTTTAAAGATTGGAGATGTTATCTTTACTGGAACACCTAGTGGTGTTGCAAAAATTCAACCAAATGATATGCTTACTGGCTTTCTAGAAGAGAAACAACTATTCTCAATTAAAGTGAAATAAGTAACAGCAGATCTAACAAACTAATACATGGAAAAACATTATTCCCTAGAGAGCTTAGAAGAAATCGCAGGAGGAGATGCAGACTTTATGGCGATTGTAGCTCAAACCTTCTTGGAGGAAATACCGCCAGATCTTGAAGCGTTAACCATTGCTGTTTCAAATGATAATAAAGAGTTAGCCTACCAGTTTGCGCATAAGATGAAACCGAACATTGAAATGTTTGGAATTAGTGTGCTTAAAGATATCACGACCATAGAGACCTGGACAAAAGGGAATAGAAGCAATGAATCTGTATCAGAAAATGTAGGGTCGATAAATGCGATACTTGCTAAGGTATTTGACGAATTAAAAGAAGATTTTAGTTAAAAATGCTTGCAGAAATTATTACTATTGGAGACGAAATCTTAATAGGTCAAATAGTAGATACCAACTCTGCTTTTATAGGCGCAGAACTCAATAAAATTGGGGTTAAGGTGCTTCAAATCACTTCTATTCAAGATGAGTCTTCCCAGATTTTAGATGCGCTGGCTCAAGCAAACGATAGAGTAGATCTTGTTTTGTTGACCGGAGGGCTAGGGCCTACCAAAGATGATATTACTAAAGCAATGTTTCTAGAGTACTTTAATGATACACTCATTGAAAACCACACTGTTTTAGCGCATATTCACGATATATTTAAAACGCATTTAAAAAGAGACCCCTTGCCTTCAAACCTCACACAGGCGATGGTGCCGAGTAAAGCATCCATACTAAGGAACGCCCATGGTACCGCTCCTGGAATGTGGATGGAAAAAAACAATACTGTATTTGTATCTATGCCAGGAGTCCCATTTGAGATGAAGGCATTATTAAAAAATGAGGTGTTGCCAAGAGTGAAGGTTAAGTTTAAACGACCACATATTTATCATAAGACCCTGCTCACCTTTGGACAAGGAGAAAGCCAGATTCAAGAACGCATTACGGCCTGGGAAGAGGCATTGCCAGAGTATATAAAATTAGCGTATTTACCATCTTTTGGTAGTGTACGTTTAAGATTGTCTTCTACAGGGGTTGATAAAATTAAAGTTGAGTACGCCGTAAATAAACAAATGTTGCTTCTTTCTGAAATACTACAAGACATTGCCATTGGTTATGAAGACGAAACAAGTTTAGTAGGGCGCATTTCAGAAATACTGGTTGAAAAAGGACATACCTTAAGTGTGGTAGAAAGTTGTACTGGAGGTTCAATCGCAAAGTCAATAACTGCAATAGCGGGAGCATCTTCATATTTTAAAGGAGGATTAATACCCTATAGTACAGCACTTAAAACAGAAATTTTAAAAGTTGATTCACGCTTAATTGAAAAACACACTGTGGTGAGTATTGAGGTGGCATGCGCTATGGCAGAAAACAGTAGGGATTTATTTAAATCTGATTATGGGTTGGCAACAACAGGTGTAGCTGGACCCGCCAAAGGAGATACAAATAAAGAGGTAGGAACAGTATGTATTGCTATAGCTGGCCCAAGGGGCGTTATGGTGGAAGAATTTAGTCTTGGAGATCATCGCGAACGAGTAATCGCAAAGGCACATAATAAAGCCTTAGAAATGCTGCTAAAAGAATTATCAAAAAACTAAAATTCTTTTGTTGTGCAAACCAATAATATTACTTAAATTTGCACCCTGTTTAAAAATAACTAAATAATTTACAGAAATGTCAAGAGTTTGTGAGCTTACTGGAAAGAAGGCAATGGTTGGAAACAACGTGTCTCATGCAATGAACAAAACGAAGCGCAAGTTTAATGTAAACTTGATGAAAAAACGTTTTTACATTCCTGAAGAGGACAAGTGGATTACACTTAAAGTATCTACTTCAGCATTAAAAAATATTAACAAAAAAGGTATTTCTGCAGTAATTAAAGAAGCTCGTGCAAGCGGGATTCTAACTAAATAACTGTAAAACCATTAATAGAATAGCACGATGGCTAGAAAAGGAAACAGAGTACAGGTAATTTTAGAGTGTACTGAGCATAAAGAATCAGGACAAGCTGGAACATCTCGTTACATCACGACAAAGAACAAAAAGAATTCGCCAGATAGAATGGAGTTAAAGAAATTTAACCCAATCTTAAAGAAAATGACGGTTCATAAAGAAATTAAGTAATTAGTTCCCACTTTAGTGGGAATGACAAAACATAGGATTATGGCAAAGAAATCAGTAGCATCTCTACAAACAGGATCTAAGCGTCTTACAAAAGCAATAAAAATGGTAAAGTCTCCTAAAACTGGAGCTTACGTTTTTACAGAATCAATTATGGCTCCAGACAGAGTAAGTGACTGGATGAGTAAAAAATAATTATTCTTTTTATTATATTAAGTCAAGCCACTTTTTAACAAGAGTGGCTTTTCGTATTTTTGCTTATCGCTAAGTAGTGGGCATGACCAAATAACAAAACAACAATGAGTTTTTTTAAAAAGATATTTAACAAAGAAAAAAAGGAAACCCTTGATAAAGGCTTAGAGAAATCTAAATCTTCTTTCTTTGATAAACTCAACAAGGCAGTAGCTGGAAAGAGTAAAGTAGATGAGAATGTACTTGATGATCTAGAAGAAATTTTAGTGTCAAGTGATGTAGGTGTTACTACTACACTTAAAGTAATTGATAGAATAGAAGCTAGAGTAGCGCAAGATAAATATGTGGGTACTAGCGAGCTTAATGATATACTTAGAGAAGAAATTGCTGGACTACTGAGTGAA
The DNA here is from genome assembly GCA_938041335.1 of uncultured Ulvibacter sp. GTDB lineage: Bacteria > Bacteroidota > Bacteroidia > Flavobacteriales > Flavobacteriaceae > Patiriisocius. The sequence goes on along the minus strand of CALIAF010000024.1, from coordinate 35,194 downwards.
ATAGATAGTGGTAATGAGAGTGTCTTTTCAGTACCAAAACACGAGACTGGTCCTCACGTGATTATGGTTGTGGGTGTAAATGGTGCTGGTAAAACAACGACCATTGGTAAACTGGCACATCAATTTACCAAAGCAGGGTACAAAGTAGTATTAGGGGCAGCAGATACCTTTAGAGCTGCAGCAATAGATCAATTACAAGTATGGGCAGACAGAACAAACGTGCCTATTGTTAAGCAAGAAATGGGAAGTGATCCTGCCAGTGTTGCCTTTGATACGCTAGAGAGTGGAGTGAATCAAAACGCCGATGTAATCATTATTGATACAGCAGGAAGATTGCACAATAAAATTAACTTAATGAATGAGCTCACTAAAGTAAAGCGCGTGATGCAAAAGGTAATAGTGGATGCACCTCATGATGTTTTATTAGTGCTTGATGGCTCTACAGGACAGAATGCCTTTGAACAAGCAAAACAATTTACGGCAGCAACAGAAGTAACTTCGCTTGCAGTAACTAAGCTAGATGGAACCGCAAAAGGTGGTGTAGTTATAGGTATAAGTGATCAGTTTCAGATTCCTGTAAAATATATAGGCGTAGGAGAAGGTATAGAGGATTTACAAGTATTTAATAAGTTTGAGTTTGTAGATTCTTTCTTTAAATAAAAAATAGCTGTAGACTATGGGCGGTAAGCTTTATGCTTATCTTTTTTGCTTAAAGTGTATAGCCTAATAAAGATACAGTGTATAATGTTTAAACTCTCCATGTGGTGGAAAGATGCAATAACCAAATTGTGTTTGTTGTATTGTGTTTTTCAATTTTTCTTGCAATTTTATTATGTGTTTTTTCATTTTACCCAACCTCGAAATCCGCTAATACCCGAATCATTGGCTTATTTTGCTAGTTTTTCAAGTTTTTTATTAATTCCGTTTTGGGCCATTGGTGTTTTTTTTTATTGGAAATCTCTTAAAAACATCCCATTACTAGAAAGTAGATTTTGGTTTATTCCAATGTCATTATTCGGTTTTCTTTTGGGAAATACAATAATATTAATCCTAGCTTTTCAATTTAATCCCTTTGGTTAATAAAGGGTTATGTGCTAGATAATTCAGTACCTTTGCACGCGCTAAGAAATCAACTTATTTATATTTCCGAAGCATTTATTATAAACGATAATAGTACATCAAACCATGCGTACCAAAACTCTCAAGAAAAATAAAATTAATGTGGTCACTTTAGGCTGTTCAAAGAACGTCTATGATAGTGAGGTGTTAATGGGACAACTAAAAGCCAATGGCAAAGAGGTTGTGCACGAAGAAGAAGGTAATGTAGTTGTTATTAATACCTGCGGGTTTATCGCAAATGCAAAAGAGGAGAGTGTAAATACCATTTTAGAGTTTGTCCAGAAAAAGCAAGAAGGACTGGTAGATAAAGTATTTGTTACTGGATGTCTTTCAGAAAGGTACAAGCCAGATCTGCAAAAAGAAATTCCAGATGTGGATCAGTATTTTGGTACGACAGAATTACCAGGATTGTTAAAAGCACTTGGAGCAGATTACAAACACGAGTTGATAGGAGAGCGATTAACTACCACACCAAAAAATTACGCGTATTTAAAAATTGCCGAAGGTTGTGATAGACCTTGTTCGTTTTGTGCGATCCCAATAATGAGAGGAAAACACCGCTCCACACCTATAGAGAATTTGGTGATTGAAGCCGAAAAATTAGTAGCAAACGGTGTGAAAGAGTTAATTCTTATTGCCCAAGATTTAACGTATTATGGTCTCGATATTTACAAGAAAAGAAATCTTGCAGAGTTATTAGAAAATCTCGTTAAGGTAGAAGGTATAGAATGGATACGTTTACACTATGCGTTCCCAACGGGCTTCCCAATGGATGTACTTGATTTAATGCGCAAAGAGCCAAAAATTTGTAACTATATTGATATTCCGTTACAACATATTGCAGACCCTATCCTAAAGTCCATGCGCCGTGGTACTACTAAAGCAAAAACCACTAAGTTATTGCAAGACTTTAGAGCTGCCGTTCCAGATATGACGATAAGAACCACATTAATAGTGGGTTATCCGGGAGAAACACAAGAAGATTATGAAACTCTGAGAGAATGGGTGCGCGAGATGCGTTTTGAAAGATTAGGTTGCTTTACCTATTCTCACGAAGAAAACACGCACGCATACAACCTTGAGGATGATGTTCCAGAAGATGTGAAAATGGAACGTGCTAATGAGATTATGGAAATCCAATCTCAAATTTCTTGGGAGCTTAATCAGCAAAAAATAGGGAATGAATACCGTGTACTTATTGACCGTAAAGAAGGAACGTACTACGTGGGTCGTACAGAGTTTGATAGCCCAGATGTAGATAATGAAGTCTTGATTAATGCAGAAGAAGGATACCTAAGAACGGGGGAGTTTTTCCATGTGAAAGTCACTGGCGCAGAAGATTTTGATTTGTATGCTGAGGTGGTGAAGTAGCTTGTTCCTTATCTTTTTTGAATCATTAGATTAAGAGTGGTGAAGAAAACTAGTATCAAAAATTATATACGTACTTTCATCAATCGCTAAGCTCCAATTAACATTTAACTTTTTTACTGTCACCGCAACTGCTATTACTTAATTTTCTTTTTTGGTTTTGGCACAGTACCAATCCATGGGCTACCTTGTTTAATTAAGGCTGCGATTGTTCTTGCGTCTTCTTCAAAGAAGTCACTTTCTGCTGGTAGTAATATCCATTTTTTTGTAGGTACTCTTTTTAAAAAACGATGGTTTTTTAACTTCGGAAATAGGAATTCGTGATATTCTGGAGGAGTAGAAATCCATATCCCTGTATCATCTGGAAACTTCTCATTGATGCAAGTAGCACAGAGTATTTTATCATCTAAGTAATACGAAGTAGTCCCAAAGAGGCTCTTTTTTACTAATGGTAATGGATATAAAAAGTCTAAAAAGAAATCAAAGTCTTCCATAAGATAAAGGTAGCATTTTTTGTACTTTTATATACAAATCATATCCTTATGCGAATTCTCTTCTTTCTAGTCTCAATTGCACTATTCTCCTGTAAAGAGCAGGTGAAAAAGCAAAACCAAGAAGTGGCTACATCTAAAAATGAAAAAGTAAAAACTATTGAGAATCCAGCCAATCCAGATTCGCAAACTCCAAACTTATTTTCCAATGATAATGGGCTTTGGATGTCTTGGATATCGACCAAAGATGATATTGACTATCTGAAGTTTTCAAAATTTGACAAGAACACTTGGCAAGAAACCAAGACGGTTACCAGCGGTACAGACTGGTTTGTAAATTGGGCAGATTTCCCTGCCATTGCAGTTAACGATGATCAAATATTGACTAATATCCTTAAGATGTCAGATACGGGTACTTATACTTATGATGTTAAACTTAACCTATTACAAACGGTAAAGCGTTCTGGTCCATCTGATGCTATCCCTAGAAAACTTGATTTTATACTACACGATGACGGGACAAAAAGTGAACATGGTTTTGTATCCCTGCAACCTTATGGAGAGCGCTCTTTTTATGCAGTTTGGTTAGACGGTCGTAATACCGGTGGTAGTATGGATCACGATAGTCATTCTGGTCACGGTGGAGCCATGACATTAAGAGGTGCAATAGTTACAGATACAGGAGAGATACGTAATGATGAAGCCTTAGATAATAGAGTTTGTGATTGCTGTCAGACAGATCTAGTAGTGACAAAAGATAAGCAGGTTATTGTAGCGTATAGAGATAGAAGTGATGATGAGATAAGAGATATAAAGATAAAAAAACGGGATAAAAATGGAGATTGGTCTTCTCCTATTATTGTTGGTAATGACAACTGGAAGATTACAGGTTGCCCCGTTAATGGCCCGGCACTAGCATCTTATACTAATACCTATGCTGTAGCTTGGTTCTCTGAAGCTAAAAATAATCCGAAAGTACAATTGTCATTCGGAAATATAGATCGCAATACCCTTGAGCCTCCCATTACAATAAATAGTAATCCCACTATTGGTCGTATTGATTTGACAATGATCTCAGACACTCAGGCCGTGGTAAGCTGGATTGAAGATGTAGGAGATGACACACTCATTCAGTTAATTAAGGTGGATAAGAATGGTGCTAAAGGAGACGTGTTAACAGTTTCAAAAACAAATGCCGCAAGAGCAAGTGGTTTTCCTAGAATGGCAGTAGATGGAGAGAATATAGTCATAGCTTACACTATGTTAGAAAAAGACAAACCCTCTAGAATAGAAATTAAAACTTTGACTATCAATGAATTGTAAAGCGCAAATGATGAAGAAGTGTTGTAATTTTTTTACTCAAGAGAATAGATTTAATACATCAGGAATTTTAAAATTTAGAATGATTTATTTTAATGGTATCGGTGTTTTTTTAATGAGTGCTATTTTGTTTTCTTGTGCTAAAGAAAACAAATCGGATAAGAAATACCTAACTGAAAATGTAATTATTGTAGTTATGGATGGCCCAAGATATTCTGAAACCTGGGGGGATTCTACTCATCAGTATATTCCTAGAATGGCAAATGACATGGCTCAAAAAGGAGGGATTCATACTTCTTTCTACAATGAAGGAGTGACATATACTATGCCGGGTCATACTGCAATAACAACAGGTATTTATCAAGAAATTAATAATGGTGGAGGAGAAATGCCACTATCACCATCTATTTTTCAAACCTGGAGAAAATTCACTAATAATCCAGCGGTGGACACACAAATTATAGCGAGTAAAGACAAACTTGAAGTGTTATCAAATTGTATAGACCCATCTTGGAGAGACCTTTACCAACCTTATACAGATTGCGGTGTTAACGGCTTAGGCACTGGATATAGAAAAGATAGTATTACATTTTTAAATACCATGAACGCATTGGTAGTTGATAAACCTAAGCTACTATTAGTAAATTTTAGAGCACCAGATTCTAATGGGCATAATAATGATTGGGAAGGGTATCTTCAAGCTATTAAAGATGTTGATCAATACATATTTGAGTTATTCAATTTTATTGAACAAGACGCATATTATAAAGATAAAACTACATTTTTTGTGACTAATGATCATGGCAGGCATTTAGATACAGTTGCAGATGGATTTAAGTCACACGGAGACAGCTGTGAAGGGTGTAAGCATATTAACCTATTTTCTTATGGACCAGATTTTAATACTGATGTCATTTATAGTACAAGAAGAGATTTGCTTGATATTTCGGCTACTATAGAAGAGCTTTTATATTTTCCTGAAAAAAGAAGTACTGGGAATTTAATGGAAGAACTCTTACTAGAAAGATAGATGGAGAAAAATCTCCTTATCATAGGTCATACTTTTCCAGAGCCTTCTACAACGGCTGCTGGGTCTAGAATGATGCAGTTAATTGACTTGTTTTTAGAACACGATTATGCCATCACTTTTGGCAGTACGGCAAGTATTTCTGAACGAAGCGCAGACTTACATTTGTTAGGTGTTACTTCGGAAATGTTACAACTAAATGATCCTTCTTTTGATACATTTATTGCTACCCTAAAACCAGAGATTGTGCTTTTTGATCGCTTTGTGACCGAAGAACAATTTGGATGGCGAGTGGCAGAACATTGTCCCAATGCTTTAAGGGTATTGGATACGGAGGATCTCCATTTTTTAAGAAAAGCCCGAGAAGAAACTTTTAAGAAAGAGGGGAAGCTTGATGCTGTAGATTTGTATACCGACACGGCAAAACGCGAATTGGCAAGTGTTTTACGCTCAGACTTAAGTCTTATTATTTCCGAAATGGAAATGACATTATTAATGGATACGTTTAAAATCCCAGAAGGAATACTTCAATATGTTCCTTTTCTTCCCAAGTCAAATGCAAAAATAAAAAGTACATTTCCAGAATTTGATGAACGAAAGGATTTTATGGCCATTGGTAACTTCTACCACGCGCCTAATGTAGATAGTATAAAATGGCTCCATAAAGAAATCTGGCCAGCAATACGTAAACAATTACCCAATGCTACGCTTTATATCTATGGTGCTTATGCGCCGCAACAAATAACAGAGCTTCATAACGAGCAAGCTGGCTTTTTAATTAAAGGTTGGGCGCCATCTGTGCAAGATGTAATGAGTAGTGCACGCGTTTGTTTAGCTCCTTTGCGTTTTGGTGCGGGTTTAAAAGGGAAACTGCTAGATGCAATGTATTATGGTACTCCTGCAATAACTACGACTTTAGGCTCAGAAGGGATGTATGGAGCGCATGTTGATGCAGGCTGTGTAACTGATGCAGTTTCAGAAATGGTTACTTGTGCGGTAACACTGTTCTCAGAAAAAAGAGATTGGTTGGTGTCTCAGCGCCAGGGTTATGATATTTTAGATACTCGTTTTGATACGACGGTGCATTCAAAACGACTAATGTATAGAATTATTCATATTTCCGAAGATCTAAAGACCCACCGAGAACAAAACTTTTTAGGTCAAATACTACAACAACAATCGCTGCAGGCAACAAAATATATGAGTAAGTGGATTGAAGTGAAAAATAAAGAATAGCTAAGGGCGATAATAATGAACCCACTAGATATATCGTTTAGAACTGCCTTAAAGTTGTGGTCGTTTTAACTTTTTGAATGGCTCAGCAATTTTCAGCTTGAAGTAAAAATTGATTATTTTTGGTTTATTATTTTGTTGAATATCAATTGCATTAAAGTTTTAAAATATGATTAGAAAAATTTTCAAAGTATTTGTTTTTCTGTTTACTACAACAGTAATTTCGCAGAATCTTGAAGAACCGAGAGACATTAAGGATATTCTGTCTAATACGGTTCTAGCAGAGAATGGTGATAACACATTGACCTTTGATGCTATTGTATTAGAAGCGGATACTTTTTTTAAATTAAAATGTCCCGGTTTAACTTTTTTAGAGTTGTCAACAGGCGATTATAGGGATAGTGATTTTGTGAAGTACCAACGATGGAAGCGTTTTTGGAAGTATCGTTTAAATGATGACGGTACCTTAGGCGATTTTACAATGGCTCAAATAGAAAAAAACAAATCTGCTATCGCTACTTGCGACAATGCTGATTATGATGTGCAATGGAGTGAATTAAATTACGATGGTAATTTTGGTTTTCAAATTGATATGGGAAGAGTAAGTAGTATTGGTTTTCATCCTACAGATGTCAATACGTACTGGGTTGGAGCGGCATTTGGGGGTCTCTGGAAAACCACAGATGGAGGAGCGACGTACCTTAATTTAAATGATGACCTACCACATTCGTCAATTTCAGATATTATTATTGATGTTGATAATCCGGATCGCATTTTTATTGCTTTGAGCGATCTTGTTTGGTATGGTCCTTCTGGGATAGGTATTTATGAGTCTAATGATGGAGGGGTTAGCTTTACTCCAACTAATTTAACATTTAGCTTACCAGAAAATATTAGGATATACGAAATAGATGTAAACCCTAACAACCCTTCAGAGTTTTTGGTAGCCAGTTCTGATGGATTATATAGAACTACAGATTACTTTTCTACACATAATAAAATTATAGATTCAGATATTAGAGCGGTTCGTTATAGCTTAAATTCTAATGATGTTTATGCTGGTGGGTCAAATGGGGAGTTTTATTTAAGTACAAATGATGGGGCAAGTTTTAATTTAAGCCAAGATTTTGGGAATGGTCAGGTAAGAATCGCCATTTCAAACAATACTAATTCTGGCTTTGTAGCCATTACTAATGGTTCTACATTAAATGTTTCATCAAATTTTGGACAAAATTTTAACCAACAATCTTTACCAGAATCTAACTGTGTGGTATCATTTGCAAATAATTCTGATACAGATATTGTTGTGGGTAATTTTGAATGTTATCGATCTACAAACGGAGGCGCGAGTTTTGAGGCAACTACACAATGGCTAGGTCAAGACGATTTACCTTTTATACACGTAGATCAAAGAAATATCTATACAAATCCATTAGAAGCAGATGCTGTTTATTATTGCAACGATGGAGGAGTTTTTAAATATTCAGTGTCCGATAGTTCGTTTGTAAATTTATCTTCAGGTTTATTTATCACGCAATATTATGATATCGCGGTATCTCAAACGAATCCAAATATTATTGGTGGAGGATCTCAGGATAACGGTAATGTAACTAGAAATGCTGATGGTTCTTGGCAAAGTTATGCGCCTACGGGAGATGGGATGGGTCAAGAAATAGATTTTAACGATCCCAATACAAGGTATTTTAGTTATCAATTAGGTGGATTAAGAAAATGGGTAAATGGAAATGTAACTTCTATTGCTCCACCAGGGGAGAATGGTTCAGGTGCTTGGGAAACTCCCTTTAAATTAGACCCAAATAATTCTAATCGCATTGTTGTTGGGTACAACAGTGTATATGCTTCAGATAACCAAGGAACTAGCTGGACTAATATTGGTAACAATATAGGTGCTGCTCAAGATTTAGAACAGATAGCAATAGCTAAAAGCAATTCTAATAAAATATATGCATCGCGTAATAATGTTGTTTATGCTAAGGATGCAACAAGTAACAGTTGGACCGCTTCGGGAACTCCTGTTAATCAATACATATCAGATTTAGAAGTTGATCATTCAGATGAGAACGCCGTTTTTATATCTTACGGAGGATATACAAATAATGGAAAGGTGTATACCTCTACAAATGGAGGATCAAGCTGGCAAAACATATCATACAACCTTCCTAATGTACCTGTGTTTTCTTTAGAAATACTAGATGCACAAGAAGATGGCCTCTTTGTTGGAACATACAATGGCGTGTTTTATCTTGAAAATGGAGCTCAAGAATGGAAAAAATATGGCTGTTTACCCAATACTTCTGTAAATGATATTGAAATACAATATTTAAATGGAGGTAAGATATTTATAGGAACTCACGGAAGAGGAATCTTTGAAGCTCCACTATCTCCATTAAATATACTTGAGGTAAATGAATTTAATGAAGATGCAATTATTGTTTATCAAGATCAGGATACTATTTATGTTAAAGGCATTCAAGAAGAAAACACTTCAGTTTCTGTATTTAATATACAAGGTAAACTAATGCAGCAATCCTATTATGAAGATACTGGCAGGGAATTGCAAATTGATGTGTCTAACTATCAAAGCGGCGTTTACATTCTGGTTTTTGAATATGAGGGGTCTAGATTAGTGAAAAAGGTGATCCTATAATCTGAAAAACATCATTGTTTATAGTTTTTCTGTATCCAAAACAGTCAGACTTGCATAGTGCTTTCAATGGATTTAAAAAGAGAATTAGAAAAATGAAAAATGAGATGATTTACCTTGGTAAACCATCTCATTTTTCATCTAATACTTCATACCAGTTACAATGTAAACCTATTGTTATTTACAAAGAACAACGCGTTTACAATAAGTAACTTCCCGTTTTCCCAGAAGGATCTAAATAGTACATCATCTACAAAATAGATAACACTACCGCTACCCATTCTAGCTTCTCCAAAAGTCATACTGTCTGTAAGTCCAGCTTTTGCATCGTCACCAGAGAATCCTGAAACAGTTTCTGGAGCTCCATTAATGTACCCCACATTATAGCCGTTTTCTAAAAACTGATACGATGTTCCGCCTTGCTTTAAGCTGTAATAGGTATCTCCATAACCAAAAGCCATAGGGTGAGACGAGTCTAGTGTTGTTTTGTAAATACTACCTGTAATTAGATTTTTAACGTTGTCTTTTTCACGCTGGTCATAGGGAGTAAGGTTTCCTTTTGCATCCTCTTTCTTTTCATCCTCTTTTTTGGCTTCGTTGTTTTTTAAATCAAAACCATCTTTGCCAGCAAAAGAGCGCAAGGCACCAGAAATCGCAATTATCTTACCTCCACTGCGCACCCAATCTTTAATACCGTCCATTGCCTTATCATTAAGTTGTCTGCTGTACCATCCGTTTGGTAATACGAGTATATCAAAGTTGTCTAGTACAGATGGGTTAAAATCTCCTGTATCAATATTAGTCACAGGATATTTTAAATCCTGCTCAAAAAAGTGCCATAAAGAACCAAAACTCAAAGAAGACACGCCATCGCCTTTAAGCATCGCGATACGTTGTTTGTTGATTAGTTTAATATCTGGCGAACCAAAATCTGTATGGTTATCACTAAAACTAGTAGTAGAAGCATATAATCTACGCTCGTGGGTATTTGCGAGTTTAGTTACGGTTGCGGCAAAATCATCTTTTGTTTTGTTATCGCTCTTTGTGATTACTAGTGTCCCTTTTGCAAATTTCTTTCCTTCAAAACTTAAGTCTTTTTCAGAAAAACGAACCTTAATGTCTGCTTGCAGTAGCGCAGCTAAAAATGTAGCATCGCTCATAGAATTCCAATTGACTAAATAACCTGCTGCACCAGAAAAAACTTGATTGATCTCTTTTACATAAGGGTTTCTGCCATTTGCAGATACCACAGATGTACTTGCTATAGCATTTAGCCCATACGCGTGCGGAAGGCTCCAAGCAGTAATATCATAGGTAAGTGGCGTGCTTAGTTTTGCGTCTGGTTCAAAAAGTGCTTTCACCATTTTTCCTTTGGGTTGTGTAGCGTCAATAACTAGCGCCCCTGTTGCGTCCATAGATCCATTTTTATTTTGGCTGTAGTTGAAACCACTCACATTTCCGTCCTTAGAAAAACCATAACGTATCTCGTGCTTGTCTAGTAAATTTGTCAATGCCTTGATCTTATCAGGATTCCCATTAAGAATGTAGCTTTTATATTTAATGTTGCTGTTATTAAAGAACTTTTTAAATTCGGTGTTTAGTTTTGCAGCATTCTTACTTCCCATTTCTACCGTAGATAGTCCGGTAGTGGTATGATGGGCAGCTCTATCTTTTAGAGTAAGCACAAAACCTTCATCTGTGTTTATTCCTAATCCTGCGCGACCGTGTCCCGCCTGCTCGTATGTCATACCTATAGAGCCCATAAAAGTAGGGTAGGTGTCACCGTAACTTGGATATAGTAAATCAAAACGTTCTCTGGTAAAAAACAACCATCCTTCTTGGTCAAAATATTTTGCGTGGTTTTTACCTATATCTGTTTGAAAATCACGTTGAAAATCTGTGATGATTTCGTGAAAGGGCTCTGCGGCTGGTGCAAAATAATACGGTTCATTAATCCCTTGTTCGTGAAAATCTACATGAATGTGTGGCATCCATTTATTATAAATCTTAAGCCGTTCTTGACTCTCTATTTGTGTTGCCCAAGCCCAATCTCTGTTTAAATCAAACAAATAGTGATTAGGTCGCCCTCCTGGCCACGGCTCATTATGCTCGGTGGCTGCTTGTTTTACATCATAGGGGGTAGATTTTACCTGGTTGTACCAATTGGCATAGCGATCACGACCATCTGGATTTACGCAAGGATCAATAATAACAACCGTATTTTTTAACCAAGCTTGTTTTTTTGTGATGAGCTCATAAACAGTAGACATGGCAGCTTCTGTACTAGAAGCTTCATTTCCGTGCACATTGTAACTTAGCCATACTATTGCAACATCTGGACTTGCAGTACCAGATGCTAGTCCTGCATTTATCAAATTGTTTTTACGAATGGTTTCTATATTTGCTAGATTTTCTGGTGTAGATACAATAGCATAGGTGAGTGGTCTGCGCTCATTAGTTTTTCCATAAACGTCATAGGTGACCATAGCACTATTATCTGCAACGTGCTCAAAGTAATCCACTACATCTGCGTGACGCGTAAACTGTGCTCCAATTTCGTAACCTAAAAATGATTCTGGTGATTGCAATTGGGCGCTTGCCGAAATGCTAATAAATGAAATAAATAAAATAAATACGTTTTTCATTGCTCTTGGTTTATTGTTTGTTAAAGATAATTGAAAATGAAGCGTTTTTTACATCATCTTCTTAAGATTCTGTTGCGCACGTATCAATCTAAATAGGCGGGAAGGTCTTCTAAAAAGAGATAACGTTCTTTCTCAAAATCCATACGGCAATAATAATGCGTTAGCCCATTAGTAATCATTAGGTTAGTGGCATTGAGCACAAAATTATAGCGCGCAATCTGGTCAAAGGTTTCTTGCGTGATTGCTATTTTTGGTGCCTTACATTCTACAATAAGATGTATGCTACCATCACTGTTAAAAACCACCACGTCATAGCGTTTAGTAGTTTTATGTAGCTTTATTTGTTTTTCTACGTTGATTAAAGATAGCGGATATTTTTTTTCTGAAATAAGATAATGCACCACATGTTGCCGCACCCATTCTTCTGGAGTGAGTACTACAAATTTTTTCCTGACCACGTCAAAAATCATCGGTTTGTTTTCGTTACTTTTGAAACGAAACTCATAAGAAGGAAACTGTAGTTGCTGCATTGCTTTAAAAATAGTGTTTCTGTTTTTTTAGATTTTTAACTAGCGTTTGAAATGTAAAGATATTTCCGAAGTGAAATCAAAGTTAAGTTTAAAAGTTAATCGGGAATTGTGATTTCTTGATTATTTTTAAGAGAAAAATTAATTGTACATCTGCCATCGTAAATCGTAAATCAAAATATGCCCTTAGATAAAGTAAAATCTATCATCACAGATATAAAAAATAAGAACTTTAAGTCTATCTACTTTTTGATGGGAGAGGAGCCTTATTATATTGATGCGATTTCAGATTATATTTCAAAAAATGTGCTTACAGAAGAAGAAAGGGGCTTTAATCAGATTGTGTTATATGGACGCGATGTCACTGTTGATGATATTATAAGTAATGCCAAACGCTATCCAATGATGGCAGAGAAGCAAGTGATTATTGTAAGAGAGGCGCAAGATTTATCACGAACCATAGAGAACCTGGTAGGCTATGCAGAAAACCCGCAGCCTACTACGATTTTGGTATTGTGCTACAAGTATAAAAAACTAGATGCTCGCAAAAAGCTAAGCAAAACACTTAAAAAAGACAATGTACTTTTTGAAAGTAAAAAACTCTATGACAATCAAGTGCCAAACTGGATTTCTAGAGTATTACAAGGCAAAGGTCACACCATCACACCTAAAGCAGCCCTTATGCTGGTGGAATTTTTGGGCAATGATTTAGGTAAAGTAAATAACGAACTTGAAAAACTTTTATTAATTATACAACCGGGAGAGCAGATTACACCGCATATTATTGAGGAGAATATTGGGATTAGCAAAGACTTTAACAATTTTGAGTTACAGAATGCACTTGGAGCCAAAGATTTTAAGAAAGCGTATCGCATTATCACATACTTCTCTCAAAACCCAAAAGACCACCCTATTGTATTAACGGTCGCTTTGTTGTTTAGTTTTTTCTCAAAACTGCTTAAATATCATTCGTTGACTAATAAAAGTGAAGCAGCCAAAGTACTGGGTGTAAATCCATATTTTTTAAAAGATTACCAGCAGGCCGCTGGTAACTATCCTATGAAAAAGGTGAGTTCCATAATTGGAGTTATTCGAGATGTTGACCTAAAAAGTAAAGGTGTTGGGGCTTCAGGCTTGCCACAGGGAGATTTGTTGAAGGAGCTGTTGGTAGGGATTTTTGATTAACACTGTCACAGGGAGCGCAGTCGAAGTGAATAAAACGAACAGATTAATTTGGTCTTCTACTGCGCTCAGACTGACATAGTACTAAAGGTTGAAAGCCTAAATGAGTAATTAAATTGTTAATAGTTAAGTCTTTCTTCTTTCAGCGAAGCGGTCTTTTATCTTTCTTCTAAATTTTGTTATATTATTTATATGTTTAAAAACCGTTTTTTGTTCCTTTTGAGTGTTTGTATGCTGTGCACGGTTTTAATACAAGCGCAAGACAATAATCAAAACGTTCAGGATACCTTTGCTGCAGAAAAAATACGTACTAGTGTTTTTTTGGAGACCGAAATGTTAAGAGGTTACTTTTACGTTTCTTTATATGGAGCTCGTTATAGACAAGCCTATACTACAACAATTACTGCACCAGTTGTGCCACTTGACACGTATAAAAATGGTTTAAAAGTGATGCAGCAAGTAGGGGGTGATCACTCCCGTGTACTTTTATTGGCAGATGAACACAATACAAAATATACCCTACGAGCCTTACGTAAAAATCCTACAGCATACCTCAACAACAAAACCTTAAAAGAAGAGTATGAGCTTGGAGCGCTCGACGACACCTATACGGCAGATTTTATTGATGATATGGGCACGGGTGCGCACCCATACATTTCGCTTGCAGTGGGTTCATTAGCACGTGATTTAGACGTGGTCCATACGTTTCCTTCATTAATATATGTGCCTCGTGATGGAGCTTTAGGTTCCTACGCTAATAACTTTGGTGATGCGCTCTATTACATAGAAAAACAAATACCTTCTGAAATTTTAAAGAATGGAAACCCATCAGAAAAAGACACTATTGTTACTACCAAACAAGTCTTAGCTGCGTTACGAGCAGACGCATCAAATAAAATTGACGAAACCGCATACATTAGAGCCCGTATATTTGATATGCTTATTGGCGATTGGAACCGTGGAGCATCACAATGGGATTGGTTGGGGGTGCGTGCAAATGGTTCTACTATGTATACACCTATTTCAAAAAATAGCGATCAAGCATTTTCTAAAATGGGAGATGGACCTTTAATGAGATTGACCACTTTTTTTTCAAAAAGACACCGTCATTTAGAAAACTATGATGGCGAATTATTAGATCCAAAATGGTTAAATAGAAGTGCCTTTGCATTAGATAAAACTTTAATTTCAAATCTTGATTTAGCCTTTTGGGATGCCGAAGCAGAAAAGATGATGCAGGGTTTAACAGAAGATGTAATTGAAAAAGCCTTTGCTAGAATACCACAAGAATTAGAAGCTAGAATTTCCGAAGAAATCACTATTAACTTAAAAGAAAGGAGAGACAATCTACCTCAACTTGTGGCGTCTTATGTCGCGTTACTTAGTAAACTAGTTGTTGTTAAGGGGACAGATAAAGATGATCGTTTCACCATTTCAAGAATGCCAGATGGTCATACTATTATCACTGGACATCAAATCAACGGATCTGAAACTCCTTTTTATAAGCAGACTATATACAAAGAAAGTACTAATCGAGTTTGGTTATACGGTCTAGAAGGCAACGATTCTTTTCAAGTTGTTGGTACTGAAATAAAGCATATCCCAATTTCCATTTTTGGAGGCCAAAACGACGATAGCTATGACATTAAAAATAAAGAAAATATACACTTGTATGATTTTCCTTCTCAAGGTGCTCCAGCTGAAAATTTAAAGGTTAAATTGATAGATGAACCGGAAGCAGGTATTTACAATTATAAAAGGGTACACCGGTATGCAAATAAACTAAGGCCTTTGCTTGGGGTGAATATTGATGATGGTTTACGTGTAGGTGTAGAAAACACGTTTACAGATTATGGTTTTCAGCATTTGCCATTTGCTCAACAACATACGCTAGGTGCTTCCTTTTATTTTGCCACTTCTGGTTTTGATTTACAATATTCCGGGCAATGGACTCACGTTATTGGCAAGCTGGATCCGGGGCTAGATATTCACTTTACAAGCCCTAATTATACCCTCAATTTTTTTGGCTTCGGAAATGAGAGTATAAATCCAAATAAGGAAGACCCTGAAAATTTTAGATTAAATTATAACAGAGTGCGGATACAGAAGTTTAGAATCGCACCCTCCATTGCTTATCGTGACCCTTCAGGATATTCATTAAAGACATCTATTGGATATGCATCAATCAATATTGATGAAACCAACAATCGTTTTATTGAAACCTATTATAATGGCTTGGACAGTGTGCCAGAAAATAAATTTGTCGAACTTGTTGCAGCCGCAAATTTCAGTGATACCGTACAAGATTATATTCCGTTTTTTGATGTGGACGCTACTCTAATTGCCGGAAATTCATTTAATCTTACAGAAACAAGCAATGCGGTATTCATAAACCCACAGCTTAAATTGGGCCTTCCATTTGACAAGAATGAACGGGTAAAGCTTGTTAATAGTTTAGCCACTTATATTAACTTTAACAATAACATTGAGTTCTATCAAGGAGCTAGCTTAGGGGCAGAAAGTGGACTGCGTGGATATCGCAATCAACGATTTACAGGGATTAATTCTTTTGTGCAAAGCAGTGATTTGCAATTTAAATTAAATCGTTTGCAAACAAAATTAATCCCTATAGATTTAGGGATATATGCTGGTTTTGATCACGGTAGAGTATGGGGTGTTAATGATGTGTCAAAAGATTGGAAAACAGCTGTAGGTGGCGGATTGTTTTTTGATACTACGGGAGTATTAGTAGGTGATATCTCAGCATTTCATAGTGATGAGGGACTTCGTATTGCTGTGAAGTTAGGCGTTGGGTTTTAAAAATCGAAACCGAAATCGAAAAATGAAATAAAAAAAGCCCCAATCTACAATCGTATATCTAAAATCGTAAATCATCTCCAGCCATTATTTGAAATTTATGGCAAATGCTCTCTAAGTGAAATATTTCCGAAGCTATACTTTACCTCTTACTCAAACTATACTTACCAGCTCCTATTAGAGCTATCGCCGTAAAACCAATTAAATAGAGCAAGGCCATTTCTTTTTTTGCTAGTGGATCTGCACCGTGTATCATAAAAGCAGCGACTGCCATCGTAATAATTGCTGGAATAGCAGTAAATCTAACTTTGTATCCTACAATCACAAGTAATGGAGAAATTACCTCACCTATAATCACTAGTATAGAAGTTAAAAGCGCGCCTACACCAAGGGGATCACCAACAACTTCTAAGTTGCCGTTAAATACTTCAAGCATTTTTGGAATACCGTGAGTGAGCATTAAACCTCCAAAACCTAAACGCATTAGTAAAGCTCCTATTGAAAAACTGCCAGATGTTGTCATAGTTTATATTTTATATAAAATCTAAAAGTATAAAAAATATGTTATCAACTAGTATATAAAATCAAATTGTTCATTCTGTCTGTTGCTAATTATTCGCTATTTTTGTGTTAAGACACTTTTACACATGCAAAAAGCAAAAGCTTGGATTTCTGCGGCGCGTTTACGCACCTTGCCTCTTTCTATTTCTGGGATTATTGTTGGTGCTTCATTAGGTAATGAAGCATTTATCTCTAACCAAATTACACGTACTTCTTTAGCAGGGTCAAATCTTAGCCCTTTTTATGAAACTCCAATCTTCTGGCTGGCGATTCTTGCAACCGTAGGCTTTCAGGTGCTCTCTAACTATGCCAATGATTATGGCGATGGTATAAAAGGAACAGATGATCATAGAGAAGGCGAAAAGCGAATGGTGGCCTCTGGGCTCATTACTCCCAAGCAAATGAAACGAGGTATGATTATCACTGCTGTACTTACATTATTTATTGCCAGTCTACTCATTTTTACTGCTTTTGGTAATGAACATTTTGTGCTAGCACTTATATTTTTTAATCTTGCCATAGCCGCTATTATTGCGGCGATTAAATATACGGTAGGTAAAAAGGCCTATGGCTATTCTGGTTTTGGAGACATCGTGGTGTTCTTATTTTTTGGATTAATAAGTGTACTGGGTAGTTACTTTTTATATGTTAAAAGTTTAGATTGGGAATTACTCCTGCCGGCTGCGGCAATAGGATTTTTTAGTGTGGCCGTGCTTAACTTAAATAATATGCGAGATATTGAGAACGATGCAAAAGTGGGCAAAAACACGCTGGTCGTTACGTTAGGTATTACCAAATCTAAGAAGTATCATTATCTTTTACTTATTGCAGGAATTTCCTGTGCAGCTGTATTTACATTATTTAACTATCATTCGCCCTCTCAATTTTTATATGTCATTGCATTTATTCCTTTACTTTTAAATGGGATTAAAGTGTATAAAAATAAGGAACCCCGATTACTAGATTCTCAATTAAAAATAGTGGCATTAAGCACATTTGCTTTTGCCATTTTGCTTGCTTTTGTTCATTAATAATAAAGAAAATGAAAATCACTTTTTACGGTCAGAATACGCTCGCTATTACCATAGGCGAAACAAACATAATTGTAGATCCTTTTATTACTGGTAACGAGCTTGCCAAAGATAAAGTAGATATTATGAGCCTAAAAGCAGATTATATTTTACTCACACACGCGCATCAAGATCACATTCTGGATGCAGCCGCTATCGCAAAAAATACAAATGCTGTTATTGTAAGTAATTATGAGATTGCCATGCACTATCAAGCCAAAGGGTTTGAGGTACACCCCATGAATCACGGGGGCAACTGGCAGTTTGACTTCGGAAACGTCAAATATGTAAACGCTGTTCACACCAGTACATTTCCTGATGGGAGTAATGGTGGTCAACCTGGTGGCTTTGTAATAGAAGGTGAACATAAAAACATCTATATCGCAGGCGATACGGCACTCACAATGGATATGAAATTAATCCCCTTACGCACCAAGTTAGATCTCGCTATCTTACCCATAGGCGATAATTTTACCATGGGCATTGATGACGCCATCACCGCGAGTGATTTTGTGGAATGTGATAAAGTATTGGGCGTTCATTATGATACCTTTGGCTATATTGAGATTGATCATACCGAGGCAAAAAGAAAGTTTTACGACGCGAATAAAGATTTGATGCTCCTGGAGATTGGAGCATCCATTGAATTATAAATTTAAACGAAAAATAAATAAATGCCCATATTTAAATTCCAAATAGCAAGTGTGCAAAGGTCCAGTCTGGTTCTAAAAAGAACGTTTGGTTTCTTTTTACTTACTGCAATATTGCTGTCACTTCCATGGCAAAGTATAGCACAGCAAAGGACAAAGCCTGCAGACAGCAGTAGCGTTTGGACTTTAGTAAAATATGATGCAAATGCTTCTTACAGAAGTATGGCCCACGCCATCACAAGACCTATACACTGGAAAGGGAAAGATTTTGCCAAATTTGGAGGTTTAATTGCTGGTGCCGCAATTGTTTCTTTATCAGATAAGCAGACAAGCAATTTTTTTACACAGCAACAAAATACATATCCACAACTTTTAGATGATTACGGATTTTATTATGCTAAACCATTTAATTTTTTAATTGCCAGCGTCAGTATCTATGGCTTTGGAGTACTCACAAAAAATGAACAGGTCAGGAAAACGGGAGTGCTAATTATTTCTTCTTCTGTAGTGGCAGGATATTCACAAATTTTAGCGCGAACAGTTGTTGGACGAGCGCGACCTAAATCTGACTTAGGTGTCTATGATTTTGAACCCTTTAATGGTACACAAGCTTACTTTTCGTTTCCGTCGGGGCATACAGTTCTTGCTGTGACAATGGCACATTCTATCGCAAAACAGTTTGATAATATGTGGGTGAAATCTGGAATTTATGCCCTAGCTACCTTACCACCCTTGTCTAGATTGGTTAATGGCGAGCACTGGCTAAGCGATGTGGCTTTTGGGGCAGCTTACGGGATTATTGTTGTAGATTGTATGGATCGCTTATTATTTAATACAGACACGTATTCTTACAAAAACAAAGACAAAAAAATAGCTTGGAATTTTACTTTTAGTTCCAATCAAATAGGTATAGTTGGTACTTTTTAAAAAGCAACACTTATAATCAACAAGAATAGCCATTATCAAAGCATCATATAAAAAACACATCCTCCAGTTTAAAAACCCAAGTGGTACTTCTCGCGGTGTTTTAAAAACAAAAGAGACCTACTTTATCATTATTGAAAAAAATGGTAAAAAAGGCTATGGCGAATGTGGGCTACTCCGTGGACTAAGTATCGATGACCGTCCTGATTATGAGGAAAAACTACAATGGGTTTGCGAGAATATTAACTTTGGTAAGGAGCAACTGTATGATGCCCTTATCCAATTTCCTTCCATACAAATAGGAATAGAAATGGCATTTCTGTCATTACAATCCCAAGATCCATTTCAACTATTTGACACGCCATTTTCTAGTGGAAAAACTGGAATTCCGATTAATGGATTAATCTGGATGGGAGACCAAGGGTTTATGAAGCAGCAGATAAAAGACAAACTGTCCGCAGGATTTTCATGTATTAAAATGAAAATAGGTGCAATTGATTTTGCTTCGGAAATAGCCTTACTTAAGAGTATTAGGCGAGAATTTAATAGTAATGAAATAGAACTCCGGGTGGATGCTAATGGGGCATTTTCGCCGAAAGGTGCACTAGAAAAATTAGAACAACTGGCTGCCTTAGACTTACACTCTATAGAGCAGCCTATCAAACAAGGACAATGGGATGAAATGGCCGCATTATGCGAAAAAACACCCTTGCCCATTGCACTGGATGAAGAATTGATAGGTGTTTTTGCTTCTGAAGAGAAAAAAAGACTATTACATACCATTAAGCCCCAATATATTATTTTTAAACCTAGCTTTATTGGCGGCTTTAAGGGTACAGATGAATGGATAGAACTAGCTGAAGATAAAAATGTTGATTGGTGGATTACTTCCGCAT
This sequence comes from uncultured Ulvibacter sp., assembly GCA_938041335.1. GTDB lineage: Bacteria > Bacteroidota > Bacteroidia > Flavobacteriales > Flavobacteriaceae > Patiriisocius. Next base: position 14,699 of record CALIAF010000024.1, on the reverse strand, counting down.
TAGAGAGTAATTTAGGTCTCAATGGGATTGCGCAGTATACGTCTACAAAAAATAGTATCTTGCCGCAAGGTTTAGGGACAGGTAGTTTGTTTACCAATAATGTACCCTCACCATTAGAAATTGAAAAAGGTAGTATACGATATGCTGATAACCAGCAATGGGATCTTGATATATTAACACATTAAATTTTTGGATTATGTACATAGCACAAGCTTATAAATATTTACACGACTGGTGGAGGTATTTTGTGGTAGGATTATTAGCAGTCTTTGCAGCCACACAAATTGGATCATTGCCTTTTTTAGGGGCGCTAATGGTTAAAGTGATGGGCGAAGGCGGGGATATGTCTGTACTTGCAGACCCCAATACCATGATGACCACACTTGAGTCAAATCTTACATTATTCTTAATGCTCCTAAGTTTTGTTTTTGGCCTATTAGGGCTTTATTTGGTGGTAAAATATTTGCATAAACAACCTTGGTTGTCACTTACCACAAGTAGAAAGAAAACAGATTGGGGCCGTATTTGGTTTGGCTTTGGTCTTATTGCTGTCATTACAATCATAACGACATTAGTAGATTATTTTTATTTTGCTCCAGACAATTATATTTTACAATTCGATCTTATCCCATTTTTAATACTTGCTGTGATCGCCATTTTATTAGTGCCCTTACAAACTTCATTTGAAGAGTATTTTTTTAGAGGTTATTGGATGCAAGGATTAGGCGTTCTTACTGGAAATAGATGGGTTCCACTATTAGTAACTTCATTGATATTTGGGTTGATGCACATCGCTAATCCAGAAGTAGAAAAAATAGGCTACATTATTATGGTGTATTATATTGGTACTGGACTCTTTTTAGGTATTATTACTTTAATGGATGAAGGACTAGAGCTCGCTTTAGGTTTTCATGCGGGTAATAACTTAGTAGGTGCTCTTTTAGTAACCGCAGATTGGACGGTGTTTCAAACACATTCTATTTTTAAAGATATTGCTGAGCCAGCTGTTGGATTTCTAGCGATAGTGCCAGTATTTGTTTTCTATCCCATATTAATTTTTATTATGGCTAGAAAATATAAATGGACCAACTGGAGTGAAAAACTATTTGGTAAAGTGTCCAAACCGCTTCCAGAAATTTTAGAAACAAACGCCTAAGTCTAAAGAGATGCCAACCTCACTTTTACATCCCGCGTTTACCTTTAATGGCTTACAGTATTCTGAAACCGAACTTTTGGAATTTGCAGAAAAGCTGCAAGCAGTTGGGGACGATTATGAACAAAAAATAGGTAAGTTTATTACAAAGTGGCTTAATGACGCTACTTCAATTAATGTTAAAACTTCTGGTTCTACAGGTACTCCTAAAAAGATCAAATTACAGAAAAACCAAATGATCGCCAGTGCAAGAGCAACAGGTGCTTTTTTTGAGTTGGGTGAGAAAACTTCGGCACTATTATGTTTGCCCGCAAATTTTATTGCTGGAAAAATGATGCTTGTTCGCGCAATGGTTCTAGGTTGGAATCTACACGTCGTGGCTCCAGAAAAAGATGCCCTTACACAGTATGATAATGAGTATGATTTTGCTGCAATGGTACCGTACCAAGTGTTTCATACGCTAGGTGCAATACATAAAATAAAAAAATTAATAATTGGTGGTGGTGCTGTGTCTTCAGAGCTGCGAGAACGTTTGCAGAACGTCCCCACAGAAGTTTTCGAGACCTATGGGATGACAGAGACGATCACTCATATCGCTGTCAAAAGAATAAATGGCCCTAGTGCTTCGTCAAGCTTTATTGCCTTACCGGATGTGATATTTGGCCAAGATAAAAGAGGTTGTTTGGTGGTGAATGCTTTTAAAGTTTCAGAAGAACCCGTTATTACAAATGATATTGTTGAACTTAAAAATGCAACAGAGTTTAACTGGTTAGGACGTTATGATAATGTGATTAATAGCGGTGGGTATAAATTGTATCCAGAAAAAATAGAGACCAAACTATCTACAAAAATAGACAGGCCATTTGTTATTATTGGGGAGAAAGATGAAAAGTTAGGGGAGCGCGCAGTATTAGTTTTTGAGGCGCCTGACTCAGATAAAATCCCTAATTATTCTAGTGCATTTTTAAATTTAGATCCCTATGAGCGACCTAAAAAAGTGTATACTTTATCTAAGTTTCCACATACAGAAACAGGAAAGATTAAACGAGGAGAAATAATAGCATTAATAAGAGGTTTCAAGTAATTAGATATTCTATTTAAAAATATCTTAATAACAATCATCTAGCATCTTAGCCGTGGTGACAATAGGATTAAAATCATACTGCTTTTTCTGTTCTTTTTTAGCTATGGAAAAGAAGGTATAGCATACTTTTAACGCACCTTCAAGACCATTAGTCATAGCCTTACATTCTTAAAAACTGTCGTAATACGTAAAACGAAAACTAGAATGAGTCTCATAAAAAATAGCGGATATTTAAGTCATCAATTTAGCAAACATTAATGGGTTCATTTATTGGGTCATTGTTAGGTAAAATTCTGGGTTTTAGAACTAATTCATTAAATTTGTTTATATTCTGTAACATAAACTTTCGCTGCTATGAAAACTTCTTTATTACTATTAGTCACGTTACTTATTTCGACCATATCCTTAGGTCAAGACTGGATAGAATTACCAAATTCGCCAGTAGATGGAACCCGTTTTGATGATATCTGTTTTTTAGATGAAAATTTGGGTTGGGCCGCAAATGGCGGTGGAGGCTCTGTATGGAAAACCACAAATGGAGGAGATAGCTGGGCGTTTCAGTTTGGTGAAGAAATGTATTTTAGAAACATCGAATTTCTAAATGAGAATGTGGGTTTTTTAGGAACGCTAGGTAGTTCCTTTTTTAAAACCGTTAATGGCGGTGTTGACTGGGAGCTTGTTGATCTAGATCCTAATGTAGTAGCAATTTGCGGGATGGATGCCGTAGGTGAAAACACCATTTTTGGAGTTGGGGCGTATTTTAGTCCGGCATATTTAATAAAATCTACAGATGGAGGAGAAACTTTTACCTATAAAGATATGTCTGAATATGCAGACGGTCTGGTAGAAATTTTAATGATGGATGAGTTACATGGGTATACAGCTGGAAGAGGTTATGATGGGGGTATAATTCTAGAAACCTTTGATGGTGGCGATACGTGGACAGAAATTTTAAGTACAGATTTACCTGGAGAATATGTCTGGAAACTGCAAGTAAGAGATGAGAATAAAATATTTGGTTCTGTAGAGTCAGTACAGCAAGGAAAGCTCGTAAAAACGCTTAACGGTGGATTAACATGGGAGTATAAGAATTTTCCAGACACTTCTGTGCAAGCCGTTGGTTTTGTTTCGGATACTCGAGGCTGGATGGGTGGACACAATACTGGTTTTTATGAAACCAATGATGGGGGTGATACTTGGGTGTCCCTTGAGTTGGGTGCTTCACTTAACAGGTTCGTGTTTTTAAGCGATAACCTCGCTTATTGCGTAGGTAATAAAATTTATAAATTTGAGACGGAGCCCGTATTGTCAAATGAATCTGCAATATCCGCTACCCCAGAAGATATAAAAGTCACCATCGCACCTATGCCTGTTAAAGACCGGCTTCATGTTATTATAGAGTTTGAGCACATAGATAATATTTTACTGGAGCTCTATGATGCGCAGGGTAAATTTATTAAACGCTTAGTTAGAGATCAAGTACAAGAAGCACAACAAAAAGAATATAGTTTTGATTTCCCATATGCGGCAGGTACCTATATTTTAGACATTCATACCAATTATGGGAAGCGACAAAAAACGTTGATAAAGCAGTAATGATTTAATTCGGAAATACTATAAATATGATTAAAAAGCACTTTTTCTTTATACTGCTAATCGCTATAGCCACTCAAACTACAGCACAAATACTCCCAGAAAGAGAACGGGCAGACCTGCGCAACGAATTATTAAAAGATCGTTTTGATAACTTACTTCCTACCTTAATGGATGCTGCTGGCATAGATATGTGGCTTGTGATATCTAGAGAGTACAACGAAGATCCAGTAATGCGAACGATGCTTCCAGCTACTTGGCTTAATGCACGTAGAAGAACCATTTTAGTTTTTAGTAGAAACAAAGATGAAAATACTATAGAAAAGCTTGCTGTAGCACGATATGATGTAGGGGAAAATATCACTTCTGCCTGGGATAAAGAAAAACAACCGGATCAATGGGCGAGATTAGTAGAAATCATTGAGGAACGTAATCCAGAAAAAATTGGTATTAATATGTCGCAATATTTTGGCATTGCAGATGGGCTAGTAAAGACAGATCACGATGCCTTGATAGCGGTATTGCCTAGTACATTTAAATCGCGGGTTGTTTCGGCAGAAAAACTAGCGATTGGATGGATAGAAACGCGTACAGAAAAAGAAATGCACCTCTACACTACTTTAGTGGATATAACCCATGATATTATTGATGAGGCTTTTTCTAGTAAAGTAATTACACCGGGTGAAACAACTACAGATGATGTGGTCTGGTGGATGCGTGATAAAGTAACTGCCCTGGGTTTAGAAACTTGGTTTCATCCTACTATAGATGTGCAACGATCTTCTGAAAAATTAAAGAGTCATATTGATTCTTTTTCTAAAGCTAAAAGTAAGAAAGTGATACTAGAAGGAGATTTGTTGCATTGTGATTTTGGGATTACTTATGTGATGCTCAATACAGATTGCCAGCAACACGCCTATGTCTTAAATAAGGGAGAAAGTGAGGTCCCAAAATACTTGGCAGATGCCTATAAAAAAGGAAATCGCGTTCAAGATATTTTTACGTCAAATTTTAAAACAGGTCGTACCGGCAATGAGGTATTAGCTATGTCATTAGCGCAAGGTAAAGCCGAAGGTTTACGCCCATCTATTTATACACACCCATTAGGTACTTATGGTCATAGCTCTGGTACCACTTTAGGAATGTGGGATTCTCAAGGTGGCGTGCCTGTAACAGGTGATTATCCATTGCACGAGAATACGGTGTATGCGATTGAGCTAAACACAACGGTGACCATTAAAGAATGGGATAAAGACATTCGTATTATGCTTGAAGAGGCCGGTTTTTGGGGATCTGATGGGTTTAGATATGTAAAAGGTAGACAGGAAGCAATTAAGATTGTGGATTAAGTATTATCTTTTAATATTCGCCCCCTTGGCGAATCACCTTCTTGCAAAACCACTTCAGAATGCAAATACTTCACCGCTGCCGCAGAGTCTTTTACTTTCATTGCCGTGCGTTTTATCATTTCTAATTCGAAGGGCGTTAAAACCTGATTTCTAAGTCCTGCTGCGCTCCAGTTAGATGCCGGTCTACATCCTTTTTGAATGGCTCTAGCCAACGCTAATGCGTCTAATATCGCTTGGTTTGCTCCTTGTCCTTTAAAAGGACTCATGGGGTGTGCTGCATCTCCAATCAACGTCACATTTCCCGTATCATCTAACATTTCCGAAGTAAGTAATTCACGATCATAAACCGGATAGCCTGTAATTTGTGTTGCCTTAGTTGCCGCCATTATCTGTGGAATAGGCGTATGCCAATGTGTTCTTTTGCAAGCTTCTTCTTTAAGGGCTCTTGCTCCTTGTTTACTTAATGCTTTTGCTTTTTCTTCTGAAATAGGAAAACTAAATTGCCACATCACCGAGTGGGAATCATACGGCATCATATACATACGTTCTGTACCGTTAACGGTTTGAAATACGGTCTTTCCATCTAGTAAGGAATGCTCGAGTGCTTGGAGCGCTGATAACGGACAAATACCCAATATTACAATACAACCAAGGTATTGTAATGGTGTGATTTTTTTTGGGATAAACAAGTTCCTCACCGTACTGCGTATACCATCTGCACCAACCACTAAGTCTGTTTTAACACTTTTGTTTTGACCCGACACTTTGAAGTTGAGAATATGCCCGTTAGTACCATCTTCCTTGATATGTACTAATTGATGTCCCCATTGTACCTTATCAGGCCCTCCTAATTGCTCTAGCAGTGACTTTCGCAAAGATTGTCTAGCAATATGAATATTGGTTCGTTTTGGAGATTTCTTTGTTTCTCCTTCCAACCACTTGCGCATACCCCATTCGCCAATTACTTTTCCATCGGTGGTATGCACTAAGTGTCTTGTAGAAATAACACCTTCTTCTAAAGATAAAATTCCCAAGCACCGAATCGCTTTACTTGCCTGTTGTAGCGTAAGACCATAGCCTTGAGATCGCTCATCAAAGCTATTATCACGTTCATAGAGTGTACATGGAATTCCACGATGCAAGCAAGCAATTGCTAAAGCAACGCCTCCAATACCACCACCTATGATTGCCACCTCGGGATAATTTTCTGTGTCTGGAATAAGTGCTTGTGTTGCCGGTTTTAAACCCGTTCCATTACAAGTGGTACAAGTAGCTAAATGTCCTTTCGGTGGAGTAGGAGCTTCACCGATATTGGTCTTTTCAAATTGATCAACTGCTTTTTTATAGCTTAATTTTGCTTTCTTACGAATGCGTTGGCTTTTTTTGCCACGACCTTGGCAATCAAGACAAGTAGTCCAATTTGTTCTTGTATGTGCGGCCTTTTTCAATTCTTATTAATACGTTCTGCGATACGCTCTAATAAAAAAGTTTCTCGTTCTATAGACATGCCTTTCTTCTCGCTTGTTTCTATGGTTTTTTTATTATGAGTTATTGCTTCATAAATATTAACCCACATCGCTTTCATTCCATTTTTTATTTCGTAAGATTCTAGATTTGATGCACCAAGAGTCGCACTCACTTTACAGGTATAACAATACGAAATCATATGCTGTATGTCATAGTCAGGCTTATACCAAGGTCTATACTCTTCATAGGCACCAAAGACTTCAATGTCTTTTATATCAGTAGCACCAGTTTCTTCTATGAGCTCTCGCATCATCCCAGTTACTTTGTCCTCATCCTGTTCTAAACCTCCCCCAGGGAGACTATAATCTTCATATCTTTCTGTATATAAGAGTAGAATATGATCTCCTTGCATGGCAATACCTCTAGTGGCGAGTCTTGTAAAAACAGATTTATTTTCTAGGGTTTGTATTTCAGGATGGTAATGGGTTTTTAAAATGTGCATGTAGGGATCATCTATTTTTCTGCAAATATAGAATAAAAGAGCAGTGACTAATTAAAAAGAACGCCTGCTAAAAATGAATTTAGCAGGCGTTCTTTTGTGGGATTTTTGTCTTATATCGGCTTCTGGCCTTCGTTGCTATTTATTTACTTCTTTCAATAATTCAGTTGCAGCTAATTTTCCAAAAGCATTGGCTGCTAAAGGACTTGCGCCAGAAATTAATTTTCTATCTATATAAACAGTATTATCAGCTTCTTTATTAATAATTGTTACCCCCAAGTTGTTTAATTTCTCACCATAAATCCAAGGCATCGCTCCCGGCGTATAGCCTATCATTGGTCCTTGTTCATCCACAGCGTCTGGAAATGAAGCAATTTTGTAACCTTTATAAATAAATGAATCTTTATCACCATCAATATTTGCGGCTAACAATGCTGCTGGCCCGTGACAAATAGCAAGCATGTGCATATCCTTATTATGTGACCAATGTATTACTTTATTCAAATCTTTGTTTTCTGGTAAGCCAAGCATAGCTCCATGTCCTCCAGGAATAAAAACGGCTACATAATCTGTGCTATCACTCATAGTGTGTTGAACAAAGTCTGATAGACTTCCAGGATTTTCAAATTTCGTCTTAAATTCAGAATAGACAGCCTTTATGTGTTCATCTTCTTCTGGCATGGCCCACATTTCAATTTTTACTGGTTCTCCTGTGGGCGTAACCACATCTACGTCAAATCCTGCATTTTTTAAATGTAATATGGGTAACATCATTTCAACAGGATGATTTCCTGTAGAAAATTTTTCCCCATTAGCCATGGTCATGTATCTTTCTTCTGTACATACCATCAACACTTTTTTGTTGCCTTTGTGCGGATTTTCATACACCGTGTTATCAAAATTGGTTGTAGAAGACGTTGCTAATTTTAATGCTAATGTAGATGGAGTATATGCTCCATCTTCTGTAGCTGTAGGTCTCGTTGTTATGTATATAGTAATCATAGCAATGACAATGATACCTGCGAGTCCAATTATTATTTTTTTTATCGTGACTTTATATTTTTATTTTAATAGGAGGGAATAAACTTTAACTAATTTTAATTACTATTTTACCTTTCGCTCTGCCTGTAGCAAGATGCTTGAAAGCCTCTATTGACTCAGAGAAGTCATAGACCTTATCAATGATAGGTTTGATTTTTTCATCTTCAATCATAGTTTTTATTTCACTTAAATGTGATCCATTTGGGTGCATGAAAATGAACTTGTACGTAGCCTCTTTTGCTTGGCTTAATGCAGCGAGATCTTCCGGTAATTCGTAGGCTGCCATACCGAACATTCTAGCACTTTCTACATCTAAAGGTCCCACAACACTTACCACTTTACCGCCTTGTTTTACCACTTGAAAAGCTTCTAATGTATAGTTCTTGCCTAGTGTATCAAAAACGATGTCTGCATCTTTTACTATGGTTTTATAGTCCTCTGTTTTGTAATCGATAACACGGTCAGCGCCAAGTTCTTTCACCCATGGTACATTCTTAGTACTGGTGGTGGTATACACATATGCTCCTTTTGCCTTAGCATACTGAATAGCAAAACTACCTACGCCTCCAGAACCTGCATGAATTAGCACCTTATCCTTTGCTTTTATACCCGCATGTTCCAAAGATTGTAAAGCAGTAAGGCCGGCCAATGGAATACTTGCAGCTTCTTCAAATGAAAGGTTTCCAGGTTTTTTGGATACTGCTTTATCTAGTACAACTGCATATTCTGCAACGGTTCCCATCTGTTCTTGAGGCACTCTAGCATATACCAAGTCTCCAATGTCAAAGTTGCTAACTTGATCGCCTTTTTCTACTATAATCCCACTCAGGTCGTAAGCAATTGTGCTCGGCAGTGGAATAGGGAGCATGCTTTGTAAGTTTCCTAAGATGATACTCTTGTCAATAGGGTTAATGGCGGCTGCTTTGATTTCAATAAGAACATCATGAGGCCCTACCGTTGGTTTACTCACTTCATTGTAGGCTAGGCTATCTTGGATGTCACCAAAATGAATTACTTGTAATGCTTTCATATTTGTATCAATTAATTAGGTTCTAATTATCTGATACAAAAGTAGCCTAGGCGCTTCTGGAAAAAAATGACCTATGGTAAGAAAACTAACTTTTTGCTATATCGACTCTAATGCGACTTAAACTCTCTTGTGTTATTCCTAAATAGGATGCAATGTGATAATTTCTAGTGTATTGTTCAATATCTGGGTATTGTACTAGAAACAAATCATATCTTTCGGTAGCGGTTAGTTGTAATTGGTTCAAAATCCTTTTATGTAAGCTGACCACATGGCGCTCTAATATAAACCGCTGAAAGGGTTCGTATTCGGGATATTGATAAAGGATACCATTAATTTCTTGAGCATTGAATTCAATAACCGTTGAATCTTTAAGGCATTCTACCGTAAGGGTTGCAGCTTCATCATTGTGAATAGCTATATAATCACTAATCCACCAATTTTTAATGGCAAATTGTAAAGTGTGCTCTTTCCCGTTTTTGTCAGTACAGTAAGACCGTAAACAACCATGAGTAACAAAATATATCTTATCTACTGTTTGACCTTCTCTAATCAGGATGGAGCCTTTTGAAACTGATATCTCCTGTGCAATAGAATAAAGGTATGCTTCCGCTTCAGCGCTAAGTGTTACTATATTTTTAACTTTTTTGATTAGTTCTTCCAATGCTTTGTAATAGTGTTTTTGGTTAATACAATTGCTAATAATCAATCTATGTAATCTTTGTTATTCATTGGATCCTAACAAGTCATCAATCGTATTTGTAGTGACGGAATGGTAATTTTGTCTCGCGGTTTTATAAATGGCTGAAGCTTCATCCAATCGATCTGCTTTTTTAAATGCCTTAAACAAGGTCGTTACATACCAACGTCTCCCAACGGTATTTAAGAATTCAGATATTTTAGCGTCTACTTGGTTACCATGATAGCCATTTAATATCGCTTGCTCAAACCAAACCATACTAATATACGAGTTAGTCGATGCCGTAAAATTAAAGGTATCGTCTAATTGTTGCAGCTGTGCTACGGTGATGTCTTCGGAAATGTTACGGACAAAATGAACCCATTGCAGTGTCGTCCAGTCTTTTGTTGCTTCAGCGTTAATGGTATTTGTATCCATAAAAGAGTGTAGTACTTTTTCTGCATTAGAAAAAGCATCAGACTCAATGATCGCCGCGTTAGCAGGAACGCCTGGTTCGTATATCCACTCCTCCGTATTGAATGAGATGCTATTCTTCTCCAATAAATTATCGTTGAGGTAAGTGATAAAATCTTCTGTGTTTGTCGTTGAAAAGGCATTCTCCTTAAAATATGATTTCAAAAAGGCATCCATTTTTTCACGACCCACTTTTTCTTCTAGTGTTCTTAAAAAGAGATACCCTTTGTCATATGCAATACTGTTCATACCATCATCAGGGTTTCTACCTTTTAAATCTAGTTTTAATTTGGTGTCATTAGGGGCATCACTTAAAGCTTCTAATTCTTCTTCTAAATCCTGTCGTCCTATGAGCGCTAGCATATTAGCTCGTTCTTTACCGTATAGCGCTTCCATAATACGTATTTCAAAATAGACGGTAAAGCCTTCATTAAGCCAGAAGTCGTTCCAGGTAGCGTTAGTTACTAGATTACCTGACCAAGAATGGGCCAATTCGTGCGCAATAAGCGAGGTTAAACTTTTATCGCCTGCAATGACCGTGGGTGTGGCAAAAGTCAATCTCGGGTTTTCCATACCACCAAAAGGGAAACTAGGCGGCAGTACAATAACATCAAATTGTTCCCAATCGTAGGCGCCATATAAATTTTCTGCGGCAAGCACCATTTTTTCCATATCTGAAAACTCATAGTGCACTTTGTCAACCATAGATTTTTCTGCATACACACCTGTTCTTTGGCTTATGGCTTTATATTCAATATCGCCAATGGCAAGCGCCATAAGATATGCGGGAATAGGCTGCACCATTTTGAAATTATAAACCCCGTCTGCGGTTTTTGCTTTCGGATTTTCTGCACTCATTACAGCCATAAGGTCCTTCGGTACTTTAACCGTCGCATTATAGGTAATACGTATCTGCGGACTATCTTGAATAGGAATCCACGTACGTGTTAATATCGCCTGGCCTTGGGTAAATAGAAAGGGATGTTTTTTATCTGCCGTTTGCTGTGCGTTGAGCCATTGTAATGCCTCTGTTTTGTCTGTAGTTTTATAGGTGATCGCGATTTTTTTGGTGCTTTCTGTGATGGCGATAGTTAAAGGTTGCCCTAATTGTTCATCCATCTCACCTAGTATGAAGGTAGTTTTTTTTCCATCTGCTGTCGCTTCGGAAATGTCCAAATATTTTGCATCTAGAATAATCTCTTTAGCACCATTATTTGTGATATCATAGGTCGCCGTTCCTGTTATCACTTGGGTATCAAAGTTGACATCAATGTCTAAATTTAGATGCGTAATAACAGCGTCATTGGGCTGCGCAAAAGAATGTGGCTCTTCTGCATAGGTATTTGTGCTCGCATTTTCTACGGTTTGGTCACAATTTGTAAATATAGCGAAGCAGCTTAGGGCTAAAATTATTGCTTTTTTCATGTGTTATTTTTCTAGCCGCTAAAGTAAGGAAATAGAGGCAGATTGAAAATTGGGTAGGGTACGGTTTTAACAACTCTAAAACAAGAGCGGTTTTCCCTCAATCAAAAGTAGGGTTCCCTCATTCTGTGTTTTTTATAGCTTGTGGCCCTAGTAGTTTTACTTTATAATCAATACACCATACCATTATGAAAACTATTCTACTTTTTTTAGTCCTTAGCATTTCCGCAGTACAATTACATGCGCAAGCAATTACCATCACTGGATCTATCTCAGACGAGAATGGCCTAACCATGCCTGGCGTAAATGTGCTTGTGCAAGGAACATCAAATGGCACGCAAACCGATTTTGACGGTAATTATTCTATAAGCGCGTCTATAGGGCAAACGCTAGCATTCTCTTATATTGGATATATCACCGCAAGAAAAAAGGTGACATCTAAAAATGAAATTTCCTTGAGTATGGTTGCTGATGCTGCTGCGCTTCAAGAAGTTATTGTTACCGCATATGGTAGAAAAAGAGAAAAAAGAGCCTTAAGTGCTGCAGTAAGTAGTGTTAGCGCTGAGTCGATTTCAAGGAAAAAAAAGAACTTCAATCGCAGATTACAGGGTAAAGCTTCCGGTGTCCAAATTAGAGGTGCGAACAGTATTTCTGGCTCAAAATCTCGTAAGAGCATTAAAGGTCTTGCTTCAATAAATAACAATACAACTGCTACAAACGAAAGCTATGCTGCCATCCAAGAAAACATTTTTAAGCGTGCAGCAGGAACACCCTTGTCCACTTTTTCTATAGACGTTGATAAGGCGAGTTATAGCAATATTAGAAGGATGATTAATAAGGGTCAAAAAATACCGAGTGATGCCGTAAAGATTGAAGAAATGATTAATTATTTTAACTACGATTACCCAGAGCCAAAAGCCGGAGATCCATTTTCAATTCATACCGAAGTCGCATCATCTCCATGGAATAAGGATGCTCAACTATTACGCATAGGTCTAAAAGGAAAAAGTATTGTTACGGAAAAAGTCCCAGCTTCAAACCTGGTATTTTTATTAGATGTCTCAGGGTCCATGGGCGATGAAAATAAATTGCCATTGCTAAAATCTGCACTACATATACTATTAGACCAATTAAGAGAAAAAGATAGGGTGTCTATAGTTGTGTATGCTGGCGCCGCTGGTGTTGCATTAAACCCAACTTCTGGAGCGAATAAAGAAGTTATACTAAGCGCCATTAATGATTTATCTGCAGGTGGCTCAACCGCTGGAGGAGAAGGAATAGAACTAGCGTATAAAATTGCCGAAGAGAACTTTATTAAAAATGGAAATAACAGAGTCATTCTTGCCACAGATGGCGATTTTAATGTAGGGATGAGCAGTGATAAAGCCATGAAAAAGCTGATTGAAGAAAAAAGGAAAAAAAATATTTTTTTAACATGCCTAGGTTTTGGAATGGGGAATTACAAAGATGCTAAACTGGAGACCCTAGCGGACAAGGGGAACGGGAATCATTATTACATAGATACTATGCAAGAGGCAAGAAGAGTTTTAGGAACCGAGTTTTTTGGTACTATCTACACAATTGCAAAAGATGTGAAAATTCAAGTAGAGTTTAACCCTGCAAAGGTACAAGCGTATCGTTTGGTTGGGTATGAAAACAGATTGCTCCAAGACGAAGATTTTGAAGATGATACCAAAGATGCTGGCGAATTAGGGAGTGGACACACCGTAACCGCCTTGTATGAAATAATTCCAGTAGGCGTAAAAAGTGTTTTTGTGAAGCAGGTGCCTGCATTAAAGTATACAGAGACAAATGCAAAGATCAACACGAGTGAACTTGCGACCATAAAATTTAGATATAAAAACCCACAAGAAAATAAAAGTCAGTTAATTTCTCATATCGTAGAAAATACGGATACGTCTTTTGAAAATGCATCTGAAGATTTTAAATATGCTTCTTCTATTGCGTTATTTGGGATGCAGCTCAGAAACTCCCTTTTTTGCAACAAAGCCAGTAAGAAGGATGTTATTAGACTGGCAGAATCAGGTAAAGGCGAGGATCTAGAAGGGTATAGAGCAGAATTTATACGACTGGTAAAAAGTTATTAAGTTAGTGTTGTAAAAAAAGAGCGGCTTTTAGAAAGTCGCTCTTTTTTAAAGGCATATTTTATGAAAAATGAGCGTTTGACGAATTTCTACAAGGTTCTCATCGATATCTTCAACAGTACAAAATACACCATTATGGCTTAGACGCTTTCTCCGTAAAATCAGTAAACGTTTTTCCATCGAAACGATACAAGCCTGTATTGTTTGTTCCTACCCAGATATTTCCTGCTTTATCTTCTACCATTGACCAAACCTGATAATATTCTAAACCCACTTGGGTAAAATTTGTACAAGATTTCCCATCATAACGCCATATACCTCCTGAGCCTCCAAACCTACTCATCTTTCCAGTGAACCAAATATTTCCTGCTTTATCTTCTAATATTGGACCAACTCCAACTTTTCCTTCAAGACAAATTGTTCCAGCGGGTTTTTCTACTATTGGACTAAATCTAGCTTTCTCTGTAAAATCAGTAAAATTTTTCCCATCATAACGAAAATATCCATGATTTCTTCCCGAGAACCAGATATTTCCTGTTTTATCTTCTAAAATAAAGGGCACCCATGTATCCCCATTAGGTTTATAATTAGTTATGGTTTTTCCGTCGTAACGGCTAACACCTTCTTCGCCTAACATTCCCGAGCAGAACCAGATATTTCCTTTTTTATCTTCTAATATTCGTTCAATAGATTTAAGTTGCAGATCATTATTATTTACAATACTATCATTATTTAGAAAAGAAGAAAATATGTTCTCTTTATAAATATAAACTCCTTTATTTGTACCAAACCAAAGTGTTCCATCT
>CALIAF010000023.1 GCA_938041335.1 uncultured Ulvibacter sp. | reverse complement strand
TACTCATATCTGCTGCTGGTGGGGTGCTGGTGAACATTCCATCTTCGCCACATCCATTCTCAAGGGTGGTGAACTGTGCTAACCAAGCGGTGTACGCTGCTTGTAATGCTGCATCATCTGCATAGTTACATGCTTCGATTTGATCATCGGCTGGTCCGGATACATCTACTTGTGCTGCGGCAACTAACGTAAAAGTACTGGAACACATTTCATCCTGATCACAATCATCGGTTGCTTGTAGCGTTACAATTATAACGGTTCCACATACATCTGCTGGTGCTGTAAGGTTTGCAAAATCAACAGGATTTCCATCGACAGTCGCAGTATATGTTTCAAGAATTGTTCCACCCCCACCATCTGAAGAAAATCCTCCTAACCAATTGGTAAAATCGGTACTAATATCATCTGTACAACCAACTGACACATTATCTGGGCACGTTACATCCAAAACTGGTGCTATATTTACTGTTATTATAGCTCCGTCACTGTTAGTGCATTCATTAGTATCAGTAAATGTATAAGTTACATTATAATCGCCAGGAGCTAAACCTGTTGCGTCAAACAATCCTTGTTCGCTTACATTAGCTCCACTCCAAATTCCTCCCGGTGGCGATGCTGTTAATTGGACTGAAAGTTCAGTACATTCTAATAAAGCGTTATCTGCTGTAATAATTGGTAATGGGTTTACCATTAGAGTACCCATTCCAGGGCCTTCATCGGGTTCACATCCCGTTGAACTTGTTACTGTAACTGTATACTGACCTGCATCACTTAATTGCGCAGGATCAAATGTAATTGTATCTGACCCTTGTCCAGTAAAATTCCCATTATCAGGAGCCCAAGTAAATGTATAATCCAGAGGGTCTCCCTGTGAAAGGGTAGCCGTTAAACTGGCTATATCTCCTTCACAAACTTCATCATCAGTTACATCCAAGGTAGGAGCTAAATCAAAACCACCAGCAACAAAATCTTTTAAATCTGCCGTAATTTCTTTAGACGATCTGGTTTCTAACAACCAAGTAGCTTGACAAAGAGAATCATTTTGTAAATTGAATATTTCGGTTAAATCAATAACACCTTCATAAAACAAATTCGTGTCATATTCTGTGCGTCCATCTACTACAAAATTAGAAGGGATATCAGTAGTACCCATATTATTTTGGCCTACCTGTGCAGCATTGTTCACTACAATTAATGAATTATTGTTGCCCTCTGTTCCATTACCCGGACCTACCCACTGTAATACTGTAACCACTGCATCTCTACCTCCACTTTCAAAATTAGCCAATATCAATAAATCTCCAGGATTTTGGGCAGTGCCATTGTGAGGCGGATCAAAAATATTTTGACCGTTCATTCCTACTGTAGGGGTGGATCCATCTATCAAGAACCAAAATCCAGTATACCCAGTTCCATTATTACTTTGTCTATCACCCGCAAAAAAGAGGTAGGTATGACTGGGGTCATAATCACCAAATGAACTTGTACAATTTAAGTCTGAAGTAATACCTGTCAGAACAACGGCCGCTGCATTCATTATATCACTCTTGGCTTGCATGGGACTGAATGTCCATTCGTTATAAGCAGTATCATTATTATTCGGGCCAAATAGTTTAAAATCCTTAGAGCCTGTATAGATATCATCCATATTGCCAGTGAAAACATCCGTTTTATGGGTATAATTAGGATGGTCTTGTAATTGAACATTACTCCAATCCTCAGAATTACCATCTATACAGGGTGGAAATGTTTGAGCAACTATTGAAGTGCCTGTAAATAAAAAAAGTGCAATCATTATAAATGAAATTGCACCTTTCCTAATTATTTCTGGTCTAACTATACATGACCCAATTTGTACGATGGTAGAGTAAAAATTTTTCATAACCTGTATTATTTAATTAATTAAATTAATTAAATCATAACTTAAGCTTTGAAAAGACTAAAAAGGTATCAAAAATACAATTCTATCGGACTGTTAATAATTGACTTTATCTAGTTTAATTCTCCTTAGGATAATTAATGGGGACTTGGATATTTTTTATTCTTTAAATTTAAGAAAGGTATAAAAATAGCTTACTTATGATTTATAAATAAATTGAGGAGACTACAAACATATAAATAATAACAATCCAATTTTAATGTTTTCGATGAAATCAATATATATTCGATAAAAAACTTGTTTATTACGTAAATTTTTATTAAGGTAAGAATTTCCTACATTAATATTCAATTGACTTAATTAATTTATAATCAAACGAATAAAGTAATACTTACGGGAAATTGACCTTAAAAAGCTAATCTTCGTAATTGGAGGCCCTTATGGTTTTAGCGAAGAAATCTATGCAAGAGCAAACGGAAAAGTATCATTATCATCCATGACTTTTAGTCATCAAATGGTTCGGTTATTTGTTGTAGAGCAAATCTATCGTGGGTTTACTATTTTGAAAAATGAGCCGTATCATCACAGGTAGCAACTTACCAAGTACCCATCATCCAGCAATCCACACCATCTGCAACCATATGCAACAATAATCCCAAAGCAAAAAGACGAAAGGGTTTTATAAAGGCGCAAATTAGATAAACTCCTATTGCCCAATAATTATGTAAAAAGTGAAAACCAACGCTGCAACGGTCAGGATCAAAAATAGGATCTGCAAATAGGTGATCTACATCTACTACCATCATGGTTATCATAATGAAGAATGCTTTTTTCCATTGTGATCTATAAAAAAGAATAGCAACCAACAAGGGCAGCGATAAATGCAATCCGTAATGAATAATTGTTTGCTCCATTATTGCCGCTTAAGTAAACGTCGCAACCATGCGAGTTTGGTTTTAGAATAAGGCGCATATTTAATAGGCAGCTCTAACCAAGTAGGCTTGTCCATAATACTTTTGTAGTGCGTAAAGCAATTAAAACCAGCTTTGCCATGATACGACCCTATTCCGCTAGTGCCCAGGCCACCAAAAGGTACATGGGCATTGCTAATATGCATCACCGCTTCATTAACGGCTCCTCCACCAAACGATAACTCCTTCAATATGCTGTTTTTTGGAGCTCTAAATATTGTTTCATACTACTACTTGAAAAATGTCAATCTTAAAATTTCAGAAAATAGTATACGACCAAATTTTAAGAAGCTATCCTCTATCTCGATTCAATATCTTATACTCCTCATAACACTCGCTTATAGCGTCTAGTATCTGTAGGTCATTTGCAGTCATAATAAAGGCCTCGCTGTAACTGCAGTTGTTTAGTATCTCATTTACATCTGCGCGTTCTAGTTGGAGCACCGCCATTAAAGTCTCTCGGTCGAATTTAGACTGTAGTAAATTTCTAATATTATCATCTTCTTTCATCTGGCGAAGCTTGCGCATCTGTTTGGGGCGCTTGCCAAAAACATTATACAAGAAATCTGCTGGGTTAAAAATAGCCCCTAACACCTTAGATATGGCTCCTGGCTGCTGTTGTCCTCCTTCATATCCAGAACCTAAGCCAGAAATACGGTACCGATAATCATCATACACCGGAATAATTTTTGCATCTACTTCTACATATCCTGTAAGCTGCACAGGACGCACCACAACTTCTTCTAGCGCAATACCGAGCTCGGTCATCTTTACTTTAATGTCACCAAACTTTAACCAGTCATTGGTAACACGAACCCGTATAGACTTAAAACCTAAATAACTAAAATATAGTGTGTCGTTTACTTGGGCCTTTAATTCAAAAAAACCGTCTTGGTTTGAGGTAGTTCCTTTAACCCGGTTCAGGTTTACAATGTTTACATTCTCAAGAGGTTTGTCATCGTTATCATTTAACACTGTTCCTTCAATAGTCAGGTCATCTTGGGCAAATGCCAAGGACGTAACTAAAAACAAGCAAAATAGAAGAATATAATTTTTCATAAACAGTTACAAATATATGTATATAGACGACAAATTCGTTGTTATATTTCGATGTGGGTATACAATTTATCAATTACTTAACATTTCCGAAGAAATTGATTTAAACAATGTCACATTGAGCGCAGTCGAAATGCATATAGAAACCTAAGTGTTCAAATTTTGGCCGATGTAAATTATTAGACTAGTGATATCGTAAAATAGCTTAGCTCATTGTCTTCGACTGCGCTCAGACTGACAACAGTTGTAGCTTCAAAAATTAGTTCAATGCTCAGACCGACATCAATATATAATAATAAAATCCGTGCCAAAGTCTTGACACGGATTTCTTATTTATAATTGACATCCTATTTCCGAAGAAATAGCATTACCTAATCTCTTCTTCTACGGCCTCCAGTACCACCGCCGTCTGGTTTTGCTTTTCCTCTGCGTTTTCCGCTAAATCTAGACTTCCCTTCAGATCCAGAATCAGAACCGCCACCAAATCTTCCTCTACTTGAAGACCCTTCTGAGCTACTGCCTGAGTCTCTTCTAGAATCGCTTCTTGAACCGCCTCCAGAACCACCACCGTAACCACCGTCACCGCTTCTCTTCCCTTTGTAGCCTCCGCCACCGCCGCTGCTTCTTCCGCCGCCGCCGTAACCACCATCACGTTTTCCTTTGTAGCCTCCTCCGCCACCTCCGCTGCGTCCTCTGCCTCCATCACGACCTCCGCCGCCACTGCGACCTCCGCCACTTCTTCCTCTTCCTCCGCCGCTGCGACCTCCGCCGCCGCCAGAAGATTCTTCTACATTTACTTTGCGTCCTTCCATCTCGAAATCTGCAAATACGCTTGTTACAAGATCTTTATGTTTTTCATCTACATTAAAAAATGAGAATGCATCTTTTACGTCTACTTTATATACTTCGTCTTTCCCTAAGTTTAGGACTTCCTTCAACATGTCTTTAAGACTCATCCAGTTAAAGTCATCTTTCTCTCCTACATTTAAGAAGAAACGAACACTACCAGTATCATCTCTATAATCTCTATCACTACCCGCTTGAACATTAATGTCTTTTGCTTTGTTATAGTAATTGTAGAAACGCGTAAACTCTACAGAAAAGAATTTTTTAATTAATTCTTCTTTGCTGAAATCTTCAAGCGCTTCGTTAATTGCTGGAAGGTATGCTTCAATATCATTATTGATTTCCGTGTCTTTGATATTTGTTGCAAGGTGCATTAACTGCTTCTCACAGATATCCATCCCAGAAGGGATCTCCTTCATCTCAAATTTCTGCTGTATCTTTTTCTCGATGCTTTTAATCTTGCGCACTTCGCTTTTAGATACAATCACGATAGAAATACCTTGATTACCAGCACGACCTGTACGACCACTACGGTGGGTATAGGTTTCTATTTCATCTGGCAATTGGTAATTAATTACGTGTGTAATATTATCTACATCAATACCACGAGCAGCAACATCTGTTGCAACCATCATTTGTATCTGACGTGAACGGAACTGCTTCATCACAATATCACGTTGATTCTGACTTAAATCTCCGTGGATCGCTCCAGCATTATATCCATCTGCGATTAATTGCTCTGCTACTTTTTGTGTATCACGTTTCGTTCTACAGAATACTACAGAAAAGATTTCTGGATTTGCATCTGCGAGACGTTTTAAGGCTTGGTAACGATCTCGTGCGTTTACTAAATAGTATTCGTGCGATACGTTTGATGTACCTGTGTTTTTAGAACCAACAGTAATCTCTTGCGGTTGGTACATAAACTCTTTAGCGATACTCGATACCTCTCTAGGCATAGTGGCACTAAATAACCAGGTACTTTTCTCTTGTGGTGAATGTGATAAGATCTCTGTGATATCTTCATGGAATCCCATGTTTAACATCTCATCTGCTTCATCTAAAACACAATACTGTATTTTAGAAATATCTATCATACGACGGCTAATCATATCTTTCATACGACCCGGCGTAGCTACAATCACTTGTGCTCCTTTTTTAATCTGGCGTGCTTGATCAGAGATACTCGCACCACCATAAATTGCAACTACGTTAAGCCCTTTCATGTGCTTCCCGTAATTTTTCATTTCATTGGTAATCTGCATACACAATTCACGTGTAGGCGAAAGGATAAGTCCTTGTGTAGTGCGGCTAGCCACATCTATTTTTTGCAACATTGGAAAACCAAATGCTGCTGTTTTACCTGTACCCGTTTGCGCTAAGGCAACGAGGTCTGTATCTTCTTCTAGAAGGATTGGTATTGCTTGTTCTTGTACTTCAGATGGGGTTTCAAAACCCATATCTGTAATGGCCTGTAGTAATTCATCGTTGAGGCCCAACGCTTTAAATGCTGACATATATTTTTAGTCTGTATCCAATAGATTGCTATTGGATTGTTATTTGCTGTGCTTTGAGAAGCGATCGACAAATAACCTACGACTTCACTTTTAGCACTACCTCACCCTGAGGATTTTTTAATTTGATTAGCTTTTCGCTAACGCGGTGCAAAAGTACTCTTTTTCTTGGATATTAATAGTTATTAACAATTTATTATTTTCTTCGGAAATGTGACTGGTTTAAATGACCTCTATTTAAACGCCCCTATATGCCACAGCACTCCCGAGGGATCGTGTAAAAAATATTCATCACCCCAATCTTTTTTTACTATTTCTGAAATTCTAATAGTTGAAAATTTTTCTTGCAATTGCAGCTTCTTTAATTCTTCTAGATGCGAATAAACATCCTCTACTTCTAGAAACAACATCAAGTTTTCTATCCAGTCTTTGGTATAATAATCCTGTAAATAAAATCCAAAATTTTCAATCCTGAAATAAGACATCTTATCACCTAAAAGAACTTCCTTAAAACCCAATGCCTTATAAAAGGCCCTTGAGACAGTAAAGTCTTTACAGCCAATAAAGGTTCTAATAGATTTAATTTTATGTTCCATTACCTATTTAAGTATTCAATTAGTTTACGCATCGCTTTGCCTCGATGCCCTATCCTACTCTTCTCTCCCATTGACATTTCAGCAAAGGTAACAGTAGCTTCGTTAGGTAGAAAGATAGGATCATACCCAAAGCCTTTACTCCCACTTCGCTCGGTAGTGATACTACCTTCACATAATCCTATAAAAAGCTGCTCCTTACCATCAATATCTAGCGCTATAGCCGTTTTAAAGCGCGCAGAACGGTCTTCTTTGTCTTTCAGGTTATCGAGCAATTTATCCATATTAGTATTTGCGGTTGCATCTTTGCCTGAGTATCTCGCGCTATAAACCCCTGGCTCATTATTCAAGCTTCTAACTTCAAGCCCCGTATCATCTCCAAAACAATTCAAGTTGTACTGCTTGCGAACGTGTACTACTTTAAGTTTTGCATTTCCTTCTATGGTTTCTTCTGTCTCCGGGATATCCTCATTACAACCAATGTCTGTTAAGCTCAACAGTTCTATGCTAGAAGGTAACAAGGCTTGGACTTCTTTAAATT
Organism: uncultured Ulvibacter sp.; assembly: GCA_938041335.1. Lineage (GTDB taxonomy): Bacteria > Bacteroidota > Bacteroidia > Flavobacteriales > Flavobacteriaceae > Patiriisocius. The sequence goes on along the minus strand of CALIAF010000023.1, from coordinate 78,116 downwards.
TGTTAAGGTTGTGTGTGGCGAAGACTAGTTTCATATTTTTATTAGTGAGTGGTGAACGGTGAATAGTGAGTGGTTAGCGGTCATAGTTTTTCTCTTTCTTAAAAGAACCATCTGGGTTGTATTTTTTCCAAATTCCAGACTTGCAGAAATTAAAATAGGGCCCTTCTTTTCTTAAATAATACTTGTCTAGCTTAATGGAGTAATAATAGATTTTAGCATAGGTCGTGATATCAAAGTTATAATTATCAAAGAAATCATCCAACGTTAAAGCTTCAGAATCAATACTTCTAGTTTCATTTTCTTCAAGTATTTGACCATCCTTTGCATAATAAATACAAGAAATTTGGATGCCCAAATTATCATAAGTCATTTTATAAAATAGAGCGCCAGATTTATAGAAATAAGACCTTTCCCCGATATAAGTTTCATAAATGCAATCTTCATATTCATAAACATACTTTTTTCCTGTTTCTTTTATATTACCGTTTCTATACTTTTTCGTCACTTTAGAAGAGTCCACAGGCCTATGTTTGTTCATAAACTCTAAATACCTTTGCGACTGCTGGGAAAACATTGCAATAGGAATAAAAAACAACAGGATAATTAGTTTCATAAAATTCAGTAAATCTTCACATTTGACATTCCTCTATAGTCCAAGTTCTTTATTCTTTTAGCGCTCTAGCTTCATTAAAGCGATCTACAATCTTTTTATGTGCTTTAATCGTATTCTTTGCCCATTGCAATTCTAGCTCTAGTATTTCATCTTCAGAAAGGTGCCAATCAAGATCACTTAACTTCATCTTTGTAACTAAGTGCTGCATAATAATTGCCGCCGAAACTGAAATATTTAAACTTTCCGTAAAGCCATACATAGGTACTTTTATAAAGGCATCTGCTTGCGATAAGACTTCTTCCGTTAAGCCATCTTTTTCGGTGCCAAAAAACAAAGCACTTTTTTTTGTATAATCAAACTCATGTAATTCACTCGCTTCTGCATGTGGTGAGGTCGCTACTATTTGATAGCCTCGTGCCCTTAAGGTTTCCATACACGTATCCATACTATTATAACGATGCAGTGTCACCCATTTTTGCGAACCCATCGCAATCTCTTTATCTATACTTTTACCGTTGCGTTCCTCTACAAGATGCAAGTTTTGAATCCCAAAGGCATCGCAAGATCGCATCACAGCACTGGTGTTGTGTATTTGATAAACATCTTCTGCGACTATAGTAAAATGCGTAGTGCGTTCGCTTAAGATTTTCTCAAAACGCGCCATCCGCTTCTCTGTTAAAAAGCCTTTTAAATGTTCTAATAGTGCTATGTCCAATGTATGTTGTAATTTAGTTATTAAAAATAACAAAACGGTGGGCTATTGAACAAGGCTTAGGTAATTTAGTTATTAACCAGGCTTTTTATGGTTGCAAAAATGGTTGGATGATGGAGCATAGAATAGGGACAGCTTAGTTACTCCTAACAACTAATGCCTAATGCCTAATGCCTAATGCAAAACAATAAAAATCGTTATTGAGACGAACAAGGTTACAATAAATCATAAAACTACATGAACATAGCAATACTTACAGGAGCAGGCATAAGCGCAGAAAGCGGACTTAAAACCTTTAGAGATTCTAACGGGCTTTGGGAAGGTCATGACGTGATGGAGGTCGCCACTCCCGAAGGTTTTGCGAGAAACCCAGGATTGGTACTCGAGTTTTACAATCAGCGAAGGCGACAATTATTAGAGGTACAACCCAATGCTGCACATCTAGCCTTGGCACAATTACAAGCAACACATAACGTCCATATTATCACCCAAAATGTGGACGATCTTCACGAACGCGCAGGAAGTAAAAATGTACTCCATCTTCACGGCGAACTCTTAAAAATACGTAGCTCCGGAAATGCCATAGACATCAAACATTGGGGAAAAGATATCTTAGTAGGTGATCTATGTGAAAAAGGCTATCAATGGCGACCGCATATTGTTTGGTTTGGCGAAGCGGTTCCTGCGATGGATGAGGCAATCCCCATTGTAGCAAAAGCCGACGTGGTAATTATTGTAGGCACCTCTATGCAAGTATATCCCGCCGCTGGATTGATGCAATATGCACCAGAACATGCTCAGCTATATTTTGTAGATCCTAATCCTTCGTTAGATTCTAATGCGCGGTTGACAGTTATAGCAGAGAAAGCTGGAACTGGAGTTGAGAAGGTGATTGAGATGATAGGTGATTTTTGATTGTGGATTGTGGATTGTGGATTGTGGAAATTTAAAAAAAAGTCATTTACTCTTAACTTACACCTTTTATCGTGTTTGATGCTATCCTAATTTTTCTCTTTAATTAAACAACTTGCATTAAAATCAAAAATCCACAATCAAAAATCTCCAATCGTTAATCAATTTCTTTCTTCTTGGTTCTTTGTTCTTTCTTTCTAACTTTGCTAGATGTCCACCCTCCTAGCCCAAATAAACTACGCAAAAGCCTACAGAGCAAATCGTCTCGCGGCAGCCCATTGGGTAATAGAACATCCAGAGACCTTACCAGAACTTATTGATTATATCTATCTAGAAAACCAAGCAGACATTTGCCATAAAGCAGCTTGGGTACTCGAGTTTGTAGCTCTTGAAAACCTTTCGCTACTGTATCCTTATCTGGACTTATTTTTTAACCGCATCACGTTTCCGAAGAAAGACCAAACCCTAAGACCGCTTGCTAATATCTCTGAAAAATTATGCCTAGCCTATTATAAGAACTCAAAAAAATACAGCAAACCACCATTAACATCAGGACATAAAGAGATTTTAATCGAGGCCTGTTTTGATTGGATTATCACCGATAAAAAAGTCGCATGCACCGCTAGAGCCATGACTTGTTTGTATCTTTTAGGCACAGAAATAGATTGGATCCATCCAGAGTTACAAGTGATGCTCGAGCAAAAATTACCTTCAGGAACTCCAGGGTACAAGAATAGAGCGGGTAAAATAATTCAAAAGATTTCTCACACAAACTGTTAAATACGATGCTTAATATAGCCATCTATTTATCTTTGTAACATGCAGCACTACTCTCAAGAAAAATTACCAAAATCAAAGAATAAAGAAAATAAAGTAACCATGCTCTCAGCGTTTAAGACCATTGTCTGGCCGCGTAGAAATATTGTTTTTGTGGGTTTAATCCTTATTGTGATTGGCCGTTTGGCTAGTCTTGTATTGCCCTGGAAATCTAAAGAACTTTTAGATTCGGTAATCCCCAATAAAGATATGGCAGCCTTAACAGAACTCCTTGTTTTTGTAGGTGTAGCCTTGCTAGTACAAGCGGTAACCTCCTTCTTCTTGACCAAAGTATTAAGTGTACAAGCGCAATACCTCATTAGTGAACTTCGTGCTCAAGTGCAGAAAAAAGTACTATCGCTACCTATTAGTTTTTTTGATAATACTAAATCTGGCGCACTCGTTTCTAGAATTATGAGCGATGTAGAAGGGGTACGTAATCTTATTGGAACGGGACTCGTACAACTCGTGGGAGGCACACTAACGGCAGTAATCTCTATCATAATCTTAATAGACATTAATCCATGGATGACCTTGTTCGTGTTTTTACCAGTGGCGATATTTGGCTTGGTGGCCTTAAAAGCATTTAAATACATCCGTCCCATTTTTAGAGCGCGCGGAAAGATCAATGCCGAAGTAAAGGGAAGATTAACAGAAACACTCGCTGGTGTTCGTGTGATTAAAGGTTTTAATGCCGAAGACCAAGAAAACAAGGTGTTTGAAGAAGGAGTGGATCAGCTATTTCAGAATGTAAAAAAGAGCTTGCTGGCTACTGCCCTTATGTCTAGCTCCTCTACTTTTCTATTAGGACTAGCTTCAGTAGGGATTATGGGAATAGGTGGTTATTTTATGATCCAGGGTACCATGACCGTGGGTGATTTCCTTTCGTTTACCTTGTTTTTAGGGTTGATGATTGCTCCTATTGTTCAAATGAGTAACATAGGGAGCCAACTCACCGAGGCCCTTGCAGGACTGGATCGTACAGAAGAGCTAATGAACCTTGTCCCAGAAGAGGAAATGGAAAATAGAACCGTAACACTAGACGACATAAAAGGACATCTAGAATTTAAAAACGTGACTTTCGCTTATGAAGAAGGTAAAGATGTACTGCATGGCATGAACCTCGATGTAGAAGCGGGTAAAGTAATCGCCCTAGTAGGAAGTTCTGGTTCTGGAAAATCAACAATGGCCGGTCTTGCAGCCACCTTCTTAACCCCTACTTCTGGAACGGTAAGTATTGATGGTATAGATTTAAGCACGGTAAAACTGAGTAGCTACCGCCAAAATTTAGGGGTGGTCTTACAAGACGAGTTCTTGTTTGAAGGTACTATTAGGCAGAATATTATGTTCCCAAGACCCAATGCCACAGAGGCCGAAGTACAGGCAGCTGTAAAAGCAGGATATGTAAACGAATTTACAGACCGTTTTGAAGAGGGTCTAGAGACCTTAATTGGCGAACGTGGTGTCAAGCTTTCTGGCGGGCAGCGCCAGCGTATCTCTATCGCTAGAGCTATTCTTGCCAATCCTAAAATCATCATCCTAGACGAGGCGACCTCTAATCTAGATACAGAAAGTGAAGCGCTTATCCAGAAATCTTTAAGCGAACTTATTAAAGACCGCACCACTATTATCATTGCCCATAGGTTAAGTACCATTAAAAAGGCAGACCAGATTTTAGTGATAGAAAATGGTAAAATTGCAGAACGTGGTAATCACGAAGACCTTATTGCCAGTGAAGGCAGATACCACGATTTATATACCTATCAGGCGAAGATTTAGGGTGTTTTTATTTACAACCTATTAATAACTACGTGTTTTTACGTATTGGCTAAATTTATGAGTATTTGTAAATTTACAGTTCTTACTGGTGTTGGGAATAAGCCGAAAAACCAACTGAATTTTGAAGTAGGCAAACTTTATTTAAAACAAAACTAAATGAAAAAATCAATTCTCATTTTTACTTTATTTTTCACGACAGCCATGCTTGCACAGACAAAACTATATGTACATCCAGATGCTGACACCTATGTAGCAAATACTAAGACTATAGCAATATTACCAATGAAAGTTCAAGTAAAACTACGGCCAAAAGAATTAAAAGATTTTACCCCGGAGCAAATTATTGAAATGGGTAAAAATGAAGCATTGGACATTCAGAAAGGAATGTACACTTGGTTTTTAACTAGAAAAAAAAGAGGTACTATGCTTGTTGATGTTCAAAACCCTGCAAGAACAAACGCATTATTAATAAAAAACGGAATTGACATACACGCTTACGATGCTTATTTACCTAGTGAATTGGGTAAAATCTTAGGTGTAGAAACCGTTATTGTAGGCTCTTTTGAAACTTCAAAACCTATGTCTAATGGTGCAGCTATTGGTCTTGCGGTTTTAACTGGAGGTATGTTTGCAACTAGCAGTGCTACAATGAACATGGATTTTATGAGTACTACAGATGACGAACTTGTAGTTAACTATCTTAAAAATGTAAAAGGATCATTAGGCTCTAATGCACAAGATTTAATTAACACATTAATGCGCAAAGTTTCTAGAAGAATACCATACACCAAATAGATAAATTTTATCTAACTTTCTTTAGACCGTTTATTCATTTCTCAGGAATTAAATAAGCGGTTTTTTATTTGATAACGCCCTTGTTGGTGCAGCGATAAGCGCCTATACAAACAACAAGAGTAACACGCCCTACACTCTATCGTCTTTTTAACACAGGCAACTAAACTGTAAAAAGTTGCGTCTATTTAAAAAAACAACACCATGAGAAGCCTTTTTGTATTACTCGTATTTATTGCAGGAATCAACCAATTAAGAAGTCAAGAGTTAACCGCTACAGTGGTAGACGCAAATACCGGAGCACCTATTCCATTTGCAACCGTCGTTACTGGTGCACATAGCGGACTCATTACCAACGAAGATGGTAAGTTTTCCATTACCGCAAAGCAAATGACACGTATAAAAGATTCTATTGTTATCTCTTCTATGGGCTACCAAAAAGTAGGACTCTGGCAACCACAAGGAGATACAACTATTACTTTAACACCACAAACCTTTGAGCTTGGGCAAGTGTTTATCAATGCAAACCCCCTAAGCCCAGAAGAGGTAATTGAAAAGGTAAAAGAAAACCAGCAAAGCAATTATACCATTAGCCCTTCTAAAAAGAAAATATTTTTTAGACAGAGTGAGACTAACCTTATGGACAAGGTAGATTTTGGTTTTAAAAAGTCCAGTATCGCTGAGCTTAACGAAGCGCTCTTTGATGAGATGGCTGCATCTATAGCCAGAAAATCTACGTCTTACAAAGAAGCCGTGGGAGATTTTTATGGGGATTACCGCAATAACAAACTACACATAGATAAGGCTGCAGAGTTGTATGACAAAAAGAAAGATGTTTCTGTAGATGGGATTTCAGATAGACTAGAACGAATTTTTAAAGAAAATGTAAAACCAGATTCTTATTTTAAAATACGCTCCGGTCTTATAGGTACTAAGGTAGAGATGGATTCTATCGCAGTAGAAAATAAAGAAGAAGCAGATATTATAAAAGTAGAAGTTAATGGACCAGAACACGATGATTTTTTACCCAACCTAAAAGATCGTATTTCTGAAATGCACGAACAGTTATTTTTTCATGAAGATACAGATCTAGACTTTTTACAGAAATCTAACCGCTACCGTTTTACGCATAAAGACTACACATTTATAGATGATGTTGCCGTGTACATTATTAGTTTTGAACCCAAAGGCAGAAAAGACTTTAAAGGCGTGCTCTATGTAAACACACAAGATTTTGCTATCATGCGATTAGAGTTTGAAAATGTGCGCCCCTTAAAAACTTTTGGTTTGTTGGGCATAAGCTACAGCCGTAATAAGCTTAAAGGAAAAATGTTGTTTGCAAAAGAAGCCGCAGGAGGCTATGGCATTAAGTATATGGAACTAGAAGATGGCGAATCGTTTGGTATCGATAGACCCCTTAATGTGATCGAAAAAAACAAAAACGTAAAAGGAAGACGCAAGCAAAACGAACTCGCCTTGCACCTAGATTTTGGGACCTCGAGTATTAGCAAGTACGAGTTGGTAGTATTCTCCTCAGAAAACATAAGCACTACTGCCTATGCCCAAGCCACAGAAAACCCAGAAGTCACTGCCAGTTACCTCTCTAAGTACGACCCAAACTTCTGGAAAGACCATACCATTATGGAGCCCAATGCTGCTATACGCGCCTTTGAGGTTGTAGAGTAAGTGATTGTTGCCATCCCGCCAGAAAAGGGCATCAAACCGGGCGCAGTACCACTTGAATGGCTTTTAGGCGACATTATTACTCGTTTTATATACGCTCCTAGCTACTGACTAAAAGCGAGTTAAAGTCATTAAACCTATTTCTTATATATTAAAAAACCTGTTGTATGCCATTTGAGAGCAACCTTATCGGAAATTAAGCAACATAGAATTATAATTATCTTGAACTGTTTGAATAATTAAAGTCTTATCTGCATTCAAGCCTTCAATAGCATCTATTTCATTAAATTCTCGCATATTGGTATTTCCCCACAAACTGAATTCAATAATTATTGGAGTTAAACGAATCCCTTTTTCCGTTAACAAATAAATATTTTCTTTTTTGTTAACTGGCACTTTCGTTTTGTAAATCAGTTTATACGACTCTAACAATTTTAATCGTGCAGATAAAATGCTTGGTGCAATCTTTTCATCTGAATCAGAAATTTCCTTGAAAGTCTTTTTGTGCTTAACAAGCATATCTCTAATGATTAACAAAGACCATTTATCACCTACAATATCTAATGTAGATGAGATTGGACAGCCAGAGCGAAATTCTTTTTTCATTTGTTACAAAATATTACTATTAATTCGATAGTAATTATTATTTTTACTTTCAATTCGATAGCAAAAATACAAAAATAAAATAGAAATTATGTTAGCAGGACATTTTACAACGGCATTAATAGTAAAACAAAAATTCCCAAAAGGAACGTTACTTTATTTTTTAATGATATCACAATTGCAAGATTTTTTGTGGTTTATTTTTCACTATTTAGGACTTGAACCAACCAATCCGAGTGATGCCTTTGATGCCACTTTAAGTAATATGGCAGTAGATATGTTATACAGCCACGATTTGTTATCACAATTATTTTGGTTGGCGATTGTTTTCTTACTTGGGAAACTGCTATTCAAAAACACCAAAATAGGCTTAGTAAGTATGGCTTTAGTCTCGATCCAGTTTGTTTTAGATTTCTTTTCAGGTCATATGCACCATATTTTTGGGGCAGATACAATGGAAGCTGGTCTTGGATTGTATGCATCTAATCCATATTTAGCCATTTTAATAGAAGCTTTATTTAGTTTTGGCGCTATGTGGTATTTCTTTAGAGAAGAAGCGAAAAAAGGAATTATTAGAACTACAAAAAATAGAATCGCAATTATTTCTGTTTTCGCTTATGGAATTATTTTTATGCTACTCATTGCCACAAAATCGTTTAGAGAGTTATTTGGTATTCCAGAATTTGATTTAGGATTTAACACCAATATGCCTACGCTCATTTTCACATACGGAGCAATGCTTTATTGCTTGAATTATTTTGTCCCGAAGTTTACGTTAGACAAAAAAAAATAAGGAAATGATTGAAGGAATATTAAATTTTATTAGGGAATTAAAAATTCGAAATGAATCCTTGTTTTATTTTGGTTTGTTCTGCTTATCTCTTTCAATACTATTTATTGTTTTAACCAAATTTACAACTACCCAAATTCAAGGAGTAAATGCTTGGTTTAAGCCCTTTAAATTTGCTGTTTCAATAGGTTTATTTGCTTGGACAATGGCTTGGTATTGTCATTATTTATCGAATTTCAATCCAACACCTTTCAATGGGACAGTAATCATTTTATTTGGTTTTGAACTTGCTTATATTACTTTTCAAGCCTCTAAAGGACAATTATCACACTTCAACTTTGACACACCACTATATGCCATATTATATTCGTTAATGGGTGTAGCAGCTGTAATGGTTACACTCTATACTGCTTATATTGGCTTTCTCTTTTTTACACAGCCCTTTCCAGATTTACCAAGTCATTATATTTGGGCTATTCGTTTGGGTATATTGATTTTTGTTGTTTTTTCATTTGAAGGAGCTTTAATGAGTTCTCAGATGAGCCATAGCGTTGGTGCAATAAATGATAACTCGAATTGGTGGATTATAGGTTGGAGCAAAACTGTAGGCGATTTAAGAGTTTCGCACTTTATAGGAATGCACGCTTTACAGCTACTTCCATTGCTTTCTTTTTATATCTTTAAAGATACAAAAGCGACTGTCATTATTTCATTACTTTACGCAGTTCTTGCCACCACGACATTAGTTCAAGCTTTAAATGGAAAACCTATTTTTACGCAAAACGAACAAAAGGAATCGGAATAAAAATGGCGTATCACTAAGAACTAAGATGAAAAACACCCTTATTCTTTATTAAATTTTGACATTTTTCCCTAAGACGAACACTAAATTAATGTATTCTTGTCTTTTTAATAACACCTCTTTTCCATACCTTCATTGCCATGCATAAACTTATTGCCTTTTTACTTTGTCTTTCTTTGTCCCTACTTCTTCTCAATTGCGATAATACATCCACAGCGCAGAAAACAGATCCTGTTGAAAGTGCCACAGAAAAGCAATCTACTCCCCTTAATTTATTAACTGACATTACTCCACTCGCTGCAGACGGAGCAATCAACGCCGTTATTGAGATCCCAACAGGCACCTTAGATAAATGGGAGTTAGATAAAACTACCGGACAAATGAAATGGGAGCTAGTAGATAACAAACCCCGTGTGGTTAACTATATAGGATATCCTGGCAACTATGGGATGATCCCCAGAACCCTATTATCGAAAGAAAAAGGAGGCGATGGTGATCCATTAGATATACTAGTACTGGGCCCACCTGCAGAAAGAGGCGAAGTACTCAAATGCAAACTGATAGGTGTCTTATACCTTCAAGACCGTGGCGAACAAGATGATAAGTTGATTGCGGTCTCTAGTGATTCACCTATGTATCCTATAAATAGTCTGGAAGAACTTAACGTTTCTTATCGTGGCGTTACAGACATGGTACAACTATGGTTTACTAACTATAAAGGCCCAGGAAAAATGGAGTCTAAAGGTTTTGGAGATAAGGAAGTTGCTCATGAAATTCTTAATGCCGCGATTACCGAATATGAGTTATCCTCAAAAGATAATAAATAGATAAAAAAATGGGGCAAATCACATTTTAGTTTCAGTACTTTGCTGCGATGAAAATGAAAAAATTCAAGCCTGTGCATAACGTAAAAAGACAAGTACTCTGTATTGGTCTTGTATTGAGTTCACTCATAGGATTTTCTCAAACCACACCTGAAAACACTCAAAAAAGTAATCAAGGTTCATTTTATGTCTATTGGGGCTGGAATCGCGGGAGTTTCACGAACTCAGACCTTCAATTTTCTGGTGCTGATTATGACTTTACTTTGAGTGATGTGGTCGCAAAAGATAGACCTTCCCCTTTTACACTGAAACGTTATTTTTATCCACCAAAGGCCACCGTGCCGCAATATAACTTTAGAGTTGGTTATTATTTTAAGGAAAACTGGGATCTATCTTTTGGTGTAGACCATATGAAATACGTAGTGACACAAGATCAAGTAGCTACCATTGACGGTTTTATAAATAACAGTGGTACCGCCTACGATGGCGTTTATAATAACGATCAACTTACCATAGCCACAGACTTCTTAAAATTTGAACACACAGACGGTTTAAATTATATGAATTTCGAAATACGCCATACGGACCAATTGCTAGATTATAAAAATCTAAACATTAGTATCAAAGAAGGTATAGGCACTGGGTTTGTAGTTACAAAAACGAATACCAAATTGCTAAATATAGACCGATACGATAAGTATCACATCACTGGCTATGGTTTTGATGCCGTTTTAGCGCTCAATCTCACGTTTTATGAACGTTTCTTTATTCAAACCGAAGGGAAAGGAGGTTTTATACATTTACCCAAGGTAAGAACAACGGCATCAAAGGCGGACAGTGCCAACCACAACTTTTTCTTTGCACAGTTTAATGTGGTGTTTGGTTACAATTTTAGCCTATTCAAGTAACATTCAACGGCTATTTACGACAAATAATCAAAAGCTTTACAATACTATTTCTCAACTCAATTTTTTTCACGAAATTGAGGCTTCTAATTTATTAATGAACACAACGCTATTTTATGGCCTAAATTAGTTCTGCATGTGCAAGACTAAGTTGTATTTATGCTTCTAGATTAGCAATCAATTTTATAAACCACTAAAAAAAGCCATACCTATGTCTGATGATTTTGACCTATTAGAAACTGACTCAAACGCAAAACAAAAAACAGAACAAGTTGATGTAAACTGGGGCAAAGCCGTTGACCAGATGAAGTCTAAACTTGCTCAAGAAGATGATCCTGAGGTGCGCCAGAAAATATTGAACGCTACACTAGATGATGTTGTGGGGATGGCCGAAAAAGATAGAAGTACACTGCTAGATGCTATTAAAGACCTTACCGACTATCAAGATGAAGTAGGAATCATCTTTGAAAAGTTCTCTACACTCAATGCAGAAGAACAAAAAGTTATCGATAGCGCGCAAAAAGCGTTAGATAAAGCGAAGTACGACCTAGAGGCAGCAGAAGCCGTTAAAGATAGCTGGTGGAACAACCTTTGGGGACGCAAAGCAAAAATTAAGAAACGTCAAGCAGAACTGCAAGCTGCACAAGGCATTCGTGATGGTGCAGATATGAAGGCAAAGGCGATGTTTCAAGAACGTATTGAAAGCGCAGATGTACAGACTTTATTGAACGAACTTTCGTTTAAATCTCAAGCAGCCGTTTCTAGATTAAAGAATCGTGAGGTAGAGATTAAAGAAGTAGAAGACAAACTTCAAGTAGCAATTGTTGAAGCAAGTAAGAACCACACAAAGGCCTTAGAGAAGAAAAAAGAAACGGAAGACAAGCTAGAAGAGCAATACGCTTTATTAAAGCAAGCACGTCAAGCACTTGAAGAAGTGAGCGACAAACAATCTGCAGCCTATTCTGAGGCCATTGGTAAAGTGACCACTATCGAGCAAAAAGTAGAAGAACTGGAAGGTCTAAAAAATGCGTATACAACACTTGCGGCAAGTAAGGATAGTTTTGTACACAAGCATAACTTAACCATCAAAGTATTAACTTCATTGCGTAGCAACTTACAAACACACAGAGCTAAGTTAAAGAGTGATACAGATGAACGTCTTAAATACTACGATGGATATATCGTAGCATTAAAAGCACGTACAGATCAAGAATTTGCAGCCATCTTAGAACACTTAGGTGTGAAGACAGATGAGCACATAGGGCAAACGCTGGCAGCAATGCACACGGCAAGTGCGAAGGCAAGACAAGATATGATGGACAATATACCAGTACATGAAAAAGTAATGCAAGGTGTCTACGGAAGTTACGCAGAAAGTTTACACGAGATACGTAAAAAGGATAGTGAAATCCAGAAAAACTTTGCAGATCGTTACGGTATTGATATGAAAGAGATCTTTGAAGAGTACTATGCTACTGACGGAAATGCACCTTCAAATGATGGCGACGATACACCAACACCTCCAAAGCCAACACCTGAGGCTGAAGATGATTTACTGGGATAAACCAATCATGATTTAAAGTTTAAAATTCAAGGTTCAAAGTTCATGATTTTGAACCTTGAGTATTAAAAAGAGTTTTGATTTAGTATTCAGAAACAAACGAAGCAAAGACTAACAATCTTCATGACATCATTTTGTCCTGTGTACCATTTCTGATGCTTTGAGAGAGGCCTCCATCGAAACTATGTACAAAAAACCAATAACCGCTAACCCTTTAAATGAGCATTAACCTAATCCAAACTCCCTTAGACAGTGCTGTTCTTGAAACCAAAGAACAGTATAAAGTCTATTTTAAAATTGTGAGTCACGCTTTTGATTCTCTGATAAAGAGTCTGAGTAACAAGCAGATTTGTGGCGAAATGGAGTTGACATTTATTGAACAATACACAGAGCTACTTACCTATTCTCTTGAGGCATTTAGGATCAAATATCTATTTGATGATGAAGAGAAAATGAAAATTGACCTGACAGAAAGCGGCTATCCTAACTTTCTAGAATTTAGATATCTATATAATGACCTCGCGCTCAAACACGAGTACGTAGAGCGGTTGCCCCCTGTAGATAAGGTAAAAGAACAGATTTTAGAAACACTATTAAAAGACAAAGAACCTGTGAGTGATGCAAAATTGCATCAAGCAGCTTCTATTATTTACTATAGTACGGTAGAGCAAAAGTATATTTTCAAGAAATTTGTTCAGGGTAAAATTATTAGTAATAAAAAAGTAATCAACCCTGATAGTGATGCCCAGTATATCATAAGCTGGTCATTTTACGATGTGACGCATAATCGTCCCTTTGTGTGTTTTATGTATTTCGATTTATATAAAACAACCATACAGGAATATACTGAACAAATATATGACGTGCTTGAGCAGGTCGCAGATCGCAATATGACATTGGATATGATGGCCTATGCTATTGATAAAAAACTACCCAAATTACTACCTAAAAAACTTCGCAAGTTAGATTTAGGGCCTTTGCATAGTGTGTTTGCAAAAGATGAACTTGAAGTAACTCATGTGATATTAAAAGGCATTATTGATAAAACCTTGGACATTTCGGCGTACGCTATATCATTGCAAATAGATGAAATTAACAGTACCGATACCTTTAGCGAAGGTGGTTATTTTAACAAACAGTATTTACAAGTTTGGGAATCTAAAAAACCAGCGAAGTATGTATTTACTTCGCACAGAGTAATGCAAGTGCTCTACGATACGATCCCAGAACATTTAAACTCACTAACAGAAGCACCCATCGAAATGGAAGCGCTTAAATAACAATAACACGATCGTCTAAAGACAAAAGACCAACGACAAAAACATATGGAACACAACAGCACATTTCCTATTAAAAACAACGAACTTGAGGCACTACGTGATGAGGCATCGTCCTATTTAAAAGGGGTGCAATGGGAACAGGGCGGCAAAGCACAACGCCGTGACAAAGACCAGAAAGACACTTCTATCCTACTCTATTTGTCTAAAGCTAATGGTACTGGAGGTACCGATGTGACTTCAGTTTCTAAAACCATTTTAGGTCTTAAAAAACGACTGTTACCAGATTCTGTGGCAATACCTTTACGGTTAAATCAGAGTTTATTAGCCCTACAAGAAGGGCTTACTATGGGAATATGGCTAAAAGATGCCTATTACGATAGTTCAGGACTTTCTGGATTAAACGAACGCAAGTCTTCGCTAGATAATGATCAGCGCCGTGAGTATGACTCTAAGCAACAAACAGCTACGGCATATATGCTTTTTGGAATCGCTACTCGTGTACTATTTGATCTAAAGCCAGCAGCTTCAGATGATTTATCTGTGATGAAAAATAAATTTTCTGGCATTCCAGAATTGTCATTCATGTCACCACTTAAAGGAGTGTCTTCCTTGCTGTATTATTATGATAAATATATGGCACACCCAGAAATCATTGCTAATGACGATGATGTTATCAATTTTAGTGTTGTATACTTTGAAGCGATTATTGCCGAAATTTTAATGCGTGTAGGTTCGTTAGATAACACAGATACTATTACAGATAGAACCTATAAACTTGAAAAAAGCAACTACGCCGTTTCTGGATGGGAACACGCTCAAGAAGGTGGTGCTACTAGTGTTGAGTTTAATAAAATTCAGTTTGAAGAAATTGTAGGTAATCGCGATGCAAAACACTTCGCCCGTCGTTTAACAGAACGTATGTTGAGCTATGATTTTACCGCTAAGAAAAACCCTTTTCAAGAGTTAGGTGGATTTATGCCCGTATTTATGGGCTACGGAATACCGGGAACTGGAAAAAGTATGTTAATTGCCGCCATTGCAACCAAACTTAAAAAGCATAGTGAAGAATTAGAGATTCCGTTCTTGTTTCACCCTATGCCAGACACTTTGATTTCAACTTTTCAAGGAGGTTCTGCAGAAAAAATGGTACAATGGATGAAGCCCCTAAGTGATCCTACCAGATTGATATTTGCACCTATTGACGATGCCGAAAATAACTTGCAAGAACGTACCGCACAGGGCGTTTCGGCAGGAGTAAAAGAAGTGATTGGTGTATTTTTAAGATATACAGAAGGTGCATATGCTATTAACTACGGAAATAGTAGCATCGGACTATTTACTAATTTACCAGAAATGCTGGATAAAGCCGTGATAAACCGCGTACAAGGAAGATTTAAAATTGACGGTGCCAGAACCATCCCTGATTTTGTAGATCAAGATTACATCTGGTGGCGCAAGTTTGAAAAGACGATGCCAGATTTTGTAAAAATGCAAAACCCTAAAGATTACGAGTTCCTTTCGGCTCAAGGATTGGCTAAAAATTTAGGAGAAATTTTAAATGTTTCTGAAAAGCCAACAGAAGAAAAAGTATTAGAAATCTATCAAAAAACGGAGGCGACATATAATACCAACGAACACGTATTTTACGCCGAGTTGTACAAGAATATACAAGCTGAGTTTCCCTTTTTCTCGTCAAGAGATATTAGAAACATACAAAGTGCAATCAGTTTACGACTTACAGATTTTGACTTACCAGAAGACTGGTTTGAAGACCCTATGCGCTATTTCCAGAAGGACTATGACACCAAGTTTGGAATGCTACAAGAGTTGATGAAATCAAACATGAAAGGATTAAACTTTAGTGATATTAGAAGACAAGAAGTAGTACGTTACCTTGATAATGTCGCGACTATTGCTGATACAGACTTTAAACGTAAAGTAGAAGGTCGCATTCACGATATGGAAGTGCAGCTTGCGGCAAGGAAGACGTTTGAAAAGTAGTCTTGTCTTGCTGAGCCTGTCGAAGCATTTTAAACATACTTGCCCTTCGACAAGCTCAGGATGACAGTTATAATTACATACAAATTAGAATAAATAATTAGCCGAGTAAACATATGGAGTCCTCCAACAGGCTCAGGATAAACTAAAGTCGTAAATAAATTTGAAAGGATACCCGCCTTCGCGGGCAATAAAGATGATAAAACTAAAAACAGCAAAATTATTTGGTGGTGGGCTCGTTCCATTGTCGGGCTCATTAGCTAAACGCTATAATGATTGCTTGGCGATGCTAGGTGTGAAACCCACAGCGCTGTCCCATTTTTCTGTAGATGGTTTGGGTTGGAGTCCAGAAATTGCTGAAGAGAAAGGGGAAAACTATTATTTAAATATAGGCGATGCAAACCCGAATGCAATTATCATTTCGCCCGCCCAGAGAGGGAAGCCAGTTTTTATGCCATCGCATAGTTTTGATCGAGATTTAATGCACGCCATTTTTACTGCTTATGATAAGCAGATACGCGATATCACAAAAGATGCTGCACTAGTGGTACACCTAGACCAGCACGTAGATGCATTTTACGAACCTTTTGATTTACTGAAATACAAACACATCACGGTAAGCTTTGAAGTACTAAATAAACTAGAACACCATCAAAAAGAACAGCGTGCACTCATTGCCACTTTTAAAGAAGGAAACAACTTTATTGACAGAGAACTTCATCATAAAATACTAGCATCTGCAAAGGAGTTTGGTGATTTAAGATATAGAAAACTAAGCCTCGAAAACGTTTCATTGAAGGTCAACTCATTCTATACTCGTGCCTTTGGAGGCGTGTTCTTACTACGTGATTTTCTTACGCCCATTCTTGTTTTTGAAGACCTCGAAGTATATAAAAAAGCAATTAAAGATACCCATCATGACGTTATGTTGTTCCATAAAGATCATGATGAGTTGATGAATATCCTTGTTTCTCATGACATTGCAGAGCTTGATTTAAAGACGGCCTTTAAATCCCCTAATTATCAGCGCATAAAAATGCACTTGTTTAGTCAAGCATTAGTTGATAATGAACACGCAGTGAATGAGATATTTGAAAACCAATTTCTGTTTAAAAAGTATCTTAATGAATTTGATTTAGAGACTAGAAAACGATTAATGGGTGTTGGGCTCTATTTAGAAAAAATAGCGCAGAGCAACCAGACTAAAATGGAAGATATCGTAGACCCGAGATATTCAAAGGCCTTACACAAACCACATCGCAAATTAGAAGTAGAACATCAAGAACTCATCTGGAAATTAATAACAAAAATTGCACCTGTAGACCCCTTGCATTTATACTGGTATGATAAAGAACAATTTTATGAGGCCTACAAAAACTGGAAGCCTGGGTATCAAGAATGGGTGATTACTTCCATATCAAAAGCTATAACGCATTAAATAAACGTAACAATATCAAGTATTTAGCAACTAATAGATAAGTAATAAAA
Source organism: uncultured Ulvibacter sp. (assembly GCA_938041335.1). GTDB lineage: Bacteria > Bacteroidota > Bacteroidia > Flavobacteriales > Flavobacteriaceae > Patiriisocius. The sequence goes on along the minus strand of CALIAF010000023.1, from coordinate 60,558 downwards.
CTTGGGAGAAACATCCCCCTAGTTGCACGTTAAAGGGGAATTAATAAAAATAAACTCAAAAAAATGACACTAGAAATAATTGTATTTGTACTTGCTATCCTTTTTGGTATCATTTTATACTGGAGCGAATCTAAAAGCAATCGCATATATCGCTGGATCAATCATTTGACTCACAATGAAGAATTGCAGATGAAAGCAGACAATCGTAAAGGTTTTTTTCACGTACAGCCTTTTGTATGGAGACTAGTTTATATTACCCTCTTATTTGTAATTGGCGCTTCTATCATAAGTTTTGCTACACCTATTAATGCCTTCTATCCTCAATATTTCGTTTCTGGAATTGTAGCAACGCTCATTGGTACCTATCTAGGATCACTTATTGTTTTTGCATCAGAAAAAACAAAGACGTCCCATATGAAAAAGGCCTATGAAAAAGGGAGAGAAAGTGTAGAAGAGTTTGTTGATGACGTTAAAGAAAAGTTAGAACCAGAGATAGATAAACCTCAACCCGCTTCCCCCAATAAGGTTTCCGAAGCGCCAAAGAAAAAGAGTGCTCGAGATCGTTTTAAGGATAAAGGGATTATAAAATAATATTTGATTATCGATTACGGATTGACAATTTTGGGAGGTACTTTGACAGGCTCAGTGTGACAAAATTGTCATTTATATTAAAACTAACAGTCACCCTGAGCTTGTCGAAGGGCAATTAGAGAACTAAATATGTCACTAATTAATAAGTCAAAAACATGATTAAAACATACTGGCAAAAAGGAGGCAAGCAAAAAAGAATCATCATTATTGGTGGAATCGTGTTGTTACTGCTACTATTTTTCTTGAGAGATGATTACCAACCGGCATTATTATTTCTTCGGAAATATGCCTTCATCATTTTATTAGGTGCCTTGTTCTTGTGGTTTGTCTTACGGAAATTTAGAGGTACCGCTAGCACCGGAAAACGGCTATTAATTTTGCTTGGTATTGTTTTATTCTTTGGAACGGGTTGGTTTTTAGGATGGAAAAACGGAATGTATGAATATATGCAAACCTATAATGTCTATAATAACTTAAACCTTGTTGAGATTGATGAGCTTCCATTGACCAGAAACGAACGCATACAGCCTTACAATAACATTGTGACCATGGCCTATGAATCTATAGGTGAAACACAAGAAGTATCACCACCGCAGTTGGTGCGTGTAGATAGCACGAACCAATGGACTATGGCGGTGCAACCTGCAAAAGAATATTCTTGGCAACGCATGAATGACAATACCGAAGAGATTTTTGCTGTCGCCAGCACCTCCCCTTTTCCGAGGTTTGCAGACGCCAATAGAATACCGGTAACCTTTGCCATTGGCGAATCATTAGCTTTTAGTAGAAACACCTACAATGCCGTAGTGCAACGTTTTAACTTTTTTCAATTATTCACCTTAGAACCAAGTGAAGTCTTCTATATGAAAGACGATAGCGGGAAATGGGTACAAGTAGTGAGTCTTATTAAATGGAAAGGGTTTTTCTTTCCATATCCATCGTATGGTGGCGTGATGATTATTGAACCTGGAGAACACGATACTAGCGATTATCTGGAACGAATTACCATTGGGAAAGGAACCTATGTTTCGCCAGAAGAAACACAACAATATCCTTTTTTAACAAGACAAAACACCCTGGCCGAAGAGGTATCTAGATTAGAAGCAAAGTCACTTCAGTTTCTTGGTGGTTTTACAGATCCATTACCCTGGAACATGGAGACAGCCGTGAAAATTCCAGATTTAAAAGACGATGAGAATCAGCAGCCTTTTGTAACCGATTTTGATTTTAAGGGTATGACCGTTGATGCATATAGTGGCTTGTATCATTGGTTTGGTCTAGAACCTATAGGCGAAGAGCGGACGAGTTTATCATTCAGTGTATTGATCCCTGCTGATGGAACTGATAAACTATATTACTATAATCATGGTGCTAAAAAAGAAGGACTTGCTGGTGTGAGCGCTATGCCGTTAAAGGTAATAGAGTCGCGAAAAGAATACGATTGGTCTGTTAACAAACCGGTTGAATTTAGACCGTTTGTAAAGAAAATAGGGAATAGAAAAAGACTATTTGTTATTAGCACTGTTGCCGCAAAACGTGAGGACAGCAAAAAATTTGACGGTGCTGCAACCCCAGACCTAGCATTAGTTGACACGGAGTACAGAGACGTGATATGGGTAGATGCAAAGCACCCCTCGCAATGGGAAACACAAATTTTAGAACAAATGGGCGAAACTTGGCAAACGAGTGAAGGCTTAACAAATGAACAATTATACCCTAATCTAAAAAAAGATAAAGACTTAGAAGAAGTTATTATTGATGAAGCCACAAAAACCATTAACTCAATAAAGAATGACTCTTTAGCAAATGCGAGGCGCCGTGATTCTTTAAAAGCTGCCGCACAAAGAGTTTTAGATAGTTTGAATTAATGAGTAACAATAATAATGTAAAGCCATAGTTTGACACAAAATTGACATTCTTTTTACATTTACATGCGCCTCGGAATATTAAGCCCATGGTATCTTTGAAGCACAAGCATTGTTCGATAAATAAATGGTGCTTTTATTATCTCAACATGTATGAAATACCTCTTTTTATTTTTAGTAGCTACCTTATCCATTGGTTGTAATTCGCAAGAAAAAAAAGCAAATGACGTAACACAACCTGTTCAAGAAAACCCGGCACCCCAGATTGGTCAATATGTAGTCAAAGTGTTTGAAGACTCAAAAGGAAATTTATGGTTCAGTACCTTAGAAAAAGGTCTTGCAAGATATGATGGGGAGCGATTGCATTATTTCACTACCAATGATGGATTACCATCTAATAGACTTACAGGAATAACCGAAGATGAAAAAGGGAATCTATGGCTTGGAACGGGTTTAGGGGTATCAAAATTTGATGGAAAAACATTTACAAACTACGCTGAAAAAGAGGGGCTTTTAAACACGATGGTTAGCACTGTGCTTATTGATAGTAAAGGTACATTTTGGATTGGTACTTGGGGTGGTGTGTTTACCTTTAACGGAAGTACTTTCAAACCTTTTCCAATACCCTTGCCAACGGTTGATACACCAATAAACAAAGACACTCTAAATTGGGTTACCCAAATTACAGAAGATAGTCAGGGTAATATATGGATTGCTAGAGATGGCCACGGAGCAAGTAAATATAATGGTAACACCTTTATCCATTTTTTAAAGAAGGATGGGCTTTATTCTAATAATGTAACAGAAATTCAAGAAGATAACCAAGGTCGTTTCTGGTTTGGGACAAGAGTAGCAGAAAAAGATAATCCAGATCCAAGTAAACGCTCTGGTCCAGGTGGTATTTCTATATTAAATGGCAAAGAAATAAGTAACTTCCCAGAAATTAAAGGTATTAATACTAACGATGTGTATGAAATCTATAGAGACGATGCAGATCATATCTGGTTGAGTACCATTAATAATGGTGTCTATACATATGATGGTGATACATTTAAAAATTACAATATCCCAATACCAATAATGAGTATCACAAAAGATAAAAAAGGAAATTTTTGGTTGGGAGGTGCTGGTGGTTTGTATAAAATAAATACGAAAGGCGCTATTATTAATGTGACTCAGTCTGGTCCTTGGAAATAAAGACTGATCTTAACCGTACAAGAAAAAAAATGAAAACACTTATACATCTGCTACTACTTTTATTACTTTGTGTAACAATATTTGCCTGTAAAGGCAATGATAGTTCTAAAGAAAAAAACAGTGAGGTAATGGATGTTACCTTTGAGGAAAGCGGTCCGCACGCATATAAACCTACAGGGATACCTTTTGTAAAACCAGAATCTGCTGTACCCAATCCTATTAGCCAATTTGTAAGACGTATTTTTCAAGATTCAAAAGGCAATATGTGGTTTGGAACCAATGGTGATGGAGTCTTGTTTTATGATGGCAAAAAGCTAAACAAGTATTCTATTGATGAAGGCTTTGATGGACTAGCCGTTAGAGGTATTGTAGAAGATAAAAAAGGTTTAGTATGGTTTGCCACAGAAAATGGGGTGATTATTTATGATCCAACTGTATCGACTGCGCCAACTGCCGGTTCGTTTAGTAAATTTGATTATGAAGATGTACTACCGCATTTTGATATTTGGGGTTTAATGATAGATAGTAAAGATGTGCTATGGATTAACACCTATATGGGAGTAGGGACTTTTGACGGAGAATATGTTCGTCCTTTCATACTTCCAAAATCTAAGAAAAATGCAAGCAGAGGAGTGAGTCACCCTAAAATTGTTAGTTCTGTTTTTGAAGATAGTAAGGGCAATCTGTGGTTTAGTACACCAGGAGGTGCTTATAAACATGACGGTGAATCATTGGAGCACATTTCAGAAAAAGATGGACTTGCGGGAGACTCTGTAAATCATATTCTCGAAGATAATAGCGGGAATATCTGGTTTGCCACTTTTTATAATGGAGTAAGTCGCTATGACGGTAAAACTTTTACCAACTTCACAAAAGACGGTAACATAACTGGCGACGAAGTTTGGAGTCTTTTTAAGGACAAAGACGGTAACATCTGGTTTCCCGCTGAGCATCACGGCGTTTATAAATATGACGGCGCTACATTTACTAACTACGGAAAAGAGCAAGGTTTAAAAACGGGTGCCGTTCAGTGTATATTTCAAGACAAAGATGGTGTGATCTGGTTTGGTGGGTATTTGGGGCTCTTTAGGCTAGATGGAGAGAAGGTGGTCAGTGTTTCTAAACAAGATTTAGAAAGTTAAAAGGCGGCACTAACAAAGTGAATTATTGATAAATAATAAAGGACAAAAGCAGTACCGCTTTTGCCCTTTGTTACACATGAATTTGTTTTCTAAACTAAAAATCCCGCTGCACTTTTATTGTGTTTGGCTTTAACTGTATGACACCAATTTTGTTCAATAGCAACATAATTAAATAGGTTACATCTATTTCGTGCCAACGAACACCACCAAAGTTCGCTCTGCTACTGTGTTTGTGATGGTTATTATGATACCCCTCGCCCATCATTAAAAAATCGAATTTAAATAAGTTTTTAGACGTGTCTTTAGACTTGAAGTTTACATAGCCATAAATGTGTCCATACCAGTTTATAATTACTCCATGTATAGGCGCCATAAACAATGCAACAGGAAAAAAAAGCCATTGCCACCAAGCTGTTGTAAAAGCCAAGAAAAAAGCAAAATATCCTATTCCCCAGGCAACTCGAGAATACCACGAACTAGCAAAAGCATCAAAGCGTTTCCATTGCGGGACGTTTTTAGTAAACTTAGGTTCTACAAATATTTGCTCCTTATTAATTTCTGTGTAAATCGTTTTTGTACGCCACATCATAGAGAAGACACTCAAATCATACTTAGGAGAATGAGGATCCTTTTCTGTATCTGCATAAGCATGATGCATTCTGTGCATCACCCCATAACCATAAGCACTTAAATAGTTTGATCCTTGGAAAAACCAAGTCAAGATAAAAACGATTCGCTCTGTCAACTTTGACATCGTAAAGGTTTGATGCGCCGCATAGCGATGTAAAAAAAAAGTCTGGAAAAAGAGTCCGCCATACCAGAGTACAACAATAAAAATGAGGATGATCATAGGAGTATATCTGAGGTAAAACTAGCACTTTATACGCCTCTAAACAATGAACCTAAATCAAGTAATTCGTTTTCTAATTCTACTTAAAGCTTGTGGCGTAACTCCTATATAAGAACTCACATATTTTAAGGGAATTACAGAGATTAATTCTGGCCGTTGTTTGAACAAATTAAAGTACCGTTGTTCTGCGGTTTCATTTAACAAAGACTGTTCACGTCTTGACTTCAACATAAACAAACGCTCTGCGGTTAACCTCCCAATGAGATTTCCAAATTCTGTGTGGGCATACACATCTTGTAAATCTGAGTAAGAAATACTATAGAGGGTTGTTTCAGAAAGGGTTTCAAGCTCGTAGATTGAAGGTTTACGCATTAAAAAAGAATCATAGGCACTAATAAACTGGTTTTGAAAACTAAAACCAAAAGTCACTTCTTTTTCTTTAAACTCCTTGGGGATATACAATCTCACAACACCATTAGCGATAAATGAAATATGATTTTCTATTTCATTAAGCTTCAAGAATACGGTTCTTTTTTTAAGATCACGTTGTACTAATCTGGAAGAGAAATACTCCCAATCTGTATCAGATATTCTTGAAATCGCTTCTATGTGCTCCCTTATGAATTCCATTAATTTTAACGTGAAAGTTGAAGTTTATTTTACTGAAAAGATATTGCTAGTGTCAGTCTGAGTAAAGTCCAAGACATTTAAACTTAAATCATTTTCATTCGCTTCGACTGCATTCAGTGTGACCATGTTCTAGTTATAATACGTCTGAAAAATTTTCATCAACTCTTCACTTGGGATAATGTGATCGTCGTACTCTTCCATTTTTAAAAGCATCTGGTCCATAACACCGGCACGTATGCCCATTTTTAGACCAAAATTGCGAAGCATCGTGATTTCCTTTTCATGAACTTCTTGATCTACATTCATCAATAGCATTAGCTTGTAGAAATGTGTAATACGTTGTAATTCTGAGCTCTGAACAGCAGAAGGCAATGGATTCTCAAAAAGCAAGTCTACTTCGCTTTTACTAATATCCATAGTCTGAGCTAATTTTAAAATCAAATCATATTCTGATTGCGTTACAATATCATCCGCTTTTGCAAGTGCGATGAGATCACTTAATAAAGCTTCATTAGTTTTGTCCATAGTTTTAAATCACTTTGTCAAATATAAAAAAAGCCTTGGAAATAAATTTCCAAGGCTTCAAATTATTACCATTTTCGCTTTAAGCTAAAACCGCTTGTACTTTATCTGCAGCTTCTTGAAACTCAACAGCACTCTGTACATCAAGACCACTATCGTCAATTAATTTTTTTGCGATGTCTGCGTTTGTACCTTGAAGCCTAACAATAATAGGCACTTCTATGTTGCCCATATTCTTATACGCTTCAATAATACCTGCTGCAACACGGTCACAACGAACAATACCTCCAAAGATGTTTACCAAAATCGCTTTTACGCTTGGATCTTTTAAAATCAATTTAAAAGCTGCTTCTACACGCTCTGCATCTGCTGTACCTCCTACGTCTAGAAAGTTAGCTGGCTCGCCACCAGACTGCTTAATAAGATCCATTGTTGCCATTGCAAGACCAGCACCATTTACCATACACCCTACGTTTCCGTCAAGATCTACATAGTTTAATCCTACTTCACCTGCTTCCACTTCTACTGGATTTTCTTCACGCTTATCACGCATTTCCATATAATCTTTATGACGGTATAATGCATTAGCATCAAGAGATACTTTAGCATCTACTGCGATAATCTTATCATCACTCGTTTTTAAAACTGGATTGATTTCAAATAAAGCAGAATCACTTTTTTCATAAGCCGTTACAAGTGCGCTTACAAATTTTGTCATTTGCTTCATTGCTTTACCGCTCAAACCAAGGTTAAATGCAACCTTACGTGCCTGAAAAGGTAATAATCCTGTTGCTGGGTCTATCTCTTCGTGGAAAATTAAGTGTGGTGTTTCTTCTGCTACTTGCTCGATGTCCATCCCACCTTCTGTAGAATACATAATCATATTACGACCTGTAGAACGGTTTAATAATACACTCATGTAATATTCTTCTGGCTCACTGTCACCAGGATAGTATACATCTTCTGTAACTAGTATTTGGTGCACTCTTTTACCTTCTGCACTTGTTTGAGGCGTCACTAAGTCCATCCCAATAATCTCTCCTGCAATCCTTTTTACATCATCAAGGCTTTTTGCTAGCTTCACACCACCACCTTTACCACGACCACCTGCGTGCACTTGTGCCTTAAGCACGTGCCATCCTGTCCCAGTATCTTCAGTTAGTTTTTTTGCCGCTGCTACTGCCTCTTCTGGTGTAGTTGCAACAATACCGCGTTGTATCTCAACACCGAAGCTATTTAATATTTGCTTTCCTTGATATTCGTGTAAATTCATAGTCTAGTGATTCTAAATTTTTAGTCTTGCAAAAGTAACAAATGTTTCGTGATTGGCGGGTATATATTATCCACAATTACTGCGGAAATATGAACGGTTTTATAAAAGTTCATAGCGCTTGAAATTTAGGCTTAAAAAATTATAGATTTTAGATTTACGATTGTAGATTGGAAGTGGGAAGTTCTGTGGGATTTAAAAATAAAAAGCTAAGTTCAAGTATCACCAAAACCCCGAATAACTCTTAACCTATAGCTTTTTTTACTGTTATTGTTAGCTCATCACAAAACTACTCAACATCAAGTAGTTCTTGGACTATTGCTCTAGTACTTTCGCTATTCCAATCTGCCGCTCCTATTTTCCTGATTACTATCTTCCCCTCTTTTCCTATTAAAAAAGTAGTAGGTATAGAACGTTCTTCTAATTGCGCTGGCGGACTAAAACGCTGTAAATAAATAGGTATCGTGTATCCTTTCTTTTTCATAAAGCGATCCACGATTTCTTGTTCTTCTGCCGTTACAAAATAGAAATCTACTTGGTCGCCATAACTATCATACAAACTTTGCAAGGAGGGCATTTCTGCCACACAAGGCGGGCACCACGTTGCCCAAATATTAATTAGTGTTACTTTCCCCTTAGATTGTTTCAAATTAATAGCTTTATCTGCTGCAATGAGATTCCAATCGTAATCTTGAAGGACTAGTTGTTCGTCCTCGTCTATTTCCGAAGGGCTAAAGGATAAAAGCTCATGATATAACACCTTAATAGGCATTGATGTTTGCGGGATAAAAAACAAAATCGCAATGATTGCTAATGCGATGGTACTCCAGTATTTTCTTAAGGTAGCTTTCATTTAGCAAAATTAGATATAAAAAAGAACGCAGCATCAAATAGACACTGCGTTCTTTGCATTAATAAAAAAACTAACAATTAATTCCTAGTCACAGAAATTGAGTTTGAAAGACTAAAACAACCTTCAAGATCGGCAGCGTTTTGTCCAACTTCTAATCCTTGAATACCTTCTTCGTATCTCAAGTACCAGATTAAGCATACGCCTGCACCTGCTCCGTCAAAATCTACACCTTCAAGTGCTTCAAGTGTTGGTGGAGCTCCTAGTACATTTCCTGCATCATCAGTGATCACCCATGTGCTTAAGCTACCTTGTTGTGTTCCATCTAGTGTAATACCAGATACCATATCTGGTGTTCCGTCAATTACAAAAGTAAATGGTCCACCAGCGATGGTTCCTCCTATTGGTTCGTTACGAGTTACTGAGATGGAATTAGAAAAGCTAAATACACCCTCTAAATCACTTACATTCTCACCGGCGGTAAGACCTGTTAAACCATCTTCATAACGTAAGTACCAGATAAGACAAACTCCTGCTCCTGCGCCATCAAAATCTACACCTTCTAATTCTGCAATCCCAGGAGGTACACCTAATATGTTACCATCAGCATCTGTAATTACAAAAGATCTATTGGTACCTACTGCATTTGGATCTGTAGTAATACCACTTACCATATCTGGTGTTCCATCTACACAGAATACAAAATTTTCTCCAGAGAGTACTCCTGCATTTGCACCTTGGTCTCGTGTTACTATAATTGAGTTTGAAGTATCAAAAGATCCAGATAGGTCATTGATATTACTTCCTGCTTCAAGACCAGTTATGGTCTCATACCTTAGATAATAAATAGCACAAGAACCTACTCCAGCTCCATCAAAATCGACTCCTTCTAGCGCTTCTAGCGTTGGTGGTAATCCTAAGATACTGCCATCAGCATCGGTTATAATAAATGAGCTGTTGGTACCTACTGCTTCTGGATCTGTTGTTATTCCAGAAACCATGTCTGGTGTTCCATCTACAAGAATCGTAAAAGGTCCGCCGCTCAATACGCCAGCATCAGGTGTTATACTTACTGTGTCATCGTCAGAGTCACAACCTACAAAGGCAAGTGAAACGACCATTAGTGTCAAAAAAATCTTTTTCATAATTGTTTTTTTTGTGATTAAGAGACAAATCTACAATCACATCCATCTATGAAATGTTAGCTAGCTTACACTTACTTATTTTTAAGAAATTTTTAACGGATAGTGCAAGGGTTCAAATTTTAATCTAATTTCTTTCCTGCTAAAATCAATAAGGTTTAACTCCTTGTATTTGTTTAGAATAGAATTTAATGTTGGTCTAGAGGTTCCAATAAGCTGAGCAATGTCTTTTTGGGTAAAAGGGTGTTTTACAATGGTGTCTCCTGTATTGGGGCATTCATACCCATAATCAACGGAGAGGTCTTTTAAAAATTCCCGTACACGAGTTTCTGCATCTTTAAATAGCAATAGTTCCAATCTTCGCTCCAAACGTTTTATTCTAAAGCCAATTAATTTATAAATACGTAAGCTAAAAGGTTGATTTTCTGACATCATTGCCTGCATAGCGTCAAGACTTATGGGGCAAATGGAAGTTTCATTTGATAATGATTGCGCGAACTCGGTCCTATTAGCCTCTCCTAAAATGGCTTTTTCACCAAAGAGCTCTCCTTTTTTTAATATGGCTTTTACAACTTCCTGGCCCTTCTCTGTATAATGCCCAATTTTTACGCTTCCTTCTTCAATTAAAAAAACTTTAGAGGATACATCCTTCGGAAAATAGATATAGTCTTCACGCTTATAGCGATTAAAAGAATGGTCATTTTTAAATGCCGCAAAGCTGTGCGGACAAAGTTTTTTAAAGAGGTTCACATCCTCTAAGATCCATAAAGAGTTCATAGCGTTCGTTTTGTAACTTAAACGTCGATAAATGGCAAAATAGCTTACAAAAAAAAGCCTCTAAGTTAAACTTAGAGGCTTTCAAATCGTTTGCTTAAAAAAGATATATTACGCGTTCTCTTTTTTAATCAAGTTTAAAGCACTACCCTCTCTATACCAGTCTATTTGAGCGGCATTATAGGTATGGTTTGCCATAATAGTATCTTTAGATCCATCTGCATGAGTCACCTCTAGTGTTAAAGGTTTCCCTGGTTCAAAACTTGCAATGTCTGCAAAGTTAAATGTATCATCTTCTTGTATCTTGTCATAGTCTGACTCTGTTGCAAATGTAAGACCTAACATTCCTTGTTTCTTTAAGTTAGTTTCGTGAATACGTGCAAAAGATTTTACAATCACTGCCGCAACGTTTAAGAAACGTGGCTCCATGGCCGCGTGCTCTCTAGACGATCCTTCACCGTAGTTATGGTCTCCCACAACTATTGTATAGACTCCATTGGCTTTATAATCACGAGCCGTATCTGGCACACCACCAAACTCTCCGGTCAATTGATTCTTTACAAAGTTTGTTTTCTTACCAAATGCGTTTACCGCTCCAATTAAACAATTGTTAGAAATATTATCTAAGTGACCTCTATAACGTAACCAAGGTCCTGCCATAGAAATATGATCTGTTGTACATTTACCGAAGGCTTTGATTAATAACTTAACATCTGCTAAGTCTGCGTCTTTTATTGGTGTAAAAGGTGTTAATAGTTGCAAACGTTCACTTGTTGGGCTTACCGTCACCACTACTCCACTTCCATCTTCCATTGGAGCTAAATACCCATTTTCTTCCACTTCAAAACCTTTAGGTGGCAATTCCCATCCTGTTGGCTCATCAAATTTTACTTCTTCTCCTTTATCATTGATTAAGGTATCTGTTAGCGGATTAAAATCTAATCTACCAGAAAATGCAATCGCCGCCGTTAATTCTGGCGAAGCTACAAAGGCGTGTGTATTAGGGTTCCCATCTGCACGCTTGGCAAAATTTCTGTTAAAAGAATGTACAATACTGTTTTTAGGAGCATTTTTAGGATCGTCATAACGTGCCCATTGCCCTATACAAGGTCCGCAAGCGTTTGTAAAGATCTTAGCACCTAAGTCTTCAAAAGATTTTAAAATCCCGTCACGTTCTGTTGTAAAACGCACGGTCTCAGATCCTGGGTTAATTCCCAATTCTGCTTTTAATTTTAATCCATTTTTTAATCCAAACTCAGCAATAGATGATGCGCGTGACAAATCTTCGTAAGAAGAGTTAGTACACGATCCTATTAATGACCACTCCACCTGCAAAGGCCAGTCGTTTTTAGTTGCTTTTTCTGTCATTGCAGACCCTACCGTTGTAGAAAGATCTGGCGTAAATGGTCCATTTAATAGTGGTCCTAGCTCAGAAAGGTTGATTTCTATTACTTGATCAAAGTATGTTTCTGGATCAGCATACACTTCTGGATCTGCTGTTAAGTATTCTCTTATTTTATTAGCTTCGTCTGCTACTCCTGCTCTATCTGTAGCTCTTAAATAACGCTCCATAGAATCGTCATAGCCGAAAGTAGAAGTCGTTGCTCCTATCTCTGCTCCCATATTACAGATGGTTCCCTTACCGGTACAAGACATTGCCGTTGCTCCAGGCCCAAAATATTCTACAATCGCTCCAGTTCCTCCTTTTGCAGTAAGAATTTCTGCCACTTTTAAGATTACATCTTTAGGCGCTGTCCATCCGCTTAGCTTTCCTGTTAATTTAACTCCTATTAACTTCGGAAATTTTAATTCCCAAGCCATTCCGGCCATCACGTCTACTGCATCTGCTCCACCTACTCCAATAGCAACCATTCCTAGTCCACCAGCATTCACGGTATGCGAATCTGTACCAATCATCATCCCACCAGGGAACGCGTAATTTTCTAAAACTACTTGATGAATAATCCCAGCACCAGGTGCCCAGAATCCAATTCCGTATTTATTAGAAACAGATTCAAGAAAATCAAACACTTCATTACTTACTTCGTTTGCATGTTTTAAATCTGCTTTTGCGCCTTGCTTTGCTTGGATCAAGTGATCACAATGAACCGTTGTTGGTACCGCCACCGTTTTCTTCCCTGCTTGCATAAACTGTAATAAAGCCATTTGTGCGGTAGCATCTTGACAGGCAATTCTATCTGGGGCAAAATCTACATAGTCTTTACCGCGTGTAAATGCTTTAGTCGCTACACCATCCCAAAGGTGATTATATAATATTTTTTCTGAAAGTGTTAACGGCTTCCCTACGATCTCACGTGCAGCATCTACACGTTCGGCCATCTGGGCGTATACTTTCTTAATCATATCGATATCAAATGCCATATATATTGTTTTTGTTTATTGGTAAAAATTTCTTGCAAAGGGTTGGTTTCGCAAGTGTTGCGAAGATACAAAAAAGGAAAATATTTTAAAAATATACAGTGATATTGAAAATATATTGCAGAATCTTCAACATTTAGAGTCTTTTAAACACTAATAATGTCAATTACGTAATTTTAAAACCCTGAAATTATCAAATTGAAAATAGCCGAATTTGGAAAAAAGACATAATAACAAGTGTGAATGACTAAATAGTGATTGTCACGTATTAAAATTTCAGAAGTAAAAAGATACTATTACTTAGATTTAAGCAATTGTCGAATAACAAGAACGGCAGCGATGACTTCACAAACACCACCTATCATCATAAAGAGATTACCGTATGGCCAGTCTAATACTTTAAAAACAGCTCCAATAATTACTAATGCTGAGCCCAGAATTAAAATAAGTAATGGGGTTTTAAAGTCTTGAAATTTCATGATTATAAGCTATTTATTTGCGAGAAGGCTAATAGCTATTACAACCAGCGCAACCACGATACACGCGACACCTACTCCAAGCAAAGTATTTGCTTGCAAAAATAACAAAGGTGTGCGGAAGTTAAAATTTTGAAATATTCATAGTGTGATGGTAAAACAATTTAATCTTCTTTGATGTTTTCTAGCCTGTTATATTCTTCATTCTCCTTATCTTTTTTGGAGGCTAAAAGATATATAGTATAAAATAAATGTCCAAAAGCAGTGACCAAAAAAATCATAGCTATAACTCTAAAAGTTAAATAATGATATCCCGCCATTTTATTATAAATGTAAATGCCAAAAAAAACACAAGCCAAGAGATATAATAAACCAGTGATAAGAAATTTTCTTTTAATCATAATTTTAATTTTTAGATTGCGTTACCATTTTCATCATAGATATTATTACAACTTGAATCTCCAATATAATTATTAGAGTCTTGCATCCAACCTGATGTTTGCGCAATAGAACAACTCGCATAAACAATTGCTGAACAAGGAAGGAAATTACACGCAACATTATCCTCCGGATCCGCATCCATTAATGCAAGCATTCCATGGAAACAGGCGTAAAAATTAACAAAGCAGTTTGGGGAAGCTCTAAGATGGTTTTGATTTGAAAGATATTCTTCTTTGGAAATACCATCCAGAACGTAATCGGTTACTAACCCACTACTTAAATTAATCCGTTCTTGGATATGGGCTTTGCCATTTCTTAAACTTCTATGAATAAATAGTTTAAACAATTTATCTTCGGAACTTGGTATCATAACTAAAAAACTCTCCTCCTCAAATATTATTTCCGAATCAATAGTCTTAGAAATTTGTTTTAAATAGAAATCAACTTTTTCATTTTTTAAGGACACTTTAATCTCCGTATCATCAATAAAATTTTCAAATAAATTAATACCAGATCGATCTTTTACCAAATTGTACGCCATAATAATATCACTATTAGTATTGACTATTTTCTCAGCAGAAAACAATTTGTTTTCTAAATTTATAGTAAAAGAATAATCTTCAGACTCAATATTCTTTAAATTCGACTCCTTTTCGCAGGAAATAAATAAAACACTAATTAACAGAGAGAGAGAGAGAGAGAGAGATTTTCATGTTTTCAAATTTTTAAGCTATAAATATAAGTAAAAAAACGAGTTTCTCAAAACTATTATCTATTAATGAGACGGCTAATAGCCATTACAACGAGCGCAACCACGATACACGCGACACCTACTCCAAGCAAAGTATTTGCTTGCAAAAAGCCAATACCCCAATGCATTAATTTAAAAATCGCTCCAACAATTACTAGTAAGGCACCAAAAATAATAAGTAGTCTAGGTATACGCATCTAATTTATTTTATAGATTTAGAACAAACCTTGAATAATTTCTTCAATAGTAAGCCCTTCTGCCTCTGCTTTATAGTTTTTAATCATTCGATGGCGCAAAATACCAATGGCTACTTTTTGCACATCTGCAATATCTGGGGAAAACTTACCATGCAGTGCAGCATTTGCCTTGGCACCCAATATAAGGTTTTGTGAAGCTCTTGGTCCTGCTCCCCAATCTATGTAATTCTTAATCGTTTCTGTTGCAGCTTGACTTTTAGGTCTTGTTTTACCAACGAGTGTTACGGCATACTCAACTACATTATCTGCCACCGGAATGCGACGTATTAAGTTTTGAAAATCAATAATTTCTTGTGATGAGAATAAAGCATTCACAGTTGGTGTAGCGCCTGCCGTAGTAGCCTTGACGATATCTACTTCTTCTGTAAATGAAGGATAATCAAGATTAATCGCAAACATAAAACGGTCTAACTGCGCTTCTGGCAATGGGTATGTACCTTCCTGCTCAATTGGGTTTTGTGTAGCTAACACGAAATAAGGTAAATCTAATTTATAATTTTGCCCAGCAACTGTTACAGAACGCTCTTGCATGGCTTCGAGCAAAGCAGCTTGCGTCTTAGGTGGTGTTCGGTTTATCTCATCTGCCAAAACGATGTTAGAAAAAATAGGACCTTTAATGAATTTAAAATTTCGGTTTTCATCTAAGATTTCAGAACCTAGTATATCACTTGGCATTAAATCTGGAGTAAATTGAATTCGCTTAAACTGCAACCCAAGTGCTTGAGAAACGGTGTTTACCAAAAGTGTTTTTGCCAGTCCCGGAACTCCTATTAACAGTGCATGACCGCCAGAAAAAACAGACAGCAATACTTGCTCGACTACTTCATCTTGACCTACAATTACTTTTTTTATTTCCTGCTTAAGCGCATTGTATTTTTTTACTAATTGTTCTACTGCTGCTACGTCTCCCATTGATTTTTTAGTGCTTTATATTAAGGTTTACGAATTTAAAATATTAATTGCGAATTATAAAGGTTATCCTAAAAAAGTAAAAGGCTAGCTACTTACCTGTAACCAACCTTTTACTTTATATGAATAGATAGTCATTATTTCTTAACCCAACTACCAGAAAAGTCGCAATCTGCGTAGTCGTTATTGACATTAACATAGGTTTCTAGAATTTTCTCATCTTGCCATTTTTCAATCGCAATAATTTGTTTTTGTTTTAAGGCGAGTTCTTTTATCTTCTCATAATCACGAACATAATCTGCTGGATGCTCTTCATAACGCTTAGTAACCGTTAATATTTTAAAACTACTTTGCCCTTTAAAATCTTCGTCTGTATAAATTTTAGAAACTTCCCCTTCTTTTAAATCGTACACTTGAGCTCCGAGTGTAGGGTCCATTTTAGTAAGATCAAAACGGGTATCTCCACGCACAGGATTCACCAATTGTCCGCCATTATTACGTGTTTCTGACTCATCTGAGTACTTGCGAGCTGCTTCTGCAAACGGAATTTCATTATCTCTAATAGAGGCTCTAATCGTGTCTATTTTAGTACGCGCCTTATCCATAGTCTCTGAGGTGATTTCAGGAAAGATAATAATGTGTCTAATATCTACTTCTTGCCCTCTTACTTTATCAACTTTTAAAATATGAAACCCAAACTCTGTCTCAAACGGTTCACTCACTTCACCTTCAAGTAAACTGAATGCCTGATCCTTAAATTCTTTTGCCATAGGTGAGTTACGTCTCACACCTCCTATAAGGCCTCCTTTTTGTGCAGACCCATCTTTAGAATAAAGCACTGCCTTTGTTGCAAAACTACTTCCGTTTTCTACAATATCTGTTCGCCATTCATTTAATTGATCAATAGCGTCTTGCCTTGATTTTTCTGTAATTTCTGGCTGCACTACAAGTTGTGCCACCTCAACTTCTGCACTAAATACAGGACGTTCATCTTCTGGGATAGCATAGAAAAAATCTCTTACTTCTTCTGGAGTCACCTCTACATCTTGAATTATGGTACGTTGCATTTCTGCTGCAAGTTTTAATGTTTTATTTACCTCAAAAAGCTCTTTTCTTAATTCACTGATACTTTCTTTTCTGTAGTATGCGGCCACTTTCTCTTCAGAACCTAGTTCACTCACCATATATTCCATCTGCTGGTCTATTTGCTGAGTGATCTCATTATCACTTACCATAATACTATCTTGCTTTGCGTGATGCGCATAGAGCTTGTCTTCCATTAACTTACCCATTAGCTGGCATCTTGTAATCTCTTCTGTAGATACCCCTTGTGCTTTTAATTCTTGATAGCTTAAATCAATATCAAACTCAACAATAACATATTCACCAACTACCGCTGTTACTCCTTCCACCTTATATTTTTCAAAAGGCTGAACGCTATCTGTCATCGTAGTTTTTGTATCAAGTACAATCCCTTTGGCTTCTTTAGCCACACCTGTACTATCTACGACCACGACCTGACTAAAACCCGTTGCGGCCAATAAAAGAAATGCTAGGGTAGCAATGTTATTTTTTATTATATATCTCAAAATTGTTGTTTTTAATTGCATCTGTTGTAATATCTTTTTCTATTTTTCTTATCAATTCTAGCTTTCGCTTATTTAATACAATCTGCCTCAATGTTGGGGCTATAAACGTATTAGGAGCAATATCGCCTTTATTTAATTTATCTTCTACTTTATAAATATAAATTCCTGTTGAATCTTTTATTTCATTAAATATTCCAGCAGAAAGATTAGTCTCCATCGTCTTAAAAATGGGCAATCTTGAAAGTAAAACCTCTTTTTTAATCCAAACAGAATCATTAAGGTTTGCCGTTTTAAATTGCAAGGTCATATTTGTCAATGCGAGCCTATCTGCAGCCTCATACTTTTTTAAAAGTTTTTTAATCTCGGATACGTTGGTATTATCTTCTTCAAGATGCACATAACGTATTTTTAATAACTCATCATTTAATAAAAAGTTCGCCTTGTCTTTTTGATAAAGAGCGTCTAATTCTGACTGTCCAATAACACTGTCAAGGTCTCTACTCACTAAAGTATTTTTATATGC
The DNA here is from genome assembly GCA_938041335.1 of uncultured Ulvibacter sp. Classification (GTDB taxonomy): domain Bacteria; phylum Bacteroidota; class Bacteroidia; order Flavobacteriales; family Flavobacteriaceae; genus Patiriisocius. Next base: position 42,400 of record CALIAF010000023.1, on the reverse strand, counting down.
TTCTGTAAATAAACTTACCTTATACTGTCTTACCAGTTTGTTATATTGGGTTTGCTGTTCTTCACTAATGTTTATAAGCGCTTGATTCATGAGCAATTCTTCTTTTGCCCACTGATTAATATAAGTTGATACTACAACTGCGCTATCTTCACTAGAAATACTAGCATCAACTAAAGTGGCAATATCCTCTTCATTTAAAAAAGTCTTGTTTACTCTTGCAACAGGTACTCCATCTTTTTTTCCCTCTAATAAATCACAAGAGCTAAAAACCAGCGTTACTATTAAGATTAAAGACCATTTCATCATACCTTAGTCAAATTTCTTTTTAACCTTCTTAAGTGCTTTTTTATTTATCACCACGGTATGTTTAGCCCTAAGCTCTTCCATCCAATCTACTTCTAGTTGTTTTTGAAAATCACTAATCACTCTTCCTTTAACCTCATCATAAGCTTTAATAGAAGGTGCAATTATTTCTTTCACATTTACCACAACAAAATTTCCGTTTTGAGCATAAGCCTTAGAGATGCCATTGACTACATTAAACTGCTCAGGGAGATTCTGGTCATCTAACTCATACTTTCCACTACTCGCTATAATATTGATTTGACCTTCTTCATTTAGCGCATTTTTAACCTCATCTATGCTTTTACCGTTTGCTAACATAGTACTTGCAACATTAATCATATCTTCTTGACTAGAAGAGATGATATCTGCATCTATTCTTTTTTCCCATTTGTAATGTTCTTTGTTTGCATTGTAATAAGCCTGAGATCCTATGGTGTCTTTTTTTGCTTTGTCCCAGATATTTAATCTCATTACATCAAAAATTAACAAGCCATCTCTATACTCACTAATTACTGATGCATACTCTTCATTTGTTTTTTCTAATTGATTTCTAAAGTACTTTTTTAAATGATCCGTTTCAAAAAGATCATACCTATCTTCTATTATTCTCGCCTTTGATTTTGGCTGCCCTCTTTCAGATTGCCTTTCTTTTAAATATGCTGCAAAATCACCATAGGTAACAGTAAAATCACCACCGATAACAAAAATTGGTCGCTGGTTTTCCGAAAAATTCTCGTCATACTCCCATTTTCTCTTTAAAATACTATCTGTAATAAAGTTAGCGAAAAAAGGTCTAAAGTTGTCATCCCCTTTAAAACTATACTTTTCTTTAATTTTAGCATTCACTGCTGTGGTTACTATTTTTGATCGAGGTCCCTCTCCTACTTTCTTTTCAAGAACTTCTTTTTGTTCTTCAAAAGATTGTGGTAGATGCTTTTCTTCTAAGCGCACTATATGCCACCCAAAATCTGATTTAAAAGGTTCAGAAATAGCTCCTGAATTTTTTAATGAATAAGCAACTTCTTCAAACTCTTTAGAGCGTAATTGCCCTTTTGAAAATCGATTTAATTTACCACCATTTTTTGCAGAACTCTTATCTTCAGAATATTGCTTTGCAAGATCTTCAAACGTTGCACCCTGTGACAGTAACGTTTTTATTTCATTAATGCGCTCTTCTGGGTCAAAAGTACGAGCATCATCTTTTCTTGCAGAAATCATAATATGCGACACCGTAACATCTGGAGATCGTTCTCTTTTATCAAAAACTTTTAAAATATGATACCCATATTGTGTTCGCACAATTTCAGAAACTTCACCAACATTGGTTTCATAAGCAGCATCTTCAAATTGATGCACCATAGAAAAAGTACCAAAGTATCCCAAATCACCGCCGCGTTCTGCGCCACCTCGTTCTTCTGTATATTCTTTAACTAAGGCAGTAAAATCTTCACCAGCTTTCGCTTTTTGTAAAGCCTCATTAATCTTGTTATATGCCTTTAAGGTATCGCTTGGAGTATCATCATAAGAGGTCATCACTAACATATGCGAAGCTTTAATATCATATTTTCCACGCTCATAAGCCTGCCTAGCAAGATCTGTTGTTACTTTATCTTCATAAAGAAAACTACGAGATAGTTGCTCCTCATATTTTGAAAACTCTTTTTTATACGCTGGTTTTTCGTGCAAACCTTGCTCGTAAGCCGCTGCCACTTTTAATTTATAATCTACAAAAAGATCTAAATAACCGTCTACAGATTTTTGAGATTCATCTTGTACCAAGTCTAAATTCTTTTTATAAACCCTCACAAACTCGTTAGTGTATACAGGGGTGTCACCGATAGTCATTATGACATCACTTTTCTTTTGTGCACTTGCTGCAAATGCGACAAAGAACAAAATTAAGATGGAGATGTTTTTTAATTTCATAAACGTAAAAAATAAGGTTTGCTTTAAAACTTGGCAAAAATAGCAAAAACCACGCGTTAAACAAGCATCAATTGATAACGATTAGTAAGCAAATATAGTGCCTCATAATAGCGTAAAAAATTACTTAATAATCGTAAATTGCTCTAGTAAATTAAACCTATTAATTCATTCATAAGACGCAATAAAACAAGTACCGTTTCATCTTGTTTTTTGTTTCGGAAATTTTAATCCTTCATACCATGACAGATAGAATAAAAATGCTCTGGGATTTTAAAGGTCCCAACGCACTAAAAACGGCAGAACATCATGTGATTCATCTCAATGAATTTATAATTTCAGAAAAAATGACGGATAGCTTTACTCAGGTGCAGACGATATCCAGTCATTATTCTATTGCTGAGATGATTGTACCTAATCGATATATGAACGATTTAAGAGAACGACTAAAGCCCACGCGTGGCCAACTTTATAAAGAATAAACAAATAACGTATTCTATTCACCTGATAAACGTACTAATTTTGAAAACAGCATGTTTCAGAAATAAAAAAAACCACGCCTTGTAAGCTGGAACATATTTCGCCGCTTATAAGAGCTTGTTTGTAACATTGCCCCTAGCTATGCGTCTCTTGTTTAGATTTAGTATTTTCGCAAAAACAAATTATATCATTATGAAATTCATTACCACACTCCTACTTTTTATCTCAATATCTGTCTTTGCTCAAAGTAAAACGGGAACTATTGACATCGATTATATTGTTACGCAAATGCCTGAGTTTACAGAAGCGCAAGCAACCGTAGATACGTACGGAGCAAATTTAGACACCGATTTACAAGTAAAGTTAAAAAGCTACAATGATTTATTAGACCAATACAAAGAAGGCGAAGCAGGGTTTAACGAAGCGCAGTTGCAAGAAAAGCAACAGGCACTCTTTACGATGGAAAACGAAATTAAAAATTTTAGAAGCAACGGAGTAAAGTTAATAGACATAAAACGCGACGAAGCATTAAGACCGCTTTTCAAAAAAATTGGAGTTGCTTTAGAGGTAGTAGCAAAACAACACGGCTACACACTTATCATGCAAACCAACGAATCTATGGTGTACATTGATGCAAATACAGATGTAACACGCAAAGTAATTAGTCAACTAGGGATTGCTTTAAAAGAGTAATCACTTACTTAGATCACACTAAATTTTTAAAAAATGAAATCCAATCTTTCTTTTTTTATCATATCTCTTTTATTTTTAACTTCTTGTTCTAAAGAAACAAATGACCCGATCGTACAACAAGCAGATGATGGGCCTGAAGAAGTTTTAGAAATGGCATCTGTTGCGCGTAATTTCTTATTTGAACTTATAGACATTATGCAAAATAATTCGGTCAATAGAAATACTATTGACTGGCAAATTTTTAAAATTTCTGTATTTGAGAGTGCTGCAGAAGCCCAAACCATCCCAGAAACATATGACGGTGTAAGGACGGCACTTCAGTTATTGGGCGATAACCACAGCAGCTTTAGAGGCGCGAATAACGTATTTATTTATGAGGGCGAGTTAAATTGTAATTATGACGATTTGAATGTTCCCGCAATTCCATCAAATATTGGGTATGTCGTTGTCTCTTCTTATTCTGGATCATCTAATGACGTTAATGGCATTGCATTTGCGCAAGACATCCAAGATAAAATAGCCGATCAAGACACTGCAGATTTGGACGGCTGGATTGTAGATTTAAGAAACAATGGCGGTGGAAATATGTGGCCCATGCTTGCTGGCATTGGCCCTATTCTAGGTGAAGGTACTGCTGGATATTTTATAGATCCAGATAATAATCAAAGTTCTTGGGGTTATTCTAATGGCGCTTCAATTATTAATGGATTCCCACTTACAACGGTAAGTAATTTCTATCAACTTATTACTCAAAATCCTAAAGTTGCACTCCTACACAACCAAGCAGTAGCAAGCTCTGGAGAAGCCATTGTAGTTGCTTTTAAAAACAGAGAAAACACTAAAAGTTTTGGGACTAGTACTTGTGGATTGTCCACAGGAAACCAAGGCTTTAATTTAAGTGATGGTTCATTTTTAAATCTGACCACCACAACATTTGCAGATAGAGATCAAAATCTATATGGTGGTACCATCGCACCAGATGAGAACAGTACAAATCAAGATGTAATTACTGCCGCCGTAGCGTATATTAATCAATAAGTTAGCGACTATAATTAGGCGCCTCTTTTGTGATGGTTACATCGTGAGGATGACTTTCATTAATGCCAGAGGCTGTGATTTTCACAAAACGTCCAGTATCTTGTAATGTAGCAATGTCTTTACTACCACAATACCCCATTCCAGCTCTTAAACCGCCAATAAACTGTGTCATACTCTCTATGATCTCTCCTTTATAGGGTACACGACCTACTATCCCTTCTGGAACCAGTTTTTTAATATCATCTTCTACATCTTGAAAGTATCGGTCTTTAGACCCTTCTTTCATCGCCTCTACAGACCCCATACCACGATACGATTTAAACTTTCGTCCTTCGTAGATAATCGTTTCTCCTGGAGATTCTTTTGTCCCTGCTAGTAAAGACCCTAGCATTACGCTATCTGCTCCCGCTGCTATTGCCTTTGGAATATCACCCGTATATCTAATTCCTCCATCTGCTATTACAGGTACACCGCTTCCTTTAATAGCTGCTGCTACTTCAATTACGGCAGAAAATTGAGGGAAACCAACTCCAGCAACCACTCGTGTAGTACAAATAGAACCAGGTCCTATTCCTACCTTTACAGCATCTGCACCTGCCGCTACAAGGTATTTTGCTGCTTCTGCTGTTGCTATATTACCAACAACAACATCCAATTCTGGAAATTTTTCTTTTACTTGCTTTAACACAGTTACCACTCCTTTTGTATGGCCGTGGGCAGTATCAATAATTACTGCATCTACCTGTGCATGAACTAAGGCCGCTGCTCTTTCTACTGCATCTGCCGTTACACCTAGCGCTGCTGCTACTCTTAAACGCCCAAAAGTGTCCTTATTTGCGTTTGGTTTTTGTGTAAGCTTGGTAATATCTCTAAAAGTAATTAGACCTAATAGTTTCCCTGCATCATCAACCACTGGTAACTTTTCAATCTTATTTTTTTGCAATATTAATTCTGCCTCATCCAGTGAAGTACCGAAAGCCGTAGTAACTAAGTTTTTTGTTGTCATTATTTCGCTCAACTTGCGCGCATAATTTTTTTCAAAACGAAGATCACGATTGGTCACAATACCTATAAGCATTCCGGCATCATCAATAATGGGAATTCCACCAATGCTGTACTCTCGCATCGTGGCTTGAGCATCTCCTACAGTATTGTCTTTCATTAAAGTAACAGGGTCCTGTATCATTCCACTTTCTGCACGCTTTACTTTACGAACTTCTGCAGCCTGTGCTTCGATACTCATGTTTTTATGCAATACCCCTATTCCGCCTTCTCTTGCCATAGCGATTGCCATTGCACTCTCTGTTACGGTATCCATTGCAGCAGATACAATAGGAACATTTAACGTAATGTTTCTTGAAAATTGAGTTTGTGTAGAAACTTCTCTAGGAAGAACTTCAGAAAAGGCCGGGACTAATAAGACGTCATCGTATGTTAAGCCTTCTCCTATTATTTTGTTATCGTGTGCAGTCATCGCAATTACTTTTACTTTCTGAAAGTTTATTTCCTTAAAAGAAGATGCAGAAAGTGATTAGCTATTAATTGCGTGCAAAAGTACAGTAATTAATTAGTAATGTAGAATTATGGATTTAGAATTAACACTTTGAAACCCTAGAATTAAAAATAAGCTCACAATTTACGTTGCGTAAATCCATTTGGCATATACAACTTTTCAAAATCATAAAAACTTATGTACAATAGAATTGGTTTTTTTAGACCTTCATAAGTCACTTGATATACATCTACTAGAGCGCTCCCGCTTAGCCCATTTTCACTAGGATAAGGACAACAGCTTCCTCTTCTAAAAAAAGATAACACTTGACCTTCTGGCCCAGCTAAAGAAGCAACAAAACGCCGCTGATTAGTCGCGCTTCGCTCTCCCACTTTAATGGGTTTATCTTCTTCTAATCCATAGCCCTGGTCTTTTGCATATTCGGTAATGTCTAAAAAAGGCTCATAATCTAATGAAGTGGCCATCGGATTACTTGTAGTACTTAAAATAGTAGGTTGCTTGGCTCCACAAGAAGCTAAAAGCATTAATAATAAAATAGGCAGAACAGCTAATCTCATAATATATAACGTTTAACGTCTCTAATTTACAGCTTTTTTCTGGAACAATTGTAACAGTACTCCTCCTGCACTAATTATATAGACCACTGTCATAAGTACGCCACTAATCATAATAATATATTTAAGCCAGTGCATCCCTTTCCACATAAAGTAAATACCTCCAAATGTGACTAAGACAGAAATAAAAGGCTCAATCATTAGAAAACCTTTTAATTTTTTAGGCAATGATGTAATAGCGACTAAGCCTCCCATTAAAAAAAAGATAAAAGACATAGATAAAATATGAGTATGGATAATGGTAAGCATCTCTCGTTCGCCTTTTTCAAATTTCATTACGGTTACTTCAACCTCATCTTCGTTACCTAGATAATTGTTCTCTATTCCATCTGGTGATACAGACTCTGTATTTCTAACAAATAACAGTCCTGTAAAATACCCAACACTTAACACCACTACAAAGGCAGCAATAAAAAGTTTGATTTGCGTAGGAAAGGTATGTATAAGTCCGTGTAATTGCATTAAAGTTCCTTTTGTGTTTTAAGAATCATAATACTCTCAAGCACCTCATTGATGGCCCTTGTCATAGAGCGCACAGAAATGGTCGCTCCACTTATTGGAATAATATCTTCATTGTATTTCAGCTCTTTCCCTCCTGCAGCGGCCCCATCAAATTGTCGCAACCATCTTCTGCTACTAATTTCGCCACCGTACTCTTCGCGATAAATAAGTACTTTGCTTTTTGTTATTATAAAATCACTATCAAACAGAATAAGATACTCATAGGTAGCCGTTTTACTTGGTGCGGTGCCAATATAACCATATCCCAAGCGCTCATTTTCAGAAATAATCTGAAATAAATTACCATCCTTAAACTCTGCAGAAGTCATCTCGTTCATAGCTTCGGAAATGCTAACTTCTTGCTTACTAAAGCTTTCTGTTTCATAAAACTTTGCAATTACCTTATCCGCTTTCTTTTCAATTTTTTCAGGAATCGTAAAGGCAGAAGTGGCAATAAATAAAACTAAAAGAGAAACTAGTATTTTCATAATGCAAAGGTATCGTTAATTAAAATTTCCAAAGTTATTATTGCGATTAAACTTAGTGATGGATTGCCCTTCCACTACGCTGAGGGTGACTGTTCAAATTCTTTACACATCGTTATTAGTGTCACACTTAGCCCAGACGAAGTGCCATTCTAATTAATAAATTAAAACCAAACTCCTATCCCGAAATTTAATCTGTTAGCTACATCTGCATCGCTGTTGTTACTTCTAAACTGGTAGTCTCCTTTTACCACAACTCCTGGCGAGATATGATAACTCAAACCTGTGGTCACATCGCTGCGATTAAAAGCATCATTACGCTCTAAGTCCCCATCTACAGAAGCATGTGTGTCATAGTTTTCATATCGTGCAAAAGCATATAAACGTTGTTCATTTGTAATGGGTAAAAGATTGTAAGCTCCCTCAAAATAGTAGCCTTGCAGTGCGCTACCCAAATCTTTTCCTGTTAATGTATTGTAGGCATCTGTATCACTAAGTCCTGTATAAACAAACTGCCCTCTAGCTGTAAATTGTCTAAACGCATACCGTGCATCTAAGCCAACCATGGCAATCCCAATATTGGCACCTTCAAGCTGCTCTACATCATCTTCTGCTTGTGTTTTTCCAAAATATCCTGAAAGCCCTAAACGTAATCCAGGTATTCCGTAATAATCAAATTTTGTAGAAAAAGTAGGGCTATCTACTGTAGATTTAATTCCTTTTTGACGACCACCTCGTAAACCGCTTGATCCACTTAACACACCACTAACTGCATCCTCACTACCTATGGTAGATTTAAATCCATTAAAAACATAGGCTTGATACCCTATAGAAGCGTCTGGAAAACGACCGGTAACTCCTACACCTATTTCTCTCCAAGTAGAGGGCACAATTACACCATCTACTGCTGGACGTTCCACTCCATTAAAAGTTGTTGGTTCGTGATATTCATTTATAATTCCCATTGGGACTAACATTAGACCACCACGTAAACTAACGTTATCGCTTATGGAATGATTAATAAAGGCTTGTTCTACAAACACTTCTTCTACGTGTTCGAGCTCAATTTCTGAAACAAACTGCGTTTTATCATTAAACTTATATCCTACAAGTAAAACCAGACGTTGCACATCTAACTCCCCATTATCGCCTTCTGGTTGATTATACGTAATCTCACCATAAGCTCCTATGGTTACCTTTTTACCGTAGTTACCAGATAAAATGGTCTGAGCGGCGTTCATCTGTTGTTGTGGGTCTGTAACGATAGAGTCTCTAACCGTTTGAGCATTTAAGATTGCTCCAAATAACACCATACTCAATACTAGTATTTTCTTCATTTTTTTTATTTAGACTGATTACAAATAGACTGTATTTCAGGCGCAAAAATAATGGTGACTTTTGGTATATCCTAACTTTATTTAGATTAATTATAAATAAAATTTTAAGACACTAGTAATGAGGAATGTAGTTTTAACGCATTTATTTTCCGAGTTCTGAAATCTCTTTTTGATATTTCATTCTGGTAAGTTTTGCCCAAGCAATTAGGCTTTCTTTTTCTTCACTTGTGATATCGTCATGAAGCCAAGTGTAAGAATCTAGTGGCATCTCTCCTTCTTCTACCATCTCAATGAGTTCGTCTAGTTTATGGTCTTTTTTCTTAGCGCTATACGAACTCCAAGCCGAAACATTAAAGTGTTTTTTACCATCATTCACATGATCGCTTAACCAGTAACTGGCAGGGGCAATCTCGGCATACCAAGGGTATGCTGTCTGGTCGCTATGACAATCATAACATTTAGTTTTTAGCATCACTGCTAACTCTGGTGCTACCTTAGTTTCACTTTCAAATGTCTTGACAGTTTCATACCCAGACTCATTTTTATCTGGTCTAATAAACTGCATCACAACAAAAGCGACTAGCGCAATAAGCAAGACTGTTTTGATTATTTTTTTCATACTATTATTGGTTTATCGTTTTCATAAAATCAATTACTGCCTTTCTAATATCAAAAGCGGGTTCAAAGGCGGTAGGCTTATACACACTTTTTACTCCAGGGTTGTCAGGGGTTAAAAAAGGTACATCAAATCCTTTTAGTAAATAGTCACTAAAAGCGACGGTGTATATCTGCTCATCTAATATGGATGCCCCTTGCACTTCCCATTCATTATTATCATTCTTAACAAAATTGTGTCGCTGTAAATATGCACCGGTGCCACTCGCAGCTTCTCCATAATTTAGCGTTTCTTTTAAGAGCTGCCCAGTGATTTCCACTTTAAGCACATCTCCGCCAAAAGGTAACACCCTAAAGATATCTACTGCTGTAATATCTCCTTCTAGATTATCATCTAGTCTAAACGAACCGCCATTTACTAAAGCGCCATCTACTGGAGTATCAAAACTTAATGACATCGCTTGAGCGATAATATTCCCAAGATTGGTCTGCTTACTCCTGCCCCCTTTATCTGTTCCATCTAGTGGAACTACCGCTTGATAGATTACCTCATTTGGATTAGCTATTATTTGTTTTAATTCTTTGTCAAGTACTCTTTCCCATTTCTTCACTAAAGCATCAACATCAGCTAAAGATGGAGTCTTATCTGTAATAGGCACTAACTCAGAATCTATCTTCAACTCCTCACTAGCTATATTATACGTCAATGTATGCACATACATTGTTTTTGCATTTGCATCTGCTTTTGCCACATGAATGCCATTAACCGGCACATACATATTATTATGTTCGTGCCCACCCATTATTAAATCAATAGAATCAAAAGCCTCGGCCACTTTAACATCTTCTTCTATAGTAAGATGTGTTAAACCTACGATAATATCAGATTTAGCAGATTCTAAGCTACTCATGGCACTACCCGCTTCAAGCAAGTAATCTCCATAATATACATAATCTACAGGGTTAGAATTTACACAAACACTAAATACACCTAATCGCAAAGGATACTCTTTTCCAATATCTATATCGTACATAATGGTTTCTGAAATAGGAATACTATCACCGTCCTTTGTAGTATGAAACACTCGTACATTGTCCCCGTTTTTCTGAAACACATTGGCGCCTGTCCAGGCAAACTCACTTTCATTTAATCGCTCTTGCAGTTCGTGTTCTTTTAGGTCAAACTCATGATTGCCAAAAACGGCCAGATCAAATTGCATGGCATTCATTACCTCAACCATTTGCTTGCCACGTACACGCTTACCATCTACTTTAAGGTTACCAATGAGCGACGGATTTAAAAAATCGCCAGCCATCATCAAATAGGTGTTTGCGTTTTGTTTCCTGATACTATCTGCAACATGTGCTACACGTGCCATACCACCTACTTTGCCTCCACTTAAAGGCGAAATCTCATACACATCGTTCACTTGGAGTAACTTAATAGTTACAGTAGCATTGTTTTTTACTTCTGAAATTTTAGTGGTTTTGCAACTTACTAATAAAAGAAGAAAGAGGAAAGAGGAAAGAAGAAAGACTTTAGAATATGGAGTATGGAGTATGAATTTTATCATGATTAATGTAAATTATCTTTTGATGTGTACTTAAAATTACCGAAAAAGGACTTCGTTATAAATGCACTGTATAGCGATCTAATTATTAGTTTCCAATCTTTTTTAAATAAGTCATCCCAATACATATCTAAAGGGTAAATTACTTTATCAACTCTTCCGTAGTGGTCTTTATATTCAAACTTCTCCCAATCCTTTCGTATAGAAGTTAAATTAAAATAACTTTTAAAATCTTCAAGACCTTTAGAATCTAAAGCAGTATCTGGAATGGGATATAGATTTTTCGATTTATCAATCAAAATAATAAAAATTACTTCATCATCTAACATAAGTCTAGGGCTCAACCCAACTAATAATATGTCCTTAAGACTTAATCTAAATGATTTGCAATATTTAGCAAGTCCAGTTTCTTTTGAAGAAAACGCCGTAAATATTAACTCTACTTTAGTTATTTCTATCCCAGATTCCATTTTTCAAATTCGATTTCAAGTTCGATTTTCCTTAATGATATTTACTAAAAATCTTAGTTGCCTCATTGTGGGCACTTTCAAAAGACATTGGATTAATATTACAATCCACTTTTTCTGTAGTAAAATAGCTTAGCATTTTTTCTGTAGGCATATTACCCGTAAGTTCGTCTTTTGCCATTGGGCATCCACCAAAACCTTGTATCGCTCCATCAAAACGTCTACAGCCTGCATTATATGCTGCATCCACTTTTTCGTGCCAGGCAGTAGGGGTTGTATGAAGGTGTGCACCAAACTCAATGTTTGGGTATTTCGGTATTAAGTTTTTAAATAGGTATTCTATGGTTTCTGGATCTGAGGTACCAACCGTATCACTAAGAGATAGAATAGTCACGCCCATTGCCGCAAGCTTTTCTGCCCATTCGCCTACAATCTCCACATTCCAAGGGTCACCATAAGGATTACCAAAACCCATAGAAAGATAGGTCACCACTTCTTTATTTGTGCGGTCTGCGATATTTAATATTTCAGAAAGCGTTTCTATAGATTGTGCAATGGTCTTGTGGGTATTACGCATCTGGAAGTTTTCTGAAATTGAAAAAGGATACCCTAAATACTGTATTTCTTTATACTGAGAAGCACTCTCTGCGCCACGAACATTTGCAACAATGGCTAACAATTTACTGCTTGTGCTAGATAAATCTAAGGCAGATAAGACTTCTGCCGTATCCACCATTTGTGGGATGGCCTTAGGCGACACAAAACTCCCAAAGTCAATCGTATCAAAACCACAGCGCAATAAGGATTGCAGATATTGTACTTTTTTTTCTGTAGGAATCCAGTCTTTAATACCTTGCATGGCATCACGCGGACATTCTATAATTTTTACTTTTTGCATTGACGTAAAGATATAATTTTTTTAATTCAGAATTTCGAATAAAAAATTAACGATTGGAGATTAACGATTGAAGATTTTTGAACTTTTATATTAAATCTAACCTATCACACTGCGCTTGTCGAAGTGTTCATAGAAATCTAAAAAATAAACACTTTACCAGACTTGAAGAAAATAGTGACAGCGTTTAAAATTGTTTTGCAAATGGTCTTCGACAAGCTCAGACTGACATTATCATAATACACGAAAATAGCTAACTGTCACACTGAGCCTGTCGAAGTGCAACAAACTAACATTTATAAATGCTACAACAAAATAAAAATTCCAATCCCCACAAACACAACAATCTGTAACCATTTTAAAATGACACCAATGCTGTTATATTTTTTAATGTAGGATGAAATAGCCCCAGCCAACAGAGCAATACTGCTAAAAACTGCAAAAGAAACGAGCATAAAAGTGATCCCTAATACATAAAATTGATAGGCCGTGTTTCCTTCCTGCTCCCAAATAAATGCCGGGAAAAACGCCAAGAAAAAGAGCATCACTTTTGGGTTCACAAGGTTCATTATTACACCTGTCTTGAACAAAGCCCAGTAGGATTTCTTCTGAAATTTTATAGCTTCATCGTCTGTCTCTTGAATAACAATATGTGCATCACTTCTATATACTTTAAACGCTAAATAGAAAAGGTACAATGCCCCTAAGAGCTTTATCAAAAAGAAAGCTGTTTCCGAAGCTGTAATAATTGCCGAAATCCCAAAAGCTAAAAGTGTCGTGTGAACAATACATCCACTTATAAGTCCTGCGGTTGTTGCAATACCACTTTTAACGCCATTTGTTAGTGATTGTGTTAAGACATAAATATTGTCAGGACCAGGAGAGAGTGCTAATGCCAAGGTTGCTAATGAAAAAGAAAAAAGCGTCTCTAGCATCGGATTATTTTGCGAGGATAGCTTTATTAATCTTCTTAATTAGCGAAGGACCTTCATAAATAAAGCCCGTATAAATTTGGACTAAATCTGCCCCTGCGTCTAATTTTTCTAATGCATCTTCTGCACTGTGAATACCACCTACTCCTATAATTGGAAATGCTTTATTACTCGCATCGGCCAGATGTTTTATAACGGCTGTGCTTTTATCTTTTATAGGCCGTCCACTTAAACCACCATTGCCTATCTGAGTGAGTCGTGCTTCGCTCGCTTTTAAGCCAGAACGATCCATAGAAGTGTTGCTAGCAATCACCCCATCTAGTTTTGTTTCAAGAACGAGCGCTACAATCTCGTCTAGCTGCACTCGGTTTAAATCTGGCGCAATTTTTAGTAATATTGGTTTTTGTTTATCAAAAGTTTTATTCGCTTCTTGCACCGCTTTAATCAGTTCCTCTAGATAGGCTTTGTCATTTAATTTTGCGTGACTACCCACATTTGGGCAACTCACATTAAGCACAAAATAGTCTACATAGGGATGCAATCCATTAAAGCATGTAAGGTAATCTGCTGTGTAATTCTCAGGCAAGGTTTGGGTGTTTTTACCTATGTTCCCTCCTATTATCAACTTTCCTTTATTCTTTTTAAGCTGTGATATCGCTGCATCAAGACCTTCATTATTAAAGCCCATTCTATTGATAATCCCTTGATCATCTTTTAGTCTAAAAAGCCTTTGTTTAGGATTTCCTTCTTGCCCAATTGGTGTGACAGTACCTATCTCAATAAAACCAAAACCAAAATTAGCCAGCTCATTATACAATACTGCGTTCTTATCAAACCCAGCTGCTAGACCCACTGGATTTTGAAAAGTAAGCCCAAAAAGATTTCGTTCTAATCGTTTATCGGTTTTTTTATACATGCTTCGGAAAAGTCCGCCCAAACCAAGTTGATGACATAACTTTACTAACGAAAAGGTAAAATAATGCACCTTTTCTGGATCAAAGCTGAAAAGTATAGGGCGTAATAGCAGTTTGTACATTAAGATTTTATTTGATACTGCAAAAATAAGAAACTAAAACGACAACTATATTTGAATAGCAATGATAAAACGATATTAAATTTAGGATTACATTTGTACATCTATTTATAGATTAACTTACCCTTATCAAGACCAAAAGCTACATCCTACCCATCATTGTCATTGCACAATTTTTATGCACGTCGTTATGGTTTGCTGGCAATGGAGTGATTGCAAACATTATCGAAGACTTTAATCTAAAAGCCAGTGCGCTGTGGACCTTAACCACGATGGTTCAAATAGGATTTATAACAGGATCTCTGGTGTTTGCTTTACTTACTATAGCAGATCGTTTTTCGCCAAGCAAAGTTTTTTTTATTTCGTCGGTTTTGGGCGCAGTTGTTAATGCCGGAATACTATGGGACGGTAATACTTTAACGTCTTTAATGATTTTCAGATTTTTGACAGGTTTGTTTTTAGCGGGTATTTATCCTGTAGGTATGAAAATAGCCTCAGATTATTACAAAGATGGTTTAGGTAAAGCGCTAGGATTTCTAGTGGCTGCACTCGTTTTAGGAACGGCATTACCACATTTATTGAAAGATCTTACAAGTGACCTTCCGTGGAAATATGTCATTATCACAATAACTATTCTATCTCTGGTGGGTGGAACAGCAATAGTACTTTTAATCCCGAATGGTCCTTATAGAAAAAAAGGGAACAAAATAAAGAGAAATGACCTACGTAAAATTTTTAAAAGCAGAGAATTAAGAGTGGCAGCGTCAGGCTATTTTGGGCATATGTGGGAGTTGTATACCTTCTGGGTATTTGTCCCTCTTATCATTAGTGCCTTTATCCAAAAAACACCGCAATTAGAATTTAACATCTCATTATGGAGTTTTATTGTAATTGCATCAGGAGCTCTAGGCTGTGTTGCCGCTGGGTTTTTAAGCAAGGTTTTGGGTGTAAAAAGGACCGCCTTTCTGTTTTTATCGCTATCATTACTTTGCTGTTTAATTTCGCCTTTTCTGCTCGAAACGCCATCATCTTTACTATTCATTTTCTTTATGCTCTTTTGGGGTTTTACCGTTGCTGGAGACTCCCCCTTATTCTCGTCTTTAGTCGCAAACAATGCTGCAGCAGAATTTAAAGGTACGGCCATAACTTTAGTAACCTCAATAGGCTTTGGGATAACTATTATAAGTATTGAATTAATAGGATCTATCGCCAAAACTTTCGATTTAAAATATATTTTATTGGCCTTATCTATTGGCCCATTAATTAGTATAGTGATCTATTTAATAGACGCTAATAAAGAAGCAAATAGGTAAACATTCAGCTAACTGTTTACAAGTATAATATTTCCATTTAATTAGCAATCACTAAAACTTCTTGAGAAAACAGTTTTATTATATTTGCCAAGCAACATATTTATTAGCACAACTGTATTGATATAAAAAAAAAATTCAAACAAGCCATTATGATTAACAAACAACACCTCATCAAAAGATTTATAAGTTACGTAACCGTAGATACAGAAAGTGATCCAGAAAGCGACACTACCCCTAGTTCTGCTAAACAATGGGATCTTGCTAATGCCCTGGTAGAAGAACTTAAAGAAATAGGTTTAGAAGATGTAACCATAGATGGAAACGCCTATATTATGGCAACATTACCAAGTAATGTGGACCATGATGTACCAACGATAGGTTTTATATCTCACTTTGATACCACACCAGATTTTACAGGAAAAGATGTAAAACCGCAAGTGATAGAAAACTATGACGGGAAAGATATTGTTTTAAATAAAGATCAGAATATTATCCTTTCGCCAGAATATTTTGAAGACCTTTTATTATACAAAGGACAGACGATCATCACTACAGACGGTACCACATTATTGGGTGCAGATGATAAAGCAGGAATTGCAGAGATTATTTCGGCAATGGAATATCTAGTAAAACACCCAGAAGTCAAACACGGAAAAATAAGAGTTGGGTTTACACCAGATGAAGAGATAGGTCGTGGCGCGCATAAGTTTGATGTAGCAAAATTTGGTGCAGACTGGGCATATACTATGGACGGCAGCCAAGTAGGCGAACTTGAATATGAAAATTTTAATGCAGCGGGTGCTATAGTTACTATAAAAGGAAAAATTGTTCATCCTGGCTATGCAAAAGGTAAAATGGTAAACAGTATGTATATCGCGCAAGATTACATTAACTCTTTACCTAGATTAGAAACACCTGAGCACACAAGTGATAGAGAAGGTTTTTTCCATCTGTATAGCATTAATGGAGAAGTAGATAGTACAAAACTACAATACATTATTAGAGATCACGATAAAGGGCATTTTGAAGCACGAAAAGAGATAATGATAAAACTTGCTCGAGAGTTAAACTCACAGTTAGGTGAAGCGCGCGTTACCGTTGACATTAAAGATCAATACTTCAATATGCGTGAAAAGATCGAACCCGTGATGCATATAGTGGATATTGCTGAACAAGCAATGAAAGAAGTTGGCATTACTCCACTTATAAAACCTATTCGTGGCGGTACAGATGGATCGCAGTTAAGTTATATGGGACTCCCCTGCCCTAACATCTTTGCCGGTGGTCATAACTTTCACGGTCGTTTTGAGTATGTACCTGTTGAAAGTATGCAAAAAGCAATAGAAGTGATTGTACAAATAGCTCAAATTGTTGCAAAAAAATAGCTGAAACGCAACGTAGAAACAATATGTCTTTAACAAAAAACGTTTTGTTAAAAAAAAGCTAAAAACAATTACTATGAAAAAATTATTTATGACTGCTCTTGTAGCGATCACTCTTATTGGAAACGCATTTGCACAAGAAGATGACGCTCCAGAAAACAACGTATTAGATAGAAAGCACGAACTTCGTATAGATGCATTTGAGGCTATCGTAATACCAACGCTAGAAGTAAACTATGAATACGTAATCAGCAAATATTCTGGTGCTGGTGCAGCCCTAAGTATCAGTTTAGGGGATGACAATGCTTACGAATATGGACAGAAGTTTGCATTCACACCCTTTTACCGTCAATACTTCTTGAACAAAAAAGAATATGGAGCGAGAGGGATGTTTGTAGAAGGAATGATGCAATTAGCCGGTGGAGAATATGACGAGTATTACTATGATTATGATGACTCTACAGGAATTGATTCTAGCTTTATAGAAACTGAAAACTGGTTTAATGTTGGCGCCGGTCTTGCCGTTGGTCAAAAATGGGTAAGCAATAACGGTTTTGTATTTGAATTAAGTATAGGTGGAGGTCGTTATTTTGCTGGAGGTGAGAATCGACCTGGTGGATTTGTGCGAGGTGGCGTACTCGTAGGGTATCGTTTTTAGAAGCCAGAAGTTAGAACCCTTTCGCAGAAAGAAGAAAAACATTTAATACATTAAAAAAGGCTCGCAATAATTGCGAGCCTTTTTTGCACTAATATAATTTAAAACTAGTCTGTCACCATAACGGCACCTTCTGGTTTTTTAAATATCGAAGTTGGAAGTATTGTTTCTGTCATCGTTACTTTACTAAACACACGATCATTGCGTGCCTCAGTAGGAAGATTATCTGCTACTTTATACCAAGTTAACTTTTCTGGCAACTGCAAGCCGTTAACCTCTTGCCACGTAGTATATTTAATAAAACTCCATTTGTCACTTTTAGTATTAGAGCTTCCAGTTACCGTATAGCCCAACCAAGCCATTTGATGTGTCCTAGGATCAGAGTACAAAACATACTCATCCTTAGGCGAATAGCCTATCTCCTCGCCATAACCTATTTTTACTGCATCATACATTTTTCCGTCAAGCTCTTGTGCAGGCATTGGCGTATACACAATACCATCATCTGCTAAAACAAAAGGCATAGCATAAAAATAAAACATCAATTGATTGTAAAATAATGCATTGCCTTTATAAGCTTCTGGCTCGTTTTGTAATAACCAAACTCCTTGTCCGCCATTTCCAATACTCCATTTTTCGTGTTCAATTTTTTCATTTCTATTTTTAAGCGCAACAGTATGCACTTCTTCCCCATCCCTTCCTTCAAAACTAAAACATAAATTATTCATTTTATCCCATTGTGTAATACCACCGTGTGCTTTAATCACTTCGGAAACGTTAGCAGGAATTACATTATGATCATTGACTTCAATAGTGTCATTAATCACTAGGGTTTCATCAAATTTCACTTTTTTACTTTCTTCTTTACACGCTACAAAAGCGAAAAAGGCAAAGACTACAATTACTGTTTTTCTCATGGGTTTGTTTTAAATAGATTATAAAAATACAAAAGCTCTTTTATAAGTCGGGAACATTTTAAAAACCTTTAATGATTAAGAATAAATTTTAATATTCTTTTTTAATATCTTTTGCTCTAAATTATCATAAAATCAAAATATGACAACTAGAAGAGACTTTATCAAAACAACGTCAATAGTTGGAGCTGGTATTTCTATTGCCCCAAGTATTGCTTTTAGTGCAAATACATCACAAGATAAAATAGTGCGCATTGGGCTAATTGGGGTTGGGTTGCGCGGAACCAATCATTTAAGTAATTTATTACTACGCGAAGACATAGAAATTACCGCAATATGTGATATCGACCGTATTCGTATTGACTTGGCTTTATCTTTAATTACAAAAGCAAATCATAAAAAACCCAAAACTTTTGGTGCTAATCCTCAAGATTATTTAAACCTTCTAGAATTATCTTCTGTAGACGCAGTAATCATATCAACACCATGGTTATGGCATACCCGAATGGCAAAAGACGCAATGAGAGCTGGAAAATATACAGGTCTAGAAGTATCTGCAGCAAACACAATGGAAGAATGTTGGGATCTAGTAAATGTCCATGAAGCAACAGGATCACATTTAATGATACTCGAAAACGTAAACTATAGAAGAGATGTTATGGCCGTTTTAAATATGGTGAAGCAAAATGTTTTTGGCGAATTGCTCCATTTTAGATGTGGCTACCAGCATGATTTACGTTTTGTAAAACTAAATGACGGAGTTACGGCATATGGAAAAGGGGTAGAGTTTGGTGAAAAAGGAATTTCTGAATCTAAATGGCGTACACAACATTCGCTACTCAGAAATGGAGATGTGTATCCTACCCACGGAGTTGGTCCAATTGCCACTATGTGCAATATTAATCGAGGCAATAGGTTTGTGTCCATGAGCTCTTATGCAACAAAAGGTGTTGGTTTAAATAAATACATTGTCGAAAATGGAGGAGCAAATCACCCAAATGCGAAGCTAAAATTTAAGCAAGGAGATATAATAACATCAACTATAGAAACTGCAAATGGCGAAACTATTATGGTCACTCACGATTGTAACTCTCCACGTCCCTACTCTTTAGGGTTTCGTGTTCAGGGAAGCCAAGGTCTTTGGGAAGTAGATGGAAGCCGTATACATATAGAAGGAATTACCGAAGCACATAGATGGGATGAAGCCAAACCTTGGCTTGAAAAATATGATCACCCTTTATGGGAAAAATTTGGTGAGTACGCGCAAGGTTCTGGACATGGTGGTATGGACTTTTTTGTATTAAATGCCTTTATAGAATCTGTAAAACAAAACATTGCGCCTCCTATGGATGCATATGACGCGGCCGCTTGGAGTGCAATCACACCCTTATCTGAAATTTCTATAGAAAACAACGGAGCTCCTCAAAATTTTCCAGACTTTACACGAGGGCAATGGGTAAGTCGTGCTCCTTACCATTGGATAAAAGACACCTATTAAATGTCTACAAATATAAAAACTACAATAAAAGCCCCAGGAAGAATTTGCCTTTTTGGAGATCATCAAGATTATTTAGGTTTACCTATAATTGCCTGTGCTATTAATCGATTTATTGAAATAACAAGTGTTGTAAATACTGATAAATTTTTTAGTATTGAAATGCCAGATATAAATAGTTCTCGCAGATTTTCTATTTATGAAAAATTTGAATCTCTTGAAAAAGAAGATTTTTTTGCTTCTGCGATTAGAGTTGTAAAAAAATATGGCTGCATCCCAGATACTGGGTATACGATTACGATACAAGGAGACATACCTATTAATGCCGGTCTCTCAAGTTCTTCTGCTCTGGTAGTGGCTTGGGTGCATTTCTTACTAGAAACATTTGGCTGTAACCAGCCCATTACAAAGCAATTAATTGCACAAATTTCTTATGAAGCCGAAGTTGTAGAACATAATTCGCCAGGGGGTAAAATGGACCAATATACCAGTGCACTAGGAGGCGTAATATTTTTAGAAACCAATGATGACTCTCCATTTGAGCACTTAAAAAATACCCAACTAAATCTTGTAGTAGGAGCCTCTGGTGAGCCAAAAGACACCTTAGGCATATTGGGGAGTTTAAAAGAAAAGGCTCAGCTAGCTATAAAAATTATAAAAAATGAATTTCCAGATTTTGATTTAAATAATGCCTCTTTAGAAGCGATTGACAGGTACGATTATGTACTCCCGCAATCGTTAAAACCTTATTTCTATGCGGCAATTAACAATCATGTAATTACTAAAAAAGCATATAAGGCATTAAAAGAAACCACAATTGACCTAGATAAAATAGGCGACTTAATGAACCAACATCATCAAGTACTTAAAAACATATTAAAAATTACAACCCCTAAAATTGATAAAATGATAGCGGCAGCACTAGCAGCAGGAGCCATTGGTGCTAAAATTGTGGGTTCTGGCGGCGGCGGGAGTATTTGTGCTATGGTACCTAAAAAAAATCAAAAACTTGTAATTGAAGCCATGTTAATGGCAGGTGCAAAAAATGCATTTGCAGTTTTGGTTGCAACGGGATCACATAAAATTACATCATGACAGATCATTTAATACTACTCGCAGGAGGAGCTTCGTCAAGAATGAAAAAGTCTTCGGGTGCTCACATTTCAGAAACACAAACTACCCAAGCTAATACAAAAAGTAAGGCACTTATTCTGTTGCATAATAAGCCTATGATAGAATTTTTACTATACAATGCTATGTGTGCTGGATTACAAAACATTTATATTGTTGTTGGTAAAGACAGTGATGATTTTATAGCTCACTTTAAAAATAGTAACAGCACAATTTTTAGTTCTCTATATATACAATTTGTGCATCAAGAAATACCAGAATCAAGAGTAAAACCTCTAGGCACAGCAGATGCTATATTTCAAGCCTTGAACCAATTTCCGGCATTAAAACAAAACCAGTTTTTGGTTTGCAACTGTGACAATTTATATAGCGTTGCGGCATTTACCGCCTTGCGTGACGTAAAAAGCCCTCATGCTTTTATTAACTACGATAGAGATGCATTGCGTTTTTCTATAGAAAAAATAGAAGGTTTTGCATTGACCAAAACAAATAATGAAAATTATCTAGTAGATATTATTGAAAAACCTACTGCAGAACAAGTGCCCCTTTTTGAAGATAATGAAGGTAAACTTAGGGTGAGTATGAATATTTTTAAATTTGATGGGGAGCAATTTTTTCCTTTTTTAGCCTCTTGTAAGTTACACCCACAACGCAATGAAAAAGAATTACCTGCCGCCTTATTAAATATGGTGAAGGCATTCCCCACTGCAACATTTGCCATTCCATTTTCTGAACACGTGCCAGATTTAACAGGAAAAGAAGATATTCTCGAAATGAATAAATATCTTGCAACACATCCACTAACAAAAACCGAAAACCTATGATATCCTTATCAAATTTAGACTTAATCATTATTTTTTCTCTTTTTGCCATTATTCTTTTTGTTGGGATCTATGTAGGGAGAACTTCAGGTAAAAACACGAATCAATATTTTCTTTCTGGACGAAACATGCCATGGTGGCTATTAGGTATCTCTATGGTGGCGACCACATTTTCTACAGATACCCCAAATCTTGTGACAGATATTGTAAGAACCAAAGGAGTTTCAGGAAACTGGGTGTGGTGGGCCTTTTTAATTACAGGATTGCTTACCGTTTTTGTGTATGCAAAACTCTGGCGAAAATCTGAAGTAAAAACAGATATTGAATTTTATGAACTAAGATACGGCGGCAAACCGGCGCGGTTTTTAAGAGGTTTTAGAGCCGTCTATCTAGGCGTACTGTTTAACGTGCTTGCAATGGCAGGAGTAACGCTTGCTGCCATTAAGATTGGGCAAGTAATGCTGGGGCTGTCTCCAGTAACGACGGTAGTAATAGCTGGACTTATTACGGTTGTGTTTAGTGCCATTGGAGGTTTTAAAGGAGTGGTGTACACAGATTTTATCTTATTTTTTATTGCTATGGCTGGTGCTTTTGGCGCCGCTTATTATATTGTAGGTCTTCCAGAAATTGGTGGTTTAGAAAGTCTTATTAGTCATGATAATGTAAAAGACAAAATAAATATTCTACCTAATTTTGACGATACAGAAACACTCATAACGTTATTGATTATTCCTTTAGCGGTGCAGTGGTGGAGCTCTTGGTATCCAGGTTCTGAGCCCGGTGGAGGTGGTTATGTAGCACAGCGCATGCTTGCCGCTAAAAATGAGAATCATGCCATAGGAGCCACATTTTTCTATAATCTTATGCATTATGCATTACGCCCTTGGCCATGGATTTTAGTTGCCTTAGCTTCTCTAATTTTTTATCCAGATTTGGCGAGTATTCAAGAAGCATTCCCTAATGTTACAGCAGATAAATTAGGGCATGATTTAGCCTACTCCGCCATGCTGACCAAATTACCAAGTGGTTTACTTGGTCTTGTTTTAGCATCATTAGCTGCTGCATATATGAGTACTATTAGCACACATCTAAATTGGGGAGCTTCCTATGTGGTAAATGATTTTTACAAACAACAGGTAAAGCCAGATGCCTCAGAAAAGCACCTTGTAAATGTGGGTAGGATAACTACTGTTATCTTAATGATTATTAGTGCACTTATTGCTTTAACATTAACAAACGCATTACAGCTATTTGATATTATTTTAATGTTTGGAGCGGGAACAGGTCTTATATTTATACTAAGATGGTTTTGGTGGCGAATTAACGCCTGGACAGAGATATCTGCAATGATAGCTTCGGGGCTTATTTCCATTCTAATTTCTTTTACTCCTCTTGGTGACATGCTTTTTGGTCCAGAAGGATTATTACCTGCCTATTTAAAATTTCCATTTGTGGTTTTTGTATCTACTTTTATCTGGTTGCTGGTTACCTATTTAACCGCTCCAGAAAGCAATACAGTGCTTTATAGTTTTTACAAAAAGGTACAGCCAGGTGGTCCTGGTTGGAAAAAAATAGTGAGCCAAGCAGCAACTGAAAATGTCGCTATTGGTTCTACTTCAGAAAAATGGAATGTACCCACCGGTATTTTAGCGATGTTAGTAGGATGCGTTTTTATTTACTCTAGTATGTTTGCTGTAGGGTATTACATTTATGGAAATTATACCAGAGCAATTATTTTAACAGGTGTAACGGTTGTTTTTGGCTTGCTTCTGAAATTTTTATGGAAGAAAATAAAAGGCAATATTCTGTAATATTGCTTTTTGGAACAACTAATTTAAAGCAAAAAACGCTCGAGATATCTCGGGCGTTTTTTCTATGAGTTCGTGTACTTTTTACTTCTTTATCAGTTTTTGAGTAGAGACGTTTCCTTCTTGAGAAACAAGCTGCACAAAATATACCCCACTAGCCATATCTATCAATGAGATCTGTATTGCTGAAACGTTCTGGACTTCACTATTTTGCTGCACCAACTCCCCTATTATAGTATATACATTGATTGTTTTAACCGTAGTATCTCGTGACCAAGTTACTTCTACTGCATCAACGGCAGGATTAGGAACAAGAATCACGTTTCCGAAGTTAAAAGTAGTAACACCAAGATTTACATTAAACTCCAAGAAATCTGGCACTCCACTATCATCTGTGTCATCATCTAATGGGGTTCCATTATTATTGTAATCCTCATCTTTGGTCAATGCACCATCACCATCGTCATCATCGTCTAAGTAGTTTTCTATGGTATCATCATCTGTGTCTATAAAATCTTGCGGATCTAAACCGGCACCAATACCTTCAATTTCTACCTCTGTAGGCACGCTATCGCCATCATCGTCTGGATCTAGGTAATTAGGGATACCATCATCGTCTGTATCATCATCCTCCAGATCATTATTTCCATTTACATCCTCTTCTGTATCTGGCACGCCGTCTTCATCGCTGTCTACAGGTACTAACGTGTCGACTATAATATTAAATGAGGTGAAATTAACACACCCAAATTGTATGCCTTCTACCTTTACATATATTGTTGCGCTAGCACTTACATAAGAAGTTGGGTTTGCAATGGTATTTGTATCGGCCTGAGAATCTGCTAACGTCACAAAATAATTTACTGAAGCAGCGGGGTTTCCATCTGTGATAATAATTTCGTTTACAGTTAAATCGAAAGTTTCTAAACCATCTCCATTTTCATCAATAAGCAGAAGATCTGGTGCTTGGTTTGCTATTGGAATTTCTGCAACTATTAACTCTAATTCTACAATGTCGAAACAACCTGAAACTAAATCTGTTAATCGCGCATAAACAGTTTGAATATCAGAAGTGATATTTGTATAAGGAGATATCAATGTATTTACTGAGCTTTCTGCTTCTTCAAAAGTTTCGTGAAAAGACACTTCTAAATTCCCTTGTGGATTGCCGCAGACTATTTGATTCTCTGCTAAAGTAAGGTCAAATTCTGCCAACCCATCATTATCATCATCACAAGAAATAAGTGCAGATGGCTCACAGGCTTCAATTGCTTGCTCAACGATAATACATATAGTTTCTGTATAGGTACAACCAAAATCATCTTCAATTAAATAATTATAACAAAATTCGCCCTCTGCTTGGGTTGACACAGTTATAGTTGCCCCATCATTTGAAATAATAGTTGCTGCTGGTTCCCATCCCTGAACTAGGATTTCATTGGGTGTAGTGTTTCCCGTTTCTACAAATAAATTTGGATCAAAGTTTAAATCTACACCAAAAAGATACCCGTTATCTGATGCTAAATTATCTGTGATAGCAATCTCCCAGGTTCCGTTTAAAGGAGAACCTATAAGCTGACTAAAATCTTCTTCTGGTAAATAAAAACCAGCAATAATGGTTTGAGCACCACCTGGTGTAGCGGAAGTCTGCCCATTTACTAATAATAGATCACCTGCTGCCGTAAAGCAATAGTCATAACCTATCCCTGGAGAAAGGTCAGCATCATTATCTATTGGCTCTCCAAGAGCAGTACCTCCGCCACCGTTAGAATGCAATATGACCGAACTCCCGTTAGGTGCAATTAACCTCATAGTTAAATCTCCAAGATATGAATGCTCCATATTAAGGCATAGGGTTTGTAAATCATTCACGCTTTCTATAACTGCATCTTCTTCAAAGCAAATAACGTCAATATAGAATGAATAGGTCTCTCCATTACCATCTGGAATAATTGCGGTTTCATTAAAACTTGTATCACATTCTTGTATAAACCCTGCTGTCGCAGTAATTTCGATAGCCTCTCCTTGACAAAAAGTTTGTCCATCTACTATGGGATTAATTGTTATGGTTGGAACTATTCCATAAACAACCGTCGTATTATAAACAACTACACCTTCTGTATACCCTATATCTACGGTATAATCTCCGCTTTCGGTAACCGATAAGAAATCGAAAGTTTCGCCTATCAATATCTCCCCATCTTTATACCATACATATCCATTTGCATCATCGCAGCTTGCATTAATCTCTAAGATATCTCCCTCGCAGGCATACATTATATCTTCAAAAAAGAGGGCATCACAGTTTTGCGCAAATATGGGCGCGCTGCAAAGGATAAAGAGTACCGAAAGTAATAATGACTTCATAAAGTATGTGTTTAATAATATTAAATGGTGTTAAACCATAAACAGGATTCCAACAATATAAGAGAGTATACGCAATAATCCCTACCTGAAAATGGATTAAAAGTATAAAACAAAAATACAGAATTTAAAAATCCTCGTCCATAATAAATCATTGATTTATCTTTACCCCATGATTAAAGAAATCTCTAGTGTTAATAACCCGTTGATTAAGAATATAATCACGCTTCAGGAAAAATCTAGAGCGCGTAAAAAAGACGGTGTTTTTGTTGCTGAAGGACAGCGAGAAATTAGCCTAGCGATCAAAGGCGGCTACAGCATTAAAACGCTTCTTTTTACTTCGGAAATTTTAAGCACCGACGTTTCTGCCTTTGTAACAGAAACTACAGATATCATCAAAATCACAGCAGATATCTATCAAAAAATAGCCTATAGAGCCAGTACAGAAGGCGTCCTAGCTATTGTGTCATCAAAAATCACAGGACTTGAAGATTTAAAATTTCAGAAGTCAAACCCATTACTTTTAATTGCCGAAGCGCCAGAAAAACCTGGAAACATTGGGGCATTATTGCGTACAGCAGATGCAGCAAATGTAGATGCTGTGCTAATCGCTAATCCTAGAACAGACCTATACAATCCAAACATAATACGTAGTAGTGTGGGCTGTGTGTTTACCAATCAAGTGGCCATGGCAAGCAGTGCAGATATCATTACTTTTTTAAAAGAAAAAAGAATTTCAATCTACAGCGCCATTTTACAAGAATCACTCCCCTACCATACGCAAGATTTCACTGCGGGATGCGCTATTGTTGTGGGTACAGAAGCCACGGGACTAAGCCAGGAATGGCGAGATGCGAGCACCGCAAACATCCATATCCCCATGCAAGGAGAGATTGATAGTCTTAATGTATCTGTTGCTGCAGCAGTGCTCTTGTTTGAAGCTAAGCGACAACGCGGGTTTTAAAAGGATTAACGATTGGAGATTGTTGAACTTAAAAACATGAAATGTAAAACCGAAAAATGTAAAATTCTAAATAAAAAAGAGTAACGGTTGTTAACCTTAAAAAAACAAATTCAAACTTCAAACTTCAAAATTCAAACTCCCAACTTCCTACTCTCTACTTTAAATTCCCTACTTCAAACTCCCCACCCCCTATTTTTCATAATTTATTAAGATAATTACGCTCAAACAAATATGTGTTGTTCATAACTTATTTGTTCTAATTAGGAAATATTCCATACTTTTGGATTTATTCCTAATACTATTTTAAAACTAAAATTAACGATTATGATTTATGCACGTTTAAATACTAAAAATAAAGGTCCCGTAATACGTCCTAAAAAAGGATTTTCAATTGAAGATTGTAAAACATGGATTTCTCAGGTTAGAAAAAATGTCGCCGCAAAAAATCAAGAACAACTCGGTGCTATTCAATTAAGGCTAAATTTTGAATAACCATGTTCATCTAATAAACCCTGAACGCTAAACTCCTTAACCTACAAACTCTCATTGTACCTCAACACCCACACATACTTCAGCCTGCGCTATGGTACGATTGCTCCTCGTGATGTACTAGAGTATTTCCAGAAGCTAGGGGTACGCACATTTGCGTTGACAGATATTAATAACACCACTGCTTGTCTTGAAATATTGCGTTTAGCTCCTAAATTTAAAATCGCGCCCGTGCTAGGCATTGATTTTAGAAAAGGTGCACAGCAGCATTTTATTATGCTAGCAACAACTAATAATGGGTTTAAAAACTGTAATACCTATTTATCACAATTGCTGCACGAAGCAGGCACTAGCACAGCAATACAAGTACCTAAAAAAGCCCCACAACTAGAAGACACCTATGTTATCTATCCCTTTGATAGCTATGACAAACATCCCTTAGAAAGCAACGAATACATAGGCATACAACCCAAAGATGTGAATCGTCTCACCTTCTTACTGCGCCCGCAAAACAAGTCTATATGGAGTACACAGCGACATAAACTAGTTGCATTGCAAACCGTAACCTTCATTAATAAAAAAGGGTTTAATACACATCGGCTTTTGCGCGCCATTGACAATAATACACTATTAAGCAAGTTACCGGACGATGAGGTAGGAAACCCAAAAGATCTATTATGCACCGTAAAAGCGTTAGAAAATGCCTTTGCAGACTTTCCAGAGCTACTCCAGAACAGCCAGCAATTACTGGAGCTATGCCAAGTTACCTTTAACTTTAGTGGCAATACACCTAACAATCAGCGTTCGTACACGGGTAATGAAACATTAGACGCTAAGTTACTGCGCAAACTTACTTATGCAGGCATACATTATCGCTTTAAACGTCCTGGCGAGCGCGTATTAAAACGTATCGAAAAAGAGCTAGAGATTATTAAATCGCAACACTTTGTATCCTATTTTCTCATCAACTGGAAGATCTTAAAATATGCGCGCAGCAAAGGGTATTTCTATGTAGGGCGTGGTAGTGGCGCAAATAGCGTAGTGGCTTATCTATTGAGAATCACAGATGTAGACCCCATTGAACTCGATCTTTACTTTGAACGTTTTATTAATCTATATCGTAAAAATCCGCCAGATTTTGATATCGATTTTTCTTGGAGAGATCGAGACGATGTCACACAATTTATTTTTAAACGCTTCAAAAATTCGGCACTTATTTGTGTGTACAACACCTTTAAACATAAAGCGGCTGTACGAGAATTAGGAAAGGTTTTTGGACTGCCTAAAGCAGAGATAGACCTCCTCTCAAAAGGAAATTACAACTACGCATCACTAGACAAAATCTCCCAGTTTGTGGTGCAGTATAGCCAGTTAATACAAGGGTTTCCTAATTATTTAGGTATTCATGCCAGTGGCATTCTTATTAGCGAGCAACCCATACACAATTACGTAGCTACCTTTATGCCGCCTAAGGGTTTTGCTACCACACAGTTTGATATGGTCGTGGCAGAAGACATCGGGCTCTACAAGTTTGACATCCTTAGCCAGCGCGGGCTCGGAAAAATAAAAGATGCGGTACAAGTGATTAAGTACAACCAGCCAGAAGCAGCCGACTTTGATATTCATGACATCAAACGTTTTAAAAAAGATGAACGGATAAAAGACCTGTTGCGCAATGCAAAAGCCATAGGCTGCTTTTACGTGGAGTCTCCCGCAATGCGTATGCTCATGCGTAAACTGCAAGTGGATAATTATCTAGGTTTAGTTGCAGCAAGTTCTGTCATTAGACCAGGAGTGGCAAAGTCTGGAATGATGCGGGAGTACATTATGCGCTATCGTTTTCCAGAAAGACGTAAAGAAGCGCATCCCGTATTGTTAGATCTTATGCCAGAGACCTATGGTGTGATGGTCTATCAAGAAGATGTGATAAAGGTGGCGCATTATTTTGGAGGACTCACGCTGGGCGAGGCAGATATGCTACGACGCGGTATGAGTGGTAAATTTAGATCTAGAGAAGAGTTTGATAAAGTAAAAAATCTGTTTTTTGAAAACTGTAAAAAAGCAGGAAAACCCTATGACCTAACTGCAGAAGTATGGCGACAAACAGAGAGCTTTGCAGGCTATGCTTTTGCAAAAGGACACTCTGCTTCTTATGCCGTAGAAAGCTATCAAAGCTTATTCTTAAAAGCTTATTTTCCTTTAGAATATATGGTGGCTACGCTTAATAATGGTGGCGGTTTTTACCGTCCAGAACATTATGTACACGAAGCCCGTATGCACGGTGCGAGCATCCTCCCTCCTTGCATTAACACGAGTTATGCACTTAGTTATATTAAGGGTACAGCTATCTATTTAGGCTTTGGTTTTTTACATGCTTTAGCGTCAAATACGGTAGACCTTATTATCAAAGAACGTACTAAAAATAGCACCTTTGAAAGCCTTGACCATTTTATAGAACGGGTACCAATTTCTATGGAACAGGTTGCTATCTTGATAAAGATTAACGCTTTTAGGTTTACCCATCGTAACAAACGCGAATTGCTCTGGGAGGCCTATATGAAAATAAACAAAGTCACTTTTGAGACCCATAAACCTACCCTCTTTAAAACCGAAAAAGCAAATTACAAGACACCAGACTTACCAAACACGGCCCTAGAAGATGCCTTTGATGAGATGGAACTATTAGGCTATCCACTATGTAATCCCTTTAGTTTATTACAAGAGAATCCTGAAAACGCTTTGCGAGCAAAACATCTTGAAAAGCGTATAGGCAAGATCGTGACCATAGAAGGCTATCTGGTGACTACAAAGCGTACTACGACCTCCAACCGTAAGCAGATGTACTTCGGAAATTTTCTAGACCGAGATGGTTATTTTGTTGATACGGTGCACTTCCCTCAAGTAGCGGCTCAATATAAATTTAGAGGTCGAGGCATTTACAGCATTACAGGAAAGGTGGTCGAAGAATTTGATTGTATCACGATAGAAGTCATCAAGATGGAGCATTGTGCTATCATACAAGACCCACGATATAGCGACGCCTCTTTAAAAATAAACACCGTGAAGAATTTTAATAGAAAATTACATCCTGCAGCTTCGGTACAATCTTCATCAGTAGCGCTGCGCACTACTAATGAAGATCACTCAGCTACCTTAGATTGTTCTGTGTAAATGAATATTTGTGATTGTGGGTTGAAGATAGCAAAAGACGCTGCGCTTTGTACCCCTTCCTATTCCGTAAGGCGGAACCATTAGCTTCGCTAGGTATTTTCAATCAAGCAATACTTGATTTCAAATAAGCCCTAAAGGAGGGGAAGGAACTAAGGATATTTTTTATTAAATATTGTGAAACAAAGAGCCCAAGCTATGATTAACTATTAACAAAAAAAATAACTACCTAAGGTTGCTGAGTGACTTTGCGAAGCACAATTTAAAACAAAAGAGCAATTTTGAATACGCAAAATTGTATCGAAGCACCCAAAAATATGTCCCGAAACATCATCCATATGGACCTTGACACCTTTTTCGTCTCTTGCGAGCGTAGAATGGATAGTAAATTAAATGGGCTACCCGTGCTTATAGGTGGCACGAGTGATCGTGGCGTGGTGGCGGCCTGTAGTTATGAGGCGCGCGCCTTTGGAATTCATAGCGCCATGCCTATGCGACTGGCACGACAGCTCTGTCCAGAAGCGATTGTAGTGCGTGGTAATTCTGGTATTTATTCTAAGTTTTCTAAGGAGGTGACAGACATTATTAAAGAAAGTGTGCCCTTATACGAGAAAACTTCGGTAGATGAGTTTTATATTGATTTGACGGGGATGGATAAGTTCTTCGGAAGTTTTAAACTAGGCTCTGAAATACGAGACCGGATTATGAAAGAAACAGGACTACCTATCTCTTTTGGGCTTTCAGAAAACAAAACAGTATCTAAAATTGCGACGGGAGAGGCCAAACCCAATAATAAACTAAAGATTGATAAAGGCTTTGAAAAACCATTTCTTGCTCCGCTCTCTGTACGCAAAATACCTATGGTGGGCGAAGTGACTTATCGGTCTTTATGTGACTTAGGGATCAAGCAAATTAAAACCATCCAAGAGATGCCCAAGGAGATGATGGGGAAGGTTTTTGGGAAGAATGGGCAAACTATATGGCGTAAAGCGAATGGTATTGATAACTCGCCTGTAGTACAATATACAGAGCGAAAATCTATCTCTACAGAGCGCACCTTTGACCGTGATACGACAGATGTTAAAAAACTAGAAAGTATTATTATCGCAATGGCAGAAAACCTAGCCTATCAATTACGGCGTGGTCATAAACTAACCGCCTGTGTAACGTTTAAAATAAGGTATACAGATTTTCAGACCTATACGCAACAACGGCGTATTCCCTACTCTGGGGCAGATCATAAAATTATTCCTGTGGTGATGGAGCTCTATAAAAACCTATATCAACGAAGGCAGTTGGTACGGTTAGTAGGCGTACGTTTTAGTCATCTTGTAGAGGGCGGACAACAGATAGATCTATTTGATGATAATGAAAAGATTATCAGTCTCTACCAAGCCATGGATAAAATGCGAGAAAAATATGGTGATCGTGCGGTGATTAAAGCGGCAGGAATGGGTGCAAAGAGTATTAGTAGATGGAACCCTTTTACAGGGGAGCCACCACCATTGTTGGCTAATAGGAGACGGTAAATTAATCTGTCACCATATGTAATGGGGTTAACTATCTTTAAGTTTCTTAAAATATATTTTAGCAGCAGCTTTTACCTTTGGTGCTAAAATAAATGTACTCAACATGGTAGGGATAGCCATCATGGCAAAAAAGGTATCTATTAGATTGATCATCATGCTCAAGGATGTTGTTGCTCCTATAATAATACTGCCTAGATACATATAGCTGTACAGCTTTTTATATTTAGACCCGAAAAGAAACGACATACATTTTGTTCCATAATATGAATAGGAGAATAACGAAGACACACTAAAAACAATAATACATACTAACAGGGCATACTTACCATATCTTAAAATTCCAGATTCAAAAGCATTTACGGTCAAGGTTACTCCACTCGCACTAGACTCTTGCCACACACCTGTTACTAATATGGCAAGCGCTGTGAGTGTACATATGAGTAGCGTATCAATGGCCGGGCCTAACATAGCCACCAATCCCTCTCTAATAGGCTCATTTGTTTTTGCGGCACCGTGAGCCATAGGCGCTGTACCTATCCCCGCTTCATTAGAAAAAGCACCTCGCCTGATGCCTAGCAATATCAAACCGCCCACAAGACCGCCTAAAAAGGTATCTCCTTCATAGAAGTTTGCAGAAAATGCATCTGTGAAAATTAACGAAAGGTACTTTGGTAATTCTGACATATAATTACTTAAAATAATTAGAATCATCACTACATAAAGTACCACCATTGCTGGCACTAATTTACTTGCTGTATTACTAATACGCGAAATTCCGCCTAAAACAACCACCGCAGTTATTACTGCCAGTACTACACCAATAATTAAATTACTTTGAAATCCACTATACCAACCTAAGGGTTCTATAACAATATCATTTAATGCCTGGGTAAGCTGATTCACATTAAAAACAGGTAGTGCGCCTATTAATCCCGCAGTACTAAAGAACATGGCTAATGGCTTCCAACGCTTCCCAAGCCCTTCTGTAATAACATACATAGGGCCACCTTGCACATCGCCATTATCATCTTTTCCTCTATACAACACAGCTAATGTCCCTGTGAAAAACTTGGTTGACATACCAATAACAGCACTCACCCACATCCAAAAAACAGCTCCTGGACCTCCAATAGCAATAGCTACAGCAACTCCGGCAACATTTCCCATCCCTATGGTTGCAGACAAAGCCATTGTCAATGCCTGAAAATGACTAATTTCTCCCGCATCTTCCTCATTATCATATTTTCCTCTTAAAACAGAAATCGCATGACCTATATAACGAAAGGGCAAAAACCGAATATAAAATAGTAAACCTATTCCTCCGCCTATTAATAAAATTAATAAAGGTAAACCCCAAGCAAATGAAGCCAATTCAGAAATAAAAGTGTCTATATTTTTCAGCAAAGCCAACTATTTAAGATTCAAACTATTTTTTAATCCTCTAAAAGTAATTTAAATTTTAAGACTAACTAGGAATCATCTTATTTGTAGTGCTTTGAATTAGATGCGCAGATGTATCACTTTAATTTCTAGTTTCTAATCAGGATAAAGAGAACATTTCACTACATTTACTTTACCAATCATATAATCAATCTCCTTAATGGAAAGCATCTCTGTCTTTGACATGTTAAGTATAGGCGTAGGCCCTTCAAGTTCTCACACCTTAGGCCCCTGGCGTGCTGCACAACTATGGATTAAAAAACTACAACAAAAAGAACAATTTACAGGCGTAGCAAGTGTTCAAGTCAATCTATATGGTTCGCTCTCCTTAACCGGAAAAGGCCATGCATCAGATATCGCGGTGATTATGGGATTGATGGGAACAGATCCTGTAACAGTGAATATTGACTCCATTCAGCCTGCTATTGACCAGCTTAAAAAAGATAACATACTCAAGTTAAATGGCGAAAAGGAAATCGCCTTTAGCTTTTCAGAAAACATAACATTTAATAGGACCTTCTTAGACTTCCACCCTAACGGAATTAAGTTTGAAGCAACATTACGCAATGGCAAAAAAACAAGAGACACCTACTACTCCATAGGTGGCGGTTTTGTAGTACAGGAAGAACGTGCTAGAGCAAAAAGACAAGTGGAAAAATTTAAAAGCTTCCCTTATCCTATTGCTAAGGCTACAGAAATTCAAGAGTATTGTAATGCCGAAAATGTAAGCATCAGTGAATTGGTCTTAAAAAATGAACTATCATTAAGAGATCCGGAAAGAATTGATGCAAAAATAAAAGCCATTTGGGATGTCATGTTAGATTCTATGTACGTAGGTTGCCATACCGAAGGCATACTACCAGGTGGACTTAACGTGCGCAGAAGGGCTTATGATACGCATAAAACACTTCAAGGCACAAAACCCTACAAAGACAAATACGAATGGATAGAAGCCATTAGGGACACCGAGGTAAAATTTAGACAGATTTTGAAATGGGTGACCTGCTTTGCCTTAGCGGTCAATGAAGTAAATGCATCTCTAGGACGCGTGGTAACGGCTCCCACTAACGGTAGCGCAGGTGTAATCCCGGCCGTATTAATGTACTATCTGGTCATCGAAAATCACGATGGAGATTTTGAGGATATTAAAAAATTCTTGCTTGTTTCTGGTGAGATAGGAAGCTTATTTAAAAAGAACGCCACCATTAGCGCGGCCATGGGAGGATGCCAGGCAGAAATTGGAGTCAGCTCTGCTATGGCAGCAGGAGCATTAACCGAGTTGATGGGTGGAAGCCCCGCTCAAGTTTTAATTGCTGCGGAAATAGCCATGGAACATCATCTTGGTATGACATGTGACCCCATAGGAGGATTGGTACAAATACCCTGCATAGAACGAAACGCTATGGGAGCGATAAAAGCGATTAATGCCTGCGAAATGGCCTTAGACAGAGATCCTAATGACGTAAAAATACCTTTAGATAAGGTGATTGCAACGATGTGGGAAACGGCAAAAGATATGACTACAAAATACAAGGAAACTAGTGAAGGAGGTCTTGCGGTACAAGTGAATATGAGTGATTGTTAAAAAAAAGCTTCAATGTGTTGAATTTTCTTAGTATCATCATCTAGCAAATTAATAAAATGAATCTTGATGCATATTTATACGAGAAATAACACTTGTGATTTTCTGACGCATTTTATTAAAAAATTGAGTTCTATCTTTTTCCCCAGCACTTACTAATTGTTTCGAATTTTTAATTTGCTTAGCAAAAAAGCTATCCATTTCTTCGCAGGTCGCAGGATGCTGAATTTTAAAATATTTAAGTACCGTAAATGGAGTGAAAAATAATTTTTGATGCTGCGTATTAATCATAACCGTATTACTCATAGTAAGTAAATCACTCTTATATAAATTATAGCTTGCATTATTTTTAGAATTAATAATAGTCTGATTAATTGTTTGTTGTTCTACATGCGAAACAATATCTTGAAGGTCTTTACATATTAATAAGGCCATTTTTTGTGACACTAATCCTGTTTCAAAGTAATACAATACTTGTTGCAAGGTTCCATTTATAGTGTTATCATTCCAAAACTCTGTAATATTTATATAATTATATCTGTCCGCTAAGGCAACGGCACTTTCAATTAACGAATCAGGTATTGTTTCTAAAAATTCTTCGAACGTAGTTTTTGCCATTAATCCATCTTCACTCAAAAACTTTAGCCAAACATAAAATTTATACTTAGTGATATAAGTATTGGTTAAGGTATAAAAGATAGGAATGTCTTTAGCAGAATAGGTAATAGATGCGCTCTTTAACCTAATAAGAGGTTCGATACTTTGAAGCGATACTTTAAAATAATTTTCTAAATCTGCTATGGTGGATATGGTAGGTGATTTTTCGGCTAATAACGTATGTTGCTCACCTACTTCATAAAGCTTATTGAGAGAAATTTTGTAATGTTTAGATAATATGACAGCTTCTTCTAAAGAAAGGCTTGTTTTATTATTTACACGACGATAAGCCGCATCATAACTCACATTTAAAATGGAAGAAACCTCATCTATTAAAGAGACTTCTTCTGGTAATTGTAACCTAAGATGTTTAATAAATTGTTCTTGCAAAATATATCAATTATGGGATTAATGCGCTTTCATCTTGTGAAAATTACAAAAACATTATTAATTTTTACTTAAATTATCCAATTGATTTACATTTTTTGCAATTAGCTTAGCCTTAAATTATAAAACTACTTATTATGAAACTGACAGTAAAATTTCAAATAGTTCTTATTATTACTCTTTTTAACTTGAGTCTGTCTATAGCTCAATCCAACTCAAATGATAATATTCAAGAAGAAGATCAACAAGTAGAATTAAGTAAAAATAGTATCTACGTTGATTATAGTTTAGCAGCATTCTCACAACTTTCCATTAATTACGAACGTAAGTTAGGTTCTATCAAAAATATTACTTGGTATGGTCGGGTAGGTGCAGGTTATGGATACATATTTCTTGCAGAAAGTGGATATGGTGGTTTGGGAGGTTTAACGATGCTGACAGGAAAGAAAAATCACCATTTCGAAGGTAATTTAGGGGTTTTTGTTGGTCACACTGATAATTTTAGTGAACTGAGAAGATCGTTTGTTGCTAGCCCATCTCAAGGCAAAACATTTCTTATGCCGCTAATAGACGTCGGCTATCGCTATCAAAAGCCAGGAAGTGGTCTAGTTTTTAAAGCGAAGGTTGCCAATATAGGTTTAGGGATTGGTGTTGGATATGCTTTTTAAAAGTCAAAACTACCAACTTGATATCTATAAGCACAAAATGGTTCTCTTAATCAAATTTCTTTCAAAATTAAAGTTTAAATATTATGATCTACTCAATTTACAATCAAACTAGAAGAACTTACAGAATTTTAATAACACTAATTGCAATTTTAATAAATTCTCAAATTAACGCACAAACAAACCCTGAAGATATTACAAATGAAAAAGAACGCATAGAATTAAGTAAACACAACATCTATACTGATTTAAACTTTGCAACTTTCGGGCAAATAACTTTAAATTATGAACGAAAATTAATTAAAAAAAACAAAACAATATTATATGGAAGATTAGGGGCTGGCTATGGCGGAAATCTCAAAGGTAATTCTGGCTATGGAGGTATAGGAGGTCTAACCATATTGACCGGGAAAAACAATCATCATTTTGAAACCAATTTTGGCATCTTTATAGGAGATAATATAAAAAGAGAGTATCCTGAAAGATTAAATAAGCGAAAAGCATTCTTTATGCCTATCATTGACGCTGGATATCGCTATCAAAAACCAGGAGGAGGACTTATATTGAAAGCAAAAATTGTCTTTGTTGGTGTCGGTGTTGGCGTAGGATATGCCTTTTAAAAAATAACAATATTAGATAAATGCATTAGAGGTTATTTAGCTTTTAGTGCATTACAATCTCCTCGTCTTCTAGAATCTATAAGATGGACAATTTTCCAGCCGTCTTCTAATTTAGCAATGGTAAAGGCATTTGCGCCACAATGGCTAAATTTTCCATTAAAATAGAACTCATAAGGCGTCCAGACATGGGCAAGATTTCCGTCAATAGAAACGGTATAGTCAAGTAACACCTCTTTCCATAATTGGTCATCGGGTCTAGTTGCTATCGATTTTTTAAATTTTCCGAAGTCACTCACTTCTAGCGTATCAACTCCTTCCCTATTCTTTGAAGCACTTTGCAAAGTAACATTTGGCGCCAAAACTGAGTTCATAATCAATGTATCCCCTTTATGAAAACCGTCAAAAAAGATATCAACTACCTCACGAGCAGCTGTTTCAGTAAATATTTTTTGGGCCGAAATACTAAGTGTACTGCAAATTAGGCAAATAGAGAAAAGAAACTTCATAAGATTAAAATTAGGATACGCATCAAATTTAGTATTTTTACCGCACAAAATCCACTTTATGTCAGTAGCAAAAAAAGAATACAAGCGCATCACCGTAAAATCATTAGTAGATATGAAAAAACGTGGAGAGAAAATCTCTATGTTAACAGCCTATGATTTTACGATGGCAAAAATTGTGGACGGGGCCGGTATAGACGTGATCCTTGTGGGTGATTCTGCATCAAATGTGATGGCAGGTCATGAAACGACATTGCCT
Source organism: uncultured Ulvibacter sp. (assembly GCA_938041335.1). Taxonomy (GTDB): domain Bacteria; phylum Bacteroidota; class Bacteroidia; order Flavobacteriales; family Flavobacteriaceae; genus Patiriisocius. The sequence goes on along the minus strand of CALIAF010000023.1, from coordinate 3,812 downwards.
ATTACACTGGACCAAATGATTTATCACGCATCCTCTGTAGTACGTGCTATTAGTAGGTGTTTAGTTGTGGTAGATATCCCATTTGGAAGTTACCAAAGTGACCCTAAAGAAGCCTTGCGTTCTGCTATTCGAATCATGAAAGAAAGTGGAGGTCATGCAGTAAAAGTAGAAGGTGGACGAGAAATTAAAGAATCTGTAAAACGTATTTTAAATGCAGGTATTCCTGTAATGGGTCATTTAGGCTTAACACCACAGAGCATCTATAAATTTGGAACCTATACTGTAAGAGCAAAGGAAGAAGAGGAAGCAGAAAAATTAAAAGAAGATGCGCTGTTACTTGAAAGAGCAGGTTGTTTTGCCATCGTTCTTGAAAAAGTGCCAGCTAAACTAGCAGAAGAAGTTGCAAAGAGTTTAACCATCCCTGTAATTGGCATTGGTGCGGGTAACGGTGTGGACGGTCAAGTGCTCGTAACACACGATATGATTGGGATGACACACGAATTTAACCCTCGCTTCTTAAGACGATACCTAGATTTATACACCGAAATGACTAAAGCATTTAACAATTACATTGATGATGTCAAAAGCGGTGATTTCCCTAATGACAAGGAACAATACTAGTCTACGGTTGCAGTAACAGTAAGTAGTTTGAAGAAAAAATTCTAGGCAATTTTAAATAAAACACAAATTTAAGGTTGCTGAGGTATATAGCTATTACTAGTATTTAAACCCGCTACTAATATATTCTAAAGCAAAATTGTATCGAAGCAAAACCCACTCATAGCAACAAAGCGAATCTTCAAGTACTTTTTGAAGACAATCATCTTTTAGTGGTTAATAAACGTCCAGGAGACCTTGTTCAAGGTGATAAGACAGGAGATAAACCTTTAGTAGAAGTTGGTAAATCTTACATAGCAGATAAGTATAATAAACCAGGCGCAGTATATTTAGGAGTTGTGCATCGACTAGACCGACCTACAAGTGGTGTGATCATTTTTGCCCGAACATCAAAAGCATTACCCAGACTAAATGCCGCCTTTGCAGAACGTGAAACCAAGAAAACGTACTGGGCAGTGGTCAAAGAAAAACCACCAAAAACGAAGGATACTTTAGTGCATTTTTTAAAGCGAAATCCAAAACAAAATAAGAGCTATGCTTACCCTAAAAAAGTGCCTGATAGCAAGCAGGCAATTTTGCATTATGAGGTGATTAAAAAACTAGACAATTACTATCTACTTTCCATCGATTTGGAGACGGGAAGACACCATCAAATAAGATCACAATTAGCTGCTATCCATTGCCCAATAAAAGGGGACTTAAAATATGGTTTTGACAGAAGTAATAAAGATGGAAGTATACATCTACATGCTCGTAAAATTACTTTCACGCATCCCGTAAAAAAGGAAAAAATAACCTTAATTGCACCAACTCCTGACGAAGTGATCTGGAATATTTGCTCAAAATAGAAAATATGAAGCTTCACTTTATATAAGACTTACAAAATTCTGATATAAAATAATTTACCTATATTTTTTAGATGAGTCTAAATTGTTAAAACATCCAATTATCGAACTATTTTAAACACAATTTGCTCATTGGGTCGTTTTTGAGCTAAGCTATTCAAGGAGTGTTTTGTGAGCTGAAAAATGCGCGGATATCCTCCAGTGGTTTGCGCATCGCTCATTAAAATCAACAGTGTTCCAGAAGGGGTTAATTGCACCGTTCCTGGCTGAACAGGTGCTGTTAGAATAGCATCAAATTGCACCTCCCCTAGCCCATTAATCTGAGTGGCCATCCGGTTACTATTTTGATGAATTGAAAAAGTATTTTTATCTAATTTTTCTTTGATTTCAGCATCGAGTATTCCGTACTCAGGGCCCATATAAACTTCAATGTTTTTTGACTCAAAATTTAATGGATTAGAGGGTACTATTTCGGTCTTTAAAATTTCCGAAGGTGCACCAACTTTTATAATATCATCTTTTTCAATTCTACTTTTATTTGTTATCCCTTGATACATACTTTTACTTCCCAAAACTACATCTGAATCAAATCCGCCTTGGATTGCTAGATATCCGCGCCATCCTTTTTTAGGAGCTGTGAAGTTTAATATCGCCCCTGTCTCAATATATATTAAAGTATTCAATGGCTTTTCTGCCCCGTTCATCATAACTTTAAATTCGGCTCCGGTGATTGCAATAACTGCGCTTTTCTCAAAAAACAACTCAGGACCCATCGCTGTAAACTCTATAATTGCAGTATTAACGGGGTTTCCTATCAGCTTATTAGCTAAAGCCGCACTATGGGCATCCATCACTCCACTCACTGGAACTCCAATAGAACGATACCCAAACCGACCATTATCCTGAATACTAGACCATAAACCTGATTTTAATACGCGAATCATAGCTCGTTAATTTTTAGTTGATAGCTTCCATTATGGATTTCCTGAGTGATTTTATCAAACTCTAAAACGGAGATAGACCTAAACTTAATGCAATCGCCTGCTTTTAAAAGGTTTGGCAGATCTCCATTTACATCAAACAATTTAATAGGTGTTTTACCAATAATATTCCAACCTCCGGGCGAATTGCTTGGATAAATACCAGTCTGACTACCCCCAATACCAATAGACCCAGCGGCTATTTGTAATCGAGGTGTTTCTTGTCTTGGAGTGTGTAATCTTTTATCTAAGCCCCCTAAATAAGGGAAACCAGGCAAGAAGCCTAAAAAATAAATAGGGTATAATGGGGCAGCATGCAAGTTTATTAAAGTTTCATTTGTTAGGTTGGATTTTGCCGCTACGTCGGCTATATCTAAAGCAAAACAAGCATCATAACATACTGGAATTATAACCACACGTCCCTTAGCTACAGGGACCGAATGGTTTTTTCTAACAAAATTTTCTAATTGACTTACACATTGAGCCAAAGAAGCTGTTTCTTTTAAGTAAACAGCGATCGCGTGATAGGTAATTACTGTTTCTACCAGTACTTCTGTATAAGCTGTCTGAATAGCAGCATTTACAGCGAGTATCTCTTGATGCGTACTTTCATCGATTGCTGCAGGCCAATCTAAAAGAATGGCGTGTGCTCCAAAGGGGCGTACCGTTACGTTCATCTGATCTCGTAATTTTGTGCTGCGAGTTGCTCCTTTAGATAAGTTAACATCGCCACCGCATTATTATGATCACTATGCATACAGAAGGTTTCAGCCACAATATTTTTACGCCCTTCTTTTGTAGACACCTTTGCATCCAGAATAAATCCTTTTAATTGCTGCCATGCTTTTTCAGGTGAAGCAATAATGGCACCTTCTTCAGATCGAGACTGCAAATGTAGTTCTGGCGTATATCTCCTATCAACAAAGGCTTCAGGGACAATAGACAACAAGTTTTTAGCTTTATGATATAAAATAGAATTGTGCTGCGTGTATAATTTAGGACGCAATGTAGTATCTAAAATTGCTTCCACAAAAGCATCTGCAGTTGGAGCATCAATTGCTGCATAATTATACAAAGCACCGTGCGGTTTTACGTGGTGCAACAGTACATCCTCTTCATTGCAAATGCTTACCAACCTCATTATTTGTTCGTAGACGGTTTTTTGCAATTCTTGCTTGGTCATCGTTAATCGCTGACGACCAAAGTGCTCCACATCTGGAAAAGAGGGATGCGCTCCTACTTTTACGTCATATTTCTTTGCTAGTCGCACCGCTGTTCGCATCGTCTTCTCATCACCGTAATGACCACCACAAGCGATGGAGCAACTAGCAAGCATAGGCATCAAGGCTTCGTCATTGCCCGTGCCTTC
>CALIAF010000022.1 GCA_938041335.1 uncultured Ulvibacter sp. | reverse complement strand
TTTGTAAAAATCAGCTCGTGGCTTTCCGAAAGGCTATCGCCTTTCTTCATCCGCACTGCTCATATACAAAGACGTTGTGGTACATTTAAAGAACGATGCGAAAATTTAGAATAATAATACTTATGGGAATTTTTAGTAGCTTTTTTGGATGTAATCAAAAACCTAAACCAATTGAGCTGATTGAATTAACATCTAACCAGGAAATTGAGGGTTGGAATGATTTGATATTCTCAATAACTGAAAAAGAAAAACTGAATAATGGATTTTGGAGTTTAACATGTAAAGCGAAACACGAAAATCAAATTGTTGGAATCAAAATAAATATTGCTGATGCTATACCTGCAGGTTTTTTATCCAATGGACCAGATAATACTAGTTTTGCATCTAAAAGTGTCGAATTTGAATCTATTGGAATAGAAAGTGACAACCTCATTAGAGTCATGTCAGAATTGTACGAGCAACCTATTAAAACAAGTTTTCGTAATGATAAATTAACTGTAACTTCTTTCCCTCTGAATGATAAGAAAGCTGTCCTAAAAAATGGTAGGTTTCAGTTTAAACTATTTTTTGATGATAATGATGAACAAAATCTTTACTCTGAAATCTTCCTGAATCCAGATTTAAAAAATGGAACAATTGAATTGAATGAAAAAGACGAAGATTATCGAAAAAACATAATCCTTATTCTTGCGGAATAGAAAACTAAGCACAACAATGGCTATAAGTAATTGCTTGTTCTAGCCTACTTACGAAAATCCTCGCGGATTTTCTATTCGGTTTTTATTTGCTAAATTAGGTGTTTAAACCACGCAACTATTCATACACAAACACGTTACCCATAATTAGATCAAAAATTGGAAAAAAGAATAATATCTGAATATAATTTAAACCTGATACAAAAAATTCATATGTCAATAATATTAGTTATTGGGATTAGTGTTTTCTTTTTAACTAAAAAAATTAATTATCCATACAAGGATATCATTGCGATTTACACTCCAATACTTTTGATATTATTTCTGTTTGGAATGATAACCTTTATTATTTCGAAAAAAGGCTTGTTGACCAATGAAAAAGGATTTTTTAAAGCATATTTTGCTTTCGGAAAACTGATTTATAAACAAGAGGTTGACCTTAGTAACAAACCGGTAGCATCAATTTTAAAACTAAGAAAGTCACAAAACCTTCCTTCCGCCGGAATTGTTTATCCTTCTGGAAACCATAATTTCTATAAATTTTATGTTTACTTGTTAAACGAATCCCATACAAGTAAAACAGAATTAATTGATTTAAAAAAACAAGAAAATGCGAAACAGATTGTTGACTTTTTAACTAAAAATATTGATTTGAAATCTGAATTATATAGCCCAAACTTAAATTAAAAAACTATGGGCAACAAAGCATATAATCAATGCGGGAGTTTGTGCTTAATTAAAAGTAAAGGTATATTTGGGAGACCGCCGAATTTTTACAAATTCGACTTATTGCCAAAAAAATTAATAATCGAAATTTGTAAAAATCAGCTCGTGCTCGACCGAAAGGCTATCGCCTTTCTTCCTCCGCACTGCTCATATGCAAATCCGTTACCACCAATTTGAAAAAATGAATAGATTAAAACGAACTTTACTACTGATACTAACTGTATCTCTTTTTACAAGCTGTGATTTTATTAATAATGCATTTACATACAAAGACACCACAAAAGGATTTATAGAAGCTCTAATAGAAGAAGATTATGAAAAGAGTCTGACCTTTATGGCAATTGAAAATGCTGCTTTTAAAAACACAAATATTGACACTTTAAAATTAGGTTTAGGAAATTTTCAAAATATAATAGTAAAGAACTTTGGAAAAGAATTAAACTATAAGTTTGTGACAGCTGAAAAGACTTTATCCACATTAGAAGGAGAAAGTACAGCGCCAAATACAACTTTAGCACAAATTGAATTTTCAAACGATGAAGAGTTTGGAGTTTTTGAAATAACTTTTGATGATAGTTCAAACAAAATACTTTACATCAAAACACTTGACATAAAAGAGAAAATTCCAAGTATGACTTTATTTTGGCTATTTGGAATTTTAGCAATATGCATTCCGATTTTTAATGTTTGGATAATTAGAAAAATTAAGAAAAGTAATCTGAAGAAAAAATGGCTGAAATATATAGCTGTACTATTTCTGAATGTTCCAGCAATAACTTACAGCGCAGTTTACGGACTTTCGTTTAGTTTATTAAGTTTTCAAATACTATTTGGAATCAGTTTTTCATATATGGGATATTTAAGTTCCGCTTGGACTTTCGGAATACCACTTGGCGGATTATATTGGTTTTGGAAATTGTATAAAAAAACGAATGACGAAACGACCGAAAATAAAATAATAACGGAATAAAAACTATTGGTAACAACATGTATAATTAATTGCTTGGAGAGTGTTTAAAGAGTATCAAGGAAATTCTACCGAATTTCCTCTACGCTGTCTCTTTTTGCTATCTTAGTGCTCACAGCAACTAACCATACACAAACACGTTAGCTGTAATTTTAAAAAAAGGAAAGTCCAAAAAGAAATAAAAGCGTGAAATCAATTAAAATCTTATTTGCTATACTTTCATTTTGCAGCCTAATTAGCTGCAACAATAACATTATAAAAGTTCCAAATTCGCCTTATCCTATCAGTAATGATTCCTTTTCTGTAGATACGATTGCACAAGGCTTCACCATTCCGTATGGAATAGCCATAGTTGAAGAAAATCAATATTTTATCACAGATAGGATTGGGAAAATGTTCCACTTTAAAGATGGCAATCAAACCGAGGTCTCTGGAATGCCGGAAGTTGTTACTTTTGGCACCCCGAGGATACCTGCAATTATCAATGGCGGATTGATGGACGTCAGTATTCACCCCAACTATTCAATTAACTCTTGGGTTTATATTTCATACTTAGATTCTGGTGGTTTAGCAAAAGTATCTCGACTAAAGATACAGGAAAATGCGACTACTCAGTTTGAGACAATTTTCTCAACAAGAAGCCAAAATTATACTGGGAATGGAATGAGGATGGTATGGGAGGATGACACTCACTTTTTTCTCAATGTCGGAAATTCCAACTTTTCAACGAGTTCAAATCCTGTTTTAAATGCACAAGACCTCAATGATGATGCGGGAAAAATTCACAGATTAATGGAGGACGGAAGTATACCCTCTGACAATCCAGTTTTTGAAAATTTTTCATCCCCTACAACTATATGGAGCTATGGGCATAGAGATGTGCAAGGTTTATATTTTGAAGAATCAACAAATACCCTTTTTGGCGTTGAACACGGTCCTAAGGGAGGAGATGAATTCAACATAGTTAAAAAGGGGGAAAATTATGGTTGGCCACTGTTCAGTTATGGAATCAATTATGATGGTGCATGGGTTTCTACAATTTCAGAAGATTCTGCAGCTAAATCTACGGTGTTGCCTGAACATTATTGGACAATTCCCACAGAAAACGGTGGTCAAGCCATTGCTCCTGCATGCCTGTTAAAAGTTAATGGAAGTACTATTACGGATTGGAATGATTATTTTGTTTTCGGTTCATTAGCATTTAGAAGATTGATGAAATATAATCGTGAAACCGATGAAACTTTTGGACTGAACATTGAAGGAAGAGTTAGGACAATAAAGCAATTGCCGAGTGGGGATATAATTGCATTAATTGAGCGAAATGACCTTACTCAATCAAATGGGATGATTGTAAGGATTAGTAAATAATAAAAGGAAAAGCCGAGAACACCTTATAAAAATAATATGACTAAAATAATGTTATTACCCAAAGACTTTGAGATTCCGCAAGAATTAGAAACAAATCGACTTCGCTTACGAATGTTAAAAGTCTCTGATGTAGTGAAAGATTATGACGCAGTAATGTCCAGCGTTAAACATTTACAAACAACAAAACCTTTTGGCCCAAATCATCATTGGCCTAAGGACTTGACCTTTGAACAGAACTTAATTGATCTAGGCTGGCATCAAAAAGAGTTTCAGCGGAGGTCATCATTTGCGTATACAGCCATGAATCTTGAAGAAAGCAAATGTCTTGGCGCCATTTATATATACCCTTCAACTCATCCTAATTATGATACAATGATATTATTATGGGTTAGACAAAGTGAAATAGAGAATGCATTAGATCAGCATTTATTTAAATCGGTAAAAGAATGGATTTCTGAAAAATGGCCCTTTAAGACCATTGCTTATCCCGGGCGAGAAATAAGTTGGGAAGAATGGAGTTGATCATTCAAAACTTTGAACTTCAGGAAACTTTAGATTATAAATTTTAACTATAACCTTAAAAAAGACGGAGCACAACAAAGCACATAATAGCCGACAGCTTTACCCCAAAAAAAATCTGCATCAAACAAATACCTATTGGCAATGTTTAATGCAGATTAATATTTAATAGATGTTTACTATTTCCGGAGGGAAATTAAGTAATCTTATTACGCTTTCTGTCTACCGCTTTTAAGAATACTTTACGAATACGCAAGAAGTTAGGTGTTACCTCAACATACTCATCTTTCTGAATAAATTCTAGCGCTTCTTCTAGTGAGAACTTGATAGCAGGCACAATCTTAGCCTTATCATCTGCTCCAGAAGAACGTACGTTACTCATCTTTTTAGTCTTCGTGATATTTACTTCCATATCATCCTGTCGCGTGTTCTCTCCAATTACTTGCCCTTCATAGATATCTTCATTAGGGTTGACAAAGAAACGGCCTCTATCTTGTAACTTATCAATAGAATAAGGAATGGCAGAACCATTCTCCATAGATACTAAAGATCCATTTTGACGTTCTGGAATACCACCTTTTAAGGGTTGATACTCTACAAAACGGTGTGTCATAATCGCCTCACCAGCTGTAGCCGTTAAGAGTTGATTACGCAGTCCAATAATACCACGTGATGGAATCATAAACTCGCAGATCATACGATCTCCTTTTGCCTCCATAGAAACCATTTCTCCTTTACGTATGCTTACAAAGTTTACTGCTGTACCACTTACGTTTTCTGGTAAGTCAATAGTCAACTCTTCTACTGGCTCACATTTAACGCCATCAATCTCCTTGATAATTACTTGTGGTTGCCCTATCTGTAATTCGTATCCTTCGCGACGCATCGTCTCGATTAATACAGACAAGTGTAAGATACCACGTCCAAATACTAAAAACTTATCTGCACTACCCGTTTCTTGAAGACGCATGGCTAAGTTTTTCTCGAGTTCTTTTTCAAGACGTTCTCTAATATGACGTGATGTTACAAACTTTCCATCTTTTCCAAAGAAAGGAGAATCGTTAATGGTAAACAACATGCTCATCGTTGGCTCATCTATGGCAATTGTTTTTAATGCTTCTGGGTTTTCAATATCTGCAACGGTGTCGCCTATTTCAAAACCTTCTAAACCTATTAAAGCACAAATATCTCCTACTTTAACAGTTTCTACTTTTTTACGGCCTAGACCCTCAAAAGTGTGTAATTCTTTAATTTTTGTTTTTGTAATCGTACCATCTGCTTTTACAAGAGAAACACGCATTCCAGGTGTTAACGTTCCACGTGTTAAACGACCAATAGCAATACGTCCTGTAAAGGAAGAAAAATCTAAAGAGGTAATTAACATTTGAGTATTCCCTTCTTCAAATTTAGGAGGATCAACATTCTCAAGAACCATATCTAATAATGGCTCCACATTTTTTGTTTCATTCTCCCAGTGATCACTCATCCAGTTGTTCTTTGCAGAACCGTATACGGTTGGAAAATCTAATTGCCACTCTTCTGCACCAAGCTCATACATTAAGTCGAACACTTTTTCGTGAACGATTTCTGGCGTACAGTTTTCTTTATCTACTTTGTTAATCACCACGCAAGGCTTAAGGCCTAAGTCTAGTGCTTTTTGTAGTACAAAACGGGTTTGTGGCATAGGCCCCTCAAAGGCATCTACTAGCAAACAAACACCATCTGCCATATTTAACACACGCTCTACCTCTCCACCAAAATCGGCGTGACCAGGAGTGTCTATTATATTAATTTTTGTGTCTTTATAAACAACAGATACGTTTTTAGACGTAATCGTAATTCCACGTTCACGTTCAAGATCGTTATTATCAAGGATTAGATCTCCTGTGTTTTCGTTTTCACGAAAAAGGCTACAGTGATGCATAATTTTATCTACCAGGGTTGTTTTACCGTGATCTACGTGTGCAATAATTGCGATATTTATAACTTTCATCTTTGTGCCCACGTAAGTGGGTATCTTTTTAATTAATAGACATTTACATAGATTAAAACAGAAATAATTTTGTTTCGCTCTAACAGGGCGCAAAAGTAGTGTATTTTAATGAATTAACATGTATGTTTTTACGAGATTCCTTACTTCGGAAATGTTATGTGTTTTATGGTGTATCTTTAGGTTGATAAATTCTTACCATTGTTGTTATGAAAAGCATACTATTTACCCTTACCGCGTTTATTAGTTTTGGGCTGTCTTATGGGCAGTTTGGGGCCCAGCAGGTAATAAGCACAGAGATAGAGTCTCCTCGATTTTTAACCCCTACAGATATAAATGAAGATGGAATTACAGACTTAATGTATGTAGGAGAAGGTAATAAATTGTATTGGTTACAAGGCCTCAACAACGATGCAGAATTTGATAGCGCAGAAATTCTGTATGATACTGGCAATAGTTATTGGCAAATAAAATTATTTGATATCGACAATGATGGGCTGGAAGATATTGTATTTGTACATGGCGGAAACCATAACATAACTGTTATCAAAAAAATAGACGCTAATGGTACGTATGCAACACAACAATTGTTAATATCTAACACTAATCTTTTTATTAATAATTTCCAAATTTTAGATATTGATGAAGATGCAGATTATGATCTGGTTACTTTTAGTATAGTTGGAAATAGTCTTAACAGTAGTATTAATAGTTATGAAAATATTAATAATTCGCTCGTATTTGATAATTAAACTGAATTATATGTAGGGTCAGACTTTGGTGAAGATGAAATATACCTTCTAGATGTTGATGGTGATGGCCTAGAAGATATTTTAGGTTATGATAATTTTCATGATACCGGAGGTGTAGATGTTTTTTATCTTAAAAATAATGAAGGCTCGGGTTTTGGAGAAGCAATAAGTATATATCATTTTGATTTTCTTCTGAGTCAACAAACCACAATAACAAGTTTTGTCGTTGCAGATATTAATACCGATGGCCTTAAAGATATCATGTTTACCACCTATAGAGAATTAGGGAAGCAAGGAGAATACGACAGGTATTGGTTAGAAAACCTTAATGATTCTGGTTCTTTCTCTGAGCCAATTAATAGTGTGTATTTATCTAGTTTCTCTGTATTAGGTGATTTAGATAATGACGCAGATTTAGATATCGTATTTAGTGATGCGCAAGGAACGATAATCGATTGGGTAGAAAACTACAATGGTTTAGGCGATTATCTTGGAAGACCTTTGATTACAGATCAAGTAATAGGTTTGCGTAGCATTGTACTTGCTGATATTGATGGCGATGATTACCCAGATATAATTTCTGCTTCAGTGAATGACAATAAAATAGCCTGGTACCCAAATAGGATTCTAAATACCGATACTTTTGAAAACCTAAAAACTAAGGTCCTACCAACCCCAGCAATTCAAGAAATCTCTATTGTTGGATTGTTCGATATAGATTCCACTATAATTTACAACGTCATTGGCGAAGTTGTAATGGAATGTCGACAAAAAGCAACCCTAAATATTTCCGCATTAAAAGCGGGTGTGTATTTTTTACACCTCACCACAATTGATGGCTCAACAGAGGTTCATCAATTTATAAAGAAGTAAACGAAACCTCTTTCATTTACATGAATAAAGTATGCTACCTTTGTAGTATTAATCATTTGCTATGACCCTTTCACAAATCCCACAAATAAAACATACCTCATCTAACAACTTTTTTCTACTCGCTGGCCCTTGTGCCATTGAAGGAGAAGATATGGCAATGCGCATTGCAGAGAAGATTGTTACGATTACTGACAAGCTAGAGATCCCGTTTATTTTTAAGGGGAGCTATCGCAAAGCAAACCGCAGCCGTATAGATAGTTTTACAGGTATTGGTGATGAAAAAGCATTAGAGATATTACAGAAAGTTTCAGAAACATTTAAGGTGCCTACAGTTACCGATATTCACGAAGCGAGTGAGGCTGCCAGGGCTGCGCAATATGTAGATGTATTACAGATACCTGCTTTTTTAGTACGACAAACAGATCTTGTGGTTGCTGCAGCAAAAACAGGAAAAGTGGTCAACCTTAAAAAAGGCCAATTTATGAGCCCTGAGGCGATGCAACACGCGGTGCAAAAAGTAAAAGATGCGGGTAGTGATAAAGCTTGGATTACAGATAGAGGGACGATGTTTGGCTATCAAGATATGATTGTAGATTTTAGAGGGATCCCAACCATGAAGCAATATGCTCCTGTAGTACTTGATGTTACCCATAGTTTACAACAACCCAATCAAAGCGCAGGTGTTACAGGCGGAAGACCAGAAATGATAAGTACGGTAGCAAGAGCCGGAATTGCAACTGGTGTTGACGGACTTTTTATTGAAACCCATTTTGACCCAGCGAACGCAAAAAGTGATGGCGCAAATATGCTAGATATCGCCAAGCTTGAGAAGTTACTAACAGATCTTGTAGCGATTAGGAAAGTAGTGAGAAGTTTATAAGGAGTTGTCCTTCGACAAGCTCAGGATGACCGTTCTTCATCTGAATAACTTAAGCCGTGAATACTTTCTTATTTAGTTCAAAAATTAGCAATCAACAATCGTTAATCTACAGTCATTTCCGCATATAGCTTAAAGCCATTTGCCTACAGCGCTACGCAGTATACCCTTTCTTCTTGGTTCTATTGGCTTCTTCTAAGCATTCTATTAAAATAGTACCATCTAGATCCTCGGGTTTAAAATAACGGAGCGATTTTACAAACTTTCGTTTTTCAGAAACCAAAATATCCATGTGGATGTTAAAATCTTTACGTGCCCAAAAACAAACATCGAGATAGCCTTTGCTTACATTTAAGTAACAAATGGGGCAGCCCTCACTGTAATAAATAGGCAGTCGCCATTTAAAGAGTAGTTCACTCTCTGGCAAGGTTTGTTCTATTAACACTTGCGCTTCTAGGAGCATTGTTCTAAAGGGTTCTTGCTGTTGTAAGATGTACTCCTCTGCTGGATTCATTTTTTAATATATTAATAGTCACCCTGAGCTTGCCGAAGGGCAAAGTTGGGCTAAATTTGAAAGAACTTTGACAGGCTCAGTTTGACAAATTCTTTAGATTTTGTGATTATAAATTTATCACTTTTTTCTAGTGTAATTAAAATTATATTATTTACTTTGTAATTCAAAGTACTTTATTATGAGCGACCAGGATTATTTAAAAGACATTAGTGCCATTAAAAACTTGATGAGTAAATCTTCACGTTTTATATCTCTAAGCGGTTGGGCCGGTATTTTTGCAGGAGTGTATGCCTTAATTGGGGCTGCAGTTGCTTATTACATTGTAATGAATTCTGGAAGAGATTATCTAATTCTAGACGGTTACGTTTTTAGACTCATTTTATTAGACCTTGCGCTAATAGCCATATTGAGCGTTGGGACTGCAATACTCATAACAACTAGAAAGGCTAAAAGTGACGGAGTAAAAATATGGGACGAGACTACTCGTAAGCTATTAATGAGTTTTCTTGTTCCTTTAATCACGGGTGGTATTTACATTCTTATTATTCTTAACCAACAGAAGTATGGACAAACCGGCGCACTTATGCTTATCTTTTACGGTCTTGCATTAGTGAATGCTTCTAAACACACCATTAGTAATATTAAATATCTTGGGTATATTGAGATCGCATTAGGATTAATATGCGCCTTTTATCCTGGTTATGGTTTTTGGTTGTGGGTAATAGGCTTTGGGTTTATGCACGTGGTATATGGCGCTATTATGTTAGTTAAAGAGAAAAAACAATAGTCTTGGGGATTATAGAAAACATAAACAAGGTTTTTGATCATCGCATTAGGCTAGGCATTATGTCTATCTTAATGGTGAATGAAGAAGCAGACTTTAATAGACTGAAAGAGTTGCTTGAGGTTACTGATGGTAATCTAGCCAGCCATATTAAGGCGCTAGAGAAGGAAGCGTATATCCTAGTAGAGAAACAATTTATAGGTCGTAAACCCAACACCCGGTATAGTGCAACCAAATTAGGAAAGGCAGCATTTAAAAAACATATCAATGCCTTAGAACAATTGATAATGAAAAAGGGGCTTAAATAAAACGTTGCATAAAGGAATTGTAAAAAACGAATTAGTTAAAAAACCCAACGCATAATTGATAAGACGAATCGAATACTAAATAAGAACAAAACAGAATACAAGTAGCTATTACATTTGTGAAACACTTAAAAACCCAACAGATGAAAACAGCAGTATTTAGAAAAGAAAATAGAAATTGGGGCAACTTGATTGTTGTCTGGCTTCCATCCATTTTAGTAGCTATATACTTTATTCAAAACGCAGTAGAGAAAATAGTGATGTCAACAGAATTGGACAAAGCTGGTTTGAGTCCGACACAAATTTTTATAGTTGGAATTATTTTACTAGTTGCCACGGCATTGTATGTAATAGACAAAACAATGATTATAGGAAGCACGGTGCTTGCGCTCTATATGATAAGCGTTGTGTGTATTCATTTTAATAATGGAAAACCATACATTATTGCCAGCCAAATTGTGCTTGCTATACTATATGGCGCCTATATAAGGCGAATGAAAATAGTACCCAAAAAGTAACCAAACAGCATTACTCATCTATCGTGGTGAGTAATTTTTTAAACATTCACTTTGTTTTTCAAAGTACTTTACAAAATGAAAACACAAACCGCATTTAAAATAGCAGCAACCTTTTTTGGGATAGGCACCTTCATTTTTTTTGGTCACCTATTAAGTCCTGAAACTTCTATTTGGTTCATTCTTGGTATCATCTTTATACCTATCGCCTTGTTAATAAATGGCCTAGCTGCGATTGGATGCATTGTTAAACTAATACAGTATGACCGGTTAGAAACCTTTTTTTCACTTTGTATTCTACTCATTAACATACCCGTCGCAGCCACATATATGCACTTTGTTCTAAAATACTAACTATGAAATTACCCCTTTCACATACTCGAAAAAAACTCATCAATTGGCTCTTTGACTGGACGATGGTCTTGTATTGCAAATTCAAGAAAAAAGCGGCTTGGGGCATTACTACTGCACAATTGCTAGAGATGCCCGCCCACTGTTTAGGTTTTCACCTAGGACAGCTGCTACATAAAAACGGATTTGAACTCCTCCCTAAAGTAGAACGACATGATGCCTATCACCTAGTTACTGGCTATGGCACTACTGTAGAAGAAGAAATCGCCTTGCAGTATTGTTGCTTCGGAAATGGGAAAAGAACACCCTATCTCTATGGAGTGTTGCTACTAGGGACCTTTCTACTCCCAGATTATATCTCTATGTACATAAAGGCATATCAATTAGGTCGCGACGCAAATAGCTTTCATCATTTTGATTATAAAAAACTGCTTTCTGTGAATTACGAAAATTTCAGAAACACCATTTTTACTAGAACACAATTATCATTTATAACCTCTTAAAAAAACTACTATGGAAAACAAAAACGGAAAATTCTCGACTTGGCTTAAAGAATCTATTACCTCCAGAATGCTGGTGGTGGGCATATTAATCTTAATCCTGCTTATCCCGCTGCAGTTTGTAAAAGAATTGATCTATGAACGCGGCGCAAGACAATCTGAAGTTATAAGAGAAATCAATGAAAAATGGGGGAATGAGGTAATACTCTCTGGGCCTATTTTAAAAGTGCCTTACAAAACATATAAAAAAACGGAAACGTTTAATGCCGAAACAAAAAAGTATGTTACTAAAACTGAAACCATCATAAAAACTGCCTTTGTGTTTCCAGATAATTTAGATATCAAGGCAGATATTAAAACTAAAAACAACAATCTTTCTATCTACAATACGGTAGTTTATACGGCAGACATGGATGTTTCTGGAACATTCCCTGAGATCGATTTATCCCCACAAGATATTAAACCCGAAGACATTATGTGGGACAAAGTAAATATCGTGATACAGACCTCAAACATTAAAGGAATAAAAAGTAGTATGGAGGTCAATCTTGATGGGACACCAATGGCAATGAACCCAAAATTTACCAAAGAGTACCTAAATACCATTCAAAGCGTCGTGATTCCAGGTTTTGAAATCATGGCAAAAAAAGAAATGCCATTTAGTTTTAATGCAAAAATTAATGGAAGCGAGCGTTTACAATTTATCCCAATTGGTAAAGAGACAAAAGTAGCCATGAGTTCAAACTGGCATTCTCCCGGTTTTAATGGCAATTATTCTCCTATGGATGAAGGTAGATCAATAACCGATACGGGCTTTACAGCACAATGGGAAGTATTTCAAATAAACCGTGAGTTTGAGCAAGTGTTCTTTCAAGCCTTGCCAGATTTAACACGATTTGCTTTTGGCGCCGACCTTATTGTCCCTGTAAATGAATATCAGCAAACAGAACGCACAGCGAAGTATGGGTTTCTAGTGATAGGACTAACCTTACTCGTTTTCTTAATGATACAAATAGGGAGCAAACTTTACATTCATCCCTTTCAGTATGTGATGATTGGGCTGGCATTAGTAATGTTTTACACCTTACTAATTTCTATTAGCGAGCATAGTTCTTTCTTAAAAGCTTACTTAATCGCTGCAAGTGCCGTGTTACTTTTAATATCAGTATACAGTCGATTTATTTTAAAAGGCTGGAAATTCCCAGCATTGATCGCTTTTTCTTTAGCAGCGCTATATGGTTTTATTTATGTGATCATACAACTAGAAAACTACGCACTGTTAGTAGGAAGTATTGGATTATTTGCCATTCTAGCTATTGTGATGTTTGCCTCTAGAAAAATAGATTGGGGCAATAATCAATAGCAAGTAAAGAACATTGTTTGGTTGAGAGCAGTCGAAACCTTCCTGAGTAGTAACAGCTTAAAAGTTTCGACTGTGTACCAACTAAAAAATAAAACATTAAAAACAACAATGAAAAAATACACCACCCTATTCACGCTCATACTAGTAACAGAAATTGCGATTGCTATATTTCATTTTCATAAGTGGATACGAGGCTTTGTAGGCGACTTATTGGTCATACCACTCCTCTACTGTTTTGTGAGAATGGTGTCTACTTTATCCGTGAAATCTGCCACAATACTCGTAATGTGCATCGCTTTTACTTCGGAAATACTACAACTATTTCACCTTGACAAATTATTAAACATCAAGCAAGAATGGGTCATGATACTTATAGGCAACACCTTTGATGCCTTTGATCTTCTTGCCTTTTCACTAGGGATGATTCCTATTTATTTAATTGAAAAATTTAGAACTAATGAAATGCCTATTAACAGATAAACAACAAATGAAGATGCATAAACCAGGTATAACATCTTCCTAATTATCAAATATCAAATTAAGATGAAATGCCTTTTAACAAATGAAGATGGATAAACCAGGCATAACATCTTCCTAATTATCAAATATTATATTCAGATGAAATTAATTAAAACGTACATATTTCAGCATTTTGAATCTTTATTCACTTTGTTTTTTGCAAGTGTTAGCTGCATATTTTTACTCGCCATTCGTTTAAAAATAACCCATTCCTTCTTTCTTATATTTTTAGTTTGGAATTTGTTTTTAGCCGCTATCCCCTATTTTATTTCTTCATATGTAGCTTCAAAGAAAAAAATACATCCGGTAATAAAGGGAGGGCTTGCTTTGCTGTGGTTATTGTTTTTACCGAACGCTCCTTATATTGTTACAGACCTCATTCACTTGACCCATACAGAAGCAATCTACAAGCTCTTTGACGCCGTTATCATTAGCCTTTTCGCTCTAAGTGGTTTATTATTTTACTGCATCTCATTACAACAAATGATCGTAGCTTACACCTCAAACTGGAAACAATGGAAGCTCAATTTAATTAGATGGACTATTCCCTTTTTGTGCGCTTTTGGTATTTACTTAGGTCGTTTTTTAAGATGGAACAGCTGGGATATTCTGCAAAATCCTTTTGGGTTGTTAGAAGATATAATGGCACCCATTGTTGCGCCTGCAAGTCATCCAACGGCTTGGATTACCACTTTAGGGTTTGGGTTCGGGCTGTATGGAGTATTTGTCATATTTATAAAATTTCAGAAAAACAAAACCTAGATGAACAGCAAGAAGCAATATGAATGCGACTTAAATTTGAAAAAATACACCTAATGAATCCAAAAAATGTGGCTACTTTTACTCATCAAATTTACGTTATGAGATTCTTATTATTTATTTTCTTTTGCAGCTTGTCCATTTCCGTTTTTGGACAACATAGAATTCCTGCAGTTTTTGGGAAACCCACTTTCGAAGAGTTAAACATGAAAGTATACGCTCCAGATACAGAGGCTGCAGGTGTTGTACTTTATGATAAAGGAAACTATAAAGTAGAAGAGATAGATAGACAAATGAAACTCGTCAAGGTGGTTCATAAAAAAATTAAAGTCTTAGATGCTAAAAATTTTAAAAATGGGGAGGTTGAAATTATATATTATAAAGGAGAAAATAGCACTGAAAAAGTAACCGAAATCAAAGCAATTACACACTTAGGAGGTGTCAAAAAATACCTGAGTGCGTCTGCTATTTTCAATACAGATATCACACCTAACTGGAAATCTAAAAAATTCACCTTTCCAGATATTGAAGACGGTAGCGTCCTAGAATTTACGTATCGCATAGAATCACCCTACTTTTTTAATCTAGGAGGTTGGAACTTTCAGAGCGAGCTACCTACCATATATAGTGAGTTTTACACTGAAATACCCGGAAATTTCGCCTACAACAAAGCCGCTTTTGGCACGCATCCTTTGGCAATTAATGAAGCAAAGTTAAAACGGAATTGTTTTTACTTGAGTTTTGCTAACCAAAGCGCAGATTGTGAAACTAGCCTTTATACTATGGAAAACATTCCTGCATTTAAAAAAGAGGACTATATGTTATCTAAAAAAAACTATATATCCAGAATTTCATATGAATTAAGAGAATATGAAAACTTAATAGGAGAAACAAAACGTTATAGTAAAACCTGGAAAGATGTAGACAAAGAACAAAAATTTGATAAAGACCTAGGCAGGCAATTAAAGAGTAAAAGTTTTTTTGAAAAAAACATTCCTGCAAACATTTTATCAATGCCTGTAAATAAAGAGAAGGCGATATCAATTTACAATTTTATAAGAGACCATTTTACATGGAATAAAGAGTTTGCTATTTTTTCTAATATAGAAGTAAAGGATGCTTTTAACGATAAAAAAGGAAATAGTAGTGAAATCAATCTTGCGCTAATAAACGCTTTAAGAGCAGGCGGATTTGAATCACATATGATATTGAGCTCGACTAGAGAAAATGGACTTCCTACAGAAATCTACCCGGTGATTACAGACTTTAACTACGTTTTTGCCGCCTTACTATTAGATACCGAAACAATACTTCTAGATGCTACCAGAAAAAACGCACCTTTTGGTTTGATTCCTTTTGAGCTGCTCAATGGGCAAGGTCGTTTAATGGATTTTAAAAATGAAAGCAAATGGATACCTCTTGAACCTTTTAAAAACAACGCCCATATTGCCCAAATCCAGTTAAAAGCAGATTCTAATGGGCTATTTATTGGTAAAGGCAGAGAAACCTATCTTGGATACTTGGCATATAATGAACGCTCAAAAATCGAGAACACCTCAAAAACCTCTTATATAAAAGATAAAGAAACCATCGATCTAAACACAGAAGTGAGCGCTTATAACATAAACAACGCCTTTAATGCTGACGAAAACTTTGAACTCACCTATAATGTATCTTTAGACACAGAAAACGTGGGTGATAAACATTTACTTAACCCATTTTTCTTTGAAAACATATTCAAGAAAAATCCATTTATTTTAAAAGAAAGATCCTATCCTGTAGATTTTGGCCATTCTTATAAAATGGTTTACAGCCTATCTTTTGACTTAGCAGATCAATATACCGTGATCGAGTTGCCAAAAGATATTTCTATTGGATTACCTAATAATAAAGGGAGTGTAGTTTTAAAAAGCATCCAGGCCGATAACAATATTCAATTGAGATATTCATTAAAGCTTGATGAAACCATATTTACCCCAGAAGATTATGATGCCCTAAAGCAGTTTTTTGAGCATGTGATTAAAACCCAAACACAAAGTGCATTAGTTTTAAGTAAAAATAAATAGACCAATTTATTTACCAGACACGTAATCTTGTAAATAAGAAAACCGTTCTGTCAGTGTTCCTTCTTTAGTAGAGATTCTTGCACGTTTTAAAATACCGCGTTCGTCATCATTAAAAAATGCTGGAATCACATGTTCTAGAAACATCTCACCAAAACCTTCACTTGCATCTTTTGGCAACTCACAAGGTAAATTATCTACTGCCATCATGGTGATTGCTCCAGGCGCATCCATAGTTACGGCGGCTTCTGTTTTTGGGTCATAGCCATAAAAAGGATCTGCAATCGTAGATGACTTTATGGTTGCCGCTACAGGGCCATCTATATCACAAGAGATATCTGCAATAAGATTTATGCGGAAATTTTCTTTCTTCGCATCTGCTCTAGTAAATAAATAAGGCGCATTATTGCCATAAAAATGTCCGGCGATAAAGAAATCACTTTCTGCCGCATAAGGCATAAAGTTACTCTCGTATGGCCTAGGGTCTTTGTAAAAAGCATACTTATCACCTACTTTGCCATCTGTGCGTTTACTATACTCCATAACATCTGCCATCACATAAACAGGCTCCGTAAATTGTGACGTGAGGTATAAAGCATCGCTTACTTCTTTAATCTTTAAATGATCTAAAATCTCTTTAGCACCCTTTGCTACTTTACCTGTACCCGTAAGTAAAATTTTAATTGCTGGTAATTTAATTTTATCGAGTTCTGCCTTTACAGCATCAAGATCTGCTAGGTGCTCTACCTTGGGAAGTTTAAATAAACCATCACGAATACCTAAAGCCCTAAAGCCATTATAAGCTCCTACTAATCCTGCATAACGACCAAAACCAATAAGACGTGCTCCACTTTGCTTGACAATGGTCTCGTGATCGTACATCTCTATATTACGCTCGAGCATGGCTACCAATAATTTTCTGTTGTATGGTTGTTTTTTAATCGTATGAGAAAAATAGAAATATTTTTTGTTTGGTATTAACGCAGCTACTGGCACTTCTTTTACACCAAGCATTACGTCTGCCTCAGTGACATCTTCTAACACTTCAAACCCAGCATCTGTATAAGCGCTATCTGGAAAAACACGAATATCACTAGACTCCACAATAAAACGAGCCTCAGGAAACATAGATGCTGCTTCTTTTAATTTTTCTGGAGAGAAAACCACACGACGATCTGGCGGATTTTTTCGTTCTTTTAAAATAGCAAAAGTGATTGGCATTTGGTATGGATTTTGTTGTTTAAACTTCGGAAATATTAAGTATCAAAGATAGCGCAAATCTTGTATATTTGCGGACTATTTTTAGACGTTAGATGGTATTAATTAGGGTATACGTATTTGAGCGAAGCGAAGAATATACTACTACCGACTAAAGACTACCAACTACCGACTATTTGGGGCCGACTGGTTTTGACAGCGGGTTTTCGGGTATGGTAAGCATGTAGAGCGCTGGATAACAGCTCTTAAATCTCATTTTTCACACTTTTTAAACGGCGAGAATAACTACGCCCTAGCTGCATAATCCGAATTATAGTAGGATTACGCCTCGGTCTACAAGGTAGACAAGCAGGAAGTCACTCGAGAGCCTTGGTTTACGGCAATCGATATAGTGACTTCGTAAAAGTAAACCTATTGAGGGTGGTGTCTAGACATCCTTGAGACATCTAATTTAGAATAAGGAGTGCGTTGGTAGTTTTTGACCGGCAATCTCACGAAAATTCAAATAAAAACTAAACATGTAGAAAGCTGTGCAAGTGCACGTTTGGACGAGGGTTCGAATCCCTCCGGCTCCACTGATCAATCACAACTGTGTTGTGGATGAAAACATAAAAAGCTCAACAAGCATTTTCTGCTTGATTGAGCTTTGTTGTTTTTAGACACCAAGGCTTTTTTCTAGCCTTGACAGTTGTATTTGCAATACTGGTGCTCAAGGGATCACTTTTTTATAATCCCTCCGGCTCCACTGATCAATTAGAAAGCCACACCGAAAGGTGTGGTTTTATTGTTTTAAGGAAAAACGGAGCTCGCTCAAAGTTTTGGATTAAAATAATAAAACTAGGACGTAGTCCGTGGATTTACACTTGCAGGACTAGTGCTCAAGGGATCACCTTTTTGTAATCCCTCCGGCTCCACTGATCAAGTAGAAAGGTAAGGGCCAGAGTAATTTTTTTCATAGAACAATAAATAATTAGAATAACAAGGTATTGATAAAAGGAAAGTAGAACAATTAAACGTTTTTAAAAACCATACTCAGGTCAAGATGCAATAAAAATCTTTCTTTACACACAACCAACATACAAGTGTTTAATTTTATGATAAAATTATTAAACAAAATCGAAAGTTTATGTTAATTATATTCTATTTTTGAATTAAATAAGAGCAATCAAAGTGGTAAAAACTGAATTTAGTATTAAGGACCTTGAGAATTTAAGTGGTGTAAAGGCCCATACCATTAGAATTTGGGAAAAAAGATATGATCTTTTTTGTCCAGAAAGAACAGAAACTAACATCAGGAAATACAATCTGGATAGCTTAAAAAAACTTCTCAACGTTACCCAATTATATAATCAAGGACATAAAATATCTAAAATTGCTTCGCTAAGTGATTTAGAAATCAGTAAACTGTCAAAAGACACAAGCACCGAATCCTTAGACGCATATCTCATTAATAAATTTAAAACTGCGATGTTTAGTTTTGACAATGAGCTGTTTGAAAAAACATTTGCTGAGATGGAGGAACGATACAGTTTTAAACAATCTTTTGAAGAGGTACTAATACCATTACTATTAGAATTAGGCCAATTATGGTTAATAGGCACTATACATCCAGTACATGAGCGATATATCTCAGAGCTTATAAGACTAAAAACTTGTAAACATATTGATACATCACTACAACGCTTTAAAAAGAAAAGTAATGTAATGGCGGTGCTTTTTCTTCCTCAAAATGAAAGCCACGAATTAGGGCTTCTTTACGCCCAATACTTAACGATCAATGCCGGTTTACAAACCTTATATTTAGGGGGTGACATCCCGTTAAAAGGACTTACTCATATTACAAAACAACACAGCGACGTTGTCTTTATGACATATGTAACAACAGAACCATCTTCGCTGGATCAATATTTAGATGAATTCAATAAAACAGTATGTGCAGAAAAAAAGTATAATCTATTGTGTTTTGGTTCCAAAACAAATGAAATAAATCAAGATAATGTTACCTCAAATATTAATATTATCACTCAAATTCAAGATTTTAACAATCACTTAATACAATTAGCAGATGCCTAAAAAAATCTTGATTATTGGTGCCGGTTTTTCGGCACTGGCGGCGGCAACCTATCTTGCAAAAGAAGGGCACGACGTTATTATCTATGAAAAAAACGAAACCGTAGGTGGTAGAGCTAGACAGCTTAAACGTGATGGTTTTTCATTTGACATTGGGCCCACCTGGTACTGGATGCCAGATGTTTTTGAGCGATTTTTCAATGATTTTGGTAAAAAGCCTTCAGAGTATTACGAGCTTATTAAATTGAGCCCAGCCTATTCTGTTTACTTCGGAAATAACGATTACATCACCATTGAGGATACCCTAGAAAAAATATGCGCTGCCTTTGAAGCGGAAGAAAAAGGGAGCTCAATTAAACTGAAAAAATTTATTGACAAGGCGCAAGATAATTACAACATTGCCATTAAAGATCTTGTGTACAGACCCGGAGTTTCTCCTTTAGAATTGGTTACTCCAGTTACAGCAAGAAAGATTGGACAGTTTTTTAGTACCATCAGTAAAGATGTCAGAAAAACATTTAAAAATCCTAGATTAGTCGCAATTCTAGAATTTCCAGTCTTGTTTTTAGGCGCAAAACCTTCAGACACCCCTTCCTTTTATAGTTTTATGAATTACGCAGATTTTGGCTTAGGCACCTTTCATCCTAAAGATGGAATGTATTCTGTAATAGAGGGTATGCGTGACTTAGCCGTTGAATTTGGAGTGACTATTAAGACGTCTCAGAACATTTCAGAAATAATTACAGAAGGGAATATTGCAAAAGGGATCGTTGCAAACGCAGATATGGTTTATGGGGATATAATTCTAAGTGGTGCAGATTATCATCATACCGAAACTTTGTTACCTGAAGCACTACGGCAATATTCAGAAAAGTATTGGGAAAGTAGAACATTCGCTCCTTCTTCACTCCTATTTTATGTAGGGTTTGATAAAAAAATAGAAAATGTAGAGCATCATACGCTATTCTTTGATGTTGATTTTGCCGAACACGCAAAGGACATCTACGATAACCCAAAGTGGCCAGATAACCCTTTATTCTATGCCAGTTTTCCTTCAAAAACAGATGACATTGCTGCTCCTAAAGGTAAAGAAGCAGGTATATTTTTAATACCCTTAGCGCCCGGACTTGAAGATACTCCAGAATTACGTGAAAAGTATTTTACATTAATCATGGATCGTTTTGAAAAATTAACAAACCAAGAGGTCAAAAAATACGTTATATTTAAAGAATCTTTTTGCGTAAACGACTTTGTAGAAGCATACAATTCTTATAAAGGAAATGCCTACGGACTCGCAAACACACTGCTGCAAACGGCATTTTTAAGACCAAAACTAAAAAGCAAAAAAGTGAAAAATTTATTTTTCACTGGACAATTAACTGTTCCAGGACCTGGAGTACCACCCTCGTTAATTTCGGGTAAACTGGTTGCTGGACTCATAGATAAGACAAGCTAATTGAAAGAATTATTTGACACCGTATCAGAAATTTGTAGTAAGAGCGTGACTAACACCTATAGCACTTCATTCTCTTTAGCTACAAAAATGCTAGCACCATCTATTCGCCAAGACATATATAATGTATATGGGTTTGTGCGTTTTGCAGATGAGATTGTAGACTCGTTTCATGAGTATGACAAGCCTACATTATTTTCAAATTTTGAAAGGGACATGAACGATGCCTTAGCGCATAAAATAAGTTTAAACCCTATTTTAAACTCTTTTCAGCACACCGTAAACAAATATGGTGTTGCGCGCGAACTTATTGATTCTTTTATGGATAGTATGCGCTTAGATCTTACTAAAAGTGAATACTTAACAGAAGAAGAATACAAACAATACATCTATGGCTCTGCAGATGTAGTAGGGCTAATGTGCCTTAAAGTTTTTGTTAAAGGGGACCTTCGGAAATATGAAGAATTAAAAGAATCTGCCATGTCCTTGGGTTCTGCTTTTCAGAAAGTAAATTTTTTACGAGATTTGAAAGATGATTTTGAAGGACTAAGTCGCACCTATTTCCCTAACACAAATTTAAACGCGTTAGACGAAGCTTCTAAAGCTGTTATTATAAAAGATATCGAAGAAGATTTTGCAAAAGGATATAAAGGTATTTTATTATTACCTTCAGATGCTAAATTTGGTGTTTTTATGGCTTATCGATATTATAGTAAATTACTTAAAAAATTACAAAAAACTCCAGCAATGGAAATTAAAAACACACGTATTAGAGTGCCTAACTATGAGAAATTTGGATTACTCACAAGAAGTTATGTAAAGTATCAATTAAAACTAGTTAAATAAGCTATGGATATTTTTTTGTGGTTGCTTGTCTTTTTTACCACCTTTTGTGTTATGGAATTTATGGCGTGGTTTACCCATAAATATGTAATGCACGGATTTTTATGGAAACTCCACAAGGACCATCATCATAAAGATCATAAAAGCTGGTGGGAGCGCAATGATTTCTTTTTCATCTTTTATGCAGCCGTAAGTATAGGCTGTTTTATTGCTTGGGATTCTTACGCAGTTTGGATTGGACTGCCTATTGGTTTAGGCATTTTTGCCTATGGTATCGCTTACTTTTTTGTACACGATATTTTTATACACCAGCGTTTTAAACTATTTAGAAATGCTAATAACTGGTATGCAAAAGGGATAAGACGTGCACACAAAATGCACCATAAGCACTTGGGTAAAGGTGACGGAGAATGCTTCGGGATGTTAGTCCCACCACTTAAATACTTTAAAAAATAAATAATGAAGTATTTATATCTCTATATTAATATAGGGTCTTTTATTATTCCATTTCTTTTTAGTTTTCACCCTAAACTTCAGTTTTACAAAAAGTGGAAATATCTATTTCCTGCCATTGCGATTATGATGGCCTTTTATATTTCTTGGGATATTGTATTTACTAATGCAGGATTCTGGGGCTTTAATGACGCTTACATTACAGGCTACAAGTTATTTAACCTACCCATAGAAGAGTGGTTGTTCTTTATTTGTATTCCCTATGCTTGTTTATTTACATATCATTCTTTAGCACACTTATTTCCAGATTTAAAATTCTCATTACTAGGCTCATCTGTAATTCATGTGACGCTCATTTCGGCGATGATAATTTGCCTTTGGTATTATTATGACAGATGGTATACCTTGATCAATTTTGGGTACACTATTTTACTACTAGGACTTGTGTACAACAAAATGCCAGAAAAACTAGCGCAATTTTTACCTACGTTTTTAATTATTTTATTGCCCTTTTTATTGGTAAATGGTGTCCTCACGGGATCATTTATTGAAGATCAAGTAGTATGGTATGATAATACAGAAAATATGGGTGTACGCATTTTTACTATCCCTATAGAAGATACCATGTATGCATTAGGGATGTTGCTTACGGTTTATGTATTGATGGAATGGTTTGAGAAACGAGAAAAAAGGTAATCTACTATTTTCATCTAAAATCAAAACACCTCATTTTCACCTTGCAACAAACAAGTTAATTTGCCACCTCACTAATAAACTTTATGCGAAACAATCTTAACTCCTCTGTATCATAGTCGCCGTCAAATTCTTCCATTGCTGCTTCTATCTCATCGTTATCCGCTTCTAAAAAATACTCGTGAATTTCTTCTTGTTGATCTTCATCTAATAAATCATCTATCCAATAACTAATGTTTAGCTTGGTACCACTATAAACGATGGCTTCCATTTCTTTTATTAAACCAGGCATTTCAAGTCCTTTAGAGCTCGCAATATCTGTTAAAGGGAGTTTTCTATCTACATTCTGGATAATGTATAATTTATTTGCGCTATTACTTCCTGTAGATTTTACTACAAAATCATCAGGACGCTCAATATCATTTTCATCTACATATCTTGAGATTAAGGCAATAAATGTTTTACCATATTTTCTGGCTTTTCCTTCTCCTACTCCATGAACATTAGACAACTCTTCTAGTGTAATTGGATATTTTAAGGCCATGTCATCTAATGATGGATCTTGAAAAATAACAAAGGGCGGCAGATTCATTTTTTCTGCTACTTTTTTACGTTCAGCTTTTAACAACTTAAAAAGTTTATCATCTGCTACGGCCCCTCCTTTTTGATCAACAATAATAGTATCATCATTGGCTTGTTTAAAAGAGTGATCTTCTGTCATCAAAAACGATACAGGGTTTGCAAGAAACTCACGACCTCTTTTGGTCACCTTTACTACACCATAACTCTCAATATCTTTCTTTAAATATCCAGCGACCAACAATTGTCTCAATAAGGCTAACCAGTGCACATCTTCTTTATCTGAGCCAATCCCAAAAAATTCTTGCTGATCGGTCCTATGCGATTTTATCATTGCATTTGATCTTCCTGTTATCACGTTTACCACTTCTCGTGACTTGTATTGTGCATTAGTTTTTGTGATTACAGAAATTATTTTCACTGCATCATCTTTAGCTTCATTTTGCTTTTTAGGATGGCGCATATTATCATCCATCTGCCCACCTTCTCCAGTTTCATTATCAAAGTCTTCCCCAAAATAATGTAAAATAAACTTTCTTCTAGACATGGATGTTTCAGAAAATGCAACCATCTCTTGCAATAAGGCGTGACCTATCTCTTGTTCTGCAACAGGCTTCCCACTCATAAACTTCTCCAGCTTCTCAATATCCTTATACGAATAATACGCTAGGCAATGTCCTTCTCCTCCATCGCGTCCTGCTCTGCCCGTTTCTTGATAATAACTTTCAATACTTTTAGGCATGTCATTATGTATCACAAACCGCACATCTGGCTTGTCAATACCCATTCCAAAGGCAATTGTAGCCACTACAACATCACAGTTTTCCATTAAAAACATGTCTTGATGTCGCACACGTGTTTTTGCATCTAAGCCCGCGTGATAGGGTACAGCATCAATGCCGTTTACTTGAAGTATTTGTGCTAATTGTTCTACGCGCTTGCGACTCAAACAATAAATAATACCGCTCTTACCGTCAAATTCTTTTACAAAACGTGTGATGTCACTATCTACATTTTTTGTTTTAGGACGTACTTCATAGTATAAGTTAGGTCGATTAAACGAGGCTTTAAATGTATTTGCAGAAGACATCCCTAGGTTTTTAAGAATATCTTCTTGCACTTTTTCTGTTGCGGTTGCTGTGAGGCCAATAATTGGAATATTATCGCCTATGCGCTCTATAATGCTCTTTAAATTTCTATATTCAGGTCTAAAATCGTGACCCCATTCACTAATACAATGAGCTTCATCAATAGCTAAAAACGAAATGGTCTGGTTCTGTAAAAAAGCTACATACTCATCTTTGGTTAAAGATTCTGGCGCGACATATAATAGCTTGGTAATACCGCTTTCGATATCGCTTTTTACTTGTCTAACTTCTGTTTTATTAAGTGAAGAGTTTAGCACATGCGCTATTCCTTCGTCCGAAGAGATTGCTCGCAAGGCATCTACTTGATTTTTCATTAAAGCAATTAGGGGAGAAACTACAATGGCGGTACCTTCATTCATTAATGCGGGTAGCTGATAACAAAGTGATTTTCCTCCTCCAGTAGGCATAATAACAAAGGTGTTCTCTTTTTTGAGAATGCTTTGTATCACTTCTTCTTGTAATCCTTTGAATTGTGAAAATCCAAAGTACTGCTTTAAAGCTGCGTATAAGTCAACTTTGGTCACGTGTTGTTTTTTGTTTTAAGAGAACTCATTTATATCTATTCTTTTACCTTCAAATTTCGCATTTTTCGTCCTAACTTTATAATTTATACTATCTATTGTGATACTATGCATATTAAAAATCACTTCATTAGTCCAAAAAAGCCTTCATTCTCGGTTCCAAACAATACATTTAAACAAGTTCTTAAAGATAACACCTTTAATTGGCTAAACTGTTGTATGAACCTTGCAACAATCGTAATTTTGTATTTCACGAGTTTGCATACTAAAAGTATTAAGGATTAGGATTATAATTTACGTATTCAATATACTAAAATTATAAACTACAGCAAACTGATAAACCAATAGAGTTGTGAACGATTTTAAATCTATCATTGAAAACGCAAAACAAACCATCTTAGCAGAGGCTCAAGCTATTGAGAATCTGGCTACGCTAGTTGATGAGTCCTTTGCACAGGCAGTTCTTTCTATTCTAAAATCTTCTGGACGTGTCATTGTAACAGGTATTGGTAAAAGTGCCAATATCGCAACTAAAATAGTTGCTACCCTAAATAGTACGGGTACACCAGCGATATTTATGCACGCCGCAGACGCCATTCACGGAGATTTAGGAACCATTCAAGAAGATGATACGGTAATTTGTATTTCTAAAAGCGGAAATACCCCAGAGATAAAAGTACTTGTCCCGTTGATCAAAGCCAGAAAAAATAAAATTATTGCGATTACTTCAAATACAGCCTCTTTTTTAGGAGAGCAAGCAGACTTTATCTTAAATGCTTATGTGGAAAAAGAAGCCTGTCCAAATAATTTAGCACCAACCACGAGCACTACAGCACAGTTAGTAATGGGCGATGCCCTGGCAGTTTGTTTATTGGAAATCAGAGGCTTCACGAGTAAAGATTTTGCTAAATACCACCCAGGTGGCTCATTAGGAAAGCAACTATATTTAAGAGTAAGTGACTTGACCAGTTTAAATGCACAACCCCAAGTAAGACCAAATACGCCAATGAAAGAAGTCATTGTAGAGATTTCAAAAAATATGCTTGGCGTAACAGCAGTAATTGATGGTGGCAAAATAGTTGGCATTATCACAGACGGAGATTTAAGGCGAATGCTCACTAAAGTAGATAGCATGGCAGGATTATCTGCAAATGACATAATGTCTAAGAACCCAAAACTTATAGACAATAATGCGATGGCGGTTGAGGCTAGTGCGATGATGGAAGCAAACGGCATCACCCAAATAATAGCACACACAGACGGCATTTATAAAGGTATTGTTCATATTCATAATCTCACAAAAGAAGGCATCTTATAATTTTATGAAAAAAGAATCGCAATTAGGAGAACCAAAAAATGAAATGTCATTTCTAGATCATCTAGAAGAATTAAGATGGCATTTAATACGGTCTACTATTGCAGTAGTAGCTTTAGGGATTGCAGCTTTTATTGCAAAGGGCTTTATCTTTGACGGTGTTATCTTCTGGCCTAAAAGCGCAGATTTCCCAACCTATCGCTTTTTATGCGGCTCAGCCCGAATGATCGGACTAGATAGTTTTTGTTTTCAAGAACTTCCATTTTCTATACAAAGTAGAACGATGGCCGGTCAGTTTTCTGCACATATATGGACATCAATAACAGCCGGTATCATTGTAGCGTTTCCATATATCATTTACGAGTTTTACAAATTTATAAGCCCAGGATTACACCAGAATGAACGCAAGAACAGTAGAGGATTTATCCTTGCTGCTTCATTTTTATTTTTTACAGGAGTACTCTTTGGCTATTTTATTGTTACACCATTATCTATAAACTTTTTAGGGTCATATCAAGTGAGTGAAACCGTACTAAATGAGTTTGATCTAGATAGCTATATAAGTACAATACGAGCATCTGTTTTAGCAAGTGGCATTGTGTTCCAGCTCCCTATCGTTATTTATTTCTTAACAAAAATTGGACTAGTAACCCCTGCGTTTCTTCGAAAGTATCGAAAATTTGCTTTGGTTATTGTTTTAATCCTTTCTGCAGTAATTACACCACCAGATATTGCAAGTCAAGTGATAGTGGCTGTACCAGTACTTATATTATATGAGGTGAGCATTTTTATAAGTCGAGGCGTTTTAAGAAGACAAGCAAAAGCAGAAAAACGAAATGCCTAATTTTTACCTCGGAAATTTTAATGGTATTTTTAACGTTATAGATTAAGGCAAATAACAATGATTGCTTAATATAGAATCCCTATGAAACTCAAAGCAGAAAATTTAATGAAATCCTACAAAGGCCGAA
This sequence comes from uncultured Ulvibacter sp., assembly GCA_938041335.1. Lineage (GTDB taxonomy): Bacteria > Bacteroidota > Bacteroidia > Flavobacteriales > Flavobacteriaceae > Patiriisocius. The sequence continues at coordinate 71,958 of CALIAF010000022.1, read as the reverse complement.
AGGTCGTTAAAGGAATTACTGTAGAAGTAAATCAAGGAGAGATTGTTGGGCTATTAGGTCCTAATGGAGCCGGAAAAACCACTTCCTTTTATATGATTGTTGGTTTAATTAAACCCAACGGAGGTACCATCACACTAGACGGAACAGAGATTACAAAATTCCCTATGTACAAACGTGCACAAAGCGGCATAGGCTACCTCGCACAAGAAGCTTCTGTGTTTAGAAAACTGAGCGTAGAAGATAATATTTTAAGCGTACTCCAGATGACCAAGCTTTCTAAGACCGCACAGAAAGCAAAAATGGAGTCTTTAATTGAAGAATTTGGTTTAGGTCATATTCGTAAAAGCAGAGGAGATCTTTTAAGTGGTGGAGAACGTAGACGCACAGAGATTGCTAGAGCATTAGCTACAGACCCTAATTTCATACTGTTAGATGAACCTTTTGCAGGAGTGGATCCTGTGGCCGTTGAAGACATACAGCGTATTGTAGCAAAACTAAAAAACAAAAACATTGGTATTCTTATTACCGATCATAACGTGCAAGAAACACTAGCCATCACAGACAGAACCTACTTAATGTTTGAAGGCAGTATTTTAAAGCATGGCGAACCAGAAGAACTCGCTGCAGACGAGATGGTACGTAAAGTATACTTAGGGCAAAACTTTGAGCTTAGAAAAAAGAAGCTTGATTTTGAGGTTTAGAAAGGATTTTTGATGTACGATTGTAGATGTTCGATTTTTGAATTCTAGATTAAATTTAATATCTTCAATAAAAATTACAACGTCATGAAAACCATAGAGATTAAAAACAAATTAATTGACGAGATTAAACTATCTAAAAACAAAGATTTATTAGAGGAATTATATCGTTTTCTCAATCTTGAAAACGATATACAAGAGACGTATAAACTAGATGAAGAGCAGAAAGCTGCTGTTACTGAGGCTCGTGATCAAATAAAAAACGGAGATTATTTGACTAATGAGCAAGCGAATCAAGAAATTGACCAATGGCTCCAAGAATAATTTGGTCTTACAGAGCACAATCAGACAGAAAAGCCATTTTTAACTATTGGAATAAAAGAAACAAATCTAATAGCTACAGCAAAAAACTTAATAGGCTCTTTAAAGTAGCGGTAAAATTAATTGCCGAGTATCCAGAAATTGGAAAACCTACAGATGTCAAAGATGTTCGAATAAAGGTCGTAAAAGATTATTTAATCTTTTACGAAATAGATAAAAAAGACGATTAGTTATCTTAACCCTGTGGGATAGTCGACAAGATCCTGAAAGTTTAAAGCTAGCATAGTAAAATCATAAAAAACTTATTGACTACATTTTTAGCCATAATATCCATTATCGTTATTGTGCTCATCGTTATTGGAATTAAAATAAATAAAAGAGGTAAATTATTTACCGTAATTTATTTAATTCTCGGCATAGCGCTCCTTGCCATTTTATTCTATGCTTGGCGAATGTTATATATTATTGCGAATTGGTGAAAATATAATTGTCATGCTGAGCCTGTCGAAGCACAACAATCGCACATAAATTAACGCAGTTAGCACTTGCCCTTCGACAAGCTCAGGGTGACCGTTAAAACATTAGACCTCAAACTGCTACTGGCCACTGAGTACTATTTCATTTTCCATGCCTCCACATACCTCCCAGCAACGTTCACATGATCGTGATGTTCCACTACAAAAGCCTTAGCCCGCTCCCCTATTTCGGTAAGTATTTCTGGGTTATCAATTAAAGTACTCAACTCATTTGCTAGATATGCGGCATCAGGCAATGCGTTAATTGCAACTGGCGCCTTTAAGTGATAGTGCTTCTCAAATGCTTTTTCTGCACCTGTAAAAACAACCTTCCCTTTTGCCATAGCTTCTAGCGCATTATACCCTTGATCGTAAGCTAAAACTTGATCTAATAGAATGTGGGCTTTATTATAGCGCTCTATGTATTCTGAGTATGGGAGGTTCTCAACAATATCTATAATCACACGATCAGCGTATTTACTCTTAATGTTTTCTAGTGCTTCTTCAAAATATTGGATTCCTTTAGTATGATAATTTCCGCGGTTGATGCCCATAAAAATGACAATCGGTTCGGTCACAGGGTTTTCCTTTAAGGAAAGTCTGCTAAGATTCACCGGATTAGGCATTAAACCCAAGTATTTAGGATGATCCAATAAAGGCAAATGATAATCCATATCTGAGGCGATCACGCCAGAAATACGCTTATAAATAAAATCATGTAGTTCTTTAAAAGGCGCCGTCAAGTATTTAGTCATAGATAAAAATCGCTCCTTTGCAAAGGTGCCATCTTTATATCCTGACAATACAGAATAGGGATGTGCGTCACTCATCGCGTGAGATACACTCACATAGTCTGCACCACAACTCAATAAATAGAGTTTCTTATTGTTAACGCTTAAAAAATCAATAATCGCTTTTTCTTCTGCTGGCTGTATAGCAAAAGGACTTTCATTAATTAACTGCACTATATCATAGCCTTTAAGCTGTTCACTATGTTGTAAAAACTGTTTCTTGATGCTCCTTGAGGTAATGTCTATTCCAAACAGTTTATAAACACCTACTTTAAATTTAGCGGGAATGCCGCTGTCATATTTTCGCGTAAGCAAGATATCGCTTGGGTATTTCTTGAAAAAATCGCCGGTGGAGATCAATAAAACCTCGTGACCAAGCACCTGTAATCCTTCTTTTAAAGAATTATGTAATCTGCTGTACTCACCTACTAAAAGTATTCTCATATCTTTGTGGCTCAAGAACCCTATCGTTGTCCAAATATAGCCATATAAAAGTTTGCATAGTTACAATTTCCCTCGCAAAAGGTGGGGCAGAACGCTCGACGGCCATCTTGTCGCAAATGCTAGAAGCACAGGGTTTTGATGTCCATATGGTAACGCTTACCAACCAGATAGATTATCCCTATGCAGGAAAATTATTTAATCTAGGCGAGCTTAAGGACCAGCAAAACAATACGATAAGCAGGTTTAAACGTTTTAAACAACTTCGGAAATATCTGCTACGGGAACAATTTGACCTCATCATTGATAATCGAAATAGATTATCTGGCTTAAAAGAACTGTACTATCTCAACTATATCTATCGCAAGCAACGCGTTGTCTATGTGGTGCGTAGCTTTAACTTAGATCAGTATTTCCCGAAACAAAAAACGATTTCAAAATTAATGGTAAAGCGCGCTGTCAAAATTGTAGGCGTTGCAAAGGCGGTTTCGGAAGCAGTGAACAACACATTTACTACTGATAAAGCGGTAACTATCTACAACCCATTTGTCGTTTTTGAACCCAACGATAGCCCTAATATTTTTAAAGAAAAGTACATCCTGTTCTTAGGGCGCCTGGTAGAAAACGTGAAAAATTTCACCCTCTTATTAGAAGGTTACAAGAAATCTAAAATTTCCGAAGCAAACGTGCATCTTAAGATTATGGGCGAAGGTCCTGACACCGCTTTTATTCAGAAAAAAATTGCAGCACTGGGGCTAGAAGACACGGTAACCATTGTCCCGTTTACTCCAGACATACAGCCCTATGTGGCTCATGCAGAATTTTTAGCCTTAACCAGTCATTACGAGGGGTTCCCAAGAGTACTTATAGAAGCTTTATCACAACAAACACCTGTGGTTTCCGTTGATTGTAAGAGTGGACCTAATGAGATTATAAAACAGGGCGAAAACGGATTACTTGTTGCTAATTATGATGCAGACGCATTAGGAGAAGCCTTTGCAAAAATGAGTAACGAACCTGAATTTTTACTACATTGTAAATCGAACGCGCTAGAAAGCATAGCACATTTAAAAACCGAACAGATTGCGCCACAGTGGTCACAAATGATACTCGATGCTATAAATAAACGCTAAAATATAGTGTTTATAAAATCTCAAAAAAGAAAATTACAAATCCCAAAATATGAATAGTAAGACAGACAAGATGAAAACTGGGAAATTAGACATAAACGCCATACAACTCACAGAAATACCTAAAATAAGTGATCCAGATGGTCGCGGTAATCTTTCTATTATAGAGAAAGACATACTTCCTTATGATATTAAGCGAGTGTATTATTTATACGATGTTCCTAGCGATGGTACTCGAGGAGGTCACGCTCATAAAGAATTGCAGCAATTTTTAATTGCTTTAAGCGGGAGTTTTGATGTGGTGCTAGATGATGGAGAAACCAGACGTAGTATTACATTAAATAGACCCAACAAAGGACTATTAATTCCTTGCGGTGTTTGGCGTGAACTGGAAAACTTTTCTGCGGGTGCCGTATGCTTGTCTCTAGTGAGTGCAGTATATGATGAAGATGATTATATCAGGGAGTACGCCGATTTCAAATCAGCCAAATGAAGTCATTCTAAATCCTAGTGTCTCTACAACTTCTTTTACTTTTTTTATAGCACGCAATACCCAAAGCGGTTGCTTTAGCAAAAATTGCTGCTTCCCATTTAAATTAGCCGAGTCTATACCAGATACATAAGCTTCAAAAGACTTAGCATCTCCCGCCATCTTGTGTTGTAATGCAAATGAATACCGATTTAAATCCAAGTACTTTTTAAGATACGTATCGTTTTCAGCCTGCTTATTATATACATCTAATGGCATATAGTCCCGTTTTAAAGTGGCTGTATGTGATATACGATTGCTTCCTATGAGGTTATGTTGTGCAGTGATGGTATTGCAAAAAACGAGTGGTGATTTTAATGCTGCTCTCAACCATAAATCTGTGTCCTCTCCTGCCCCATTTGTAATTTTAAAATCAAAGCCATGTAAAGATTCAAAAAAGGAAACTTTCATAGCAACAGCAGACGTCCAAGCAAGCGCATCAACTAAACTGTGTTTGAAGTAATTTTCTATAATCCCACACCAATCAGCGTCTTTATCACGGACTGGAGATCGCATAGATGTTACTAAACTTGTGGTATGTTTTTTCTCGTAGGCAGTTGCAAACCAGTCTTGAGAAGGGTACGTATTAATTGCATTTAACACCACTTCTAGGTGATTAGGATGCCAATAATCATCTGCATCTAAAAATGCAACAATTGCTGTGTTTGCTTTTGAAACGCCAAAGTTTCTAGTCTTCGCAACTCCTTGGTTTTGATTATCAAAAATAATAAAACGGTCATCCACCAATGCTTTTACAGCTTTTAGACTATTATCAGTAGAGCCATCATTTACAATGATCACTTCAAAATCGGTATAAGTCTGCGCTAAAACAGAAGCTATTGTCTTTGCAATATCTTTCTCCTTATTATACAAGGGTATGATTACAGAAATTTGCGCCATCAATCGAATTTACAGTTTTAAATAATAACATAATCTATACACGTCAAACCAAAACAAAGATGGGTCTTTAGACACTAGATGCCTTTTTATAGCCCCTCCACACATCGCTAAGAAAACTTTTGACATCAATTTTGTAATCGGGTTTTTTAACGACTTTCCTTTTTTAGACAATGCGGTTTCTTCTGCATCAATTAATCCAGTCTTGACAAACATATGTAGCGCATCTACAGACTCCATAGACTTACGTAAAAACACGTGACTGCTTTCTAGTCCTAAATGCATTACTGGATTATCTATATGTTTTATATGAAGACGACGTTTCTTTGCTCCTAATGCAAACAAGGTATCTTCGTGACGCAGGTTAGGGATCTCTTCATTAAAGCGATGCGCATCAAATACTGATTTTTTAATAAAAAAGTTAAGTGTAAGAAAACGCAAATAAGGTGCTTTATTTCTTTCTGAAACATCTAAGGCTTCACGTTCGTTACCATAAATCCATCGCAGTAATTCTTCTTTTTCTGGCGGTCGTTCTTGATAAACAATTCCGCCATAAATGATTTGAATCTCTGGCGTAATTGTATCCAAATATTTTTGAACAAAATCTAGCCTGATCACTTTTGTATCTGCGTCTAAGAAAATTAGATTTTCAAAAGCGGCTGTTTGGGCAAGTAAGTTTCTAATGGCACTTCTGCCTATATTGTTTGGTAAAGGGGTAAACGTAGTATGGTCTAGGGTGTTTAAAATATCATTCTCTGCTATTAATTTCCCTGAGGCATCGTCAAGCACTAAGATTTCAAAAGCAATACTAGCTGCTGTTGCTTGTTTGTGCAGCTCTTTTACGAGTGCAGTTACATCATAATTATATGTAGGAATGAGAATTGAAATCACAAGATCTATTGTCTTTTATTAAGATACTACTTCTCCTTTGCCGTTGCGCCCACGCTAATCTTTCTTATTTTATATGGGCGTTGTCTTTGTGTTTCATAGTAGGTACGCATTTGTAAATCTATGATGATACCCACAGTAAAAAGCTGCACACCCATTAACACAAATAAGACGCCTAAAATAAGGAGTGGTCTTCCCCAAATATCGTGACCTTGAATTTTTTCGATCAACAAATAGATGTTGATCACACCACCTAAACCAAATAAAAACAAACCGATATTTCCGAAGAGATATAAAGGCTTCTGCAAATAATTACGCTGAAAAAGGATGAGTAAGATATCATTAATCACTTTTATCGTTCTCCCTAATCCATATTTAGACACCCCAAATTTTCGGGGATGATGCTTTACAGGGACTTCTTTAATTCTTGCACCATTTAAAAAAGCAAGCAAAGCAATAAAGCGATGCATCTCGCCATAGAGATTCAACTCTTTTGCTGTTTCTTTAGTAAATACTTTTAAGGCGCAACCTTGATCTTTAACATTAAGTTTTGTGGTTTTTCTAATGATAAAATTAGCAATCTTAGAAGGTATCTTTTTAACAAAACTATCTTTTCGTTTTGCTCTTATTCCTGTTACTAAATCTAACTCTTCGTCAATAGACTTTTGCAACATCATCGGGATGTCTGTGGGGTCGTTCTGCATATCACCATCCATAGTGATGATAAACTCGCCACTTGCATAATCTATACCAGCTGCTAGCGCAAGACTTTGCCCGTAATTGCGTTTGAGTTCGATAAGGTGGACATTTTTATTATCCATCTTTTTAACCGCTAACACGGTAGCATCTGTTGAGAAATCATCGATATAGATAATTTCAAACGTATAATCTGTTAAGGCACTTTCTATCTGGCCTGTTAGTAAGGCAACATTCTCTTCCTCGTTATACACGGGAATGATGATAGAAAGTAATGTGTTTTTAAGGTCTGTCAAAGGATACTATTATAATTAAAAAACGGATTCTACTTAAAACGCATAGGTTTTAACACCTTGATATTTCCGAAGTCAAAGCTACAAAAAATTACGGCGTTTAATAGGCTTTACAATCAATAGTAAAATCCTTAGTGTGGCTTCTTATAAATCCTAAAATAGTCGTGTGTCTCTATTAACTCCCAGTTATCCCTAACATAAAGGGTGAGCAAAGATTCTTTCTCATAGTTATTGACAGAAGTTTCAAAGTCATTCTCTAACAAGACTGTTACATTATTGTCTTCTAGCTTAGCTACATACTCGTCTATCTTATCTGCTATATGATGGTTAAACACCCAATCAATCCCTATTGGGTTAACGGTTTCAGTGAGATAGTGTGCTAAGGTAACGGATGGCAGCACCGTATAATTGGTTTGCTGTTGCGACAACTCTTTTAATTCTGAGTACTTTTCAAAAGTTGCTTGATCACTTTTAATGGATGCTAATTGCGGGTACACTTCACCCATATTATAGGTCAAATCTTCACGATCACTATCCATATAGACATTTTGATAGCCTATATAAAAAGTAACAACATAGAGGGCGATCACCACAAAGCCAGTTATTTTTCTAAAAGGAAATGCATCTTTAGAAAAAACAAATGTAAAAACTGCAAACACGATTGGAGTTGAGACATCAATAGGTGTATTAAAACCATTGCTAATAGATGCGCACCATCCTAAACTTAGCAATAACAGTAAAAACCAATATGCCTTATTATGTCTTGCACTCCACAACGTATATAGCACAGAAAACACAAACAAGGTTTGTATGATTGATTTCTTTACCGTGTGAAAAGGATCTTCATTCACAAAAAGATAAATTAGTATTCCTGCGATGGCACATTGCACTAAAATATAAACGATGTTATGTGGCACTATTTTTTTAAGAAGCCAAATAGCGATTACTATTCCTGCAACAAGCAGAACATTTGTCTTCAAGGCCATATAATAGGTATGAAAACCTGTTTGCCAAAAACTACTCCCCGAAGTAAAACTAAACATCTGTTCAAAAAACAAATCAAAAGCATCATTTACGTATAACACCCCTAAAAAGGCCGCAGCAAATAAAAGTCCGAAACTTATAAACCAACCTGTTGTTTTAAACTGCTTGGTGAGCAATAAATAAAGCGTGATAAAGACCGGAAAAAAATAGAATGATTGTTTACACAATACCCCGAGCGAAACAAAGAATGCCGCTAACAACAATTTCCACCATGTTTTTTTCTCTTGAAACAAGAAGTAAATCCCTATGACACTAAAAAACACACCATCTATAGTATTCCAGGGCATTGGCGGATAATTATGTATAGAAATTAACGCCCCAACAATCCCAATAAAGTAGATGATATCACGTCGTTGTATAGCAAAAGCTTTACACGCCAACTGAGCCAGAATCAATGAATAACTAAACACCTGTATGTAATAAAACATCCTATTAAACAAGTAGGCGAACTCTTCTGAAATATATAAGGGTAAGGAGTGAAAATACGGCGACATCGGCGGCTTGATATACACAAAATCACGATATGGAAAAACACCGTGATACATACTCCAAGAGATGCTAAAAACAGTACCATTATCTCCATCTTCAAGGCCATAAGGCCCATACACTAGAATATAGAAAATCACTAATGCATAAAACACATATGTAAAAGGATTTTTGTAAATTGAGACTGTTTGCACGCGCACGCTAAATTTTATGCTAAGATAAATATTTGTGCGGTTAGGCGGCAAAAATTGAATGCTATTAAACCGAAATTTTAAACAATGAAGTGCCCATTAATAATTTACAATAAAAGTTAAGATTTATATTTGGGCATTACTTATACATTAATATTAAAAATAAGGAGTTCGTGAACCTTCGGTTTCCATCTTCCTATTTCACAAATATTTTATACAGATGAAAAAATCATTCTTCGTTTTACTCTTGCTTTTACTTATTGGATTTTCTGGAATTGCCCAAGATGAGTATTGGTTTTTTATACGTGCAAAAGACTCCACATTTACGCCAGAATTTGTAGCCACTGCAAATGGTCTTGAGTACCAAGGCCCTGAAGAATCGCTAAAACAAACACTTCGCAACTTTAAGGTGAAGACCTTTAAAAAAACTTGGAAAAAAGCAAAGCCAGAAGATTTAAACAGAACTTTCTTTGTGATTGCAGATTCACCAGACTTTCTTACAGACATCCTTAAAAGAAATCGAAAAATATTTGACTCTGGAGCGCTCATTCCACCTTCAGAAATGAAAATATACGAACCAAATGATTATGGATTAACAAGTACAATAGGCACAAACACAGGTTTAAAATTTAATATGGATTACTATGACGTTATGGAAGTACCTAAAGCTTGGTACCTCACTACAGGACATAGGGACATCATCATTGGTATAAGTGATGGATCTCTAGATACAACAGGTCTAGATTTTAAACACAAAGCAACAGTAATTAGAAAATCTGTCGAAGCTAAGGGTCATGGGTATAGTATTTCTGCAAACGCAGCGGCACAAGGAGATAATGGGTATGGCATACCAGGAGTCTGTTATGATTGTAGCATTTATGGTACTACTTTTGGCGATTTCAAAAACTTTGCCCAGCTTAAAGAACTTGCCGATAAGGATGTAAAAGTGATTAATTGTAGTTGGGTAGGTAGCGCCACAGATACTGGACAAGACGCTATAAATTATGTATTTGATAAAGGCGCCATTATTGTTGCTGGAGCGGGTAATAGAGGATGGGACACTTACCCTAATGGTTCAAAAAAATACTATCCTGCATCATACGATAATGTGATTTCTGTGAGTTCTGTTCAACATAGATATGAGAATGTTACGGATAACATCCACTATTTTAAAAAATCAGGAAAACCTTTTTTTAAAGAAATAAGAGGATATTTAGGGCGTACCGGAGGCTTTAAAAACGGGAAAATAAATGGCGAAACAAAAATTTATCTCGCAAGCACCGCCACCTTAAATGAAGATGTAGACATACTCGCACCTACAGTAGGTTTATTTAGATATTCTCAATTTAAAATGAATGGCCTAGAACTGGGTAGTGAATACTCTACAACAAGCGGAGCCACAGCACTAGTATCAGGAACCGTAGGTCTGATGTTCTCCTTATATCCGTGCTTGCCAAAAGAGCAAGTAGATGGCATCATAAAATTAACGGCTACAAACATTGACCATATAACAGCAAACAAACCTTTTGCTGGCAATTATGGCGCAGGAATGCTCAATACAGGTAAAGCTGTAAATCTTGTGCATGATCTTTTTTCTGAAACGGCAACAGCAACCATAAGCAATCAAGATTTTAGTAGATGGGATTTTCAACTCACGGCATTTTCTAAAAAAGTGGTGATAGAAAACCAAACTTTTAGAGATAGTGCTACTTTAGATGTAGCTGCAAAAAATCAAATCGTTTTAAAACCAGGCACTTCATTAAAACCTAATTATGAAGGAAGTATGGTATTAAGAATTGACACGAGTTTAGTGAAAGAATGTGAGTTGAGAACAGTGAGCCGCGAGTAGTATACTATTAACTTATCCTTTTAAAGGTGAAGACAAATAATAAAAAACTTGCAACTGGAGCCGTATTAGGAATGGCGATAGGTGCCGTTGTTGGAGTACTAACAGACAATATTGGCCTTTGGATCCCTATAGGGCTAGCTATAGGTGCGGGAGTAGGAAACTCCATTAACAAAAAAGAAAATACAGACAGTAAATAAAAAACGACACCCTGTAAAAACAAAGTGTCGTCAATAGTTTATTTTCTATACTTCATCATCCAGAGAAGTATGTCTCAAGACTAAAGTTTACTCAATATACCCCATCTTTTTCATCCAGTCATCATTAAACATCTTCCCTACATATCGACTTCCGTGATCGTGAAAAAGTACCACGATGACATCGTCTTCATTAAAATGTTCTTTTAATTGATGAATTCCTTTCATCGCTGCTCCTGCAGAGTTCCCTAAGAAGAACCCTTCTGCTTTGGCTAGCTTTTGTGTCCAGACTGCTGCGTCTTTATCAGTCACTTTAGTAAACCCGTCAATGATATCAAAGTCTACGTTTTTTGGCAAAATATCTTCGCCGATACCTTCTGTAACGTAAGAATAAATTTCTGCTTCGTCAAAAATACCGGTCTCGTGATATTTCTTAAAAACACTTCCGTAAGTGTCTATTCCCCAAATTTTAATATCTGGATTTTGTTCTTTTAAATATTTCCCTACACCACTTATGGTACCACCTGTTCCAACTCCTGCCACAAAATGTGTCACTTTTCCTTCTGTTTGTTTCCAGATTTCTGGGCCTGTACTTTGGTAATGGGCCTTGGCATTACTTGGGTTGTCGTATTGATTTACGTACCAAGCGTTTGGTGTTTCTTCAGCCAGTCTTGCCGAAGTAGAATAATAAGAACGAGGATCATCTGGCGCCACATCTGTTGGGCAAACGACTACTTCGCTACCCACGGCGCGTAAAATATCTACTTTTTCTTTACTCTGTTTATCACTAATTACACAGACCATCTTATAGCCTTTTACAATCGCAGCTAGCGCAAGTCCCATACCAGTGTTTCCACTAGTTCCTTCTATAATGGTGCCGCCTGGTTTTAACCTGCCATCTGCCTCAGCATCCTCTATCATCATCAATGCCATTCTATCTTTAGTAGAATTTCCTGGATTGAAGGTCTCGTATTTTGCGAGTACTAAGCCCGGGATTTCTTCGGCTAGTTTGTTGACTTTGACCATTGGGGTGTTCCCAATCGTTCCTAATATGTTTTCAGCGTAGTCCATAGTGATTTTTGATATTTCAGCAATTATCACTGCCGAAATTTTAACGCGGCAAAGATAGTTATATGCCGAGGGAGTTACAAGCTAGGGGTTAAATTAAAGAAGAAAGAACGCTGTGCTGAAAGAACAAAGGCTTAAAAAATTAACGATTGAGAACTTTGGATATTCAAGGCACAAAAATATAAATCCGAAAAATAATAAATGTAAAACGTAAAACTGAATGGTAACAATTGGGTTTTGTTATAAAAATATTCGCTCTAATAATTAAGGGTTGGGGTAAAAGTCTCAACGAAAATCCTAATCAAAACGCATGGCCTTCACTGGGCTAATTTTTGCGATGATATAGGTAGGAATCAATAGCATACACAAACAAAGCACGAAGGTGCCTACATTAAGTAATATTACATAACCTGCATCTAGAAAAACTGGTGCTTCTGTTACATAATACGTTTCTTGCGGGAGCTTGATGACTTTAAAATATTTCTGTATAAGCAAAAGCCCCAAACCGATAACATTTCCCCAAAAAAGACCCACACCTATTAAATACATGGCGTTATAAACAAAGACTTTACGCACACTCCAATCATCTGTCCCCAGTGCCTTAAGAATCCCTATCATCTGCGTTCGTTCTAGAATAAGAACGAGTAAAGCAGTGATCATATTTATACCAGCTACTAGAATCATAATGCCAATAATGAGGTAGGTGTTAAAATCAAAAAGGTCCGTCCACTCAAATATAGAGGCAAATTTATCTCTAATAGATAAGGTGTCCAGCTCACTCCCAGTCTCCTCGTACACTAAATTATTAATAGTTGTTACCGCCCTAAAATCTTCGACAAAGACTTCAAAATTTCCTATTTGATCCCCTTCCCATTTATTGATGCGTTGAATCTGTTTGATATCTGCTAGCGCAAATTGCTCATCAAATTGCTGAAAACCACTATCGTATAACCCTACGATAGTAAAACCAATATTTCTGGGCTTTTCTGTATTGCTTTCATTTAAAAAATAAGTAGGCATTTTATCACCTACTTTTAGATCTAGTCGCGTAGCAAGATATCTACTTAATAACACCTCATCATTTATAGTACCTGTAAAGTCTGGTAGACGACCGTCTACAAGATATTCCTGGAAGTATTGCCAGTTATAATCTGCTCCCACTCCTTTAATCACCACCCCTTCAAATTCTGTTGCCGTAAGTATCACAGCTCCTTTTGAGGCAGTAGCTTGTATGTGCTTAATCCCTTCTATATTAGGAAAGGTAGGATAAAAGTCTTGGTTAATAGAAATAGGAATCTGCGACTCGCCAGAAAAATTAGTATCCTGATTAGAAATTATAATATCTCCATTAAATGCCGAAATTTTTTCTTGAATCTTGCGTTGTAGTCCTAGACTAGTAGCAATAGATACCAACATCATTATAATACCAAGCGCTATAGCGGTAATTGCTATTTTAATTATTGGTGCCGAAATGCTACTTTTATAATCTTTAGCAGCAATAATGCGACGAGCGATAAAAAATTCAAAATTCACGAAACGATGGGGTTTACTTTTTTCAAAAATATAGTAATTATAACGATTTTTAGCGCCTTTTCGTGTGGAAACAGTGGGAATTCAAAACTCAAAATTCAGAATTCTGAATTAACAACAACTGCCACAGTGATTACTGCAAAAGATACCGTTAAAAAATTTGGACGGAAGATAAAAGGAAAAAGTACAACACATATTTATACAGGTGCTAACCAATGGCAAAAATACATGCCGTTATTAAAAGGAAAGAAAGTTGGAATAGTTGCAAATCAGACTTCGATTGTCAATGACACACTAGAATCTAAAGATGAATTACGAGTTGTAGATTTTCATCTTGTAGATTTTATTTATGAGTTTGAAAATCACGTTACAAAAGTCTTCGCACCAGAACATGGTTTTAGAGGAAAAGCAGATGCCGGCGAGGTGGTGAAAGATGGGATTGACACAAAAACAAAATTACCAATTATCTCTTTGTATGGCAAGAATAAAAAGCCTTCACCAGAACAATTAGCAGATATTGATGTGATGGTTTTTGATATACAAGATGTGGGCGCTCGCTTTTACACTTACATATCCACGCTACATTATGTGATGGAAGCCTGCGCAGAACAGGGGATTCCGGTCATAGTATTAGATCGCCCTAACCCAAACGGACATTATATTGATGGGCCAATTCTAGAAATGGAGCACAGCAGTTTTGTTGGTATGCACCCTGTTCCTGTAGTTCATGGGATGACCATAGGAGAATATGCACAAATGATAAACGGACAAGGTTGGTTAAAAAATAAAGTGAAATGTGACCTCACTGTAATCCCAATGCAAAATTATACCCACGACACACCCTACAGTTTACCCATAAAGCCATCGCCTAATTTACCTAACGATGCATCTATTACCCTCTACCCTAGCCTTTGCTTTTTTGAGGGCACACCACTAAGTGCAGGTAGAGGTACGGAGCAGCAGTTTCAAATTTTTGGCGCACCTAATTTGCCAAGCGAGTTTTACCCATACACCTTCACACCTGTTGCCAATGAAGGGGCTAAGCATCCTAAATTTAAAGGAGAACTGTGCAACGGATTAGATCTTTCTGCTACAAAAAGAATGGATAGAATGAATCTAGAATGGCTGGTTGAAGCTTACGTAGCCCATGGCAGAACGTCGGATTTCTTTACGCCATTTTTCACTAAACTTGCAGGAACAGAAAGACTGCAATGGCAAATTGAGAATCGATATACGTATTATGAAATTAGAAAAGAATGGATTAGACCATTGGCCGCTTATGATAAAATGCGACAGGAATATTTGATTTATAAATAGGAACCCTCACCGAAACCTGCTGCTCCGCCGAATGGGCGGATTGTACGTTTCGACTCTCCCATAGGGAGAGTAAAAAAGATCTTTTTGATTTATAATGCGCTAGGAGTTAATCTGTAATAAGATAAACACTCTCCTTTCGGGAGAGTCGAAACGTCAAAGGCG
Source organism: uncultured Ulvibacter sp. (assembly GCA_938041335.1). Taxonomy (GTDB): domain Bacteria; phylum Bacteroidota; class Bacteroidia; order Flavobacteriales; family Flavobacteriaceae; genus Patiriisocius. The sequence continues at coordinate 56,918 of CALIAF010000022.1, read as the reverse complement.
ATAGCCGCATGAGGTTTCGGTGAGGGCTTACACATCCCATCTGGTATGCTTGCCGCCTTTCTCTGAAAACTTGACTTTCATCGCCTCTACAATATTAAAAGCTGCAGGACAGATCTCGACATTTTTCATAGTGAGTGGTGCTATTTTCTGAAAACGTTTGCGGTTGGTGTGCGGATATTCTGCGCAGGCCTTAGGGCGCACATCATAAATACTACAACTATTATCATCTGCTAAAAAAGTACAAGGCACACTTTTTAAAACAAACCAGTCATCTTCATCCATCTCTAGATAGGTGTCTGTAAAACGCTGTACGGGCATTCTAAAATGTTTTGCAATGCGATCAATATCCTTATTAGTAAATATAGGACTTGAAGTTTTACAGCAGTTTGCACACTCCATACAATCTGTTTTTCTAAACTCCTTATCGTGCAGCTCCTGCATACCTACGTCAAAATTTTTAGGCGGCTTCTTATTCACGCGCTTAAAGAATTTTAAGGTCTCCTTTTTTACTTCTTCTGCTTTTTCAGGAAGATTTTTAATGATGTTGTCCATTTTACTCATATCGCAAAGGTAACTAAGTAATTGGGAGATTAAGGGATTGAGTGAATGTGTATACGTTAAATTTAATCGGGGTTTGGGTTTGGATGGAAATCTCTATACTTTTTTTATTTCTTTTTCGAGTTCGAGTTCGAATTCAAGATCTTTTAGGGCAACCTTTTGCACAAAAATCATCTAACTATTATACTTTTGGTTTTATATTGTAGTTTTACCTACTGTAACCATCCAATCTCATTCATTGACCACAAATATCAAAAAGGCTTCAACATATACAGCACGTCGCTATACAGCGGCAGATGCTGGGCTATGGAATGATTTTGTGATGGCGGCTAAGAACGCCACATTTTTGTTTCATCGTGATTTTATGGACTATCACAGTGATCGGTTTACAGATTTTTCGGTATTGATTTTTAAGGATGATTCGTTATACGCAGTCTTACCCGCAAATGTAAAAAGGGACAAAGTAATCTCACATCAAGGGCTAACCTATGGGAGTTTTGTATTGCAAGATGGTGCCAAGTTATTGTACGCCCTTGAGGCTTTTAAAGAAATGCTTCGTTTTCTAGCTTCGGAAATGATCCGAAAATTGGAAATTAGAGTCATCCCTACGTTTTACAATGTGATGCCATCAGATGAGCTTTCTTACTTTATGTTTAAAGCCCACGCGACTTTATTACATCGAGATGCTTTAATGGTCATTGACAATAATCACAAATTAAAATTTCAGAAAAACCGAAGAGAAGGTATAAACAAAGCCATCCGCAACGGGCTGAAAATTAAAATAGAAGATACCTTTGATGATTTCTGGAACGATGTTTTAATCCCGAATCTCAAAAACAAGCACGGAATTGCTCCGGTTCATTCTTTAGAAGAAATTAAAATGCTTGCGGCACGTTTTCCAGAAAACGTAAAACAAGTGAATGTATATAAAGAGGATAAAGTAGTCGCTGGAACAACGGTTTTCTTGACTAAAACAACGATACACCCGCAATACGTGTCTGGTAATGCAGACAAAAATAGTTTTGGCAGTCTTGATCTTGCCTACGATTTTATCATCAACCACTTTAAAAAAGACAAACGGTATTTTGACTTTAACATCTCTTCTGAAGATAACGGAAAAGTACTCAACAGTGGTCTCATTTTCTGGAAAGAAAGCTGCGGCGCGCGTACCTATACTGCAGACACTTATGAAATAGACACTGAGGCTCACAATAAAATAGACCTTACTATCAAATGATTCCATTTTTAGATCTACATAAAATAAACGCTCGTTTTGAAGCTGATTTTAAAAAAAGCTTTCAAGAGTTTCTAGATAGTGGCTATTACATTCTTGGCAACCAAGTAACCCGATTTGAAAACTTGTATGCAGATTATTGTGGCACCAAACATTGTATAGGTGTTGCCAATGGTCTTGATGCTTTAAGATTGATTTTAGAAGGGTATAAACACCTCGGAAATATTAAAGAAGGAGATGAAGTGATTGTGGCTTCAAATACTTTTATTGCAACGATAATCGCTATCAAGCAAGCAGGACTAACCCCTATCCTTGCTGAAGCTGAATCGGACACGTTTAATTTTGACTTAGACAAACTTGCTAGTTATATCACTACAAACACAAGAGCCATTATGCCTGTTCATTTGTATGGACAGTTAGCAAATATGGATGCGATACAATCGCTTGCAGACACACATAACTTGCTGGTTATTGAAGACGCGGCGCAAGCGCACGGTGCAGCACATTTCAATAAGAAAAAAGCGGGTAACCTAGGTGACGCGGCTGGATTTAGTTTTTATCCTGCAAAGAATTTAGGAGCACTTGGTGATGGTGGTGCGATAACAACAAATAATGATGCACTCGCAAAAGCCATTAGAATGTTCCGTAATTATGGAACTTCTACCAAGTATGTGAACGAAGTTTTGGGCCTCAATTCTCGATTAGATGAAATACAAGCGGCTTTTTTAAGTATTAAATTAGAGCAATTAGATGCAGATAATTCTAGGAGAAGGGAAATAGCATTACGATACCTTGCCGAAATATCAAACACAAAAATTATTTTACCCAAATATAAAGGAACTCAAGATCACGTGTTTCATTTATTTGTAATTCAAGTAGACAACAGAGCATCCATTGTAGCGCATTTAACAGAAAACAAAGTGGGGCATTTAATTCATTATCCTATTGCGCCGCATCAACAAAAAGCCTTACCCGAATTAAATGATTTAAGCTTCCCAGTTGCAGAAGCCATACATAATCGTGTAGTTAGTATTCCAATGAGCCCTGTGATGACAGATGATCAAGTAGATAAGGTAATCGCAGTATTAAACAGTTACTAATTGAAACTACCTAATTTCTTAAAAAGTAATCTACTCCTGAAAATAACTTCGGTAAATGCTCCTATTATAATAATTAGGCAGGTGCTTTCCTTATTTATTAGAAGAATAGTAGCAGAAAATTTTGGAGAAGTTGGTATTGATATTATAGGACAATTGCGCAGTGTGATGCAAGGACTTGTTTCATTAACTTCTTTTGGTTTTTTTAATGGGATTGTTAAGTATGTCGCAGAACATAAAGAAGATCAAGAAAAGTTAAACGGATTATTCTCTACAGCATTTGTGTTCTGGAGTATTAGTTCGCTAGTAGTAGGTATTTTATTAGCCGTTTTTTCTACCCCACTCAGTCAGTATTTTTTTGAATCTGCAGCTTATGCAAACGTACTCATTGTAATGGGGGTTGTTGCACCGGCTATTGGCCTGCAACGTCTTTATAATGGTCTGATCAATGGAATTACAGAATACAAGCGTTTTGCAAAAGTTGACATAAGCAGTTACCTAGTTTCTGCCGCAATGATGTTCTATTTTGCTTGGAACAACGAGTTTACTTATGCACTGTATTCTATTGTGATTACACCAGCAATACAATTGATAATTCTCTCCTATGTGTTTTTTAAAACCTTTAAAAAATACATTGATTACAAGCAGATCTCGTTTAGCGTTCCATTTAGAAATGTATTGCTTGCATTTACGCTTATTTCTTTTTTCTCTACAGTAGTGGCAAGTCTATTAGTAGAAGTTGGGATACGTAATTTAATTAGAAGTAACATCTCACAAGTAGAATCTGGTTTATGGTCTGGAATGATTGATCTTTCTAAAAACTACTTAGCTTTTTCCTCATTATTGTTAACGATGTACGTAATACCAAAATTTGCAACCATCAAGACACGTCCTTTATTTTTTAAAGAAGTGAGGCATATTTACACCTCATTACTGCCTCTTTTTGCTGTTGGTATGGTTGCCATTTATTTTTTAAGACACGTCATTATAGACCTTATTTTCCCTGGATTTGATGGTATGGCTCCACTCTTTAAGTGGCAACTCATGGGAGACTTTATTCGGGTAGCTTCTATTATCCTGGCACATCAATTTTTAGCAAAGAAAATGGTACGTACATTTATCTTTTCAGAATTAATATCGCTTGGTCTTTTCTTTGGCTTATCGTATTTCTTAGTGCCAATTTACGGTGTTGAAGGTGTTGTTATTGCACACTTCTTGAGATACATCGTTTACTTCTTTGTCGTGCTGTTTTTAGTGTGGCGCTATTTTAAGATCAAACCAAAGGAAGTTGAAGTGTAGAAATTGTCTCATTCATTAACGGTTGTCAGTCTGTCCCGATAGCTATCGGGAGTCGAAGGGCTATATGAAACTAATTTAAAAGTACTGCCGTTGTTGTGCTTCGACAGGCTCAGCATGACTTTTAGTTAATAATATTTACAAATTAATATTAAAACAGAGTTATTTGACATGAAATTTTCTCAAGCAAAAACTAAAATTATAGTACCAATAGTCCGCTATGCCTTTGGATTATCATTGATACTTTTAGTTACCTCAATAATTATTTGGATATATTTTATTTTAATGGGATTTATGGAATTAGGACATTTCCCTAAATATGGCGACGCCGAGTTTATTTCAAATGATGGTCTCGATCGAAAAGCTTTAATTTTTTCTTTAATAGCTATGTTTTACGGAACGCTCACAATTATTATTTGCTACCTATTAAACATTATATTAAAATTGAAATCCATAAAAAAGAAACTTTTTTTTATCAGTCTCGGATTAATATTAATCAACTTTATAATAATAAATAGTTCTGCCTTTGAATGGGCATTGGATTGAATACAATAAAACTTGTCACACTGAGCTTGTCGAAGTGCATTTCTAAACTTCAATAAATCACAAAACTTTGTCTGTTCGCTGCCTTTCGACTCCCGATAAATATCGGGACAAGGTGACGGCTAAGTAAAATAAATTCTGATGATTTTGAAAGTTTAAGTTTTACTTTTTTATTTCAAAAATCTACAATCCTCAATCCACAATCGTTAATCTTTTATTTCTCCTTCCAAAAAAGAGACAACACGATATAGAGCAAGATGATCACTGGAATCGCTAAAAAGTGAAAGAAGAACAATCCTATTATAGCTATAATTAGAAACACGTAACGAATGGCGTTGCTCTTAAAGTCCCAAGTTTTAAACTTTAAGGCAAAGAGCGGGATTTCTGCATTTAATAATATGCTGCTTAACAATGTAAGGCCTATTAATACCCATTGGTTTAAAATGATATCTGTTACCATTTCTGTTTGCTGAAATGCCAAAATAAGTGGTAAACTTAAAATCAATAATGTATTTGCTGGAACGGGAAGTCCAATAAAACTATTGGTTTGTCTCGTATCTACATTAAATTTTGCCAATCTATATGCAGAAGCAATAACAATCATTAAGCCAATAAATGGAGTGTACTGGGACATATTTGCATTCCAAGAGTTATCTGCAAATAATGCTGTAATGTCTATATAATTACCCGTAATCGCATAGCTAAGTAGTTGTACCATCACAAACCCGGGCACTACACCACTGGTCACCATATCTGCTAATGAGTCTAACTCTAGCCCTACTTTACTTGATGCATTTAAAAGTCTTGCTGCAAGGCCATCAAAGAAATCAAAAAATATTCCTAGAAAAGCAAAAAACGAAGCCGTTATTAGATCTCCAGACATCGCAAATAGTAAAGCGACACAGCCACATAATAAGTTTAGCGATGTAATGATATTTGGTATTTGCTTAATCATAAAAGATGGTTTTATTCTGGCAATTTTCAATCTTATAAATTTCCGAAGCTATTATTAAAGGACTAGAAATAAAGCCAGTTTTGTAAAAATAGGAAAGTATTTTCGTCTAATACCAATATGATTATGAAATGTCGCTTTACTAATCTGAATTATTTTTTGTTCAAATAAAATAGAAAATCATAGCATAGCAGTAGCCATGGTATTATTTTATATTGTAATGTGGACGAAAAAGAAACAAATTATAGGTAGCATTTTATGGTTATAATGGTATCTGTCACAATTAGTACAATATGTGAATAAAAATATAGTTTAGTAATGAACAAGTCAATTCTAAAAATATTGAGATATTTGTCCAAAAATAGCGGGTTGAAACAGCTTTTACTTCTTTTTATTATTACGGGGTTTTCTTTGCAGGCACAAACAGTACGTAAGTATTCTAATGAATTTTTAAACATTGGGGTAGATGCACGTGCTTTTGGGATGTCTAACGCCATGGTTGCGGGCACGGGCGATGTAAATGCAGGATACTGGAATCCAGCAGGATTAACCAAACTTGAAGATAAACAACTCTCATTAATGCACGCTTCGTACTTTGCTAATATTGCGAACTACGACTATGCGGCTTTTGCAATGCCATTAGATAAAGAGAGTGCTGTAGCTTTTTCATTGATCCGTTTTGGAGTTGATGATATTTTAAACACTACGCAACTTATTGATGATCAAGGGCAAGTAAATTATGATCGTATTAGTCTATTCTCTACGGCAGATTATGCAGGTACTTTTAGTTATGCGCGCCGCCTGCCTTTAGACGGCTTTAGTTTTGGGGTAAATGCAAAAGTGGTAAGACGTATTATTGGCGACTTTGCAAGTTCTTGGGGCTTTGGTCTTGATGCAGGATTACAATTTGAAGGCGATAAAGGATGGCAATATGGTTTAATGGTTAGGGACATTTCTACCACCGTAAATGCCTGGTCAATTGACGAAGATAAATTTGCAGACATACAAGGAGCGGTTGCGGGACAGAATCAAGAATTACCGGAAACATCAGAAATCACTATCCCAAAATTACAAATGGGTGTTGCTAAAAAATTTACTTACGATTATGACTATACACTGCAAGCTGAGTTAGATTTCAATTTTAGGTTTGCTGAGACTAATGACTTTTTAAGTACCTCAAGTCTAAGTATGACTCCTGCCCTTGGTTTAGAGTTTGGGTATATTGATATGATTTTTATTAGAACAGGCGTAGGTAATTTTCAGAACGCAAGGAGACTGGACGGCACAGAATCTACAAGCGTGCAACCCAACTTAGGCGTAGGCTTTAAATACAAAGGTATTGCCGTTGACTATGCATTGACAGACATAGGCGATTCTAGTGCCGCTTTGTATTCTAATGTCTTTTCAGTGACCCTAGATTGGGATATTTTCCGCTAAGCTAGCTTTTAGCAATAGGCAAATTTAAAAATGCAAATTGCCCGGTCTAGCGCAGTCGAGATCGCTTTATAAAGATAGATTCTAAAAAATTGGCAAAATATCATTCTTTGATTACTCCGGAAACATTCCCTTTTCTCAATTTACTTTTAAATAATAAACCATTGGCTACTTTTTAAGGATGCGCTACCTTTACATTTATAAAACCAATTTTACTTTGCGCAAATTCTTTTCTTCCGTACTCCTCCTACTTTGTGTTATAACTACGCAAGGGCAATCGTATCCTTTTTCAGAAGCTACAGAAATTAGCATTCTCACTATGGGGCCTGGATCAGATTTGCCTGAAAAATTTGGCCACAGTGCTTTTAGAATTCATGATCCTATTAATGGCATTGATGTGATATATAATTATGGAGTGTTTGACTTTGACGCGCCTAATTTTATTCTCAATTTTGCCAAAGGGAAAATGCTTTATAAGCTCGACACCGGAAGTTATGGAGCTTACAAAAGCCATTACGCTGCCCAGAATAGATGGATGAAAGAGCAAGTACTCAATCTCACACAAGAAGATAAACTTGCTATTGCGAGCTATCTACAAAACAATGCTACACCAGAAAATAGAGCTTATTTATACGATTTCTTCTATGACAATTGTGCCACAAAAATGAGAGATGTGCTGCAAATATCTTTAGGTGATAAGCTAAAATACTATGACACATCTGTGCCAGTTCAATTTACATTTAGACAACTCATACAGTCAAGATTAGATTATAATACGTGGGGTAGCTTAGGTATTGATACCGCTTTAGGTAGTGTGATAGATAGAATGGCGAGTCCAGAAGAGCATCAGTTTTTACCAGACTATGTGTATACAGGCGCTAAAGATGCTACTATTATTAGCAATGGTATTGAAAAACCACTAGTTCTTGAAAAAAGAGTAATTCTAACAAGTTCAATAAAAAAAGGAACCAACCATCTGCTCTGGAGTCCTTTAGTGATTTTTAGTGTCATTGGGTTATTTATTATTTACATCACATTTAAGGACTTTAAAAAAGAAACTAGGAGTAGGTTTCTAGATGGAAGTATTATGCTGATTACAGGTATTGCAGGTGTTTTATTATTACTATTATGGACGGCAACAGATCATACCGCTACCGCTAATAACTATAATATGTTGTGGGCGTTACCACTTAATCTTTTTATGGCTTTTGTTGTAGTTAAGAAAAGCCCACCTAAATGGGCTGCTAAGTATCTATTCTTTTTATTGGTGCTTTTCAGTTTGCTTATTATCCATTGGATAACGGGGGTTCAAGTATTTGCACCAGCCCTCATACCCTTATTTATTGCATTGATTGTGCGATATGTGTATGTATGGCGATTTCTGAAATCATAGATTGATAGCTATTTAAGCTACATCAATAGAACAATTATAGCCTTTAAATTTAGTTTTTTTTCAATAGAACAATTTTCAAACACCAAACGGTTGCCAACCATTCGAACTCAAGTAGTATTGGAGTATTAAAAGAATTAAGTTATTTCTAATTATTAGAGACTAATTGAAGTGATTAATTAATCCCAAAAAGTGAATTTCAATTCAAAACATGCCCGCACTCAACTCAAATCATTGGATCATTATGTATGTAAAATCACTGCTTACACTACATAATTAAGTATTTCAACGTGTTCTAATGTTTTTTGTCGGATATTTATGACATAAAAAATGTTAATTGTTAAATGTTTTCGTATTTTTAAGGCAACTTTAAATTCAAAATATATGAAAAATTCAAAAATATTACCAATACTATTTTTAGCCCTTACCTTAAGCTTTTGCTCTAAAGAAAATACTGATGAAGCAAATGAGTCAACATCTAATCTTGAACTACAAGGTCAATTACAACTATGTCAAAATGTAGACTTAATTGCAGGGCAAAATTCTGATGCAGGAGAATTCACTGTTTCTCAAAACAGCCTCGGAAATTTAGTGCTACGCTATGAAACTATGGAGGGATGGGAGTTAAATGCTGTTCATCTATACGTAGGTAATTGTGATGAAATACCAGTGACTCGATCTGGAAATCCAAAAATAGGAAGATTCCCAATTAAAGTAGATTTGCCTAACGGCACAACTGTTTATGAATATGTTTTTGAAGTAGTTGGTGATGACTTCTTCTGTGGTTGTATAGCCGCTCACGCAGAAGTAAGTCGAGATGGTCAAAACGAAACTGCTTGGGCCAATGGATTGGATTTCTCAGAAAATAGTTGGGCCATGTACCTAGAGCAATGCGAATCCTGCGGTGCTTTTTAATATTATACATTGCAATTCTAAATCCACCTTATATAGGTGGATTTTTTTTATGCAACTTATTCTTAAATTTACCTAATTACACTTTATTGAATTAAACCATTGAATTCATTATTATAGAAATGTAATCTTTTTGCCTTTCTCTCTAAATAGGTTGAGCGAAGCAAGAAAGGGTAGCACATTGTTATTTAGCTATTAATAGAAACTTTCCACCCCTTTTCTCAGCTCTGATGCACAGCTTAGAGATTAAGAGAAAGTCATAGAATAAAAAAAGGAAAAACACTACATCGTGTGCCTATAGGTGCATACATAAAGTACAGTAATAATTTTGAAGGAAGAGCATCTTTTGTATATTCTATACTTTACTGCCCACGATAAAAAATAATCGTACTCAATGTTTTTACCACGATACTAATATCCAGAAAAAGACTTCTGTGTTTAATATAGTACAAATCAAATTGTAGTTTCTCTAAGGCATCTGCATCTGTAGAACCGTAATCTGCATTTACCTGCGCCCAACCCGTAACTCCAGGCTTTACCAGATGCCGCACTTCATAAAAAGGAATTTTCTCTGATAGTTCTTTAACAAATACAGGACGCTCAGGACGTGGCCCTATAATGCTCATATCCCCTTTAATAACATTTAAAAATTGGGGCACTTCATCTAATCGTGTGTTTCTTAAAAAACGCCCAAAAGAGGTCACTCTCACATCTCCTTTTTGAGCAAATTGAGCACCTGTCTTCTCCGCATTTATAACCATACTACGAAGTTTAAAAATTTTAAAAGGGATACCATTTTTACCCACGCGCTCTTGCGTATAAAACATTGGACCTTTATTTCCTATTAAATTACCAATTAGAATGAACGGGATTAAAAACAAACCAAAGAACAATCCAAGAACAGATAAGATAAGATCTAAGCCCCTATGAAAAAATAAGTACAGCTTATTTTGATTGCTCCTACTAAAAGGAAAAAATTTATAAAAGTCCTGATCTATCTGTTGTACCGGAACCCGTCTATTAATATCCTCATAAACCTGAGTATACTCTCTGATCGATACCCCAGATTCTAACATATGAATCAATTGATTATACAGCGGTAGTGTAATCCCCTCGTAGGCTGGGGCCGCAACCACCACTTCAGAAATAGTATGCTCCGCAACCAGCTCTAAGAGGTTACTGTTTTTAAATTCTAATAAAGAAACTCGTTTTTGTCCCGTATAGTTGTTCTCTCCAGATTTCACATACCCAACTACTTTATAATTAGGATCTGAGGCTTCAAGTGAGTTAATAATGGTTTCGATCTCTGGTCCATCTGCGATTAAAAGAACACGCTTATTAAAGCGAGCCGCAGATATTAGTGTCACATAAAAATAACGCCATACAATGAGTGAAATATTTATTGCAATGTAGAAATACACAATTTGCAATCTATTTTCTGGGAGCTCTGGAGTGAAAAAAGGCGTTAACAAATAAAATAACACCGTGACAGAGGTGGTCAAAATAATGTTCTGTATGGTCACCTCAAATTTTCCCGCCTTTTGCAAATTGTATAACTCAAAGATGGTGGCAAAAATAGTAAGGTAAACAGCTAAAACAATAGACCACAACCAATGTATCGCATTGATCTTAAAATAATCAAAATCAAACACTTGGCTCACTAAATAAAGCATGGCTAATACCACAGCGATATCAATTAATCGCAATAATACTTTCCGCTCAGAGATGTCAAAGTGAATGCTTTTTTTACTGGTAGACATTAAGGATGGGTTGGTCTCGGGTAAAAATAGGTCTTTTACTATTAAAAATCCAACACTTTATGCCAAGACTCTTTAATAATGCTCCAGTTATAAGACTCCCCTTTTACACGGGCGGCTTTTGACATAGCTTCGGAAATATGCTGATTTTCACATATTTTCAGAATAGCATCAACCATTGCACTCACATCTTTGGGTGCTACCATAATACCATCAACGGTATCTTCAATCATAAAAGGTATACCTCCAACATTTGTAGAAACAATGGGAAACCCTAATGCCATGGCCTCGATGATACTTACCGGAAGATTATCAAAATTAGTAGTATTAATAAAAATATCTGACTGGGCTGACCTTTTAATCCAGTCCTTTTTTGCGAGAAGTCCTGTAAAAGTGATTGGCAGTCCTCTATCTTGAGCTGTCATTTTACACAAGGCAAGACTCCCATCCTTTTCTGGACCAATCATGGTTAATGTAGCATTATATCCTTTTTTTATTAAAGTCTCTAAAACCGCAAGCGCTAATTGTGGATTATAAATTTCTGAGAACGAACGCACCCATAATAGCTTTGGCGCCACTTTTTTGCGAAGCTTAAATGGGTAGGCCTCTATGTTTATTGTGTTCGGAATGTAACCTACATTATCAAACCCTTTGGCATTAAATGCCTCTTTTAAATAATGCGAAGGGGAGATATTTAATGCAGCTTCTCCAAAATATCTATTGCACTTTAATGGACTTTTTTCTAGTCGTTGCGGCAAATTTCCGCCGTGAAGAATGGGATAATAGGGAATGTTATATTTTCTGCATAAGGCACCAATGGTGGTGGCATAATAAAAATTTTGGGTACTATAGGTATCAATTAGTACAGCATCTATTTTACTGCGCACCCGATAAAAAACGATTATCATATCAAGCAAACGATGTGCCTTATTTATCTTTTCTGAAGCTGTAAACACCGTATATCCTTCCTGGACTAAATGCCCAGAGAGGGTATCAATCACGGTAGCAGTGCCTCCTTTAGTGGCGAGCTTATTCCCTATGTATAAGAGTGTCTTCTTTTTTTTCATTAGAGATGGATAAAACAGAGAGTCCATAAATAAAAGCCGGAGCCGCGATACGCATAGAACTGTGGTTAATGGTTAAAAACCAAAAGGCTAAAAACGAAAACAAATAGAGATTACTCCGGTCTCTTAATCTAAAAATAATTGGAGTTATTAGTAAAATAAGAAGCGCAATAACGCCTAGCAAACCATGTTCTGAGAGCATACGACTTACTTCGTTATGGGTGGTAGATTTAATATTTAATCGTTGTTGGTGTATTTCTTTACTACGGCCCACTCCTATTCCAAAAAATGGATTCTCTTTAAAAGCTTCCAACTCACCTTCTATAAGACGCTGCCTTCCAGTACTGACATCTGCTTTTTCTCTACCCAATGCATCTTGATTTGCATATCTCTTGTCAATAAGTCCAGAAGTAAATAAGGAAGTAATTATCCAAGTTAAAATACATACTCCTATAACAACTCCAGTTTTAGTAATAACCAAGACTCGCTCTTTTGAACTTGAATGTTTAAAATAAAGGGCTAGAAATATTGCTGCACAAACAAGCGCTACGATCACGCCACCTCTGCTAAAAGTTACAAATGCTCTGTAGGCCATAAGACCAATTAAGCTGATATCTATGAATTGAATTATTTTATTTTTAAATAGAAATAATCTTGTAAATAAAATAAACATTCCTAAGCCAAGAACGGTTGCCACTTGATTGGGTCCAAATCCTCCAGAGGCTTCAAAATTTGATTGCGTACCGGTTACAACATCCCTAATATCTGGAGTATAAAAATAGAGGTAAACCGTCATAGCAACTATAGGAAATAATGCCGCTTTTAATATAGATTGATAATTGCCCCATACAATTTTACGATCATAACAATACAACGCACTTATCCCTAGGCACGCCGGACCGGTTAGATTAAATGTGACTGTACTTAAAAATGTGGTATTATAGTCTATATAAATTGCGGTAACCATTATTGATGGTAGCAAAAAGAATATGAACAAAACATAGGGCCACGACGACACATTAAACCCACGATAAAACATACCCAATAATAAAAACCCAGAAACTGCATATTTTGCAAACTCATAAGAAAACCCAACGCCTCCTGTCATTCTTGAAAACACCTCAAACCCTATAATATATGCTCCGGCTTGAAGTACTTCATGATTCTTATTCCCATTTTTAATTGTTACAAAGACAAAATAAAGTAGCGCCCCAAGAAAAATAAACTTGACCGAAGGTCTAAATAAATAGCCAAGAAATCCCATACCTCCATGTAATAGAAGCATATTGACATAATTAGTTTGCTTAGGAATTTTTATCATATTTAATCTATTCCGTATAGAGTGTCATGAGTTGATCAAAAATACTATTAAATGCATACTTAGTTAATACACGCGAATTAAATTGAGTGGCATCACTATTGGCCATAGTTTGATCTTTTAAATAGGAAATACAAGCCTCAGCTAAAGCAATAGGATTTTTAGGAACTACTAATTTTCCTGTATCACCAATCACTTCTTTACATTGCCCAACATCTGTTACAACTACTGGCAAATTATTTAAACCATATTCCAGTAAAGCCACTGGTAACCCCTCTGATAAAGAAGAAAGAACTCCTAGACTACATTGATCAAATATACTCGAGGTCATATTTAATTCGCCATAAATATAGATATCTGTAAACTTTTGTTTTTCTAGATACGCTTTAATTTCTTCTCCATGCGCACTTTTATGATTCCCTACTAAATGTAAACTAGCCTTTGGTATTTCCTTCTTTATTAATTGAAATGCCGATAACAAATTAAAATGATCTTTTTGAGGTCTAAAGTTTGCAACACAAATAATTCGTTTGCCAGATGCGCCTAAGAGTGTTATAGTATCTGATTTTGTGGGATTTTTAGAAACAAAATTCTTAACAAATAATACTTTTTTACACTTTAAAGTACCGGTACTCCATTCAGCTAATAATGTGTTCACTGCTATTATTGCAGAAAACTTAGAAGAGCAAAAGCGCAGCATTTTTGAGTTTCTTTGTCCAAGTAATTCACTATTTCCATAATGATCGTGCCATATAAGCCTAACCGAAGGTGAAAAAAACTTCACCATCCAACCGTAAAAAAAACTACTCGAATGCGCGTGAATCACATTTATTTTATTCTTTTTCACAAGACCAATTAACGTTCTAAGCGCAAGTATGTCTAGCCTACGTTTTTTATTTAAAAATGTATAATTAACTTTTTCAGAAATACTGGTTTTTAACAAACCTTCTTCACGTGTGGCGCATAAATAAGAGGTTTCAAATTTTCCAGATAGTTCATTGGCAAGTGAAACGGCCATACGTTCTGCGCCACCTGGATGCAAACTATCAATTAGTTGTAACACTCTCATAGCAGCAAGGTAGTTATTTCCTGTTCAAATCTATCAAGTGTGTATTGTCTGGACCAAGATAATGCATCATTACTCATATCAAGCAATCCATCTCTCTTAGTAATAACATCCATTAGCTGCGCTACATCTGTATCAAGATCTAATGACAATAGCATTCCTCTTTTACCAAAATCAATCATCCAAGGCACACAAGAAACGGCAGTACTCATAGGTATTGCACCCCAAAACATGGCTTCTGCCACGACCTTAGGCCAGCCTTCAGATTTTGAAGCTAAAATTAAAAAATGCGCATCATGATATCCTTTTTTTACTTCTTGGGCAGGTTGATTACCCTTAAACACGATGATTTCATCTAAGTTTTGCTCACTAACATATTGCTTCAAATTTGAATGTAACAAACCATCACCATAAAAATCCAACAAAGCAGGCACACCATTCTTATTCAACGTTTCGACTAACTGAATCGCATATAACGGTCTTTTGCCTTCCACTTGGCCACCTACAAATAAGAATTTAAATGGAGCAGAAAATAATCTTTTTTGCACTTCGGTTTTCTCATGTTCCCAGTAGGATGCTGTAAAAAAAGATTTGATATTTGTTGTTTGTCCTTCCCATACTCCATACACCAAAACTTGCATGTTTTTTGTCAATATAGTATTGCTCAATATCCATTTTTGCATGCGATAACTTAAAGGCTGCTTTGCATTTGGATCCCAATTTCCGGCATACTTTGCGGTTTTCTTTTTCTTCGGAAACAACATCTGTATGATACATCCCGCCAAGCCTATCGTACCTGGACAACGAAGATGGATATGATCTGCCCTGCGCATTTCGGTAAAAAGAACCCAGAAAATAAAAGGAAGATTAACAAGAGATTTGATGCTATTTCCAAAAGTTGTAAATGCAAGACTTGGTATTTTTCTTACCTTAACATTCTTGTCATATGCCAAATCAATTTTGGTCACTGGATCATTTGACACAGGAGTAATTACCCTAATTGCATCAACATGTTTACTCCATATATTCATTTCTCTCACATATGGCGCATAAGAATATACCTGACCATCTGCCAGAGTATGTGTTGCATGTGTAATGATGAGAAACTTCAATGATCTATTATTTATATTACCTTTTTGATGCAATTATCTTATTATAATATGAAATATTCTGCGCGACGATTTTACTTTTTTCAAATTTCTCTTGCACCCTTGTTCTGCCTAAGTCTCCCATTTTCTGAGCCTTTGAGGGATTATCGATCATCCACATTATTTTTGAAGCAATATCTTGCGCATTATAAACGTCGCAAAGCATTCCATCTTCCCCGTGTACTATTGTTTCTGGTCCTGGCCCGTACTCACTAAAAATTACTGGACGTTTCATTAACAATGCCTCTAGAACCACCAGTCCTTGCGTTTCCATATGAGAAGGAAAAACACACAAGCCAGCAGAAGCATAAGCTCGATACAGGACATCGCGTAATACACTGCCTTTAAATAGTACTCCTTCTAGCATTTCTGGGGTATATTCTTTTTTCAACATCTCAATATAAGAACTACCATCAGGAAAAAACCAATCTCTTCCATATAAATGGAGCGTCTTTTCGGGATATGCATTTCTAACCATCTGAAAAGCATCAATTAACTCACGAACGCCTTTTTTCTCGCAAATAGTCCCGGCAAATAGAATGATAGCTGGATTAACAGTTACTCCAGGCACTAAAATATCAGTATCTACAGGATAATTAATAGTTTCAATACGTGCGTTTCCAAAGTTAAGTAATGTACTCGTGTGTTCTTTTACGTAGTTTGAAACGGCAATAAAAGCATCCGTATTTTTAAAAGATTTAATTTCTCTTTTCCCTTTAATGGGATCAATTCCTCTTTTTTCTGCTTCAGCAAAAAAATGATGTCCACCATGTAGCCTAATTACTTTTTTATACGGAGGATTTTTAGGGAGATAGGCACAATCCAATTCTGATGTCTCAACGATATCGATAGGTTTTATGCTATGCATTTTTTTTAGTGCCAATCTAATTCTTGCAAAATTTTCAATAAACTTTGCCTTGGGTGTCCTTGGCTTTCTTAGCCTTATACACGTAACACCTTGATCTACAAGAACTTCTTTTCTTGAAGAATCACCTATACCAAGCACTGTTACTTGGTGTTCTTGTAATACTAATTCTCTTGCAATAGTCTGAATAAAGGTGCCTTTGCCTCCAGGTGCCCACGTGGGATATTCATTTGAAATAAAAACAATATTCATATTCCTAGTGCTTTTTTAATAGTAATAGCTGCATTTTGTGGGTGCTCATTTATTATATGCATCCAGGTATTAATAGTTGTGTCAACTCCTTTTTCTAATGATTGGAGCAGCGGAACAATAGCACTCTTGCTGTTCCACCATAAAACGGCATCAGCAGACGGCATACTCTTAAAATGCTGGTACGTATAAATAATCTCTGTTGACCATAACCCACTATCAGGCTGATCATAATTAATGTAAATACAAGGTTTGTTAAACATCCCAAAATCAAATGCCATAGTAGAACCTACATTTATAACTACATCTGCATAATAAGCTAAACTGACCAACTCACTTACATCTTCTTCTCTTGGGTAAATAGCACTCCATTCTTGTGTATTGATATTCCACAATGGAGGCATTTCAATAATTAAATCTTTGTACTTCTCTACAATGGTATCATATCTTCCAGAAACATCTACTGGGCATCTTCTAAATGCTATTTGATAAGTATCCTGTAATTTAGCCGTTACTATTTCATCTGCTAGATCCTCTAAATACGCTGGATCATTTGGGGAAGTTCGCACATCGTCGCCAGAAAAACACACTATCTTTTTATTTGGATCAAGACCGCGTGATGTATAGAATTCATCTTTGGTAATAATATTTTTATGATCTTTATAAAACTCAAATTGAGGGCTTCCCGTTATTGCTATTGCGGCATCTTTAATCTCTGGATAAAGCATCAGTAATTCTTTTTTCATCACAGACGACCACACAAGATATTGGTCTGCACGCAAGGCTAACCTGGCCTTAGGAATGTTGTCCCAAGAATAGATTACCGTTGAAGCATGTATATTTAAATCTCTCGCTGCTTTAAATATGGTAGGCATTTTTAATGCTCGTTGATGAGAACAAAAAACAACATCTGGATGTACATTTTTTAAAACAAGCTTCATCTCATTATAAAAATTGTTTTTACATAATGCGTTTTCATATTTTTCTTCAAGCTTCTCAATACTTTTATAGGACGATGAGAATAGAGATCTTAGTTCTATTGCTTTATAAAATAAACGCTGTTTGAGATTAGTACTTTTCGGTTTATAGAATTTTAGAATAGAGGGATTATTAAGTTTTTTGACGTTAAACTTAATTCTAAGTAAATGAATTAGCTCCCTTAAATAACGCTCTTTGATACTTTCTTGATAGTCCGGTATTATTGAATTTTCGCCAATATTTAACCTATTTTTAATGGTTGCTAGCGTTCTGTCATCAAACTCATGCATTAAGTGCAAAGATGCGTCGACGTCTTTAAAAACATCAGCATATAAATAATTTTTTATCCCAGTACCATCAGGAATGATAAGCAGTACTTTTTTCATACTAGGCCTGAGTTGATAATTTGTTCTGCTTTTTGCCAATCATTTTCTGTATCAATATTTACATAGGTAGCTGCGTCAGATTGCAAATACGATATCCTATTTCCGAAGAATGAATGATCATTCAATAACACGGTTGTTTTTGTAATGTAAATAGCCCCATCTCTAATAAAAGCTGGAGGTAAGTCTTGTCTTCTTTTAATGATATTCTTTTCGCCAGTTGCCAGTTGCAAAAGATCTCCATGGGTCTTAAAAACCCAATGAGGGTTATAATGTTGTGGCACAGATTGTACCGTGACTAAACTATCTGCTTCAGCATTCTTGAACTTGGCTATAGCAGTATCTATTAAATCAATACCTCTAAAAGGGGTAGTCACTTGTAATAGACAAACGGCATCATATGTTTTGCCTAACAATTCCATTTCTTGTAATGCGTGTTGCACTACTTCAAGAGATCCTGCTGTATCTGTTGCAAGTTCTAACGGGCGAACAAAGGGTGCTTGCGCCCCTAATGACTTTGCTAATGCGATTAATGAAGCATCTTCAGATGAAAACACAACATCTGTAAGATGTTTAGATTGTAGCGCCTGGTCAATTGTATATTGCAACAACGGCTTCCCTCCTAGTAATTTTTTATTCTTACCCGGAATTCCTTTACTACCACCTCGCGCAGGTATGAGCCCTAAAACTCTCATTAATAGGTAATTGTTTTATGAAAGCGAAGTGCTATAGTGGATAATATTTCAGCAATCTGATGACCGCTATTGCCCGCTCCATATATGGGACTTGAAGGGATGTTATTAACTTCCACCTGATGCATAATCGCATCTTTTATTTCGCTTTCAGTATAGCCAACGTCTATTACATTTTTGCCTCTTAATCTTCTATTTTGACGCGTACCAATATTGACCACAGGCACGCCTAAAAAAGCACATTCTCTAATACCTACACTACTGTTGCCAATAAGGCAAGCGCTATTTACAAGTAACTTTAAAAAATCATCTGGGTCCATGTTTTTGAAAAACCTGATGTGATCTGGATTGTATTTTTCTCGATAAGATCTAATTCCATTTGAGGTACCATCTGCTCCTGCATCTACATTAGGCCAAAACCAAAAGGTGGGTAACTTTAACTCATCTACTACACGTAAGGTTTTTAAAACATCTTCTTTTGCTGCTGCATATTCTGTGGTTACGGGGTGCTGCATTACCACAATATATTTCTGGTCTACACTAAAGGTGGCACCAACACCTCCGTATTTTTCGAAAGGATCAAAATCAAGTGTCGGGTTTTGTTTCACATTTGCTGCGATATCAATAGAAGGACATCCTGTGTTAAAAACGTATGATGGATCTTCTCCAAGTTTGATAACACGATCTCTTGCATCTTCTGATGTTACAAAATGAATATCTGCAAGTTTTGTGTTTGCGTGCCGCACTTTCTCATCTATATTACCTGTCACTTCTCCACCTTGTAAATGAATTAATGGTATATTCTGATACGCTGCAGCTATAGAAGTAGCAATGGTTTCAAAACGATCTGCAATAGTAAGTACCGCATCTGGCTCTAGGTTATAAAAAACATTTGCGAGCTCCATCACACCTAGGCCCGTTGTTTTTGCCATCGCTGTTTTGTTTTCTCCTTCCAGCACCATAAACACCTTTTCGTCAATAGTAAAACCGTCGTTCTCAATAAAATCAACAGCGTTACCGTAACGATCTAGTAGTGCAGAACCTGCCACAACAAGCTGCAATTCTAGGTCTGCATGGCTTTTTATAGCTAGCAGTAAGCTACGTACTCTACTGTAAGAGGGTCGAGCGGTAATGACGGCACATATTTTTCTTTTCGTACTCATAACGCGATGTCTTCTTTATTTAAAAAATCCCATGTATTTAGATCTCTTGTAACCGTTTTTCCTATCAAACTTTCATAATGCTGTGCATCCACACCCTTTCCTTTTGGTTTCTTAGCTTCAAGATCATCAAAGGTGAGCACGTGCCCTGCTTTTATATTTTT
Source organism: uncultured Ulvibacter sp. (assembly GCA_938041335.1). Lineage (GTDB taxonomy): Bacteria > Bacteroidota > Bacteroidia > Flavobacteriales > Flavobacteriaceae > Patiriisocius. Next base: position 36,658 of record CALIAF010000022.1, on the reverse strand, counting down.
ATTCACTGCAAGCGATTTTTCAAAAATCTGTTTTAGATCTGTATATTCAGAATTATCCTTTTTATCAATAGGGTTATTTAATGCAGTATTTACATTATTCACAGCTTCTACAAGTGTTTTTGCTTCGGAAATAGTCAAAGAAGAAGATACGTCTGGCCCAAACTGTTGTTTATCAAAAACTACGTGAAACTCGAGTATTTCGGCACCTAAAGCTGTGGCAGCAATACCTGCAGCAAGTGAAGCAGAATGATCTGAAAAGCCCACGGGCACGGCATAACGATCTTTTAATTCTTGAATTACGTTTAATCCGTATTGGGCCGGTTGTGTAGGATAACTGGTAGTGCATTGAAGGATGCTAAAGCTTGCCTTATGTTTCTTTAAAAAGGCAACTGTGGTATCAAGCTCATCAAAAGAACTCATCCCGCTTGATATAATAATAGGTTTCCCTGTAGCAACCACTTTTTTTAGTAGTAAAAGGTTATTTACCTCTCCACTTCCTATTTTATAGATTTCTACTTGGGCTTTCTCGAGCACATCTACAGCGGCGTTACTAAAAGGGCTACTTATAAATGTAAGTCCTTTTTCTTTACAGTGAGTGCCTATTGCAACCCATTGTTCTTCTGTAAATTCCATACGTTTCCAATACTCAAAACGGGTTTTATCTTGTTTTGAAAAATGTACTCTAAAGGGTTCGTGTATACTACTTTCAGCCGCTGCAATATGGGTTTGAAATTTTATGGCTGTACACCCTGTAGTTGCCACTGCGTCTATATATGCGTGTAGCATTCCTAAACTACCGTCGTGCGCTTGGCCTATTTCAGCAATGGTTTGCATAGTTTATAGTTTCTTCAATTGGTTATCAAATATAAGAGATAAATAAAGGTAAACATAAATTCATCTTACCCATTTTTCATGCTTTCTAGGCTCGCCGAAAATAATATGTTGAGACGCAATCCCCAATCTTCAATATCATGTATGTTTTTTGCTTCAGAAATGGTCGTGATTTGACCATTCTCCTCTCGCTTCGCTCCATTATTCATAGCGTATAGCCAAGCTTCTGGATTTCTAAAATCCGCTATGAGTGCGGCTTGCAAAACACCGTCAAGCACTTCTGGCACTCCGCCTGTTTTTGAAGCCCAAGCAGAACAGCCACAAGACAGTGCTTCTGCCAAGGCTAAGCCGTATCCTTCTTCGCATTGAGTAGGAAATAAGAAAACATCTGCAAGTTGATAATAATTAGGCAGCGCATTAGGGGATAACTTACCGTAAGAAACAACTCCATCAATTTTAGAGACCGATGCGCGTTCACTTCCAATGACCCATAATTCTTTATTTGCTCTTTCTTTCATACCAAGCAAATCCCAAGCTTTTAGAAGAATATCAAGTCCTTTCTTGGGGACGTCCCGAGAACAAAACAGAAAAACAATTTTCTCATCTACATTTTTTTGCTTTCGTAATTGTTGCCGTTTATCCCAAGTTAATGGTTTAAAATGGCCCGTATCTATTCCGCTTCCTGAAGTTGCCGTTCTTGATAAAAAACTACCTAATGTTGTAGCGTGCAATTTTGAAGCTGCATCTGTTAAGAACAATACCTCATCACATTGCTTATAAAACTGTGGGGTCGCCTCTTTCTGGATAGGAAAGCCGTGATACGAGTATTGCAGAAACACTTTATCTCTTATTCCTTTTTTCTTCAGAAATGCATCCACAGCACTTACAAGTCCTGTATTATCGATTATTTGAACAAGCGCCTTTGGGTGTTCATTTAAAATTTTAAAGAGCGCAGCAGTATATGAATAGTACTTTGACCTACTCATAATTTTATTAAGCACACGCGATGTTGTTGATGTTTCAGCAACAAAAAAAGGCGTTATATGTGCAGCAGGTATACTTTTAGTTTTTGGACAAATAATATGTGTTGCAAAAGAAGAATCACGCTGCAAATATGCACTATACCGTTGTGACCAACTTCCTACTGTATCTGCAGGTAGCGGCTTAGCACTCATTATTACTATTGGTATAGTATCCATCATTTTAAATAAGATATAAAGGCAGCAGGTTTCTTACTTTCTCTTCTATGTTTTAATATCACAAACCATTTCATTTTCACATTCCAGGTGATAGCAAAAAACAATCCTATTTTCTTCACATTAGACATTCCATCTAAAAGCTTTAAACGCTTTGATAACTCAATAGGAAAAAGCAAAGTGGCCTTAAAGAATGATTTATTAATATTTTTTAAAAATGAAAAACCCCATAACCTCAAACGTTTTGCTACTTTTTCTGCGTCTTTGTTAGCCGTTTGTGGTCTGTCATGAATTACTTTAAAATTAGGAATCACTCCTAGCTTTAGATTTAGGTATCTAAGTCTATTTATATAATCTGTATCCTCCCCATAATGAGGGAATAGTGGATCAAAAACACCCACTTTTGCTAACAGCTTTTTTGTCGTTAGCCAAGCAGCAGCATTTACGGCCTTTACTTCATAAACCTTATCCAGCATTACACCCTTCTCAATATTTTTTATAAGATTAGGTGCATTTTTATCTTGAATATATTCTTCAAATTTAAAATCGTAATCACGCATATTTGGTGCAAGATGCAAAGGGCTCGTGATCGCATAATTAGATGACTGGAAAGCATCTTTTGAGGCTTCCAAAAATGTACTAAAATCTCCTTCTTTAAACACTAAATCTTGATTTGCCAGAAAGACGAACTCAGCATCTAATTTAAATGCTTCACGGAGACCCATATTATTCGCCTTACCAAAACCTAGGTTTTCATTCAATTTAATAACTTGATCTACACCCTTATTTTCTACAAGAAGCAATGTTTCATCTGCTGAGGCATTATCTATAATAAGAATATATGAGTTTGTACAATGCTCTCGTATGCTGTCTATGCATTTTTCAATATATGCACCGCCATTAAATGTTACTATTATGAAGGTAACACCACTCAACCTAGTAAAAACTTTAACAGATTAAACTTAGTTTGGTACCCAAAATTCTCAAAGTCTTCCTTATACTTTTCTTTAATTAGAGCACGATTGGTCTTTGATAACAGTTTTGCTTGCGACCATTTACTTTTCTTACTTTTCTTAAAATATGCATTAAGTGTAAAGGGTAATTTTCTCTTAGCACAGAAAGATTCAAAATCGTTTTGCAAATTCTCGAAACGCAAAAGTTGAATCGATGCGATCCCTCTTTCGTTCTTTAAAAATTGTGATTGTGTAAGGAAATGGTCTTTTACTTCACGGCCTGTCTTTGACAAGGACGATTCTGAAAAGCTCCCTTTTTGCAATAAAAAATTCTCAAAAGAATCATTTATTTTTAAGTCTCTCAATAACCAGTTATACCCAGACACCGCTCTTGTATAGGGGTTTCTTATAACTGCAAAGGTAGAAAACTCGTCTAACATTTCAGAAGTAATCAAACCTACATCCATTAAATCTTGAAGTGTGGCGTGCTGCAAATTAAGTTGTAGTGCATCATCCCATCCATATAAATCTGTTCTAGAATGTTTATTTGAAAAATCGAAATCCTTAAAAACTTCACGCTCTATACTCGTACCCGCATTTTTGGGTATATGTATAAAGAGCAGCTTTAACTTATGGTGTATCATCTAATAAACATCTTTTGGATAATATAGCCAAGCGTATGGTTGAAGCTTGAAGGTTTTGCAATTGAGAAATCTGTTTTAGACGGTATCCTTTCCATCTTATTAGCCAGTACTTCCTGTAATGCCTTGTCCATCCAGTTTTCATAAACATTACCTAAATGATACCCGTAATTATCTTCTGTAGACAACTTTAAGTATCCACCAATATCATTGGGCTTATCAATATACATTTTCTCGCTTCCTCCTACTATTTTATGAATAGATGGGTGATTAGGGCTGTTCTCAAAAACTGTTGCTCTAATAGTTGCCATAAAATGACCACAACCTATCACAGCTTTTTTGTTCTTTCTTGAGATGGTATGATAAAAAGCAGTTTCTGCCGTATAGTCCCCTTTTTTTCCAATACTTTTTTGAAAATTATTTATTCCCTCCAGATTCTTTACTTTAGATTTTTTAGGCCTCCCATTTCTGTAAGCAAACCCTATTGAAGATTTTAAATATGTTCCTTTTAAACTTCCTACGCTAGGAACAGGAGAAACCATTCCGGCTTCAGGGAAAGTTTCAAAAATATTTTCCACTTCACTTTGCCAGTTTGTTAAAAACATAACATCAGCATCTGCAATGGTAATAAGAGGTTCTAAATTTGATTTAATAGAAGCGTACAGTGCATTTACTTTCCCTAGGTTTATTTTCGACTTGTGTAACTGGTCAATAATAGCCAACTCCTTATATTCTTTTTCAAGATACAATTGTACTTCTTCACAACAGCCATTATCAATAAGGCTAACTCTGGTTTTAGAGTGTACCGTATGTTTTAAAGATGCTAAGCAAAGCTTGAGTATGCGCAAACCATCTTTAAAATAATCTTCTTCAAGATTAGGGATATATACAGGAATTACCACTCGATGATACGTATCGATTTGGATTTTTATGTTGCTTTTTTCTGGATTACTACCTATTCTCATAATGGGCTACCAGTTTTTTAAGTCCATCTTCTAGCAATATTTGCTCTCTATTTAAAAGCTTCTTCATTTTTGTCGTATCAGGACAACGTCTGGTCATATCGCCTTCTTTTAAAGCAGGCAAATGAATAAGTTGCGAAGACGAACCTGTTACTTTAATAATGGTTTGTGCCAGTTCTAGAATAGTCATTTCTTTATCACTCCCTATGTTGAGCACTTCATTTTTCATAGCATCACTATCCATCGCTAGAATACAGGTGTCAATATTATCTTGAACAAAGCAAAAAGATCGTGTTTGCAAGCCATCACCATACAACTCAATAGGTTCATTTGATAAGGCCGCTTTTAAAAATTTTGGAATAACAAAGTCTTCACTCTGGTTTGGTCCATAGGTATTAAAAAATCTAAAAATGGTATAGGGCAATCCATATTCTTGATAGTACGATTTAAAAAATGCCTCGCCCACATTTTTTACTATCGCGTAAGGCAACCTAGAATTAAGTGGTGTTGTTAATTCGTTTTGAGGGATTTCAAAAGGCTCTCCATATACTTCTGACGAACTTGAATAAAACACTCTTTTTACTCCTGTGTTTTTTGAAAGCTGTAATATGTGTTTGATTCCTTCAATGTCTTCAAGAACGCTCATGGGGTTCTCTAGCGTTCTTTTAACACCCACCATCGCAGCATAATGAAATACATAGTCAAAATCAAATCTGCCAAAAACAGGAAGTAAATCTTGATAATTATTTGCATCCGCTTTAATAAATACCACATGATCTTCTTGAGGCACTTTATTAATAGAGCCTGTAGAAAGATTATCAACGATAACGACAGTATGTGATTGATCTGCTAGTGTTCTAGCTAAAGCACTCCCTACATTTCCGGCACCTCCTGTAATTAATATTATACTCATTTGTGTTTATTATAAACAGAATTTATCAAACAATATGCGCTAGACAAATCAAGCTGTGATTCAATCATTATAAAGGTATAAACTAAACTATACTTATTCTAGTTTTTTATATAAATCTAAGTATTTACTAGGGTAAAAGTTTAAAAAGAAACGATCCACTATTAATTTTTTATCAGGAAAAGCAGCATTCCAATTATTTACAGCCATTATCGCTAATCTCTTTTTAATTTTAAAAATGTCTAACATCTTGACCCCTTTCATTTTTTTAAAATTTGTGAACATTTTTTTTTCTAATCCAACATATTTTTCACGTTGGGTAGAAAGCCTTTTAGCATCATCATATACTCTATAAAAAGCTAAAGGTTCTTTAAAATAATAGATCTTATTTAAATAAAAGAACCGTTGATAAAAATCTAAATCCTCTCCTATTTTAATTTTCTCGTCAAATAGAAAATCCGGATTTTCTAATGCACTCTTTCTTATTAATGGTGTGGGAGATTTTACTACCCAAACTCCTAATGCATTCCAGAAAACTCGTCCACTGCGTTTATGTTCATTTCCCGTTGAAGCCCCGATAATCTTACCTGTTTTTTTACCGTGAGCGTCAACGACACTTGCGGCAGAATGGACTAAATTTATTTCATCATCCTCAACTAATATTTTTACTTGCTTTTGTAATTTATTCCGCAGCCAAAAATCATCATCATCTAAAAAAGAAATGAATTCCCCTTTTGCCTTTATAACACCATAATTTCTAGCAGATGATAGTCCGCCATTATCTTTGTAGAAATAGGTGCAATTTTTAAATTTATTACAGATTTCTTCTGCGTAATTTAATTTTGACCCATCATCAACCACGATTATCTCAACCTTCTTATAGTCCTGAGTTGCGACACTCTCTATTGCTTTATAAAGATATGTATCTCTATTGTAGGTAGGTATAATGACACTCACTAATGGTTCACTCATGATCCAAAGATTTTGCGTTTTATTCTATTTACAATACCAGGTAGTGTTTGTTTTTCGACTTGCTTTATTCGTTTTTCTAACGATATAAGTCTCAACATTTCTGGATAATAAACACCATAGTTTTCTTTAAAAAGACGTTCATCTTCTTCAATTTTAAGGTCTCTAAATTTTTCTGCATTGCTAATTCCTGTGGTATCAAATAATGCTAAAGCTATAGGCACATGAGAAAAATTAAACAAGCCAGAAACGTATGCTTTTAAAAAATGTGCTCTATCTGCGGCAATCTTATACGTCATATCATAGTTTCCTATCTTTTCAAAAACGGCCTTTTTAATTAATGTACTTTGATGAGGCAATGAAGTTCTCATAAAAAACGAAGGGCTTATTTTATCCGGATAAGATTTACCTCCTTCAGTGTATTTATAATCGCCATAAATAACATCTCCCTTACACGAAGGATGCTCCATAAACTGCGTAAGCGTATCATTAGCAACAAAACAATCACCACTATTTAAAAACAATAAATAATTGCCATTTGCTTTTTGTATGCCTTTGTTCATGGCATCAAAAACACCATGGTCTTTTTCACTTATCCAAAATTGAAATTTTGAGCCATTCTCTGCTATTAATTCGCGACTACCATCATTTGACCCACCATCAATTACTATATATTCAAAATCAGCATATGATTGTAAGAACACAGATGCAAAGGTTTTTTTTAATCCTTCTACATCATTATAATTAATTGTTATGATAGTAATCTCTGGTTTCATTCAATTTATTTAACACTCAAGTTTTTTGATAAGTACCACGCATACATTTTAGATATTCCTTCTTCTAAAGAAACTGATGCTTTCCATCCTATCCCATTTATTCTAGATACATCTGTCACTTTTCGCATGGTACCATCTGGCTTATCTGTATTAAAAACAAAATCGCCATTAAACCCAACACTCTGTTTAATCTGCTGCGCTAAGTCTGCAATACTAAGATCACAGCCAGTACCAATATTGATATGAGTATTTCTATTTTTCTCCTGATCGTTAGACGACTCAAAATTCATATGCTCTAGCAGAAAGACACAAGCTTCTGCCATATCTTCTACCCATAAAAACTCACGCATAGGGGTTCCACTTCCCCAGATCTCAACCGTTACTTTTCCGTTTGCTTCTGAAATGCCCATAGCATTAAAACAAGCAATGATTTCGTCCTCACTTGCACTATCATCAATGGCATTAATAGGCAATGAATTTAAATCTGCTCGTATTCCTGCCCAATCTTTTTGTTCCCAGAGTTTCCCTAAATGGATTTTACGTAATAAAGCAGGCAGCACATGTGCGTTTAATAAATCAAAATTATCGTTAGGCCCATACAAATTAGTTGGCATCGCACTAATAAAGTTGGTCCCGTACTGCAAATTATAACTCTCACACATTTTTATCCCAGCAATCTTTGCGATGGCATAAGGCTCATTTGTATATTCTAGTGTATCAGTCAGCAAGTAATCTTCTTTGATGGGTTGTGGACAGTTTTTAGGATAGATACAAGTGCTGCCCAAAAACAATAATTTTTCTACTCCAGCGCGATAACTTTGATGTATCACATTGTTCTGGATCATTAAATTGTCATAAATAAAATCTGCTCGATACACATTGTTCGCATGAATACCGCCCACTTTTGCGGCCGCTAGAATCACATATTTTGGTTTTTCTTCTTTAAAAAATGTTGCGACAGCAGCTGTATTTGTTAAGTCTAATTCTTTATGGGTTCTAACCACAATATTCTCAAATCCGGCTGTTTGCATATGCCTCATAATGGCACTACCTACAAGGCCGCGATGCCCAGCAATATATACTTTAGAAGTCGTATCCATATTCTGCATACTATTCAAAATAATTATTAATTCTAAAACCCCCTTTTTGCAAGTATTGTTCTTTTTCCATTAATTTTAAATCATGCTCCATCATTTCTGATATGAGTTGATCTAAATTATATTCTGGAATCCAGCCTAGCTTTTCTCTTGCTTTAGTGGCATCTCCTATTAGCAACTCTACTTCTGTTGGTCTAAAATAATTAGTATCAACAGCGATAATCTGCTTCCCTATTTCTAGTTGATATTTTTCATTAGAACAAGATGCTATAAACCCTTTTTCATCAACCCCTTCTCCCTCAAAAGAAATAGACACTCCTATTTTATTAAAAGCCATACTAATAAAGTCTCGTACCGAAGTTGTTTTACCAGTAGCGATCACCCAATCTTCTGCTTCATCTGCTTGCAGAATCATCCACATCATTCGCACATAATCTTTAGCATGACCCCAATCTCTTTTTGCATCTAGATTACCCATAAACAAGCAATCTTGTAATCCCAGTGCTATTCTTGACGCAGCTCTCGTAATCTTTCTAGTCACAAAAGTTTCTCCTCTAACGGGAGATTCGTGATTAAAGAGTATCCCGTTTGATGCAAAGATGCCATAGGCTTCGCGGTAATTAACAGTTGCCCAATACGCATACATTTTTGCCACTGCATAAGGACTTCTAGGGTAAAAAGGTGTCGTTTCTGTTTGTGGCACTTCTTGCACTTTTCCGTAGAGCTCAGATGTTGAGGCTTGATACACCTTTGTTTTATTTTCTAATCCTAAAAAACGAACAGCCTCCAGAATACGCAATGCACCTATTCCATCTGCATTTGCCGTATATTCCGGAATTTGAAACGAAACATGAACATGGCTCATTGCCGCCAGGTTATAAATCTCATCTGGTTGTATTTCCTTGATAAGTCTAATTAGATTTGTACTATCTGTCATATCTCCATAATGCAGTACAAATTTTCTATTATCTGTATGCGGATCTTGATAAATATGATCTATCCTATCTGTATTAAACAAAGAGGAACGCCTTTTGAGACCGTGAACCGTATAGCCTTTTTTAAGTAAAAACTCACTTAAATAGGCACCATCTTGCCCTGTTACTCCTGTGATAAATGCGACTTTCATGTGTATTATTATGAATTAGACACTAATGATGTATAAACTTCAATATAAGATTTGGCCTGCAACTTAAAGCTAAAATGCGATTGTGCATAGGTCCGTATTACTTCTTTAGATTTATTTTCTTCGCTCTTTAAAAAAGACGAGATAGCTTTTGAAAATTCCGCCACATTATAACAGTTAACGCGTTCTCCATTATCACCCCTAACATGCTGTTGCATTCCTCCTATGTCAAATGACAGTACTGGTGTGCCCGTAGCTAAAGATTCTAACATCGTATTTGGTAAATTGTCTTCTCTACTAGGCAGAACAAAAAGGTCTGCGGCATTATAAGCTTCTGCAATTTTCACTTCCGAGTCTAAAAACCCTAAAGGTACTATTTTTACATATTTATTTTTAGTTTTTACAAGGCCTTTTCCCATCGTTAATAGCGTCACTGGAACGGTTATATTTGCTAGTGCTTCTAGTAATAAATCAAAACCTTTACGCTTTACTGTTAGGGCTCCTGCCACAAACAATAACACCTTTTCATCTGCTGCAATACCATATTGGGCGCGTATGTTTTCTCCTTCGGAAATAGCAAACGTTTTTAGATCCACCCCGTTTGCAATTACCTTTTTTACTTGGAATGATGCAAAAACACCGCTTTCGATCGCTTTGTCTAACAACCATGTAGATGGGCTGACTACGGCTCCTTGACCTACTGTCGATAAAGCACTTTTTTTGAGCGATAGCATTTCCGAAGCTATGCTACTATAAGCTTGATTTTGCTCTGCATCCTGCTCATAATGAAAAAGCCCCATAAAAGGATTCATGTCATGTAGCGTCCAGACTATTGGAATGTGAATCGTCTTAAAAAAGGAAGGATAATCAACTATGTCACTTATCCAATGTAAATGGAGCAGCGTGGCTTCTTTTACTAAAGGATGGTTTTCTAAACGAAGGGCACTAAAAGGAAGACTATAGGTTTCACAATCTATAGCGCCCTTATCATTTTGTAACTTTTTGCGTAACTTTTCAAATGGTGTGGGTACTAGTTTTGTTTTGACTTTCCCTAAAAAAGAAGGTGGCTGATAATCAAAAAAGGTGTCTTTAAAAGGGGCGCCATCAAAGCCAATAGATTTTCCGCGAGATATATAAGCAGAAGCTACACCTTGTGCACGCAAGGCCTCATGCAAACGCAAAGCAGCAATACCTGCTCCTCCCTTATAAGACGTTGTGATATGAAGTACTTTAAGCCCTTTCATTTATTCATTAATTTATGTGCTATTTTTCTTAAAAACCCTCTCAAATATCTTTTTGCATAAGACCAAGGATATCCGTACAACAGAAAATCTGAACCTACAATTCTTAGATTTTTAAACAAAGTGCCATACGTGTTACTTTCACTTTTTTGCCCCCAAGAATGATCCCATAAATGAACCGCGATACTCTCTTTTGTGAGGTACTCTTGGTATGGTTTCTCTCTATTCTCATAGGTTAATGCATAAAAGTAAGACACTGATACTAGTTGCTCATTATCTTCTAATGTGTTTTCATTTATGAGTGCTTTAAACGTGTGGGTGATCACAGGTAGCGAAAACTGATTAAATGGAGTTTTATCATAAAAGGCAGTCATTGCCTTAAAAAAACGATGTTGGGGCTCACCACCAAATAAACCATAAGCCACACGACCTGCCACTTCGTTACCGCTAAAAAAACGATAGGTTAAAAGCGAATCTAGCGAAGTTAACAACAACATATCCAGGTCCATATAAATCCCGCCTTGTTCTTGCAATGCCTGTACTCGTATCACATCTGCAACAAAAGCAAATTCTTTTTTTCTGTAGGCATCTTTATAAAATTTATTTTGATACTCTTTTGTATTATGCTCGTTCCATTCTTTTAACTCAAAATCTGGCGCGTGTTGTTTCCAACTAGCTATGCAGCGCTCTGCTACCTCACTTTTTTTGTTAGGTCCAAACCAGCAATAATGAATTATTTTTGGAATCATTGATTAACCTTGTTTCTTACTGTCTTTATTTAAAAACAATAATGATAACGCCTTGAGCGCTGCAGTAGTAAATTTATGTGAATTTTTATTGTTTTCAAGTTTTTCTAATAGACTAAAACGAGTAGAAGAAACTAAAGCGTCATAATGCGCTAAATTTTTGACCGCATCTACAAACAACGGAAAGTGGTTTTTTATGCTTGTCCTTTTTTCTTCTGCTATCTTAGATTGATTTTCAATATCATTCGAGATACCATCCATCATAAAGTTAGACACAACTATATCTATGTATTCATAGCTGGCATTATGTTTACAAATGGCGCAAAAGAAGAACTCCCAATCTGAAACTATTTTAAAATCTTCATTATAAAGAAAAACGGTATTAAATAGTTCTCTTCGTATTAAAGATGCAGGGTGCGGTAAAGATCTTTTTAAAAAATGACTAAAACTCAATGTTGATGGGTAGGTCACTATTTCTTCTGAAGTATCAGAAACAAATAATAAGTTACCGTAGTATATGCCTTTAGTCCCGTCTACCTGTTTGGTAAAATCTTGCAATACGGTTTTACTAAATAGAGTATCACCACTATTTAAAAACAGTAGGTATTGGCCAGTAGACTTTTCTATCCCCTTATTCATCGCTTGATACACGCCTGTATCGGGTTCACTTATCCATTGACTAATGTGGGCTTCATTCTTTTTAATAATAGAAACACTTTCGTCTGTTGAGGCACCATCAATTATAATATATTCAAAATCTTTAAACTCCTGCGAAGTCACACTTTTAATAGTCCTTTCTAGCCCCACAGCGTTATTGTAATTGATAGATATTATTGATAACTTTGGCATTCCCTCAAATTGTTTTGATGTATTCTTCTCAAGATTTTAACAAAAGGTAAATATAACTTTTTTTAAAGGCCATTCATGATTTCTAAAACACATCAGTTTATTTTTATTCATAATTTCAAGACTGGTGGTACAAGCATTGAGAAGAAGTTAGGGCATTTTGATGTGCTTACCCATGATGTTCAAGATCATAGAACCCTAAGAGAGATAGAATTACTTACAGACCGTAACCTATTTTTTAAAAAGAGTTTGTATGCCATAAAAAAAGGGAAGTTAAATCGAGTTACACCCAACTTAAACAAAGCAATTTTTCCAGATCTGACAAAAAATGAATTCAATAATTTTTACAAATTCACTTTTGTTAGAAACACTTGGGCAAGAATGTACTCATGGTACGCTAATGTTCTAAAAGATGAACACATGAGAAGTCAATATGGCATTGACAATCTTGACTATTCGTTCAAGAATTTTCTTTTAGAAAAAATAGACCACAAAACTTTTTCACAGCTCTATTTTATAAAAGACAAAGCAGGAACTGTACCTATGGATTTTATTGGACGGTTTGAAAACCTACAAAATGATTTTAATGTGGTGTGCAAAGCACTCTCAATAGAAGACACCGAGTTACCAAAAATGCTTGTTAGAAAGTACAGCCATTATACAGAAAACTATACCGAAGAGACCAAGCTATTGGTACACAAATTATACAAAGATGAAATAGACTATTTTAACTTTGAGTTTGGGGCATAAGTCACATTTTTTCAGCCATTTTATGGGCTATATTTCCAAACTTCCTAAATACATTACTTAAAAAAGAGCGCTTCACTGGGGCTGGCTTAAGATTCATCTTAACTGGATAAGCAATAGGTATTTTTTTATACTCATAAAAATGACACTCAAGCAACTGCTTTTTATAATCATCATATAATGACTTTAAAAGCGGCAGGTCGCGTAATGAGTATCTGTCATACTCTCTAGACACGTCCATTTCATTTGTAGAAATCTTGCTGTAATGATAAAAGCACAAACGACTATTATCGTTTAACATCACGACATCTCCTGCTACAGATTCTACTTTACGCTCGTGCAAATTCCAGGGCGCCATGTTGTAATTGTACGTTTTTAACACATAGATATCTTTGTAAAACAAGGGTGCCTGCGCCATCCACAATTGATCTACAAAATAACCTTGGGTCGGTCTATCGTAGCCATATTTAATGACACGCTCTTCCCACCAATCTAACAATTTTAGAGTAGTCTGGTTTTTACCGTTAATGCCTAAAAACCCTAAGTTATAAATACCAAATCGCAGAAAAATATTTTCATCTGGCAGCATACCATCCCTAGGTATGGGGCTTAATATGTGAGGGGTTAGCACCGCCGTATGGGTATCGAGTAGCGTGTTAGTAGCCGCTAGAGAATCATAAAAATATAAATCTGGATCGAGGTAATAAAAGTTTTGAGCCTGCGGATTCTCTTTAATTAGGTGTTTAAAGGCGGTAGGCTTAACCGAGGTGTTTAGCTCAATAATATAGTACCGTGCTATTAAATCTGGAACATCCAGTGTTTCTATTTCTGAAATAGGCAAAATCACCCCTGGCTCAAACAGCGAATAATCCACAAGGCTTGATCGCTCATCTACTAATACCACGTAAAAGCCAAAGTCTGGATTATGCTTTAAAAAGGATTTCTTTAAAGCCAAAGCCTGCCCTAAATAGTTATTGGAGCAGATGGTAAAGGCGATGTTGTGATATGACATAAGGGCTACTGCTTCAATTTACGTGCTATTCTTTTTTTAAGTTTATGTACTTTGTATAAAAAAGGATATTGCTCTTTTTGCAAAGTAAGCACGTTTGGATAATAAACAAAATCTTTTTTATTGACCAATCGATGAAAAGGAGAGATATTAAAGTAAGACATAATATTCTTCACATAATCTTCACTAAACTTAACATCGTTACTATCTGTAGAGAAACCGCCCGCTATAAAATTAGCTACGGTGATGTCCATATATTCAAAAGGGATTTTAGCCCAACACCTAATGTTATAGTCCCAGTCGCTACTCTTAGGATACAAGAGGCTAAAGTCTCCTATCTCATTTACTACAAAGTCGCTATTGTAAAACATAGCTTGGTGGCAAATATTCTGATTCAATAATTTATCTATTGTAAAGTGACCCGCATATATTTCTCCATCTTTTGCCCAACCCGTATCACCAACAATGTGCGCATTTCCGTAGAGCACTTTAGCCTTTGTGTAATTTATTTTTTCTGAAACATCCTGTAACACCTCTTTATTAAAAAGGGTATCATCACTACCTAAAAACAAAATCCAATCTCCAGACACCTGCTTGAGCGCCTTGTTCATGGCATCATAAATACCAGAATCTTTCTCTGAAATAATGACTAATTGAGGCAGTTTTTCTTGATATGAAGCGGCAATCTCAAGGGTATCATCATTAGATAAACCGTCCTGCACATATACCTCGAGATCTTTATAGGACTGCAGCACAATAGAATCTAGCGATGCTCTTAACGTGCTCCCAGAATTAAATGTTGGTATTATGATTGAAAATTTGGGCATATTAAATCCAGGAGATGGTTTTTGATAATTGTAATCGTTTTGATTTACTTAAAAGCCTCCATTTTAAGGTTTCTAAAAGTGACGCTCCTTTTTTATGCAAGGCCACAGCAGTTTCTGCTTCATTGAGGTATAAGGTGATATCTTCAGATTTCTGACCTTCACGTTTTCTAAAAGCCGCCAGTTGGTTTTTTGTACAATGCATATGTTCATGAGCAAAGAAACGCATCCATAAATCAAAATCTGCGGCTACGCTAAACCTTGTATTTAAGGCCCCTCCTGCTCGTAACCAAAGATCACGACTCCAAAAAGTAGATTCTTGTTGTATAAAAGTACGTTCTTTATAATAGGCATTGGTTAAAAAATGATGCTTATTTGCAATAGGTTCTCTTTGATATAATAGTTGCCCAGCTTCATTAATAACAGAAGGATAGCCTTGCAACCAATGAAGATTTTTATGCGTTTTAAATGCAGTAGCTACGTAGTCTAAGGACCCTTTCCATAGCACATCATCACTATTAATCCAGCACATAATATCACCCGTAGCTCGTGCAAACCCTTTGTTTATAGCGTGATACATGCCTTCATCTTTTTCGCTTACCCAATAGGACAATTCATTTTCAAATGATTGTATCACTGCTACAGAGTCATCTGTACTACCGCCATCAACAATAATGTATTCTAGATTGGGGTAGTTTTGTGATAGTACAGACTGGATGGTTTGTGCTATAAAATCACCTTGATTGTAGTTGGGTGTTATGACAGAGATTTTTGGATATTCCACGAGTTTATTGTTAAACGTATTGTTGTGATGAAAATACTTTAGAGCGCTTTGGAATAAAAAAAGCATCCATTTGCCAAAATGCACTGTCTTTAGATCGCAACATCAAATCGACATTATCAACGGGTAAAAAACCTTTTTTATCCATGTAGTCGCACATTTCCCAATAGCGCAAACTATCATGGGTCAACTTAAAATTATAGGTTTCAATAATAACGACTGCTGCATTTTTTAAAACCTCCTTTGCCCCTTCTAAAATAGGAATTTCAAATCCATGGGTATCTAATTTTAATAAATAAGGACCTGTTAAATGGAGTCGCGATACCTCATCATCTAATGCAACCACAGGCACTTCTATTCCATTTTTTTCAATGGGAGTTTCAGAAGCCAAGCCACCAAACAAGTCGCCTGCATCAAAATAGACCGTTCCTTTTTCTTTTCCAGCAGCCGCTAGTGTAAAGTTTACTCGCTCAACTTCGTTTGTAAATGTTTGCAGCGCCTCTCTATGTCCTTCTTGCGCTTCGACCAATAGATAATTAGCTTCTGGGAAAACCTTCATACAATTGCGCGACCAACGTCCATCTGAAGCTCCTACATCAATAATGGTATTAATAATCTCACCTCTATCCTTTGTTCTTTCTAGAGCTCCTTGCATGGTCAATGCTTTAGAAACCGAAGTTTCCATCTTATTAGTTCCTGATGCTACTTTTACACGTTTTTTTTTGATTATAGTATAGCCTAAAAAATCAAAAAACCGTTTTAGAATACTTTTTATCATAGGCAAATCAAATCATTTATTAATCACACTTTTGAATAAATTTATATACGCATTTGCCTGAACAGGACTGTCATATTTTTCAATTGCTTTTGTTCGAATGGTAGATCGATTTTGCGACACCCCATGTTTCAAAAACGCCATTATGCTTCCTGCTAATGCAGATACACTTATTTCATTTGTTAAAATACCATTTTCTAAATGGGAAACCATATCTGTTATACCGCCCACCGGAAAACCAATAACTGGAGTTCCACAAAGCAAGGATTCTAGCACTGTATTTGGCAGATTATCCATAAGAGAGGGTATTACCATAACGTCTGCAGCAGAATAGACTTTACTCATCATTTGAGCATCCTCGATACGGCCAAGCATAATAACACCTGTCAATCTTGATAATGCTTCATTTTTATCTCCGATGGCACATAACACGATATCTATTAACTGTAAATGTTCAAACGCCCTAATTAAATATTCAAACCCCTTACGATGGTTGTTAAGATTATCAGCAACAAAAAGAATAACTGTCTTATTTTGAGGTAGACCAAGAAGATCCCTTGAAGACTCTTTATCGTTCAATATAAATATTTCGCTATCTAGACCATAAGGTATACAATGTACCGGTTTGCTAAAAAACACATCACTCTTTCTGGCCTCTTCAGCAAGCCATTGAGACGGAGCCACGATTGTTAGATTTTGAACATTTTTTAATATTTTTTTTTTAAGCTGGATATTTTTTTTTGAAATAGTTATTTCTTGAGGGATTCTGTTCCTTTGTAATGGATATCCATTTGAATCAATTCCAAATATTTCTTCCTCATAATGTTCTCCTCCACTAAAAGGATTCATGTCATGTAAAGTCCATACAACTGGTTTTTTGTTTTTTTTAAAAAATGATTTGTAATCTAAAAAAAAGGCAGTCCAATGCAAGTTGATAACATCTGCTGCTTTATACAATTCAGAATCAATAATATCAAAATCAGACTCTGGAAAACTAAAATATTCTAAACTTACAGAACGCTCTTCTAAGAATTGATTTTTGATTTTAGTTTTTGACGAAACTTTTCTGCTTGAATTTTTTAAGCCTATTTTTTTTCGAATTTTATTTAGCAATCTTATAGGTACTAATTTCTTTTCTATGGGTTTAAATTTAAAAGAAGCCTCAATGTTTTTATTTTTCTCTTTTAACAAAAGTGATGAATCTATACTTTCCCGCAATAAGCCTTCATGCAATCGGATGCAGGCATTTGCCGCACCCCCAGTATCAAAAGTGTTAACTATTAGTATCTTCATTTTTTTATTGCCTCAATAAATAATGAATCTGGTTTTCTTACTCTACCATCTACAATATCTAAATGGTATGTATCCCACTTTTTAACTTGACTTTTAAAACCATCTAGCACCTTAATATCAATAAAACCAACTTCATTTAATAATTTCCCTAGAGAGTACCTATCATACATCCATTGATGTATTTCACCAGACATTCTAAATCTTCCTATGGTTAAAGTTGGATCATTTTTAGATAAAACTATTTGATTATTGTCAATTAGATATGAAACCAGTTTACGTTTCACTTTGTCTATGAAAGAGTTTTTAGAAATTTTAATTTTTGCTTCATTTTTGGGCTCTAAAGGTGAATTCAATAATGTATTTCTCAAATTTACAGCTTCACTACCAAATCTTTCATAAACGTATTCTTCGTTTGTTAGATCTTTCTTGCCTAAATAACTTTTCATCAAACCACCGCTATTATTGCGGACCATTTGATCAAACAATTCTAGTGTAATCCATTCGTAGTTTTCAACCCCCTTCTTATTATTCTCTAAAGCTAACTCTAAATTTGATATGTACTCCTTAACAATTCTTTCATAATCAGGAACAGCAATTCTGATAATACCACCCTTTTTCAAAACTCGATGACATTCCTTGATAAATTGTTTTCCATCAAATTTTGAAAAATGTTCTAATACGTGAGAATGATAGACTACATCCATAGAATTAGAATCTAATGGAATACCTTTTAATAAATTATGGGATTTAACATTCTCATTCCGTGACACAAAATCGATATTAATCCAGTCTTTATGATATACGCCGCCACAGCCAAGGTTTAGCAATTTCATACTACTAGTTTTTTATTATATAACAAACCCCTTCAAAACTTCTTATATTCTCGCTACACTTCTTTATTGACAAAAAGTCATGAACTGCTTTACTGCAGCCCTCCCAAACATAATAATCATCTATAATGATTAATCCACCTTTATTTACATTTTCAAAAAGATTGTTAAGAATATCCATAGTAGATTCATACCAGTCTCCATCCAGCCTTAAAATTGCAATTCCACCTTTAATATTTGCCGAGGGTAATGTTTCATTGAACCAACCTTTAAATATTTTATATGTATTTGTATTAGAAATGTTCATTGCATTTTTTGCGTCTTCTTCGTTTGCTTTACAATTGTCAAAATAAATTTCTGAATCCTTATCCTCCTGCCATTTCTTTGCAGAATCACCGTCAATCTCTTTTACGTCAGGGAGGCCCTCAAAACTATCAAACAGGTAATATTCTCTATTATCATTTAATAAAGTTGCGACTCCAGCAATCATACCTCCTTTCCATGTCCCACATTCTACAATTGCTCCGTCAATGTTTGAAAACCCTTGTACGAGTTTTAAATTAGAAATAAATATTTCTCTAGGAATCATTGTAAAGTCTTGAAAGGTCTTAAAAATCAAACCATATTTATCACCATCGACATTAGGTGTATTCAATAATTGTTTTAAAGTCTTTTTAATTTTTTTCATTATCTGTAAACTTTAATATTTTGTAAAAACAATTAATATTGTGTGACCTTTAATGCTCTTTCTAAAGGATTTAACTAAAAATGAATACAAACTCCTAAGCTTTAGTTTTCTAAAAACGGAGCCAAAAATTTTCGATTTAAGAATACGATGGGTGACATTAAGGTTAATATACCAATCAAGATGATATTGTGCAAGAGGCTCAGGTATTATATTCTCAACTTTTAGATCAAACACCTCTGAAAGAGCCATTAGCGATGTCTTATTCCATAAACCCATATGATGTGGTGGCATATTTAAAAACAAATTCTTGTCCAACTTTATAAAGGAATCATTATTTGGTACTGAAATAATAAGTCTACCTCTTGATTTCAAGCAATCTATTTTCGCCTGAATAAAAGAATGGACTTGTGATATATGCTCAAGTACCTGAAATGAGCAAACAACATCATATTTATCAGAATAATTTTCAGCATGATACTGTACAGTTTCTCCAAAAACATTGAGCCCCATTTGATCAGCTTGAATAACGCTTTCACTATTTAATTCTAAACCTGTGACGTCAAAACCACTATCATTTAACTTTTTAATAAATCCAAGCCCCCCACTTCCTACTTCTAAAATTCTATCCGATTTTTTAAGAAATTTTTTAGTTGTTTCATGTTCCCATTTCCAGGGATCATAATACCAATCAAATTTTTGTAATTCTTCGTAGAAACCACTATCTCCACTTAAGTTAAATGGAAAATAAAACATATAACTTGTTTCTTCGCAAAGATAAATTTGTAACTCATCTATATTTTTAAAATACAGAGAAACATCAATATTGTAATAATCCTTATATCCACTAATTAGACGATCAACAGAAACTGTATCTATTTGATGTACATTCTCATTATTAGTTAATGGGGATCTCATTCTAATTTTATCTATTATTTTTACCAACTAATTTATATTTTTCTCCATCACTTATAGAAATCAAACTAGTCTATTAATTGAAATTATAAAATCTATTGTCTGAGTTCTTTTCAAACTTTAAAATTAAATTTTTTGGAACTTCTTTCGTAAAGGAATTAATCTTACCCTTTCGCACAAAATCACCTTTGTTAAATGATAATTCAGTATTCATTTTTTTCCAATCATTTCTCTTTTCCAAAGATTTCATGTGATTAAATGATGTATTCGCAATAACATCGCTAATTTCAGTAAGAGAACGCTCTAAATTAAGAAACTCACAAATTCTAGTAATTTCGGTCTTCTTGTCTAAGATAAGATCTTCATATTTTATCCACAGAATTTCGGCTTTATATGGATTCTTTTGCCAAGCTTCAATGTGCTCATGCCAAAGACCACCATAAATAGGTATTTGTCCTGTATACAAATCTTCTAAAGAAACATCTTCTCCCATATTTTTCATCATATAATGATAAGAAAGTAAGGCTTCCCTTCCATCTCGCATCACATATATGACTTTTTTGTAATGCGGGTTAGGTCTTTCATGTGATTTAAAAAAACAAATATCATTAAACCTAAAATAATGCGTGTTTGCATATATATCTGGAACTATTAAATTAACCATAGACCGACTTCCTTCCTCGTTGAGTCCATAATTTAAATGCGAAATAATATGCTGCATCAAAGTATTACCAGATTTTGGAAAACCAACAATAAAAACATCCTCTGGTAATGTTTCATTAATAGGCCTTAGCCCACCAAGAAGATTTATTTTTGATTTTGACACTTCAATAGGCACCTTAGATTTATAAGCTCGGCGTATCATACGCAAAAGTTTTTTAAGCATTTAATTGATCTTTTATATTCCAAGAAATTTCTGGTGCGACTACTCCTGGTAACACAGTCGAATAAGTCGTCCCAGAATCTGTTATTTTTTCTACATCAAAACTAAGTGCTTTTAAACTATATAATATTTGCTTCACTCCTGGCATACCTGCTTGAAGACTAATTTTATAAGTACCTTGATTAAGCAAATGAGCAGGAATTACAATTTCATAATTATAAAGACCAGGCTCTTTTTCAACTTTTTCAAACATATGAGAACTCGAGGTAAATACAATTACTTCTTCACTATTAAATAAGCTAAAATTAAGTCGCATATTTCTCAACTGCACACGCGCTTGTGCCTCCACATATATGTGAATTGTCTGGTTATTAATAAAAGATCCTAGAATTTCGCCTTTAGCGTTTTTAGTTTTAACACTTCTTAGAATAAAGTCATCTGTTCCGGGAGCTTCTTTCTCATTCCAAAATACCTGCTTTTTCCCTTCTGAAAACTTATCCTCCTTCTTAAGATAAAACTCAACGCATTTATTTATATCCCCAGTAAAAACTACCTCTCCATGCTCAAGAACAATCCCTCGAGTACACAGTTGCTTTACGCTCGCCATGTTATGGCTTACAAATAAAACAGTACGGCCACCACCTTGAGAGATCTCTTGCATTTTGCCAATCGCCTTTTTCTGAAACTCTGCATCACCAACCGCTAGCACCTCATCAATAACCAAAATATCGGGTTCTAGGTGTGCTGCAACAGCAAAAGCTAATCGTACCGTCATCCCACTACTGTATCTCTTTGTAGGAGTATCTATGTACATCTCGCAACCAGAAAAAGAGACAATCTCATCAATTTTTGAAGCAATCTCTGCCTTCGTCATCCCCAAGATAGCGCCGTTTAAATAGATATTCTCCCTGCCTGTAAGCTCTGGATGAAATCCCGTTCCTACTTCTAGCAAAGAAGCGATGCGCCCTTTTGTTTTTATCACCCCTGTAGTTGGGCTTGTAACTCGTGACAATAATTTTAGTAAGGTAGATTTTCCCGCACCATTTTTACCAATGATCCCCAGAACCTCGCCTTCTTGTACCTCAAAATTAATATCCTTTAATGCCCATACATATTCTGAATTCGCCTTGGCACTTCGATCATTAACAGCACCTATTTTTAGATAGGGGTCTTCTTTACCGCGAATGCGATGCCAGAATCTATTTAAATCATGGACAATGGTTCCTGTACCCACTAGGCCAAGTCGGTATTGCTTACTTATATTTTCTGCTTTTAAAATAACCCCCATTACACGGTATCTATAAATGTTTTCTCTGTTCTATTAAACATGGCTAAACCTATTAAAAAGGTAACGATGCATATTGCGATAATTACAAAAAAAGAATTCCAACTAAAATACAACATATCTGTTCCAAAAACAGATCTTCTAAAACCTTCCATTAAATAAGCGATAGGGTTATATTCTATCACCCAACTATATTCTGGCACTTTTTCTTTTAAAGCGGCCATTGGAAAAGGCACTGCAGAAATATACATTAACAATTGTACCCCAAAACTTATTAGAATTGACATATCTCTATACTTAGTAGTAAAGGTAGAAAGAATCATCCCTATACCTAAGCCAAGCACGGCAATGAGGATAATATACACTGGAAACAACCATACATACCCATCTGGAGCAATGGGTTTACCCATGTACACGGCATAATAAATATAGAAGCCTATTAAGATGACACATTGAATTCCAAATTTTAGCAAATTTGATATTACGTTGGACAAGGGTACGATAAACCTAGGAAAATAGACCTTCCCGAAAATACCTGCATTTGTTCTAAACGTACTAGATGTACTTACCAGACATACTTTAAAATAGTTCCAAGCTGTAATACCCGCAAGGTTGAATAAAAATGCGGGAATAATCCCTGTATCTATTGCTGCTATATTATTAAAAACTAAAGTGAAAATCACCGATGTAAAAAGGGGTTGTATAAAAAACCATAATGGTCCAATAACCGTTTGTTTATATACGGTGACAATATTTCTCTTTACAAACAAAAACAACAAATCGCGGTAGTTCCAAATTTCTTTAAAATTTAGATTAATCAAGGATTGCTTGCTTGAAATCTCATAAAGCCACTTATCGTCTTTCATAGTTTATTTTAGTTGAAAATCTTAACTAGCAAAATAGTTCCAGGTTACCTTGAGCCCTTGTGCAACAGAAAATTGAGGGTCGTATCCTATTATTTTTTTTGCTTTATTAATATTTGCCTGTGAGTCGCGTACATCCCCTTTTCGAGTAGGTCCATAAACAGCTTGCAAATCTTTACCGGCAACGTTTTGTAAGTCTTTCCATAAGGTATTAAGGCTAATACGTGCTCCAAAGGCAATATTTACCACTTGGTTATTTGCCTCATCACCAGACAACATACCGCGTATATTTGCTTGGACGGCATTCTCGATATAGGTAAAATCACGTGTTTGCCCTCCATCACCATGAATCGTGGGAGGCTCATTGTCTTTAATGGCCTGCATAAATAAAGGGATCACCGCTGCATAGGCACCCGTAGGGCTCTGCTTTGGTCCAAAGACATTAAAATACCGAAGTCCTATTGTTTTAATACCATATGTTTTTGCAAAAACGTCTGCATATAATTCATTCACCAACTTGGTCACGGCATAAGGAGACAATGGATTTCCTATTTCGGCTTCGTTTTTAGGTAATGCTTGGCTATCTCCATACGTAGAGCTTGAAGCTGCATATACCATTTTTTGCACGGTATTAGATTCTTTATGGGCCACGAGCATATTTAAAAATCCGCTCACGTTTACATCATTTGAAGTAATGGGATCATTTATTGATCTGGGTACAGAGCCCAATGCCGCTTGATGAGAAACATAATCTATGCCCTCCATTGCTTTTTTACATGTGGCAAGATCACGAATATCCCCTTCCATAAACTCAAAAGCAGGCTGCTCCATAAATTCTGAAATATTATCCATTGAACCCGTACTTAGATTATCGAGTACGCGTACTTTCTTGGCCTTATATTTTAGCAAATATTCTACTAAGTTTGAACCTATGAAGCCTGCACCACCCGTAACAAGAAAACTAATTTCTGAAAGGTCACCATCGTGATATTTAGTTGCATACATCATAAAGTACTATCTACTTTATCTTTTGGGAAGAATGACTTTACATCAAATACCACCGAAGGGTTCGCCTTATAGGTATCTAGATTAAAGTCTTTAAATTCTTTATGAGCTACTGTTAAAATAATCGCATCATATTTCGATTTCAGTTCATTTTCGCTGACAAGCAAATCTATACCAAACTCATGCTTCACCTCTTCTTTTTGTGCCCAAGGATCATAAACATCCAGTTGCACAGGATAAGTAGCTAGTTCATTATACACATCAATCACTTTACTGTTGCGTATATCTGGGCAGTTCTCTTTAAAGGTAATCCCCATGATGAGAATCTTTGCATTCTTTACATTTACATCTTTCTGTAACATGAGCTTCACCACTTCTTGAGCTACATAGGCACCCATACCATCATTCATGCGTCTTCCCGCCAAAATAATTTCTGGATTATAGCCTTCTTCCATAGCTTTTTGAGCTAAGTAATAAGGGTCTACCCCGATACAATGCCCGCCTACAAGTCCTGGCGTAAATTTTATAAAATTCCACTTAGTTCCAGCAGCTTCTAATACATCTTGTGTATTAATATCGAGGAGCCTAAATATTTTTGAGAGTTCATTCACAAAAGCAATATTAATATCTCTTTGTGAGTTTTCTATCACTTTTGCAGCCTCAGCTACTTTTATAGAAGGTGCTAAATGCGTCCCAGCGGTAATCACTGATGCGTATAATGCATCTATTTTTTTTGCAATCTCCGGTGTAGACCCAGAGGTCACTTTTAATATTTGGGTTACGGTATGTTTTTTATCACCTGGATTTATGCGCTCTGGAGAATAACCTGCATAAAAGTCTTTATTAAAAGTAAGGCCAGAAACGCGTTCTAATATTGGCACACAGATTTCTTCTGTCACGCCCGGATAAACGGTAGACTCATAAATCACTACATCGTCTTTGTCAAGCAATTCACCTATGGCTTCACTTGCTTTCTCTAAAGGGATTAAAACGGGTTGATTGTGCTTATTTGTTGGCGTAGGTACGGTGACAATATACACAGATGCGGTTTTCATAGCCGCTGCATTTGCCGTAACAGACAGCCCCGTACTTTGAGTTCCTGTGAGTACTTTCTGTAAGTTTTCTTCTGAAACTTCAAGCGTGTGATCCACCCCATCCTCCAGCGCTGCAACTCTGGCTTGATAAATATCAAAGCCTATTACCTTATATTTAGCTGCAAAAGCGACGGCTAGTGGCAATCCCACATAACCTAGGCCTATAATTGCTATTGTTGGTTTATCTGTCAAATTAAAAATTTGTCATTTCCGTGAAAACGAAAATCTTATTAATATCTACTCTTTATGTATTACTTTTTACTCTTCTTCCTAATTCTATTTAATAAAGAAGGTTTCTCCTCTTGTTCGTGGTACCCATTACCATAAGCTCCATAGCCATAACCGTAGCCGTATCCATAGCCATAGCCGTAGGTTCCCTTTACATCATAAAAATTAAGAACAAAACTCACGTTATCAATTTCTCCTTTTTTATACTTATCGTTAATGACACTTAACATTCCTTTCTTCGTATAATTTTGACGTATCATATAAATCGTCGCATCTGCAAATCTAGTGAGCTCCAGCGCATCTGACACCAAGCCTAATGGCGGAGAATCCAGTATAATATAATCGTACTCTTCTTTTAATTGTTCCATCAAACGACTCATACCTTCTCCCATTAACAACTCTGAAGGATTAGGCGGAATAGGTCCAGAAGTAATAACGTCTAGTGATGGGATCTCTGTAGTTTGAGTAATCTCCTCTAAAGAAGCATCGTTAATTAAATGATTTACTACCCCTTTATTGTTATGTATTGCAAAGTCACCAAAAATCTTAGGCTTTCTTAAATCGAGCCCAACCAGAACCGTTTTTTTTCCACTCAAAGCAAAAACAGAGGCGATATTAATAGAAGTAAATGTTTTCCCTTCCCCACTTACCGAAGAAGTAAGCAAAACGGTTTTAGCTCCAGTTACGCCCTGCTTCTTATACATAAACTGTAAACTAGAACGAATGGCTCTAAATGATTCTGCAATGGCAGATTTAGGTCTTCTTAGCACAACCAGACCGTTCTCAAGATTACTTTTACCTATAACACCTAAAATAGGAATTCTAGATTGTCGTTCTATGTCCTTTAAACTCGCTATTTTATTGTCAAAAAAGGCCAAAATTAGCACCACTATAAATGGGATTATTAGTCCGAAAAACGTTGCCAATAAATAATTAAGTTTTGTGTCTGGTCCTATTTGCCCGCCTCCTGTATCTTTTGCAGGATCAATGACTAATACATCGCTAACATTTGCCGCTTTGACTAATCGGGCTTCACTTTGTTTTGACAAAAAGATATTGTAGGTACCCTGACTTAAATTATATCTACGTTCTATTTTTAATAAATCCTGCTGCTCTTTTGGCAATTTTCTTATTTGAGACTCATACTTTCTCATATCGCCCTTAATCTCATTCATTTCTGAATTAATAAGACGCTTAGAAGATTTAATATTCTCAAACAAAATTTGCTTTACTGCATTAATCTGTCTGTCTATGTCTGCAAATACAGGAGCGCTTTCTTTAAAAGTATAGGCTAGTTTTTGACGCTCTTCTGCTAAAGCAACAATTCTTCCTACTCCAGAAACAATACTCGCCTCCCCTATTCCCGCTACAGAAGGTGCTGGGACCTCACTATAATTGTTTCTAGTCTCGAGGTACTGCTCCAGCACTTGAAAATAATTGAGCTGCCTGTCTATGTTTGCTTTTCTAATTTCTAAACCCGATAATTTTGAATTTGCTTGAGAGCCTTCGGTATCCAAGTCAAAAATGGCATTTCTATTCTTATACTGGTTTAGTTCTGTTTCTACATCCTTTAATTGAATAGCCTGGGTGTTAAGACTACTATCTATAAATTTAATGGTCTTGGTGGCAAAAAGATTTTTTCGTTCTAGTACATTATCGCTTAATACCTTTACCGAAGAATTAAGATAAGCCACTAATTTTTTCTTATTTGTTCCGTTCATTCGCAGCAATAGAACTGAAGAGCCTTGTGATTCAGGTCGCACATTTACTCCTAAATAAGCCCTCACTGCATTATCAAACTCTGATAAGGATACATAATAAGGAACGCCTAAATTCACCGGCTGTTTTGGTGCCCCGTAAACGACTCCTTTTAAAAATGGCAAGTCGATAGATTCACCAATTTTATATTCTTTTTTGAAATTTTCTGTTGGTCCAGGCGCAAAACTGATTTCTTTAGAACTATAGTTTTGCATCTTCACATTTCCGCCAGAAAAAGGAGCTTCTATAGTAAATGATTCTGCATCATTAAAGGTAATTGTAAACTGTTTCCCTACTATTTGAGGGACGTCTTTGGTAGCCTCAAAAACAAAAGGTGTTTTGCCAAAGGCATCTTCTCTTTGATACTCACCATCCATACCGTAATTGATATAGAATTGCAAACGCTCTACAACTAACTCATTGTGAGAGCGAGATTTTAAAGTAATAATTGCGGTGTTTACCTTGTCTGTAGTACCTCCCCAATTAAACGTTAAACTGGTGTTTGCGGTAAAAAATGGATTCTGATCATCTTTAATTGAGATCATATTACTCATGGTGTACACCGGCAATTTTCGCACATTAATGTAGTGAGCAATGGCAAGAGCGATCCCTAGCACTACTAAAAATAGCGGCCAGAAGCGCAATAGCTTGAATAGAAATGCTTTTACATCAAAAACAGCATTGGCGTCTTTTAAATCAAACTGTTCTCCCATTGTTAGCGTGTTAAGAGTAAAATAGTGGTTACTAAGGCAGTGGCAATACTAATAATGGTGGTGAATGATTGTAAGCCGGTTGTCCCAGAACCAATAGATTTTTGTGGTAACGGGTTGATTAGAATCAAATCATTAGGCTGTACATAATAATATGGGGATTGCATGGCATCAATAGTCGTTAAATCTATATGATGTACCTTTTGACCTAATGGATATTGCCTGATGATTACGACGTCTGTTCTATCTCCTGTTGTGGTGATATCCCCACTATTAGCAATCGCCTCCATGATCGTTAGTTGATTTCTAAGAATAATATTTGACCCAGGACTCCCTATTTCACCATTAATGGTATATCGTATTCCAGCCAACTTAACGGTCACAAATAATCCTGAAGTTTCGTTTAGGTAATCCCTCAATAAAACTTCTTCTAGTTTCATTCGAATCTCTTCAACGGTTAAACCAATTACTTTAACTTCACCAAGCGTAGGGATTCTAATATTTCCGTGGATATCAACTGCAAAACCATCGTTATATAGTTTCTGTTCTCCTGTCGCAGTAAGAGCCCCATCACTCACTGGATTAAAAATACCCACTTTCTCTTGGTCTGTTGCCTTGATACGGATACTAATTAGATCGTGTGTTTGCAGGCGATACTCTTCGTTTACTTTACGGATAGGGATAAGGCTATCTATAGCCACGCCCTCTTGTTCCTGAAGATAAGTCAGTTGTTTTGTAGAAATGCACGAAGTAGCACTGACCACTACGATTAGCACAATGACTAGGGATTTTAATCTCATAGACTGCTTTGGGGGGGTTGTTCTTCACAAATATAAGCGATGCCACCTAATAATAAAATAAAAAGCACGTTCAAGTGAGTAAAATCAACGAATTTTGCAAAAAAACAATTTGTGAATTTTCTTTCAGTCGAAAATATAGCCAAATCTTATGGCGAACGTATCCTTTTTAACGGCATCTCTTTTGGTATTAATGAAGGTCAAAAAATAGGTTTTGTCGCTAAAAACGGGACAGGAAAAACCTCTTTACTCAACATTCTATCTGGCGCAGACACTCCAGACGAAGGGAATGTGGTTTTTAGAAAAGATCTAAAAGTTGCTTTTTTATCGCAAGAGCCTAATCTTAACCCTGCTTTAACCATAGAACAAACCATTCTAGATGCCGATAACCCTATCTTGAGTGTTATTGCACGTTATGAAAAAGCCATTTTAAACCCCGATGACGCAGAAGCCTACCAAGCCGCATTTGATGCTATGGACGCCAATAACGCCTGGGATTTTGAGACAAAATACAAGCAAATTTTATCTAAATTAAAATTAGATGACCTCTCTCAAAAGATTTCTAATTTAAGTGGTGGTCAGAAAAAAAGAATTGCCCTGGCAAATGCTTTATTGACAAAACCAGATTTACTAGTAATGGATGAGCCTACTAACCACCTTGATCTAGAGATGATAGAATGGTTAGAAGAGTTATTTGCAAAAGAAAACTTCACGCTCTTTATGGTCACACACGACCGCTATTTTTTAGAAAGAGTATGTAATGAGATCGTAGAACTAGATGAAGGACAACTCTATAGCTACAAAGGAAACTATAGTTATTATTTAGAAAAAAGAGAATCCAGAATAGAGGCAGAAACCACAGAAACAGGAAAAGCCAAACAACTCTACAAAAAAGAATTAGACTGGATGCGTCGCCAACCTAAGGCTAGAACCACTAAAAGCAAGTCTCGTATTGACGACTTTAGCGACATAAAAGCACGTGCACACAAAAGGCGTAACGACAATACCATAGAACTAGAACTCAATATGGAGCGTCTAGGCACCAAAGTGGTTGAGTTTCATAAAGTCTCAAAATCTTTTGATGACAAAGAGCTCTTTACCCAATTTGAATACAATTTTATTAAAGGAGAATGCGTAGGCATTATAGGAAAAAATGGGACGGGTAAATCTACTTTCTTAAATATTATGACCGGTACATTAAAACCGGATGCAGGTAAAGTGGTCATTGGAGATACTGTAAAATTTGGATACTACACACAAAAAGGGATTGAGATCAAGCAAGGGCAAAAAGTGATTGATGTGGTAAAGGAGTTTGGTGATTTTATTCCCTTGAAAAAAGGGAGGATGATTTCTGCAAGTCAGTTACTAGAACGTTTTATGTTTGAAGGCAAAAAGCAATATGACTTTGTAGATAAACTAAGCGGTGGTGAACGTAAAAGACTCTATTTGTGCACCGTCTTGATTCAGAATCCTAATTTTTTAATTCTGGATGAACCTACTAATGACCTTGACATTGTCACCTTAAATGTTTTAGAAAGCTTCCTATTAGACTTTCCGGGTTGCCTTATCGTGGTATCTCACGACAGGTATTTTATGGATAAGATTGTAGATCATCTATTTGTTTTTAAAGGAGCCGGCGAAATACAAGATTTCCCCGGGAATTATAGTGATTATCGCATTTATGAAGACAGTAGACCTACAGAAAAAGCGATTGAAGCGCAGCCTTCAGAAAGCAAGAAAAACTGGAAGAATCAAGGTGAAAAAGCAAAGCTGTCTTATACTGATCAAAAAGAATACAACCGTCTAGAAAAAGACATTCCAAAACTGGAACGAGAGCGAGAGGCATTGCAAAGTAAATTTGCTACAGAAAATTGGGACGGTGATGAGATTAACAAGCAATCGATCAAGCTTCAAGCAATTATAGATAAAATAGAACAAAAAGAAATGCGATGGTTTGAGCTTTCAGAACTCATAGAAGGCTAAGTCGTATACCAGAATTTCTAAAATAGGCTTGGTTTTAAAAAGAAGCCACTACACCAAGATTTAAAATCGGGCATACACACTACTTCATTACATGAACTAAATTGCATCTGTACTGGCATCAATAATGGTTGTTTACTATTTCAGAAACTACACTTAATATTGCCATTAATAAGCACTTAACACGTTTTACATTTCGTTTAGGCTAAAAATAAGACGTACCGTTAGGCATTTAATACACGCTATATTGTAATCTCAAATTTCTGTATCTTTACGCTACAAACACATTATCTATGTCGTCGAAAAAAATAGCAGTTTTTCCAGGTTCTTTTGACCCAATCACATTAGGTCACTTAGATATCATTAAGAGAGCACTTCCTCTTTTTGATGAGATAATTGTAGCCATAGGGACGAACGCCGCTAAAAAATACATGTGGAGCTTAGCAGAACGAAAAGAGAAGCTTGAAGCGGCATTTAGTGACCACGCTGCAATCTCTATCGCAGATTACAAGGGGTTAACCGCAGATTTCTGCAAAAAGAATAATGCACAATTTATTCTACGCGGGCTTCGTAACACAACAGACTTTACCTACGAGCAAACCATCGCTCAGGCCAATGAAAAAGTAAATGGAGTAGATAGTGTCTTTTTAATTTGCAGTCCAGAATATTCGCACATCTCTTCTTCTATAGTACGTGATATTGCACGTAATGACGGGAACTACTCGTCTCTTATACCTTAATCTAGATCAATTTATTGCACAAAAAAACTCCTTCAGTTTCCTGAAGGAGTTTTCACTTGTTTTTGTAAAACAGCTTATAGGGCAGCTACATGCTTAGCCATATTCGATTTTAAATTAGCCGCCTTATTAGAATGAATAATATTCTTCTTTGCTAATTTATCGATTGAACCATATACAGTAGAAAGCATTTTTTCAGCTTCTTTCTTATCTGTTAGCTCCTGAAAACGCTTCATTACATTACGAGCCGTTTTATGCTGGTAACGATTACGAAGTCTTTTCGTTTCACTATTTCTAATTCTCTTTAATGCTGACTTATGATTTGCCATTATATTTTTGTTTTACTTTTGTAGTCCGTAGGGGAATCGAACCCCTGTTACATGGATGAAAACCATGCGTCCTAACCCCTAGACGAACGGACCTTTTGTTTATTTGCGGTTGCAAAGATACAACTTATCTTTAATGATGCAAATACTACATAATATTTTTTCATTTATTTTAATATGCCTTTGCAAAAAGCACACGTCTTACACTTGGGTTACCAGTAACCATGCACACTCCCGAAGCATTATCATCATCTAAAGGAATACATCTTATTGTAGCTTTTGTTTCTTTTTTTATCTTCTCCTCTGTTTCATTAGTACCATCCCAATGGGCCGAAAGGAAACCGCCTTTTTCTTCTAATACCTTTTTAAATTCTTCATAACTCTCAACCTCAGTGGTATGTGTTGCTCTATGATCAATTGCCTTGGCAAATAAGTTAGTCTGTATTTCATCCATCAATCCTACAACACGATCAATTATATCCTCTTTAGGCATCACTTCTTTTGTCAAAGTATCTCTACGAGCCACCTCAAAAGTTCCATTTTCTAAATCTTTAGGGCCAATTGCTACACGAACTGGCACTCCTTTTAATTCATACTCATTAAACTTCCATCCTGGCTTGTGGGTATCCCTATTATCAAATTTAACACGTAAACCTTTAGCACGTAGTGCCGCCATTAATTCATTGGCAGCTTCGCTTACAGCATCAAACTGCTCATCATTCCTAAATATAGGCACAATTACTACTTGATATGGGGCCAATTTAGGAGGCAATACTAATCCTTTATCATCACTATGGGTCATAACAAGTGCTCCCATTAATCGAGTAGAAACACCCCAAGAGGTCGCCCAAACGTATTCCTGCTTCCCTTCTTTAGTTGCAAACTTCACATCAAAAGCTTTGGCAAAATTCTGACCTAAAAAGTGAGAAGTTCCTGCTTGTAAAGCCTTTCCGTCTTGCATTAACGCCTCAATAGTATAGGTGTCTTCTGCACCAGCAAAACGCTCGCTATCAGTTTTTACTCCTTTTACAACTGGCATTGCCATAAAGTTTTCAGTAAAAGTAGCATATACGTCTTGCATTTGTTTTGCCTCTGCAACAGCTTCATTTTTGGTTGCATGAGCCGTATGCCCTTCTTGCCATAAAAACTCTGCGGTACGCAAAAATAAACGCGTACGCATTTCCCAACGCACCACATTAGCCCATTGGTTTATCAGTAATGGTAAATCTCTATAAGATTGAATCCAACCTTTAAATGTTTTCCAAATAATAGCCTCAGATGTTGGTCTTACTATTAATTCTTCTTCTAATTTTGCTTCTGGATCAACTCTTAACTTTCCTGGATTATCAGGATCGTTTTGCAAACGATAATGTGTTACAACTGCACACTCTTTTGCAAAACCTTCTGCATTTTTTTCTTCAGCTTCAAATAAACTTTTAGGAACAAAAAGCGGGAAATATGCATTTTCATGTCCAGTTTCTTTGAACATCCTATCTAATTCTGCTTGCATTTTTTCCCAAATGGCATAACCATAAGGCTTTATCACCATACATCCCCTAACGGCAGAGTTCTCCGCTAAATCAGCTTTGATAACGAGTTCATTATACCATTTTGAGTAATCCTCTTCACGAGTTGTTAAATTCTTAGCCATAGTACTTATTTTGGCACAAATGTTGTGATTAAGTTAATTAGTTAAATATATGTAGTTCTCGACAAAACTACTTATTTTTATACTCCCGAACAATTAAAAACACAAAGTTATGAAACCATTATTCTCCACCTTATTACCTAAAATAAAAGGCTTCGCAGCTTTATTAAGTATTTTGTTATTAGCTTCTTGTGGTACGTACAATAACACCACTCAAATGGAGGATGGTATCTACGGAAGCAACACAACAACCGATGAGGAAGTAGTTGTTACTGATGACAGAAACAGTTATTACCAACAATACTTCAAAACGAAAGCTCAAAACTTAGATGAGATTTCCGAAGAAAATACCATATTTACTGATGTCGAATCATATACTACATACGAATCTTTGGACGAAGAAGGTTATGTTGTGGAGCAAGACATAGATGAGCGATACGGAGCATGGGGAGAAAATAACGCAAACGTTACTGTTAATGTATATGATAATGGATGGGGTAATTATAACTACTGGAATTATGGTTACTTTAACTACTGGGGCTATAACAATTATTTCTTTAGACCGGGTTGGCACTCAGCAATAGGCTGGGGAGGCTGGGGATGGAACGGCGGTTTCTATAATGGCTGGGGATGGAATGGAGGATTCTATAGTGGTTTTAACCCTTTCTGGGGTGGAGGTTATTATGGAAACCCATATTGCTACAACAACCCATATAACAATAACGGCTATAATAGAGCGGTTGCATACCAAGGATCTCGTGATGTCTACAGAGGTAGATCTAGTCAAGATTACACGACAAGAAGGAATACAGCAAATGCACTTAGGAGCGCTGGTAGAACTAGCAATCGAAATAGTCTTTCCTCAAGAAGAGACAACTCGTTTAGCAACACAAGAACAAATAGAAGCGGTTTAGACACACGTTCTAGCTCTAGAAGACTATCAACTCAAAGACCTACTAACAGTCGTACTAGGCCGAGTATTTCAAATACTAGAACCCGACCTAGCACGACTAGACCAGCTACAAAGTCAAGACCAAGTGTGAGCAAACCTTCAAATACTAGATCAAGACCTAGTACACAATCTTCGCGTCCAAGTGGCAGGTCTAATAGCAGCGCAAGAAGTAGTTCTTCTTCAAGATCTAGTGGTGCTTCAAGATCAAGCGGCTCATCAAGACGTGGTGGCAGATAATAATAAATAAGCATACATTTTATGAAAAAGCACATAGTAATACTCACGGCACTTTTAGCCGTGGGGTTTTCTAATGCTCAAAACCTACAAGATATTGTAAGGTCTAGCACAGATGAACCCATAGGTACAGCAAGATATTTAGGAATGAGTGGCGCCTTTACAGCACTCGGTGGAGATTTAACTTCTGTAGGTATAAACCCCGCAAGTAGCGCCGTGTTTATCTCTGGAAGCGGTACAGTTAGCCTAGGAATTCTTGACAATGTAAATGACAGCAACTACGGAAATACACTCGCAAGAGGTATTGATACAGATGTTGCTATTAACCAAGCGGGAGGTGTTTTCGTTTTTAACACCCATAACGAAAGTTCCCCTTGGAAAAAATTTACAATTGGCCTTAACTACGACAATACAAACAATTACGATAATTACATCACCACTAACGGAACAGGCAGTACCTCAATATCAAATTTTTTCTTGGCAGAAGCACAAGGTATCCCTCTAGAATTATTACAGCTACAAAATGGCGAATCTATAGCAGATTTGTATTTCTTTTTAGGTGAGACGGAAGGTGTTGCCGCACAAAATGCATTGTTAGGCTATCAAGGTTTTTTAATTAATGCCCTTGAGGAGGACCCTAACAATACGATGTACGTAAATACGGTAAACGGCAATAGCTTTAATCAACAATACGCAAAACAAACGAGCGGATATAGCGGTAAATACACCCTAAATCTTGCCACTCAATATAAAGACAACTTGTATTTTGGTATTAACCTTAACACCCATACTATTGAATATCGTGAACGTAAAACATTTCAAGAGAACAACAATACGGCTAACACTGCCATTGATTATGTATTATTTGAAGAGAATTTACTTTCTTTAGGAAGTGGCTTTTCTGCGCAAATAGGCGCTATTGCAAAAGTAAAAAACAACCTCAGATTTGGTCTAAGTTATGAAACACCAACATGGTATGAGATTGCAGAAGAAACTACACAGTTTTTACGCACTGTTTCAGATATTGAGGATCGCGATATTAGGTTAGATCCAGGTGTGACTAACGTTTTCCAGAGGCACCAATTAAAAACTCCTGGTAAATTACAAGCGGGCGCCGCATACATTTTTGGTAAAAAGGGATTACTAAGCATAGACTATGCTGTAAAAGACTATTCGAATAACACCCTTAAAGTCTTTAATGATCGGACCCCTTTTCAATCTCTTAATTCTGAAATATCAAACACGTTAACAACTGCTTCATCCATTAAATTAGGTGGCGAATATCGACATAACGATTTTAGTTTTAGAGCAGGTACACGATTAGAAGAAAGCCCATATAAAGACAAAGAAATCCTTAGCGACCTTAGGGGTTTCTCCTTAGGCCTAGGCTACAACTTTGGAAGTTACACGTTTGACATAGGGTATTCCTTTGCCGAACAATCGAGCTCCCAAAACATCTACAACGGTTTATCAAGTGGTTTAACAACAGATAACAAACAAAACAATGTTGTATTAAGTTTAGGATTTAACCTTTAGAAGGTATTTAATTCTAACACCATCAAAAACGCCGAGCTTTTCACATAATGGAAAAGCTCGGCGTTTTTTTAATTACAAAGTGTTTTATCGCTTTAAACTAAAGTGATTTCTAAACTGTTTTCTCGTATCATCTTCGGTATACTCTATCAAGAACCAGTAATCACTAGATGGCATTTCTGCCCCATTATACGTTCCATCCCACCCTTCACTTAATGGGCTCAACTGCTTTAATAGTTTACCATACCTATCAAAGATGTAGATGTTAGCCGTAGGGTCAAAACTCGCGATAGAATCAATCATCCAAGTATCATTAAAGGTATCTCCGTTTGGCGTCATAAAGCGATCGTAATCAATCACTCCAAACTTAAACGTTACCTCACCACATCCATTCACATCACGTATCGTGATCATTCGTGATCCAGATTCTACATTCTCAAAGATATTACTCTCCTGGAAAGGGCCTTCATCCATA